>JBJENO010000017.1:77639-83839 GCA_051880235.1 Acetatifactor sp. | reverse complement strand
TATAAGAAGATAATATCAGAAGGAAGACAGATTAGATAGCGAAAGATCAATGCACCCAGTTTCATGACGCATTGGTGTCTTTCGCAGAAAGACGGGAAATATACATGAAAGTGGGCTTGGTGAATGTAGATAAAAACAATGCTGCGGAGAAAAAAACAAAAAGCCATTTCGAACGAAAACGATTCGAAAAATAAAGTCTGTCCTCCCCTATATAGCTGCGGATCAAATCAACACCGAGCATAAAGCAGAGCAGTCCAATCGGCTTCACTGCCATATGTGTAGGGTTAAAAATCGGATTGATGGAAAACTGTCCCTCATACTGATAGTTGTTAAACCAGTAAACATACATGGGCTGTACCAGTCCCAATGCACCGGCTGCACACGCAGATACCATTCCCGTATCGCAGCCCGATACTTTGGACGTTGTACAATTCAGCATATAGAAGGTTAGGAAATAGGTTAGGACGGCAAAGCCCGCACAGCAAAACGCTGCCGCTTCTTCGACCGGCATTGCCAGAAACTTTATACAACATTTTGCGCAGAGATGCCATAACAGATAAGGTCGTTTTAACCATGCTTCTTTCAATCTATTCATATAAATATTTTGAGCATGAAGAGTATGCTCCTTTAAATCGGTTAATCCCTCCATTCGCAGCTGATTCAGACTGTATTTATAGAATATGACAAAGATGATAGCTGCTAAAAAGGCTGCCAGTGCATATTTATAATAATTTTTTGTATCACTTCGTTCCTTTGTTTCCTGAGACATAATCTTCGCATGCATCTAAATCGTTCCTCCATTGTCTTCTGTGTTCATCTGCACTTATCTGTACGTATATGTCATTATACTCAATATATTGAGTATAGTCAACAAATTAAGTATGTTATTTTTATGGGGAAAGGCTGGTACAAACCATGATTTCCTATAGGCCGTTTTATAACACACTGTTTCAGAAAAACATGACGGAATACGAATTGATCTTTAAGCATGGAATATCTGCCAACACCCTCCATCGAATGAAGAAGGGAGAAGCGATTACCACAAAGACGTTAGATACTTTATGTTTCGTTCTCGACTGCTCCGTTACGGATATTCTTGAGTATGTAAAACCATGATCTGACTTGAATTGATACTTACGCCTTCCCTATGCTTCATTTCACAATTTGGATAAAAAAAGAGCTACTACTCAACAGATAGGAAATTATCTGTGAGTAATAGCTCTTTTTTTCTCTGGAACCCCCTCTTATTTGAGGCTTCCGGCAAGCAGGAAATTCTCCATGATCTGTTTTCCCCCCGGCGTCAGCACCGATTCCGGGTGGAACTGAACCCCGTAAACAGGATACTCTCTGTGTTCCACCGCCATCACCTCGCCGTCGCAGGTAGCAGCAGTCACTCTCAGGCAGTCCGGCATGGTAGCCGGATCTGCTGCCAGCGAGTGGTATCTTGCCACGGTGATCTCCTGATCCATCCCCCGAAACAGCACGCTGTCTGTGTCCAGCTTCGCCACGGACTGCTTGCCATGCATCAACTGCTTTGCGTAGGTGACCGTTGCCCCAAATACCTCGCAGATAGCCTGGTGTCCCAGACAGATACCAAGGATCGGTACTTTTCCGCCGAAGTAACGGATCACATCCTCGCAGATTCCCGCGTCGGATGGTTTCCCCGGTCCGGGTGACAGAATGATATGTGTTGGAGCCAGTGCCTCGATTTCCTCCACAGTCAGCTCGTCGTTTCGAATCACCCGCACATCCGGCTCGATAGATGCCGTCAACTGGTATACATTATAAGAAAAACTATCATAATTGTCGATTAACAGTACCATACGCTCCTCCTACTCCATGCCTTCCTGGGCTGTCAGGATGGCATTCTTCACTGCTGCCGCCTTCTGAATACACTCCCGGTACTCCTTCTCCGGCACACTGTCCGCCACGATTCCCGCACCGGACCGAATGAAGACCTTTCCGTTCTTGGTAAAGGCCAGTCTGATGGCAATGCAGGTATCCAGATTGCCGGTAAAAGAAATGTAACCGATGGCTCCGCCGTAGATGCCCCGCTTATTGTTCTCCAGTTCGTTGATGATCTCACAGGCCCGCAGCTTGGGGGCTCCGGAGAGCGTTCCCGCCGGCAGAATGGCATCCACCGCATCCAGTGCATCCTTATCTTCTCGAATGATTCCGCTGACCGTGGAACCGATGTGCATCACATGGGAATACCGCTCGATAGACATATATTTTTCTACCTGAACCGTTCCGATCCGGCTGATTTTACCGATGTCGTTTCGCCCCAGATCCACCAGCATATTGTGTTCTGCCCGCTCCTTCTCGTCGGCTAAAAGCTCCGTCTCCAGTCTCGCATCCTCCTTAAGTGTAGCTCCTCTTGGTCTGGTACCGGCCAGCGGGAAGGTGTAGAGCTTGTCCTGCTCCAGCTTCACCAGCGTCTCCGGACTGGCACCGGCGATCTCTCCGTCAGAGCCGGAGAAATAGAACATATACGGGGAGGGATTCAGGGTTCGAAGCACTCTGTAGGCGTCTAAGAGGCTTCCCTCCATCTCCGCCTCCAGTCGGTTGGACAACACCACCTGGAAAATATCCCCCTCCTTGATGTAATGCTTTCCCCGTTCTACCATGCGGCAGTACTCCTCCTCCCGGAAGAGAGGCTGAAAATCAGTCTTCAGACGTAAAGGTACTTCAGAGGCCTTCTCTCCCTTGCGGATCAGTTGCTTCATGGCCTCCAGCTCCAGAACTGCCTTGTTGTAGTTTGCCTCCAAGTCATCGGTCTTGATGTTGACGATCAGGACGATCTTCTGTCTGTAGTTGTCGAAGGCTACCACCTTGTGAAACAGCATCAGGTTGGCATCCTGAAAGCCATCCTCATCTTCCGCGTCCAGCTGAAGAGTAGGCTCACTGTACTTGATGTAGTCATAAGAGAAATATCCCACCAGTCCGCCGGTAAAGGATGGCAGGTAGTCAAACTTGGGACTCTTGTTTTCCTCGATGATACTGCGGATCCTGCTGCGAATATCTTCTCGAGTGGTCTGGGTAGTAAGCGGGGTCTTGATGGTGACTGTTCCGTTATAGCCTGTGATCTCCAACAGAGGATCATACCCCAGGAAGGAGTATCTTCCCCATCGTTTATCGGCCTCCGCACTCTCCAGCAGATACACATGACTGCTGACATTTTTCAGGATGCGCAGTACCTCCACCGGCGTACAAGTGTCGGCATAGATCTCCGTGCTGATCGGTATTACGCCTACGCACTCCTTTTCCATCAATTGCTTGCATTCCTTCAATGAAGGCTGTACTTTCATCTGTTTTTCCTCCTTAAGAAACTAATATTTTCGAAATTGTGCTCCCTTGCCTTAAGACCTGTATGTCTTGTCGGGAACACTATTTCCGAAAGGAACAAAAATCCCGTCCAAGACAGAAATAGCCATTTCTGTCAAGGACGGGTAAAAATATCTACTCCGCGGTGCCACCTTGCTTCACCTGTAACAGGTGCTCTCTGTCAGGATACCAGCATATCCCCGGCAACTGACGTGTGCCTGACGTCGCAGAATACTCGAGTCACCTCTTTCCCTGCGCCCTCCGTGGTCCATTTAACAGCTGACGATCTGACCTTTCTCAGCATCCGGTCTCTCTGTAAGTGCCCTCGTGACTTAAGTCACGAACTGTTTTTATCTCCACATCTACGGTTTTGTTCTTCTATGAACTTGTTTTTATCATACTACTCCACCGGGGATTCCCTGTCAAGACTTTTTTACAGGAAAGCGGCAGTGTAATGAAGCATTTTCTCCTATTCGAACAGCGGGGTCGAGAAATATCTCTCAGCCGTATCCGGCAGAATGGTGACTACGGTCTTGCCCTTGCCAAGCTTTTTCGCCAGGGCCAGTGCTGCCGCCACATTGGTTCCGCTGGAGATACCGCACATCAGGCCCTCTTTGCGGGCAAGATCCTTGGCAGTCTGCAGTGCCACCTCATCGGTGACAATGAAGATGTGGTCATAGATCTGCTGGTTCAACACCTTGGGTACCAGACCGTCTCCGATGCCCATCTGGATATGGGTTCCCACCGTTCCGCCTGCTAACACTGCAGCGTTCTCCGGCTCCACTGCCCAGATCTCGATCTGAGGGTTCAGCGCCTTCAAGGTCTCACCGATACCGGTGATGGTGCCGCCGGTACCGATACCGGAGCAGAAGCCGTCGATAGGACCTGCCACCTGCTCTAAAATCTCCAGTCCGGTGTGGTGTCTGTGGACCATGGGATTGGCCTCATTTTCAAACTGCTGGGGGACGAACACTTTTGGGTTCTCCGCAGCCATTCGGGCTGCCATCTGCATGCACTCGTCGATACAGTCACCGATGTTGCCGGCATCATGCACCAGAATCACCTTCGCACCATAGTGCTCCACCAGAAGTCTCCTCTCCTGGCTCACGGAATCGGGCATGATGATCACTGTCTCGTAGCCCTTGACTGCTCCTACTAACGCCAGACCGATTCCCTGGTTGCCGCTGGTGGGCTCCACAATGATGGAGTCCGGTTTTAAGATCCCGTCTGCCTCCGCTTTACTGATCATATTGAAAGCGGTACGGGTCTTCACCGAACCTCCCACATTGAGACCTTCGTATTTCACCAGCACTCTTGCGCTGTCCTCATCCACCATATGCTGCAGTGCAATCATGGGCGTATGTCCGATTGCCTCCAAAACGTTGTTGTATACCATTTTCTTTCCCCTTTTTTGGGCGTTTTTATGAATCTGACCTCTTGCGGCATAACGGATGTGCGAAAATGCTGCAGTCGGATTCAAAAACACGCAATTTGTAATACAGTATGCCATAAAATGGAAAGAAACACAAGAGAGGCGTGACAATTTCGTCACACCTCTCTCGAATTTTCTATGTCAGAAACCAGGATTATAATTCAACTACTGTCCACTTTGAGTACAGTGTCATATGCTCTGAGACGGGGCCTTCCTCGTAAGGCTGCTCGTACGCCTCATCCAGATACCAGCCCTCGAAGATGTAACCTTCCGAATCCACCATCGGGTTAGGAAGCTCGGGAGTTTCTCCCACAGGTACCGAAATGACAACCGATCCCTCCAGCATTTCTCCGTCCAGCTCCACATAACCGGGACCCAGATTCAATTCCACATTGCAGACCCACTTTGCATAGAGCGTCAGATCCTTCGTCACTTCCTCTTCAACATAAGCTGTCTCATAGGTATCCTCATAGTACCAGCCCTCCAGGTCACAGCTGTCGCTGAGAGTCGGCCATCCCTCCGGCATCATTACGACACTGCCATGCTCTAAGTACATCGCCATGGCATTCTCTCCATTTTGGGGATCAAGTGTTACGGTATAGCGTTTGATCTCCCACTTTGCCGTCAGGTTCAGGTCCCCCGTGATCACACTCTTGGAGGTATACTCGGTCTCAATCACTGCGTCAGGATTGGAAGCATCTATCTCGTACCAGCCCAGGAAGGTATAGCCTGTTTGCTCAGGCTCCGGCAGTGCCGCCGTCTCCCCATGGTTTACGTTCAGGCTTGCCTCCTTCAGGCCTTCTGCGCCATCGATGGTCATAATGCCGCCTGCCGCATCCAGCGACACGGTGTAGACATTCAGCTCCCATCCCGCATAGATGGTGAGATTCTCTGTCACAGCTTTTTCAAAGTCATAGGGCACCTTGCAGGTCTCATCCTCATACCAGCCGGTAAAGGTATAGCCCTCCTTCTCCAGTGCCAGATCAGGCTCCGTTGCCGTCTGAAGATATTCCACCTCGGTGACTGTAGGTTCCTCCCCGTTGCCGTGCTCGAAGGTCACCAGATAAAGGTTGATCTCCCACTTGGCCGTCAGGTTCAGGTCTCCCGTGATCACACTCTTGGAGGTATACTCGGTCTCAATGACATTCGCAGGATCCGAAGCATCTATCTCGTACCAGCCCACAAAGGTATAGCCTGTTTGCTCAGGCTCCGGCAGTGCCGCCGTCTCCCCATGGTTTACGTTCAGGCTTGCCTTCTGCAGGCCTGCTGCGCCATCGATGGTCATGATGCCGCCTGCCGCATCCAGTGTCACAGTGTAGACATTCAGCTCCCATCCCGCATAGATGGTGAGATTCTCTGTCACAGCTGTGTAAAAGTCATAGGACTTCGTGCAGGTCTCATCCTCATACCAGCCGGTAAAGGTATAGCCCTCCTTCTCCAGTGC
>JBJENO010000017.1:0-77539 GCA_051880235.1 Acetatifactor sp. | reverse complement strand
CTGTCACAGCTGTGTAAAAGTCATAGGACTTCGTGCAGGTCTCATCCTCATACCAACCGACGAAGGTATAGCCCTCCTTCACCGGATCGGTCTCAGGTGCCGTTACCGTATAGCCATACCAGACAGAAACAATATAAGGCTCAGCACCATTGAAGGATTCAAAGCTTACATTGTAACTGTTGATGGTAAATTTCGCATATAAACGAATACTCTCTGTCACAGGCGTATCAAAGAGATAAGCCTTCTCCAGGGTGCTGTCCTGATACCATCCCTCAAAGGTATAGCCCTCCTTCTCGGGATCCGCAGGCTGTACAGCAGTTCCTCCGGATACCACATACTGTGTCTCCAATACAGTTTCCACTTCACCGGGGATACAGAAATCCACCTGAAGAGCTGTGGAAGCAGGCACCCATCTCGCATAATATGTCACATCGGCGGTAATCGGTTCCGCACCTGTCACCTTCACGCCGGTGCTGTCCTTTGCGGTAAACCATCCATAGAATGCATAGTTCTCAGGTGCAAGAGGTACCGGCAGTTCAACGGTTCCGTTGTGCACAGTCTCAAGAAGATTACCGGTCTGCAGCGTTCCGCCGTTTGGATCCAGCGTTACTGTGTGGATCGTCTCGTTGCTGCTCCACTGCGCGTACACCGTCAGATCTTCCGTCACAACCGTCTGCGCTGTAAAGCTTTCTCCGCTGCCGTCAGAGGCAGTGTTCCAGCCGGTCAGTTCGTATCCTTCACGGGTCAGAGCCGGCACACCGCTGCCCACAGCAAAGCCGGTGATCACCTTCACCTGTTTTACCGTACTGCCTTCTCCGCCGTCAAAGGTAACGGTCTTGACATCGATCTTGAACTGATAGAGATTGCTGGCGCTGTCAAAGGTTACCTCATAGCTGTCAACGTCAAGCTTTTGTCCTCCTACCGTCAGCACGTTCGCAGTCACGGACTGCAGCAGTGTATCGGTGGTAAAAGTAATATTGCCGATCTGGCTGGCCTCATCCAGCGCAAGGGCTGCGCCGGTTCCTTTATTTGTGATATCTCCGCCTGCAACCACCAGGGTGGAAGCCGTTCCCCGCATGCGCACAGTTCCGTCTGCGGAGGAGGAGTACAACGTGGAGGTTCCGTCACAGGAGATCGCTCCGTAATTGTCGATACCCTCTGCCGCTTCGATCAGACCGCTTGCCTGATTCACAATGGTTCCTCTGTTCGTCATGGCACCGGTAATATGGAAGGATTCACTGCTGTTTACGATGATCTTGCCCTCGTTTTCTGCATCCCCCTTTGCAAGCAGCGTTCCGTCTACCGTCACGGTGGCAGCGGAACCAACGATCATGGTCACGCCGGAGTCCACAGTCAGCGTGGTACCGGAAGGAATATGCAGATCAGAATCGATCTGATAAATATTGCTGGTCGAATCCGGGCTTACCACAACATCCTGCCCCGTGGCAAGAATACCCGATATTCCATCCGGATCCGTCACGCTCACCTGTGCAGCGTCGGGCGTAGACGGGGTGGCAGGCACGGAAGGGTTGGCAGGAGTCTCCGGAACAGAAGGAGCGGGACTCTCCGGCTCAGTCTGCGCAGGCGTCTGGTTCTGCGGCTGGGAGGGCTTCTTCACAGGGGTGATCTCTCTCTCCCACACAGGGTCCTTGGAAATATTGTTCTCCTGCTGTGCGATCTGATTCTCGATCTCGCGCTGTTTTTCCGCAACGATCTCCTGATCCTCCTGCAATCTGGCGGCTGCCTCCTGCTTGGTCAGATTCCGCAGGTCGATACCGGAAGCGGAATAGATCTTCTCGCAGTGCTGCTTATTCCCGGCAAGCTCCACCGCTACAAATCCGGGGACATCCTTTTCGGCAAATTGCCCCAGCTGAATATCACACTTTTCTCCCTTTTTTCCTTCCCTATCTACATACAAATCTGCCCTCTGGCCGGCAGTGATTGTGGCAGTTTTCATCTGACCGGTGACCGGATCGGTTACGGTGCACTCCACACGTCCATCCAATATAGTAATACGGGAATGTCTCGAATCTATTGCCTCCACCCAGCCGCTGGTACCGCGGATGCCGGCAATCATGGAGGAAGTGCAGATATTCATGGTCTCATCCTCATCCAGCTTCTCGGTGACGTTGAAGTACAGATTGCCGGAGTTTAAGAGAACCTCCAGAACCTTGCCGCTCTTTCGGATCTCCACCTCACTGAGGGCATCCTCCTTGATCAGCTTCGTCTTATCCAGTTCTTCCCAGGCGTAGCTTTTCTCTTCCGTAGAGACACGGTAGCCGTCAAAAAGCTTCATGTTCTTGATCAGCTTCACGCTCTTACCGGATGATTTTTCAACAGCAACCGTTCCTTCCGTCTTCATCAGGCGAATGCTGGTTGCAGTCTCGGATTCGATCTTCGTCCCATCTGACTTGCTGTCCTTGTCGCCTGCCGCCCGGACAGATAACGCCGTGGACGAACCCAACAACAGCACAAGACAAAAACCAACTATCCGCATCCAAAAACGCTTCGTTGTGTTCCGCATACAAATTCCTCCCAATTACTATCTATCAATTCATTCTACGATTTCTTCCAGTATTAATACCTCAAAGCCTTCCTTCTTGCCCTTCAGCCTGACGGAATCTCCCAGAGAAGTAGTGCGGATCCGGTCCCCCAGAACATCCGCCACAGCTCTGGATATGTAAATGCTTCCCCCGGGCGCATTAGCCTCCAGCCTGGCGGCGGTATTCACCGTATCGCCGATGGCAGTGTAGTCCATCCGCATGGGAGCACCGATATTTCCCACAACGGCAGGTCCCACATTGACACCCACGCCAAAGGACACCGTCCTTCCGAACTCCTTCTGAAGCTTCTCGGTCAGGGGCTTGGAGCCCTCCACCATGGCCATCGCCGCCTTGCAGGCGTTCATCACGTAATCCTCCTGGGGCAGCGGGGCGTTCCACATCGCCATGGTACAGTCTCCCACGAACTTATCCAAGGTCCCGTGATTGTCCATGATGCACTTGGTCGTCAGAGTCAGGTACTGGTTCAGGATCTCCACCACCTGGGGAGCAGGAAGCACTTCACTCATGGTCGTAAACCCTCTGATATCTACGAAGAGCACTGCGATATCCGTCAGCTTGCCGCCCAGATCCACCGCATCGGAACCCTCCTTTAAAAGCTCCCGGATGACAGAGGGATCCACATAGCGCTGAAAGGTGTTGGTCACCCGCCGCTTCTCTATTGCCGCCTGAATATAGTTGAAGGCGATACAGCCTACGAAAAGGACAGTGACTCCCACCGGAATCCACAGCACGTGGAAGATGAACCCCTGTGCAAACAACAACTTACAGAGAAGCAGCCAGCCTCCTGACAGTGCGATCCACACCGCCAGGGCAACGGACACCCGTCTGTTTCGGAACGCGAAAAAGCTGAAAAATAATACTGCAAACAACAATCCGGCCTGTATCCATCCGGCAACCTCCTGCGGAAAATTTCCCTGCAGAAGAGCTGTGATCGCATTGGCATGCACCTCCACGCCATACATCTGCTTTCCATGCTCAATGGAGGTAAAATATCCGTCCTGCAGACCGTATGCATAAGGTCCGATCAGTACGATCCTGCCCGCGAAATCCTCGGCGGATCTCTCGCCTGTGATGACATCCACTACCGAGACCACCTCATAATCCTCCGGCTCACCGCTATAGGGCAGATACCAGAATCCTCTGGAGGTTGTGGGCGGCAGTGTCACCGGATCCTCTCCTCTGGAGGCACGATACTGATTGGCCAGTGCCAATGCAAAGGAAGGAACGGTCTCGCCGTCAGGCAAAGTGATCTGCAGCAGATGATGCCGCAAGATTCCATCCTCGTCCAACATCACATTGATATGGGCCGGTGTGGTCACCTCACGAAGTGCCTCAAAGGGCTGCTCATAGGTCAGGATGGAAAAGGTGTCCAGGCGGTAATCATTGGCCCCCTGTTCCACCAGCTGATTGCCAAACTGTGCCGCTGAGGCTGTCACTACATTGCCGTAGGTCCCTGCAGTCTCCACCAGCCAGGCATCGATCTCTTCCTCCCGCTCCCCTATGTACAGCACATCCAAACCGATGGCTGCGGGGTGGCAGTCATCGCTCTCGTTCAGACTTTCCAATACCATGGTAATGATATCCCGCCCCCATTCATCATAAGGGCCGATCTCTTCCATGGAACGCTGGTCAATTCCAACAATGACGATATCCTCATCCAGTGCTGCAGCTGTCTGATACATGGCATCCGATGCGTTCAGGTCCCATTGGTTCAAAAGTCCTAACGCCATCGGCACCGTCAGGATCAAAGCTCCCGCAAACGCCAGGAGAACATCCTTCAAACGCCTGCTCATCTGTCTACCCGCAAAACCTTTCTGGCGAAATTGTCACAAATATAGAGATCCTCTCCTACTACCAACAGTCCCACAGGCGAGAGGGGACTATTGAATAGGGAAGTTCTGTCTCTTGCCAAAAGTGTGGTAACCTGACCATCCTTAATCTTTCGCACTGCACTGTTGCCTGTATCGGAGACATAGATCGTGCCGTCATCTGCCACGGCAATGGCCTGGGGTGATGCAAATACTGCCTGCTCCACAGAGCCGTCTACATAACCGGTCACTCCGCTTCCGGCTACAGCCTCCAGCTTTCCGCTCTGAAGCTTTAAGATTCGATTCTGACCGGTCTCTGCAATATACAGCACACCGTTCTTCCAGCAAAGTCCCATGGGATCCTCCAGGTCCTTTGCAACTGTGGTGACCTTACCCTCGCTGCTGATCCTGCGCACCGCACCGTTGGAGGTATCCGATACATACAGATTCCCCTCCTCATCTGCCGCCAGACCGGTAGGATTGTCAAACACCACTCCCATATTCTTGATCACCAGTCTCTCTGTAGTACTGCCGTTGACCGTCTGAACCTTCTCCTTAGAGATGAGACGGATGGCATTGTTCTGAGAATCAGAGACAGCATACCCATCCAAAAAAGGAGCAATAGCCCAGGGGGATTTGAAGTAGCTCGACTCAAGCGCGGCATCATTATAGCCTCCCACGGGCTCTCCGTAGAGGTCAGCCACTGTCTCTCCTCCGGCATAGACACTGCAGACACCGTCAGATGGTTTCACCTGCCAGATCACCTTATTGTAGGTGTCCGTCACCAAAAGGGAACCATCCTTTGCAGTAACAATTCCGCTGGCACCGCAGATCACATCCATCACGCTCTCATAAGAACCTGCAGCCTCCTCCATCGTTCCCTCCTCTGAAGAACCTTCTTCGGAAACCGGCAGACTCTCTGAGGGCTGCTGCACCACATCGTTCCCGGTTGACTGGGACGGCTCCGGTTCCTTTCCCTTACACGCAGTCAATGCAAAAGCAATCATACAAAGCACTGCCGTTTTGCCGATCCATTTCTTCCGAATACCCATAGAAATCCCCTCCATATCTGTTCTGCATGCCAAGACAAACACTTCAAACTGCCTTGCCGCACTCTATCCGTCAAACCTTCCACTCAGGAAAGATATATTCCATATTATTTTATCATAAAAGCCTATCCTGTGTATACTACAAAATACTTTTTTTGTAGAAACAGGTAAAAAAACGTGCCGGGCAATGTGCCCTGACACGTTTTCTCAATCATAGCTTATTCCCTGTTTTCTGAAGGCTGGGTATTTCCGCGTAGGTTTCCCCGGTCTCTCCCTCCATTGGAGAAGCCATTCTGATTCATTCCTCCTCTGCCCATTCCCATGGAACCGGTGTCATTCAGATTCAGATCGCCCGTGGGGATCAACGTCCTGCTATCCGCCTGCTGCCCTTCTGATGTGGAGGGAATCGCCCCGGAAAGCTGTCCCTTTATACTCTCCATTCGGAGAGAACAGAAGGTTTTCAGCGCCTCCACACCGGCGATAAACTGATCATAGGTACAGAATTTGGTAGGATCCTTCTCCACGTAAGGAGCGATCATACCAGACACCCTGTCGATTTCCGCCGCCAGCCCCTCTTCACCGGAGAACTGCTGCAGAAACTGTGCGAAAAGATCATGGTAGCTTTCCGTATACGCTTCGTCGGAGAAGATCCAGCTGACCATGGGTCTGGATTCCAAAGTTCCGCCGGATACCGGACTGTCGATGGGGAAATTCACCAGTGAGGCCGCATCCTGTCCACCCTGGAAGGACCCGAATGCCAGATTGTAGTCCCAGGGAATCATTCCCAGCATCCCATCCTTCTCATACAGATAGTAATTGTGGATCATTGAGCCGGTATAGCTGTCGAAATTGCAGACGAAATTGTGGACCACAAAATACCGCAGCACCTCATCCATATCTACCACGCTCTCCAGATTCTCCTGTGCATTCAGCTGCTTTAAGGACGAAATCAGTCTGTTCTGATCCGACTTGGTGATCCCTGTCTTGGCATTGTCCCAGATGTTCTCATAGCTGGAGAGCTCGTCATCGGTGTAGATCAGGGACACATCACTGCTTCCCATGCCTCCCGGGAGGTTTCCATTCTTGCCAAACTCCTTGAACTGATCGTTCTCCGGCATCTGGGGAACTCCGCCCTCCGGCATCCTGGGCATTTCACCCTCCGGCATCTGGGGGAATCCACTTTCGGGCATCTGAGGGAATCCGCCTTCCGGCATCTGGGGCATCTCGCCACCCGGCATCTTAAAGTTCTCACCTTCCGGCATCTCTCCCTGTCCCCGGTTGGGTCTGCCCTGTCCGAAGTCCTTGTCGTCACTGCGCTGCCCCGCAGTATCGTCCTCCGAGGTACCCTCCTGCCAATTCTGCCAGGCTTCCTCGTCAAATTTCGCCCCGTTTCCCCGGCCGCCACCCATACTGCTGCTGTCGGGCTTGTACAATTCCCCGTAATCACTGCCGTAATTTCTGACCAGGAAGGACTCCTCCACGGCCTCCACCGCCAGGTACAGTCCCCATTCCGAACCGTTGACGCTGATCTGGGCATAGCTGCAAAGAGGCGCGTCCACGCCGAACAGATCCATCATGCGATACGTCAGATAATCCTTCATATAGGTATTGTCCTGAATGAGATTGTTCAGACACAGCTTATCCAGTCCGTAATAATTTTGAGTGCTGTCATAATGATCAAATTCTATCTTCAAACTGTATCGATCGTTGCCATAGCTTGCCACCTGGGTCAGTGAGGTGTTACCCTTCGCCCGAATTCCCACATTGGAAAAGATCTCCCCATCGATAACCACAGAGCATAAACGATATTCCTCATCGGTACACTGCTCCAGAAAGCCTTCCCAGTCATCCATCCTGATCTCAATGGTATGCACCTTCATCGTATCGAACAGTCGGGACTCATAGGCAAGGGGACTGCTTTCACTCACCTGCTCTGCCTGCTGTCCGCCTCCTAACAGGAATGCGACCGTCAGCAGCACACAGACGATCATGACCACACCGACAAACCAATCAAAATACTTATGGGTTGACATTTGTCTCCTCCTAGCCCTGGTACTCACCGTTGTAGCTCACCATCACGGCGCTCTCTACTCCCTCCATCCGCGACAGTGCATTGAGAAAATCAGTGCGGTCCTCATGAAGTCTGATCTCAACGGTCAGTTCCACCCCCTGCTTCTGCACGGTCTTGCTCTTGACAACGCTTTTTTTCACCTGTCCTTTCAGAAAATCAAAAGCTTTCTCCTCTGCATTTTGATCCTCGCAGCGCAATACAACCAGATAAGGATTACAGTAGGTCTTCCGATTTGCCAGAAGGATCAATGCACCGCCGATCAGAAGACTTCCGAAGACAGCGAGAGGCAGTAAGCCTGCTGCCAGAACGATTCCTGCCGCGATCGCCCAAAACAGGAATGCAATATCCAGGGGTTCCTTGATAGCGGTACGAAATCTGACGATAGACAGGGCACCGACCATACCCAGGGACAAAACCACATTGGAGGTCACCGCCAAAATCACAAGCGTCGTGATCATCGTCAATGCAACTAACGTCACTCCAAAGCCTGAGGAATACATCACGCCCTGAAAGGTCTTCTTGTATACAAAAAAGATAAACAGCCCGATCCCGAAGGCAAGCACCAATGCCACTGCCATATCCAACATGGACACAGCGCCCACATTCTCCAAAAAGCTTGATTTAAAAATATCCTTGAAAGTCATTTTCTTTTCTCCATTCTTTTCCTGTTTTGATCATTAATATCACCGGCAGCGTTCTATCCCATCATCCGGAGAGCCTGCAGGCTGCGTATTTCGAAAAGGACGATGTGTGACACCCTTTCAGCTGCACGACATCCCGAATCACATCCGGGAGATATTCATCCCACTTCACCTCCAGGATGATGGGCGCTGCCCCGGCAGGGATGGTGATGCTGTCCGGATTCAGGAAATCACCGGGATTCCTTCCGGTTCGAATATCATAGTCCAGAGTCACCCTCACATTACCCGGTCCATACACAAAGGGTTCTCTGCGATAGTCCACAATGGTCCTGGCCTCCAGTCCCTCCAGGCGTATTTTTGTCGCAAGTTCCCGCACCAGAGGTTCCTCATGAAGCATCAGCCGGTCCACTCTCTTGGCCAGAATATGTTCCACATCCGCCAGACCAAGGGGCACCTGCTCCTTGCCGCACAGACCGTCTATCTTGCTCTTCTTCTCCAGCACTATGTAGTCCGTATTCCCATTGTAGTATCGCAGTCTGAATTTTTCCCGGCGATTCACACCGTCCATCTTCTCCCGCAGTGCCTTATCCTGCGGGGTATCAAAGTACAGACTGCGGATCAGATACTGACCGTTCACCGCGTGAGGATCCTGCCCCATCACTGCGGAAAGTCTCCCACGCAGCACCACCATGTCAAACAGACTGATCTCATGCTTCCACTCGTGCCGATACCTGATATTTCGTGCCTGTTGCGAGTCTGTTATCACGTCTCTTTTCTTTGTTTGACTCATAGCATCACCTCTTTCTGATAACAAATTAAACCAATTATGTGTTTTTTGTGTGAACAGGCTGTATCAATTGCGTGAAAAAAGCTGCCCCACAAAAGTGTGGGACAGCCGGGTGTGCCAAAGGGGACAGACAAAAAGCCGGAAAACACCGACCCCGGTGGCCCGGCGCTCTCTATTTACTGGTAAGCCTTCTGCGGTTTCACTTCGTACCCCGATTTCTGTCCATCTTTCGTAATCGTCATTCGAAGATACTGTGTGGCCGCATACTCCACCCGTATTACCTCTTTCTCACTGTTGTACTGCGCTTCGAACATATTCCGCACGCCATCGAAGCAAAAGGTTACCGAGTGATAATATACATTCCGTTCATCAAGACAAAAATCAATGCCATTCACCTGTGCGTGGGTAGCATCTGTAAGCTTTATGTTTTTATACTCGCCATCTTTATTCAGCTTCAGCTCTTTGTCATTCGGTTTGATCCATTTTCCGTCGCGATAGGTGGCGATAACTTTATCCTTCTTGCTAAAATTCACAATCTGCGTTACGCCATTGATACGATGCAGGCCGATTCCCGTCGGCTCATTATTTTTGTAATATGCCAGCTTGATATCGATTCCGGCCACATCCAGACACCAGGACTTTGTAAAGCTGTTATTCTTTCTGTTTCCTATGCGCAGTGTCTTGCCGTCACAGTATACACCCTCTCCGTTTTTTTCCTCTTTCTTATATTCGGCGAGATCGTACTTGGAATTTTGAGGAATTCCATTCGTATAAGCGATGTTCACACCCACAGGCTTCCCCAGAGACTTATTTCCTAACAGATGCCAACCATTGTATTCATAGACCTCCACATTGTAGGTTTTTCCGAAGGAGGACCTTTTTTTGCCAACCTTTCCCACAGAGGTCCCGTCAAACAGGTTAAAAATGAAAACTACGACGAAGACCACTGCCAACACTGCAAGGAAGCCCGAAAGACATCCCGTGCTGCCTGTGGGAGCAGGACTGGTTGTCCCGGAATCAGTGTCATCGTTTGCCGAATAGGTCCTTCTTGTTCTTCTGACAGTCTCTTTCGGTTCCCGGAAAGGTATCTCTTCCTCTGAAGCCTCGCGATGCTTTGTAAAATGATAATCCGGATTGAGTTTTCCCGGTTTCCCGGTTCCGGACGATTCCCAAGAGGAATAATCCATCTCCTGATCCTTTTTCTTCGCCTCTTCCAATGCACCTCGAATCTGCGGGAAGTAATGGAGCAGGTCTGCCTCTGTTGCACGGTTATTCCAAAACCGATTGACATATTGACGTAACTCCTGATACCCAATTGTTTCATACGGAGTGTGTCCTGCAAATTTATAGGCTTTTGCAAATCCAAACCACTGATATTGTGCCTTCAATTTATGCCATGCCATCTTGGGATTGCCGATCTCCGCCTCCGTCATCCCTACTTCATTGTACAAAATCGTAGCAGCACTCTGGTTTTGTACTAAGTACAGGTATAGAATTCTGGTTATCGTATCCGGATTACAATCTTTTTTTCCGATTCTATGTTGGCTCATGCTTCGTCTCCTGCTTTATCGTAATGGTATTGCTCAAAAATTCATACTATTTATCACTATACCATTCTATGGAAGTACATTTCAACAATTATTTACCCGTTTCTTCAACAATCCGGAACGGGAAAAACGTTTAGACACCGCCTCCGGTGGTCACACGTCGGCAAATTTTTTTGAAAAAAGCCCAATGGAAATACAATTAATTCCGTCTATATAGTGAAAATAATATCCATTTTATACAAAAAGTATTATAATAATGGATATGCATCAGATTTAGGAGGAGAAAATGAAGAAAAAAACACTTACAAAAACAGCATGTACCATCGCAGTTGCGATGACACTCATAGGGCTTGTCGGCTGCGGCAAGAATGAGGAGAAGACGACAACACAGGAAATAGCCGAAACTACTGCAACAGAGACAGTCAGTTCTTCGGAAGCGTCAGATGTGTCAGCGGAGGATCATGCTGCTGATGTTGACATTACACAATATCCGTGGGTATTGTGTCACGAATTTTCAGATTTGGAATATCTCACACTTTCGGAGGGTGCAGATTTTTTTGGTATCCCTCTTCCGATAACAAACGAAAATCTGAGCAGTCTGCCATACTGTAATAATTTATTTCATTCCATTGATGCCGCAAAAGACGAACCGGCAAAGAATATCTCTCTCCGAGTAGAGGATAGTACCTACCCTACACTGTATTTTGATGCAAAAGGTATGACAGTTGGAGAAGTATTTGATGCGAAGCAATATTTTCTGGAAATTGCATATCTGAACTATACACATTTCGGTCTTGACAAGAAAGATCTCATTGCATTAAAAAAGGCCAATGACTTAAAAGAGCAGGAGATCTACCTCGACATTTTGACCAGCATGTATGGCGCTCCAAACTATTTCAGATATTTTGCAAGTGACACCGATGTTAAGACATTGATCTATAATATGACGAACCCTGACAAGGCCGGCAACAGTTTGAATGATACATCTACCTATACATTTATCATAGGCTGGCAATTTGAGGATTTTGGAATTTCCGTTCATTTCGCTGAGTCGGGATGCGTCACCCAAAATGGTTATTCTACCATGTTTGGTTCAAATATGAGTATCTCCTATTATCCGATAGAATTCGGTAGTCTCGAAGATTATTATCGTGAAACATACGGTGATAATGTCGTTTCAGAGTTGATTACGGAGAGAAAAAAAGCATTCGGTGACGTCGAATTCCTGGGGCCGAATCCAGCCGTAACGGAATTTGATTTTTAGCAAAGCAGCGACATCGGATGCTGCCAAATCTGAAGATTCAACGGATATGAACCAATAAAGGATGGTCTTTATATGGATAGCATGAATGAATTAGTGTCACGTGTCATAAACGGCGACAAACAGGCATTTGAGGCAATCTATCAGGCTACTTATCGACAAGTTTATTATACTTGTATGAGTTTTCTGAAGAATGAGCAAAATGCACAGGATATCATGCAGGACACCTATATCACAGCCTTCACACATATGCAGCAGCTCGAAAATCCGGAGCGGATTACAGCATGGATAAATCGCATAGCGGTAAATAAGTGTAAAGACTTTCTGGCAAAATATATGCCGGAAGAGTTTCGCGAAGATGTGTTTGAACGCGATGTATTAGAAGAAAACGAAAATTTTCTGCCTGAGAACTATGTGACAAACATCGAAAAGAGAAAAATCGTTTTGAAGATCATGCGGGAGAATCTTTCCCCAATACAGTATCAAACGATCCTTTTGTATTACTACGACGAGATGAGTGTCTCAGAGATTGCATCATGTATGAATTGCCCGGAAGGAACCGTAACCTATCGTCTGTCCAGTGCACGCGGAAAGATAAAACGTGCGGTGGAGGAATATGAGGGTACCGGCGGCGTAAGAATACATTCTTTCGGTGCAGTTTCTCTCCTCACTGCTATCTTTACTGCGGATGCAGAAAATGTTGTGATACCAAATGTATTCAGTGGTATTTTTTCTTCCTTGGGAGCTGCTGCCGGTTCTGCCGCGGGTACAGTTTCTTCTGTCGGTACAACAAGCTCTGTTTCTGTTGCATCAGGTACGGCAATGTCTGCAGTAAAAAAAGCATCCGGGCTTGGAATAAAAGGACTGATCAAGACCGCTAAGGCACAAATCATAACAGGTGTAGTTGTCACAACTGTTGCAGTCGGTGGCGTAACAGGCTTTGTACTTACAAATCAGTTCGAACAAAAACAGGAGCAAAACGTTCCTTATACCAGCATAAACACTGTTATCATCGAGAATGATTATGTAACCGTTACCGTGGACAAGATTTATGATAAGGGATATATTCCCAATTCAAGAGAAGAAATGCTTCCGATAGAAGAAGAATTCTGGAGTCCGGAAGATTGTATCGTGGAACTTAACCTGGAAAATAAAACTGACAGAATTGTTTTGATTGATCTGAATTTCTTCACCGTGAATCATGAAAGCATTGACTTTGGTATGTATTTCGGTGATACCTATATGCTTGATCCACACTCTACACAGATTGCATGTATCAATAACAATAATAACATTTTTAATCCTGACAAGCAGAAATATCTGACAGTTGATCGAGACCCAATCACATGGGCAAAGGTGGGATACCGCATATATGCAACAGACGAGAACTATACTGAGGAGATTCCTATTGAATGCAATATCACGGATATTTATTTCTATGATGAAAATGATTTGGCACAAAACTATGAAAGGAAAAGAAAGGATCCAAGAGAACAGGTGCTTGTGAATACCGAACAGCTTACGATTACATATATAGGTACTGACGTGATATATGATGAAAACTATCAATCCCTTTATGGCAGACCTTTCTTATATGTAGAGAACAAATCTGACCATGACATACGTATCCGTTGCTTCGGCAATTATGTATGTGACCGGTTATCTTCCTGTGTTTTTGCCGGGACAAACGGCTACATAACAGACCTGAACATTGAAAGTCCGAATGATTCATTCGGTGCTGTTTCTGATTCATTCCTGTACGAAATGATAGAAAATGAAGTGCCTTTTCGATTTGATATTCACATTGCTGACTATACGGAATTAGCCGGCAAATACATAAACACAAGATACCAGGACAAAAGCGTACTTCCAAACGGAATGGATGTCATTGAATTTGAACAATATATGACAGCTTCCGAAACAATATATCCCGTACAGATTACTAATTTTGAATGTATGCAGGAATCGAAATAGAGCCTATACCACAAGCCATCGGGGACGGGGAAAAACGGCTTTTTTCTGTCCCTAATGGCCCAATGGCTACAGCCGTTTCTCAGAAAATTCCAGCACATAAGGCTGACCATCCCTGGGGTCGATCCGCTCTTCCTCACGGGAAAACACAAATCCGCAGCGCACCTGCAGATTGTGGGAGGCAATGTTCGCCTTCCTGCAGGACGCGATAAACCTGCGGGCGCCAACTCGCCCTGCCTCCTCTGCCAGTGCATTTAACACCTGGGTTCCATAGCCCTTCCCTACATATTTGGGTCCCAACGCAACACCGGTGTCCTCATACACTCCCGGCTCCACTTCCTTCATGCCCGCAAAGCCGATTGCCCGATTTGTTTTCTTTTCATAGATGAGGAATGCATACTTGTTTCGTTTCTGAAAATCGATGGTCCTTCGCATTCTCTCCATTGCAGCCTGTTCCGACTCCACCACTTCCCAGAGCATGTGTCTGGCACTCTCGGAATGACGCCAGAGATTGTGATAGATATCCTTCCAGTCCTCGAAGATCGGTTTCTTCAGAATCAGGTCTGCCGTCTCGAGAGATAAAACGCTGAAATCCTGCAGTGTTCTCTTTTCTGAAAGAATCTCATAAGCTGCATACTCATGATCCGGCTCATAGCCAAGTTTTTCAGCCAAATGGACAGAATGCATATTCTGGGCATCCCAGCTTGGATAGAGACCTTCCTCCAGGCATTTTAAGATCAGTGCAGAACATACAACGGTAGCCAGGTGCTTTTTTCTTTCAGATTCTATGGTATCTACTTCGATTTCGATCCCTTCCCGATAGCGTGTATAGGAAGAAGCTCCGGCAACGATCTGACCATCTTTCAGGATGACCATACCTCTTCCGATCTCCAGGTACTGCTCTTTGCTCTCAAAGGCCGAGACAAAATCCCTGGTCTCTGCTTTATCAAAACACATGTCATAGATTGCAGCATCAATGGGTTGGAGCACATATCCTTCCGGAAGGAGGCTTAAGTTTCGCCGCAGAGCTTCCCTGTCAAAAACCGTGTCCTTTTTGATTGCATATCTGACGACCCGCTTTGCAGAAGGAAAACAGTCTTCAATCAGTTTCGCCCACGCTTCATTCTGAGGTACCATGATTGAAAAACCGTCAGGTTTATTCAGGATGAGTTCCCGATCGGGCTCTCCTGCCGGAAAACCAAAACAACCTACATAAGCAAAAGCAGATCCGGGGTTTTCTAAATCTGTAACATATATCTTTCCCATCACCTTTTCAAGGCATGAATAGATCAATGTCTCCTGCCAACCCTCGAATAAATGTTTTACTTTTGAAGTATCTTTTATTTCGAATACCACCGCCATCACCTTTCGCGAAATAACCACGACTTTCTTTCTGATGTAACTCTATGTTTCACGCTCTCTTCCTGATCTCATCCAATCATGGCTTCCGCCAGATCACAGATGTCTGCTGCAGCATTTGGGTGGATCGTCTTCTTCTGACAATCGATCATTTCTTCTGCCAGTTTTGCATTCTCCAGAAGCTCCAGCACTCTGCCGGTAAGGTTATCCTTCAGGTCGCAGGATACACTCATACCGTGGTCGCCGAAATAATCCGCATTGAAGCTTTCACATCCGGGAATGGCCGCGATATGCAAAATGGGTGTATTGCACACTGCAGCCTCTGTGGAGGAAAGGCCGCCGGGTTTCGTCACAAACAAATCACTTGCCCGCAGATAGGTTGCCATGCGGTCGGTAGATTTCAGAACCGTCACACCGGGCAGTGCCTGCCTGCTCAGCTTCTCGAAGAGCTTTTCATTGCTGCCGCAGAGAAGAATCAGTCCGATGTCCTCCCGCCGGGAGAGATCGGCGATCAGTCGGTCGATCACCTTCTCGATTCCGCCGCCTCCCATACTGCCCCCGGCCACCAGAACATATTTTTTACTCTGATCCAGCCCCAATGCAGTTCGTGCCTGCCCCCGGGTCTCGCCCCGGGTGAAGCTGCTGTTGACAGGGATTCCCAGAGGATACAGCTTTCCCTTAGGGATCCCTCTGCCTGTGAAATCCCGGCTCAGATCCTCTGCGGGAATCACATAGGCATCACAGATGGTCTCTTCCGTAAAGGGAATGCACACATAGTCTGTGGCAATGAACATGGTTTTCGGGATCCTGCTGCCGTGGAGTTTCATATTCGTCATGATTTCCGCAGGGAAAAGATGAGGCATGATGACGATATTGGCAGGATTTTCCCTGAAATACTCCTCCATCACATGATTCATCCCGCGGTTGACAGAGTAAACGGGGGAGCGAAAAGGCAAATGCCTGTAGAGATCCCCCAGTTTATATGCTGCGCCAAACACATCCGGCACATGCTGTACCGTAGAGATATAGGTTGAGTCAATTTTTTCGGAAAGCCTTTCGCTTCTCAATGTATAGGGATTCAGCATCTCGGCGTGATGTCCCCGTCTTTCCAGCTCCTGAAGGATCGCTTTTCCGGCAGAGTTATGTCCCCCTCCTGTCCCGCAGGATAAGATCAATGCATCCATAACAATCTCACTTTCATTCTTTCTTTTTCCTCTGTACTCAGATACATACGGATCGATACCACTGCCGTGATCATGGCAAAACCGATCAGCACCGATGTCTGTCCTCTGTGCAGGAGGCTGCACAGCGTACAGAAATACACCACCAGAGTTCTCTTCAGATGAGGGGTGATGCGCAGAATACCGGAGAAGAACAGGAAAAATACGATCAGTGCTCCGACAGGCTGCCACATGGGGAGTAATCCCAGCAGACAGCCGAAGGTGACAGCAATTCCCTTGCCTCCTCTTCCTCTGTAAAAAACCGGAAAAGCATGCCCGACTACCGGGGCAGCCAGCACAAGGGAGAGCCCATACCCATCCGGCATCGTTCTTCCCACACAACGCAGATACAGATATACCGGTACAAACCCTTTGAACAGATCAAAAAACAGTGTCAGACAACCGCACCAAAAGCCCCCATACAGAAATGCATTGGCGGTTCCCGGGTTCTTATCCTTGCTCTTCTCGATCATCTCTTCTTTTCGAAATACCCGGGCGAAAACCCGGGCATATAAAACACTGCCGGACAGATATCCCAGCAGAGAAAACAACGCTGTCCTCATAAGTACCTCCTCAGACCATTACAGCTAGGCCACTGTCAGATTCTTCACCCAGCGCTCCTTTTTCAGCCAGATGTAGGCAGCGGCAACCTTCAGAATATCTACGGATTTGACGAAGATATACAGAGCCACAGGACCGATGGGAGTAAACAATGCCAACAGAAATGTTCCGGGGATCGTGATCAGCGTACCTGCGCCGTCGATGAACATTCCCATCGCAGTATCGCCTCCTGCGCGGGAGACTGCAAACTCTGTGTTGTTGAACACCCAGAGGGGCATGAACAGCGCCATGAAGATCACCATGTCCCGGCAGATGGCCTGAGCTGCCGCACTGAGGGAACCGAATACGATGGGAATCAGCAGCGAAGTGGCCAGTCCGAAGAAGCAGACAAAAACACCGAACACGATAGATCCGGAGAACAGCCATGTCTTCTGCTTTCTCGCCTCATCCAGGGCACCCTCCCCCAGGAGCTTGCCGATGATGACGCCGGTGGCTGTGTACACTCCGCCGAATGCCACAAAGTAAAGATTCGCGATAGCGAAGCTGGAGCTCATGCCGGATACCACATCCGCACCGCCGCGGCCGTTATACAGGGCGGTGGTCACGGTCTCCGATACCACCCAGATCAATTCTGAGAAGATCACCATGCCGCCTTTTTTCAGGATTTCGCGGAACAGTTTCCAGTCAATGCTGCAGATCGTCTTCAGTGTGATCAGGAAGGGCGGTTTCTTTCGGATCACGTAGAGGATGTAGATCATCATCTCGATCACTCTGGCGATGATCGTTGCCAGCGCGGCGCCTCGTACCTCCAGCCTGGGAGCGCCCAGATTTCCGTAGATAAATACCCAGTTAAAGAAAGTATTGACGATGGTAGCGGCCACCGAAATCAACAGCGGTGCCTTCACCTGTCCGATCTCCCGCAGGGAGGATGCCAGAATGGAGGAGATCACCATAGGCAGACCCACAAAGCCCATCAGAAACATGTACTGGACTCCCTGATCCAGGATCAGGTCCGCCTGCGTATTGCCGATCACCATGAGACTTAGCACCTGGCGCGGAATGATCATGCTGACCAGAATGTAGAGGAAAAAGGCCGCCCCTGTGACGATGATCTTAAAGCAGAGTGCCTGCTGCATCCCATGCTTTTCCTTTGCCCCGAAAAACTGGGTGAGGAAGATTCCTCCCGCAGCGCAGATGGCATTGGTCAGCACCATAAAGACAAACAGGATCTGTCCTGCGATATTCACGCCGGACATTTTCACATCCCCTAAGCCGGCTACCATGAAGTTGTCGATCAGTGACACCATGGTCTGGATCAGGCTCTGGGCCATGATCGGCAGTGCGATCGCCAGCGCTGATCTGTAAAAGGATGCCGGACCGAAGATCCGGTATCGTCCCCTTTGTATACTTTTCTCATTCATAATTGCTTACCTCTCTATACGCCTCCTATGGAATTGTATTTCCAAAAGAGGCCGATCTATTTCCCTTTCTTTTTGTCCCTTTTCTGACTTATGTTCCCCAAAAGAACCGTGTGCCTGTTTCAGACTTTGGAAATCCCCGGTACTTAGGGTGCGTACTATGAAGAGGCACTCACTCCATACTCTCCGGCGAAATGCCTCAGATGAGCGTCGATCCGCTCCAGAATCTCCGCCTCCCGTTCCGTTTCTCTGTCAAGCAGCTGTATCAGCATGGAAACCGGAGCAACATACTGCAGGGCCAGGAGCATGGGATCCTCCCGCCTCAGCACACCGGCATCCATCATTTCACGGAATATCCTGCAATACATCCTCTGGACACCGGTCAAATTATGCTTTGTGGCCAATTCCGCAATCCGTTCACTCCGAAACTGCTCCATGGTCAACAGTCTCCTGGTCTTTCTGACCGTCTCGTCATGGATCGTAAACAGAATGCGGTTCTTCGTAATACTCGTCAATTCCTCCATGGAAGTCGGAATACTGCCCGGATGGACCTCCGAACCGAAATGCTGCTCATAGTACTCCTCCACCCGATCGATCAGTGTATCCAATATCACTTCTTTGCCCTTGAAATGCTTATACATGGAAGGCCCTTTGATTCCGGCTCTCTCCGCGATCAGATCCACCCCTACACCGTCATAACCCTTCTCCGCAAAAAGGGTTAAGGCGGCAGCTAATATTTTCTCCTTGGTCGTCATCTGCACTTTCCTTCCTCTGTCCGTGATCGTTGACTTGTCTTTCCTTCGCCCGACAAATATCAACACAGATTGCAATATGAATAGTATAGCTAACGAACGTTTCCTTGTCAAGTTCTTCCGGGTCGTCCGGAAAAAAGAACAAAAAATCGAAACCTGAGTTTCCGGGAATTCCGCCCAAAAACTAAGGTTCCGACCTTAAAAACTTTTTATTCACTTGATCCTGCGTCACCGGATTTTCCCTGAATTCAGCAGATCCAAGTTCCTCATACACGCCCGGCTCCACCTTTTTCATGCCCGCTGGTCCGGATTGTCTGTTTGCTGCCCTTCCCGTAGATGGAGATGGCGTTATTTATGATTCATACGCATCTTTTTTACAACGAAGAAGACCGTCAGGATGATGCCCGGCATCCGACAGCAAAAATACTGCAGGGTTCGGCCAAGATCCTGAGAGTCGGACACGAATGCATCCAAAAATGCAAAAGCGTCTATGCTCTCACCCGAAAACAGCTGATTCATACTTGCCAGCATCAGCTTCAGTCTGGCGATGTAGATCGGACAGGCGAGGGCTGCAAAAAGAATGGTCACAGGCAGTACCCAGATCGGAAAAGTAACTCCGTACTGAAAGAATTTCGCAATCAGAAAGAGATTCAGGATCATGACTGCAATCGGCAGAAGAACATCCAACACGCAGGAGAATATCAGGGTACCGCTCTCGGAGAATCCGTCCATTCGTCGGAAGAGAACGGTGCTCAACACTCTGAGCAACATAGTGAAGCCGATAGAAGAAAAGATAGCCTTACAGTTGGTTGCCTTTCTTTTTTCGATATCCTTGCAAAGGAAATTGGAAATAAGAATAAAGATTCCAAAATGAAGTAACATATACGCTGTTGTCATCTGAGTCCTCCGTTTCTCTCTACTGTCCATTCTCCAAACCTGACAGCCCTTTGATCGGGACGATGCTCTCCTATACTTTTCTCCATCCAGATCATGTCGTACCAGGTGTGGAACTTGTATCCGCTGTCGTGGAAGGTTCCTACCGGGAGGAACCCCATCTTTTCATGGAAATAGTAGCTGTCATGGGTCAGATACTGGTCATCCTCCTTCGGAAGTGCGATACAGGCATTCATATTCAAGACGCCGATCTCTTTCAGAGAAGCTTCCAATGCATGATACAATGCAGCTCCTACCCCTGTTCTTCGGGACTCTTGGCGCACATAGACGGTTACCTCCACGGACCAGTCATAGGCCCTTCTGGACTTGAACTTACCCGCGTATGCATATCCTATGATCTCCTCTCCTTCCGTCGCCACGATGTAAGGCAGAATCGATGAGATCGCTTGGATCCTTTCTCGAAATTCTCCAAGCGTCGGCACTTCATATTCAAACGTGATCGCAGTCTCCCTGACATAGGGGGCATAGATTGCAAGCAATTGTTCTGCATCTTCTATGGATACCGGTCTGATTTCCATATTCTCCTCCTTTGCCAATAGGGCTGCTTAGCTGAGATCCCCTATCCTCCCCAAAATCGAGGATAAAACAAGTGGAAGGTAGAGGACGTGGGAGCACAAGCGCTATCCTCCCCGAAATCGAGAATAATACTCTCATTTGTCGTCTCACGAGCCCCGATTCTCAGTCAAACACTAATACGCGATGTTTTCTCTCACTATCAGTCGCAATGAATCTTGGCAATTACATCGATTCATTCCCTTCTCGCTTTTTCTGTTGCAAGAACCAGCATCGATTTTCGTATTTCCGACTCCACCGTTGTATTCACTCATTTTCTCAGGGTTCTCTCTTCATGATTTCCATCGAGTATCCTGCAAATCGTCGTTTCCGATGACAGGGTAGACAGCAAAAACGAATAAAACAAAGCTTTCGATGAAATAGACTCCAATTTGTATCAATTCGCTTTTGTTCATATTAAGATATCAACCCCAAAAATTTCTGTCGTCAGAAATCTCCCGGAGCCATCAGGGACGCAAAAAAAGCCGGAAAACACCGTCCCAATGGTCCCCTAGAAATCTAGCGGAGCCATTCGGGACACGAGAAATCGAAAATAGCGTCCCAAATGGCTCTACAATACTTGATTACTTCTGAATCTTCACCACAACAGCCTTCTTGCCGGTCAGTTCCTCGGTTCTGGCATCCGCCTGTCCGAAGCCGACGCTTACGGTGTAGGTGCTGCCGCCGGAAACCTTCTCGCCGGCCTGGTTGATCACGGTCAGAGCATCCTTATCCACAGGAACCGCTACCGTCTTGGTCTCGCCCGCTTTCACTGCTACTCTCTTGAAGCCGCAAAGCTTTGCGTTGGGAGTTGCATCTGCGCTGTCGGCCTTCACATAGACCTGAACAACCTCTTCGATATCAACAGAACCGGTGTTCACCACGGTTGCCTCCACTGACAGGCTGTCTCCTGCCGGGGAGACCTTGGCAGTCAGATCTGCATCGCCGTAGGTCAGACCATATCCGAAGGGATATAATACCTTGCCGGTGAAATATCTGTAGGTTCTATCCTTCATGGAGTAATCCTCGAAAGGAGGAAGCTCCTCGGTATCATTGTAGAAGGTAACAGGTAACTTACCGGAGGGAGAGATCGCTCCCATCAGGATGTCAGCCACTACCTTGCCGCCTCTTGCACCGGGATACCATGCCTGAACGATTGCGGCACAGTGCTCCTGTGCGTAGCGAAGATCCATAGCAGATCCGGTCATATTGATCAGAATCACCGGCTTGCCGGTCTTCACAACTGCCTCGAGCAGTTCTCTCTGCACCTCGGGAAGCAACAGGTCTACCTTATCACCGGAAGCATAGCTGTTACCGGTATCTCCTTCTTCACCTTCCAGCGTCTCATCCAGACCCAGCACCGCGATCACAATGTCACTGTTCTTTGCCACAGCAACTGCCTCGCTGATTCGATCCTGACGCATGCCAAGATGCTCCACTCGGTCTCTGAACAGGTGGCAGCCTTCAGAGTAGTATACACGAACATCGTCGCCACAGGCATCCTGAATCCCTTCCAGAACAGTAGTGTATCTGGAAGCAGTACCGTGGTAGTTACCGATCAAAGCAGCACGGCTGTTGGCATTTGGTCCAACCACACCGATGGTCTTCAGATTTTCTTTCTTCAAAGGCAGGATTCCGTCATTCTTCAAAAGGACTACAGACTCCGCTGCTGCTCTGTCAGCCAAGGCAAGGTGCTCCTTACACTCGATCTTGTCATAGCCGATCTTGTCATACTCTGTCTCATCAAACAGTCCCAACAGGAATCTGGTGGTGAACAGTCTCTCTGCCGCTGCAGTGATGTCCTCCTCTGTCACAAGTCCCTGCTCGTAAGCAGACATCATGTGCAGATAAGTATTTCCACAGTTCACATCACAGCCGTTCTTCAGCGCCATGGCTGCAGACTCCTCTGCGGTGTCGGTGACCATGTGGCTGGTGTGGAAGTCTCTGATTGCCCAGCAGTCGGAGACGAAATGCCCCTGGAAGCCCCACTCATCACGCAGGATATCTACCATCAGGGTCTTGCTGCCGCAGCAGGGTTCCCCATTGGTTCTGTTGTATGCACCCATCACTGCCTCAACGTCCGCATCCTTCACCAGTTTCTCGAATGCAGGCAGGTAAGTCTCTCTCATATCCTTGGCGGAAGCCTTGGCATCAAACTGATGACGAAGTGCCTCAGGACCGGAATGAACCGCAAAGTGCTTTGCGCAGCCTGCAGCCTTCAGATATTCTCCGTCTCCCTGCAGTCCGTCTACGAATGCCTTGCCCAATTCACCGGTCAGATAGGGATCCTCACCGTAGGTCTCATGACCTCTGCCCCATCTGGGGTCTCTGAAAATATTCACATTGGGAGACCAGAAGGTCAGTCCCTTGTAAATGTCTCTGTCTCCTTCGCCGCTGTAGGCATTGTACTTTGCACGGCCTTCCACAGCGATCACATCTGCAATTCTTTCTACCAGATCGGTATCGAATGCAGCTGCAGTACCGATCGCCTGAGGGAAAACGGTTGCAACGCCGGCTCTTGCCACGCCGTGCAGCCCCTCATTCCACCAGTTATATGCGGGCACTCCCAGTCTGGGAATTGCAGGCGCGTCGAATCGAAGCTGCTCTGCCTTCTCCTCCAGTGTCATCTTGGCAACCAATTCCTTCGCTCTGGCGAGCGCTTTCTGTCTATCTCTCATTGTGATTCCTAACCTTTCATATGGTTTTTCTTTTAGAGAATATCACATTCGGGTTCCTCTTTCAACCCATTTATAAACGATTCAGCACCCGGGAATGGGCTGAAATCTTTTTGTACTCATTCCACATATGCAGACTCATCCGGTCCGATGTAAGAAGGTGCGATGTGTGTCGTCACACCGCGGACACGGATGCGCTCCAGCACCAGTCCGGCCTCTCTGGCACCGATGGTCACGCTGTTCACAC
Source organism: Acetatifactor sp. (assembly GCA_051880235.1). GTDB lineage: Bacteria > Bacillota > Clostridia > Lachnospirales > Lachnospiraceae > Acetatifactor. The sequence goes on along the minus strand of JBJENO010000017.1, from coordinate 54,102 downwards.
CGGCCTCCAGAGCAAACAACACCGCAACGCTTCTGATCTGATCCAGAACACCACGGGACCAGTTGGCGTCAGAGCTGTTGCCTGCCTTAAATTCAGGACCCACCAGCATAGCCTCCTTCACCTTGCTGCCAACCTTCACCTGGACATGGATACCGGTGCCGTTGACACAGGGATTGGTAGGTGCCGCCATCAGTTCGATCAGGTATTCCCCTGTCTTAGGTACATAGAAGTTGTAGGTCACCTCCGGCTTGTCCTCGGCTGCCTTAAAGAATTCCGTAGCCGGAGCCACCTTCACCGCACTGCCATACTTGCCGTAACCGTCGATCACATAGAACGCACCCCGATCAGTATCCTTCTTCTGTGCATAGTGCTTTGCATCGATGACCACCACACCCTTCTTCGGCAGGAAGGTCATCTTCGGCAGATCGGTCTTGTCAACAGCCTGCCCCGCCACTTCGCAGGCAACAGTGGTATCGCCGTCGCTTATCAGGATGCATACCTGCTCACGTGCAGCAGGAAGCTTTGTTCTGTCACAGGTAAGCACCACCTCCTGCAGTTCGTCGAAGCCGGTATCCCGCACAGTGGCAGTCAGCCATGCAGGAAATACACCTTCTCTGCAGGAGACTTGCACATTCAGCCTGCCGATTCCGTCATTGGCTGCCTCCAAGACCACCTGTTCACACCCCTCGTCGCAGAAATCAAAGGCGAACAGTCTGTCGGGACCGCCATAATTTTTCACGCAGATCCTAGGCTCATCCTTTCTGGAGACGCTCATACGAGGTCTGGACTGAGGCTCGATGGTGCAGATCACCGGATATCTGCAGCCGTCGTCGTTCCACTTGGTGAATCCGATATGGGAAGCCAGCTGCATGCCATTCCACTTTCCGTCCTTGAACCGGGAGAATTCCTCTGCATATTCCCGATCCTTACGGATGCATTCCCTGGCAAGGGCAGCGTAACTGTTTGCCACGGTTCTGCCCTGTCTTGCGTAGAAAGCGCTCTTGGCCGCATACAGATGCAGCTTCAGAAGATTTGCGGAAGCTGCGGCAGAGAAACCGGCCATGCTTATGTAGCCGTTCCTCTCCTCTTCCGGCAACCCCGCCATCAACTCTGCATGGAGCTTCTCGATCTGATCCGCAATGCCAAGCATCTTGTCTGCCTCATTGTAATGGCAGGGATGATAGATCGACTCGTTCAGGGATTCCGGACGACGCAGATGATTCATATCAATATAGGTGGTCAGCAGCTGTGCAGCCTTTTGCTGCAGCACTTCTCCGGCAGTAGGGAAACACCCTTTCGCCCAATCGGCGGTAAATTCTCTGTAACTCTCCGGATTGCTGATGCCCCACTTGTCATAGTCATATGCCAATGCCATGAAGTAGGTCAGAGGCACCTCATGGAACTTTAAGTCGCCCACATTGACGATCCACAGGTCTCGGATACCATATTCATAAGCGGTGCACATCTGCTCCCAGGTCTTGGACATCGGGGTGGAATCCACCCACTCATAGGAGATGGGGCCGCCGTGATAATCGAAGTGGTAGTACATTCCGAAGCCGCCCTTGTGACCTCGGATCTCGGGGGTGGGCAGCGTTCTCATATGACCGAAGTTGTCCTCGCAGAGCATGCAGATCACGCCGTCCAGTTCGTCCCAATCCTTCAGGCCTGCCACATGCTCATCCCCGTAGAAGTAGGCCTCTACCTCCTTATAGAGAGCCAGCATCTGAGGCACCTGGGACAGATCCTCGTTCACATTTTCGCGGATCAGCTGGCGCTGCTTTCTGACGATATCCTTTAACAGGTTGACGTTCTCCTCCACGGTGGCTTTGTCGCCCAGCATAGAGGAATCTCTCTCTCCACGCATACCGATGGTGATGATATTCTCATACTTACCGCTTCTCTTCAGGCTGTCCTCCCAATAGTTTAACAGACCCTGCTCATTGGTATAGAAATTCCACTCATTGCCGTAACGGGTTCCCTCGCCCCGGACCTTGTCCCATTCCTCGCTGGCCCGCAGGCAGGGCTCATGGTGAGAGTATCCCATCACCACGCCGTACATGTCAGCCAGTTCCTCGTTGGCACTTCCGGGACCATCCAAAGGGAAAGAGGATGCCCACATGGCCGGCCAGAGATAGTTGCCCTTCATGCGGAGCAGAAATTCAAACACCAGGGCGTACATGTTGGCATTGACCCCGCCAAAATGGGACATTGCCCAGTTGCCGAAGCAGGGCCACTCATCATTGATAAAGAAGCCCCGGAAACGAACGCTGGGCTCCTTGGAAACAGTCTCGATCTCCTGTCCCAGAACAGGCGCAGCACACTTTGCAGGGGCGGCATCGCCGAAGTATACCAGCGGGGTGACCCCAAGGTACTCGGACAGTGCAAACATACCGTAGATCGTACCACGCTTGTCGCTGCCGACGATCACCAGCAGTTCGCCCACAAAGGCGATCTTGTATACCTCCCGCTTCCCCCGGATCTGATCCGTGGAAAGCCTGCCTTCTTTTACCAGCTGCTCCACCAGCGGGCTCTTGCCCAGGGTGGCGCAAAGGATGGCACTGCTGCCCGTGTATTCAGAGATGATCTCCGGTCTCACACCGGTCACCAGCTCCACATCACCGGCAACCGCAGCGGCAATTCTTCTGACACCCTCGAAAGCCTCTGCCTCCACCAACAGAGGAAGCGCTTTTCCGTTCATAATCAAATTCATAGTCTAAATCCTTTCTTCTTCCAAAAGTGACTTTATCTTACCACACCAAACCCAAGAATGGTAAACATTTTTTCTTCATCTCCGCCCTTCATGCGAAGTTCCACGTGATGGACACACTTTTCCCTGCCGCGGAACAGAATCAATGCGTTACAGTGGGTCCAGCCTACCTCGTGGGGATCGATGGTACGCACCTGTTCTCCATCCACGAAAGCCTCCAGCTGTCCTACCGCCGGGGAAGCTGCATCCTTTGCAACGATCAACAGTGCAGAGCAGTCAATGTCCATGACAAAAGGCTTGTCGCCCGTCCGGTGCATCCAGTTATTGGGAAATTCCGGTGTGACGAACAGATCCAGATTGCGTTCTACCGCCTGAAGCTCCGTGTCCGTCTCGGTGAAATCGCCGGCATCGATGACTGCATCCATTGTGTTCCTGCGATCCAGCAGCTGTACCCCTGCAAACTCAGCGGAAAAAGGTGCCGGGATCTCGTTCACATCCACGTCGTCAGCATCCTCGGCGCTTTCATCCACCTTCTTCAGCAGATACTCGATACAGTCAGCCATAATGGTGTGACCGTAATTGGTGGGATGGAAGATATCATAGAAGAACTGATTCTTGGTGATCACTCTTCCCTCACCGGCCTTCTTGTAGAACTGCTCCACCACGCAATCCTTTGCGCTGACCATGGGAAGGCCATAGGCGCTTCCCACAGGGGAAAGACGATCCTGCAGGTTCCAGTCATAGGCAAAGACACAGAACAGCAGAATCACTGCAGGCGCCTGGGGAGAGGTCAGGATCTTGCGGACCAGGCTGTCATAGCAATGACCCTTGGTCTCATCTCCCTCGTCATTTACCGCATACTCTACCACCACCACATCGGGGGCGATGGCACCCTCGGCGCACACATCTGCGTCGTATCGAACCATGCCAAGCTCGGAGCTGGTACCGCCCACGCCTGCCTTGACATAGTGAATATTCTCCTCCGTTCCCCTGCCGCAAAGCCTGCAGAAGCGCTCAAAAGTCTTATAGGCATAGCACTCCGTATTGATGGGAACGGCACCGGCACCCTGGGTGATGGAACCGCCGATGCAGGCGAAGGTCACATTCTCTCCGGCTCTCGCCTTCGCAATGGCCTTCTTTAACCGCTTGTTGTTGCCAAGCTGCACCAGAGACTTCTCCAGCATCTGTCTGTACTCCGGACAGTCGAAGTTCACTTCCTCTTCCTCCTCAGGCTCGGGAGCATCAAACCCATCATTTAAGTAGAAGCGAACCGCCACCCTGGCCTGCATCCCGGCCTTCGGGAACTCAAAGCGGCTCTGTCCCGGCATCACATCATCTCCGGTCCAATCTACATCCTCCAGTTTGATGATTCGCTCCATGCCATCTGCAGGGACCGTCAGATTGATCGTCGTTCCGCTGACGTAAGGGTCACTCTTGCCGTACATCTGTAATGCAAAGTTGACCTCCACTCCGGGATCATCCATCTCCACGGTGACGCCGATGGAATAGACCAGCTTACGAAATTCCTCTGTCGTGGTCAGCATATCAAGCATTGCTTCGTCGCTGATATTTCCCACGATCTTGGCGAAGCTCACCAATCTTCCGTCATTCAGATAGACAAACTGGGTTCCGGAGCCGTCCGGCTGAGGGGAACCGGCAACCGATTTATTGCGAAGTACATAGAAGCTTTTTCTCTTTTTTTCCGCATCCCTGGGTGCTTTGGGTCCTGTCATAACACACTACCTCCATTGTATAGATGGTATTAAGTTTATTCCAAACTGTATGACGTTTCTTCCTAAAGATTGTTGACTCTTTCTCAATTCTTGCTATCCTTCAAACTGGTATGGTCAAAAATATTGATTCTGGCACTTTTAATCAATCCAATTCTACAGTACACTTCCACTCAAGCAAACAAACCAAGGGGATGCGGGAGAGTACACCTTTCGCAGAACCCAAGAAACGGAGGCTATCTATTATGAAAAAACAAAAAAATTACGTCGTACTGATCATCGCAGTTGTGCTTCTGATCGCCAGTTCCGTCTTTGCCTTTGCGGCATACCGCAACAGTTATCAGGAATCTGTTCAGATCGGCAAACAGTTGACGGAAGTCAAGAATACGATCAAGGAGATCGAAGCCGGAACCGCCACCGGCGATCTGGAGGCACTGCAGGCCACCAGCAGTCAGCTGAGTTCTGACAAACTGGCCGCTGAACGCCCCTATTCCTACGGTCTGGTGGGAGTATTCTTCTCCCTGTTCCTTCTGGTCAAGGGCATCCTCAATGCCGTAGTGGGCAAGGCACCCGCCAAAAAGGCTGACATCAATCGCCTCGCCCAGGCAGGGCTTCTCGCCGCCCTGAGCTATATCGGATTTGCATACCTCAAGATCGATGTTCCTCTTGGAAATACCGCTTTCCACTTTGGAAATGTATTCTGTGTCCTTGCAGCCCTGCTTCTGGGCGGCTACTGGGGAGGTCTGGCCGGTGCGCTGGGCATGACCATCGGTGATCTGACGACCCAATATGTGACCAGTGCTCCCAAGACCTTCCTGCTCAAATTCTGCATCGGTGCCATTGTAGGTTTTGTGGCGCACAAGCTGTTCAAGCTGGATCAGGAGCACGATGCAAAACGTGTGTCCATCGCAACGGTTGTGGCAAGTATCTGCGGTATGGGCTTTAATATTGTGGCAGACCCGCTGGTAGGCTACTTCTACAAGAGCTATCTTCTTGGCGTACCTCAGGATCTGGCCAAGGCTCTCGCCAAGATTGCAACCCTGACAACTTCCGTCAATGCAGTATTGGCAGTCATTCTGGCAAGTGTGTTCTATCTGGCTCTTCGCCCTGCGCTGAAGAAAGCAGGCCTGTTCGTATCTGTCACAGCTCCTGCCGAAGGAAAGTCTGCACAGACAGTACCTTTAGGGAAATAATCCGATCCATCCCGCAGCTGACACCCCTGTAGGATCGGCATACTATCAGACATGACTTCTTAGAAATCGAAAGAGGGACCAACCCGAAACTGACAGTCAGCGGAGTTGGTTCCTCTTTTGCATTACTATGTTCAACTTACTGTAAATTCCTTACACATTCCACAATTGCCGCCAACAGCTGCATTGCCTTTCCGTGATGCGCAGACAGATACTCCTCATCCCGTCTCTCTGCCGCGATCTGCAGTCCTTCCGCCAGCTCTCCCAGCTTCGGAAATCCAAAGGTACGCATGGTGCCCTTCAGGGCATGGATCTTCGTCGCGTAGAATTCCCAGTCCTTCTCCCGGAAAGCCGTCTCCAATTCCTCCACCCTCTTCGATGTGGCAAAATCCTTCAGCAGTTCCACGAAGAATTCCTCGCTGCCGCTGCAGTGCATGACAGCCTCCTCCAGGTTAAAGTCTCCGGACACCTGCAGTATGGCTGCAAAGCGATCGCCCATGGGATCTGCCCTATGCGGAGTAGGCTTCTGCTCTTCCACGCCGTTTCCGGTCTCATAGCTGATCTTCTCCTCGGGAAGATATTTTTCCAACATCTCATAGAGTGCATTGCTGTCAATGGGTTTGGAGAGATAATCGGTAAAGCCCTCCTGCAGATACTCCTCCCGCATACCGGCGATGGCATTTGCCGTCAGCATGATGACAGGCGTCTTGCGGTTGAGACTTTTTTTCCCATCCCTGATCTGATGGAAGGCCTCAATTCCATCCATTCCGGGCATCATATGATCCATAAAGATCAAATCAAACTTCTGCTGCTCTGCCAACTGTACAGACTCTTCGCCACCGGAGGCCTGGACGATCTGAATCTTAGTAGATTTCAATATACTGCAGAAGACCATCAGGTTGATCTCTACATCATCCACCGTCAGTATTGTGGCCTGCGGCGCACGAAGCCACTTCCAGGCATCTGCGCTGTGCTGACGAATTGCCTTCTGCTGCAGGGCAAACTCTCCGATCGGGGTGTCGTCCGCGATCCACTGCGGCAGTGTCACGGTAAAGACAGAACCCACTCCGTACTTGCTTTCCACCTCGATCGTTCCATCCATCAGATCTACCAGCTTCCTGGTGATGGCCAGCCCCAGTCCGGTGCCCTCTATCTTCTGGTTGCGCTTCATGTCGAAACGCTCAAAGTTACCAAACAGCTTGGTCAGATTTTCTTCGCTCATGCCGATACCGGTATCCTTCACCTGAATGACCAGTTCCAGCCTATCCGCTTCTCTGTGTCCTTCTCCTATGGAAAAGGTGACCCGTCCCTGGTCGGTATATTTGATCGCATTGGTCAAAAGATTCAGGATGATCTGTCGGATGCGGACCATATCTCCGCACAAGTAGCCGGGAAGGGATTCCTCACACTCCACACAGAAATTCAGTCCCTTGTCCTCTGCTCTGTTGTTAACCGTATGGTAACAATCTCTTATCAGGGTCACAAGTTCATACTCGGTGGGTATCAGCTCCATCTTGCCCGCCTCGATCTTGGAGATATCCAGAATATCATTGATGATGGCCAGCAGTGACATGCCGGCACTGTAAACATTGCGGGCATACTCCTGTATGTTCTCTTCTCTCGCCTCCCGCAGGATCATCTCATTCATGCCGATGACAGCATTGATGGGAGTCCGGATCTCGTGGGACATCTGCGCCAGGAAATTACTTTTGGCCTGACTTGCCTGGCTGGCTTCCAGTCTGGATTCCTCCAGTTCCTCCATTGCTTCCACCAGATTCTGATAATCCGGTGTCTCCATCTGAATGAAAACGATCATGATTCCCACAGACATGGCAAAACCCACCAGCAGAATGCCGGAATAGAATTGGATCATCGCCGCAAACACCCAGAGCACCATCCAGATGACACCCGCCTGCCATCTTCTGGTATTCATGTATTTTTTGAAACGCATCAGCACAACGATATTGGAAAGCAGCACCACACCAGCCGCCACATATGTGACATTGGCACTGGGTCCATAGGTAAAAAATCTTCCGTCGGCATCGTGCACCATGATCTGATGGGTACAGATCCCGACAGACATCCCCAGGACCCACAGAATGCACGCCCATCTCATCTTGGGCAGATAAATGATCCGTCCCTCCAGATCCTTGGTAAGATAGAGGAAGGACAACCCCACCGTCAGCACCAGAGAGACCAGATACAGCTTACAGACGCCCCTCACAAACATGCCGTACTCTCCCTCCGCATTCTCCAGCACCACCAGGGAAAAAATGTCCAATAACAGGCAGATCGCTCCGGAAAACAGCAGGACCGAATACAGCCTGTAGGTTTTTGCCTGCTGCCTTGGCTGCAAGGCCTTCAGCAGATAGATCACCAACAACAGTATCATTCCGCAAATCTGTGTATGCATCGTATCTCTACCTTCTTTCTGCCTGCGGCTATTTTGCCAGAACAGCGTGGAGGATCTCCAACAGAATCTGGGGTTTAAAGGGTCTGGTGATAAAGTCCGTGATATTGTTTGCCTTCATCTCCTCCATATTCAGGGATAATTTGTCTGCTGTGATAAACACAATGGGAATGGAACTGAATTCCCGGATCCTTCTGGCTGTCTCGTAGCCATCCATGCCGGGCATTTTCACGTCCATCAGTACGATATCAAAGGACTCCCGCTTCAGCCTCTCCAGTGCCTGTGCACCGCTGTTTGCCCCCTCCACCATATAGGTGTCATCGTCCTTGAAGGTAAACTCCATCAGCCTGATATTGACGGGTTCATCATCCACAAGCAAAATCTTCTTCTGATAGGAAGCATGTTCTCTCATCAGATATTCTCTGTCCTCATCGATCAGACTGAGCATGATATCCGCGATCACGGGATCGAACTGTTTGCCTTTTCCGTTTTCGATCTCACTGCGGACGATATGCTGAGAAAGCGCCTGTCTGTAGCTTCGGTTGCTGGCCATGGCATCATAGGCATCCGCCACACCTACGATACGGGCGATCTCCGGGATCTGGGTACCCGCCAGTCCATTGGGATATCCGTTGCCATCGTAACGCTCATGATGGAATCTGGCCCCGTCAGAGAAGATCTTGTCTGCAGAGATCTCCTTCAAAATATGGTACCCTGTGATCGGGTGAAGCTTCATGATCTCATACTCCTCCGCAGTCAGTTTCCCCGGCTTATTGATGATCTCTTCGGGCACCCGTATCTTTCCTACGTCATGGAGCAGTCCTGCTCTGTAGATCTCCTCCTGCTCCTCAGGAGACTTCCCCATCCTCTGGGCGATCATCTTGGAATAGGCAGCCACCCGGGTGGAGTGACCACTGGTATATCGATCCTTTGCATCAACGGTTCTCGCCAGGGCAAGCACCGTCCTCTCCAGAAGTTTGGCCTGCTGCTCCTTCTGGAGAGTGATCTCTAACGTCTGTTCCTCTACCTTCTCCCCCAGCATCACGTTAAATTCCCTTAGCGCCTTCTTCTTGCGATGATCATCCAGCATCAGCACGATCACAAAAATCGCAAAACAGCTGACATCAAACGCCATGAAAATGAGATAGGCATGGTACATGGGTGTCTCCCACATCTGCACTTCCTTGGTCAGGGTAAAGATCTTCTCATCCAGCTTCATCGTGCCGGTGGAATCGTAGATCTCAAAATGAATCCGATATTTTCCGGAGGTGGGATTGGAGATGTGTATGGGTTCCATCTCGGAGAAAGACTTCGGTTCCTTGGAGGCCTGACTCCCCTCCAGATAGAACAGTACCTTGGTATCGGTCAGCGCATAGTTGTGCAGGGAACCCTTCACCACCACCTCAGTGGTATTGCCCGGGATCTGTGCCTCCCCGTCCTTCAGTTCGATCTCTTTTCCATCGCACAGCACCTGGGTGATGCCATACTTGAAATCCACCGCATCACTCTTCATGGGCAGGAAATTCACAATTCCATCGTTGCAGCAGATATACAGAGAACCGTCCTCTCCCTTGTAATTCCAGGAGTTGGCAGTGATGGCCCCCTGCAAGCCGTATTTTGCATTGTACAGGGTATAGTTCAGCGGATCTTCCCCAACCAGATCATTGTAATCGACCACAAAGATCCCGGCGGAGGACAATACATAAACGGTGTCCCCATCCATCAGAATGTCATAATTGTTGTAATAGGGAAACTGTGTCAGCAAAGATATCTCCCGATCGTTCCGTGCCAGGCACAGGCCGTTGCTGGTCACCACCAGCATCCCGTCCTGACAGGGGACCATACGCAGAATGACATCGGAGGACAGACCATCCCCGGTAGTGTAATTTTCCACGATCCGTCCGTTCTGCACCACAAAGATCCCGGCACCGTCGCTTCCCACGTACAGCCTGCCGTCTTCTCCCTGAAGCAGTGTGAGAATCTGAGAATTGGTCAGTCCGTCTGCCTTCGTCAAAACATTCGTAACCTCACCGTCCTTCACGAAAAACAGGCCATCTGAGGTTCCTGCCGCAATGGAACCATCCTTCAGTTCCAGCGTACATCTGATACGATTACTGGGAATCTGGGGAAAAGTATCCTGTTGATAGCAGGTATACTGTCCGTTCTCCTCCAGACAGACCAGACCGTTTTGACTATAGGAAGATATCCAGATTCTTCCGTTGGAATCCTTCATCAGGGAACGCACTCTGCTGCCCTTCAGCAGTTCTGTCAATCTGCTCTCCCTCTGACCACCGATTCGATCGATCAGCATCAGCCCGGTATCAGTGCCCACCATATAGCCATTCATATAAGGAATCACCGCATTACAGATCACTTCCTCGATTCCGTTTTTTGTAAAAAGATTCTGGAAGGGAGAATTTGCCAGACATAAAACGCCGTTTCTGCTGGAGGCAACCCACAGATTTCCCTGATAATCCTCATGGATGCACTCCAGAGAAGTAGCGAAATGATTCACCCTCTGCTCATAGAAAAGCCCATCCTTCAGATAGCCGAAACCATCTTCGGCGCAGACCCAGATTTTTCGGTTGCTGTTTTCTTCAATCCTTCGAACTCCCTGTACTGGCAATACCACGGTATTCGTCAGCGAAAAAGTGCCCTCTTCCACCACAAGAACGTACAGATTTTTGTCGGTGGCTCCGGCAGTCAGCCCCAGATTCGTATCGCTGACGCAGTTGAAAAAAATATTCCTCAGGGAATCGCTGCTTTCCGCAGAGGAAGCCAGAATCTCCCCATCCCGCACTGCAAACAGCTTTCCGTTGTTATCACAGCAGATCAGCATCTCGTCACGCAGCGTCATGGACACCACATAGAACATGTCGTCGCTGACCACCCTGATCCGATCGTTCGTCTCAAAGACACATACCCGGTCAGTCGTTCCCACATAGACACGCCCTTCCTCATCCTCACAAAAACATCGAATGGAGTTGGCGGGCAGACCGTCCTGTGCTTTGAAAAAGGTAAAACTGCCATTTTCATATCTGGCGATTCCACTGTCATTGGTGCCGACCCAAAGTCGTCCCAGGGAATCGCAGAACATGGCGGTCACACTGACGATCCCTCTCTCCCGGATAAATTCAAAGCCGGTACCGTCATATTTCGTCAGCCCCGCATAGCTTCCGATCCAGATACAACCATCCTCTGTCTCGGCGATCACGTTGGCCTCGGAGGACATCATACCGTTTTGATTGTTAAATATGCGGCTGCTGAAGCGCTCTGCCGTGGAGGACGCGGCCTGTACGGGCATTGCGGAAAGGGTCAGGATCAAAAATGCCGCAAGCACCCCTGCTGCTGCTTTCTCACTCTTTTTCATCCATTTCTCCCAGGGAATCACTTTGCCAAGCAGAATCAGGATACTGCCGCCTAACAGCATGCAGATCTGCTTGTCCAACACCTCCACCACCACTTCTCCGGCCAGTGCCGCAGCGATTCTGGGCACTCGGTACCACCGCAGCATATCAAACAAGGCATCTCCCCAGGCATTGCCCGTCCGCCCGCCGTTAAAGAGCAAATTGATCGGGGTAGATACCATCACTGCAGAAAATCCGGTCAGAAAGCTGGAATAGAGAAGCGTGGAAAACTTCTCCAGATAGGACTTTCTGGTACAGTAGTCCAAAACCACCGCACAGACAATGGCGGTAAAGACATAGAAAAATTCCAGCTTGAAGAAAACTGTGAAAATAAAGCTGTTGAGAAATGCAACCAGAACACCATACGGCAATCCCAGCAGATACACGGCGACACAGGTTCCGATCATATCCAGCCAGACCGGCAGCTGATAATAGCCGGCAATATATTTACCCACAAAATTCAAAGCGATGCAAAACAACAGAATACAGATTCCATATCGAAGCTTTAGTCTCTTCTCATTCCGAATTTTCATAAGTCCATTCCTCCAATAATATTGAAGTATATCCAGATGGTACTCTTTTAGTGTTCACGTTGGCAGGTGTTTTGTCTGTTCGACGAAAAAAAGATTGTTTGAAATCATATTATCACAGTTCTTCCGGTTTTACCACTCTCCCATCCGAAAAAAGTTAAGGGACCGACCCATTAACAACCGGTTAATGAGGCAGTCCCCTAAACATTTTCTGCTGTATCTTTGCGGCCGACTTACGGAAAGCTGACCTCCAGCCTGCCCATGGCACAACTAAGCTCCATGGTCTTCTCCGCCTGATGATCGATCTGCTCCTGAGCGGCGATGTCATTCCAGGTCCGATCGCCTACCTGCATCTCGCCCATGGCACACTCGATATCATAGTTGTAATCCTCAAAGGAAAGGTCCGTCACGTTGATCTCCAGATTCCCCATGGAGCACTCCGCACTGACATTCCCCTGAAAGCTTCCGGAAGCACGAAGCGAACCCATTCCCACACTTCCGACAAAATCACCAACCTGAATATCTTCTAACTCAATGGCACCTGCTCCGACCTCCACATCCACTGTCTTTGCCTGCAGCCCTTCCACCGAAAGCATGCCTGCTCCGATCTCCAGAGATATTTTCTCGGCAACCAGCTTAGGAAGACTGATCTTTCCTGCCCCCAGTTCGATATCCACCTGAGAGAAGGCTCCGTTCTCAGGCACATAGAAGGTCACAAAGGCATCCTTTCCGGTGGCCGTGACAATGGTCTTCACATACAGCGTCTGATCCTCCACATAGGACTGGAAATACTTAAAATCGCCTGCTTCAATATAGTAGTTCTCATCTTCGGAGGGTTTGACGGTAACCTCGGCACCGCCGATCTCAAAGTCCAGATTCGTAAACTCTCTTCCCAGGGAAATTTTCTCCTGACTGCCGGAGGTGTTGTAGGAATGATTCTTGTCGATCTCCAGCGCATCCAGCAGAGAGTCCTGATCCATCTCATCGTCATCAAACCAACCGATCTGAAAATTCTTCCAGTCACCGGGATCAAATGAGACCAGTCCATGGCTCACCTTGCTGACCAGACCGGCGGCAGACTCCATTCCCCCTATCATGCCTGCGGCAATACTCAACCCCGCTCCCAACACGATCAATAGTAACGCGATCAAAAAACAATTCTTTAAAAATTTGCCCATCAGTCTTTCCTCCCATGGCGAAACAATCTGCCTACTCCTCTAAAGATTGCCGGCGTAGCCGCCCCTGTCAAAAGTACCGTCACGATCAGGGACAGGAAGCCGATTCCTCCTACCACCAGCCCAGCACCGAATACACAGGCTCCCACTGCGGGACTGATAAACATACAGCCTACACCTGTGACGATCAGTGCGATCATTGCCACAAACAGCGCTGCCGTCACACACAGACTTACCAGGCAGAGAGCCAGCCAGGCCACGATCAGGGCGCAGACGATGGCAACTGCTGCCAGCGCAAGCGGGATCATGATCGGCAGGGCAAACAGCAGCAGAATGATGGTTAACACCAGCATCCCTCCGGAGAGACGATTTGCTGTCCGTTCAGGTACCTCCCTGTTCGACTGTTCCGAGGGCTCTTCCACCGAAACAGGTGGAAATGCAGGCTCCTCACGGATGATCTTTCCATATTCCACCACAGCCCGGTCTGCCGGGGAAGCAGTCGTCACCGGTGTCTCCCCCAGATCCCTGAGGAGTCCCTGCGCAACCGCTTCAGGACTTCCCAAGGTGCGAAGCACCTCTGCTTCATTCTCCGCACCGGCATCCTCAAAGTAGTCTCTGTAATATTGAAGCATTTCCCCTCGCTCTGCCTCAGGGACCTTAGCGAGCAGTTCGCTCAGTCTTTCCAAAAAATGTTCCCTGTTCATCTGATATCCTTTCCTTCAAACAAACCTGTGATCTTGTCTGAATACGCTCTCCATTCCGCTTCGTACAACTGAAGCTGAGCCCAGCCTGCTGCCGTGATCTTGTAATACCTTCGATTACGTCCCGCGCACTCCATGTCGTACACCTCCAGGCACGCATCCTTCTGCAGCCTGCGGAGCACCGGGTAAAGCGTTGACTCCGATAGTTCGATCACCTGTCTCACATCCTGAGTGATCTTGTATCCGTAGGTTCCTTCCGGATCCTTTGAGACAACTGCCAGCACGATTGCGTCCAGGAGAGCAGCTCCTGTGTTAAATACCATCCTCTGTCCCTCCACTTATCAGCTATAATATTATATGTCGTATAGCATCCTCATTGCTGATACTATACGACATATAATATTGTATGTCAAGCAATTTTTTCAAAACAAAAAACTCCCTTTTCGAAATTGTCGGGAACACAATTCCGAAAAGGGATAAAATAAAAACAGTTTACTCACATTTTAGGTATGCAACACTGTATCCGGGCATCTTCAGGCCTCCATCCAATACCACCTGCTCTCCGGTGAGCAGATCCACCGCAGACCCGCACTGAGGATTGAAATGAGCCGTATACTCCTGTTCATCGGCATTGATCGCCACCAGCACTCTCTCCGAGCCGGTCCCCCGGGCAAACACGCACTGAAGGTTGGTCAGATGCAGCGATTGAAAACCACCGTAGTTCAATGCTTCGGACTGCCGCTTTACCGCGGCAAGCTTGGCGATCCAGACGGTCAGCTCGTTGCTCACAGGCTGTGCAAAACAGGGACGCAGTGCGGGATCTCCCTGAGACTTCTCCGCCCTCTCTCCCCACTCACTTCCGTAATAGATGCAGGGAATACCCGGCATGCCAAAGAGCAGACCATAGATTAGAGGCAGGTGTTTTTGATTGGTCAAAATAGAGGCAACCCTTGTCACATCGTGATTATCCACAAAAGACAACAGGTGCTTCCCCTTATATAAAGTCCAGTTCTCCGGACCAAACTGTCTCATCAGGGAATGATTGATCTCAAACATGTTCCTACTGTTAAAGCTGCTGTACAGACCTTTATAGCACTCGTAGTTGGTGGCTGAATGCAACATGGAATCGTTCATCAGCCGATTGTAATCGCCGTGAAGCATCTCTCCCACCAGATAGAAATCCTCCTTCAGGGAATCGGTAAACCGGCGAAGTCTTCTCAGGAAATCTTCATTCAGACTGTAGGCTACGTCCAGCCTCAGTCCGTCGATACCGAAAGTATCCACCCAGAAACGGATACTCTCGAACAGATAGGAAATCACGTCCTCATTGTACAGATTCAGCTTTACCAGGTCATAGTTTCCCTCCCAGCCCTCATACCAGAGACCGTCATTATAATTGGAATTGCCGTCGAAGGCGATCCGATGAAACCAATTCACATAGGGGGAACGTTCTCTGTTGCGCAGCACATCCAAAAAAGGGCCGAAGCCTCTTCCCACATGGTTGAACACGCCGTCTAACACCACCCGGATCCCGTTGGCATGTAGTGCATCACACACCTCCTTAAAATCATCATTGGTGCCCAGTCTCACATCCAGCTTTCTGTAATCTCTTGTGTTATAGCCGTGGGTATCTGACTCAAATACCGGTGAAAAGTAAATCGCATTCACATTCAGTTCCTTCAGGTGAGGAATCCAATCGATCACCTTTCTGATTCTTGGAACCAAAACCCCATCATTTTCGAAGGGTGCTCCGCAGAATCCCATCGGATAAATCTGATAAAACACACTTTCATAAGCCCACATCTTTCTCTTCTCCTTTATTGACTAGTTCAGTACTAAAATGTGGATATCTTGGCCTCTTCAGCAGTAAAAATATGCTAATTCACCTCTTTTTTCTGACATATATGTCACTCATGTGTATAAATCCCCAGTAATCCACCGATTTATCCACATATACACATGTGTCATATATTTTTTCCACACTGTCATTTTACTTGGAAATGCCTGTCATATCAAGTGTCTATAACCACTCATTCCAAAATTTTTCCACACGTTTTGAGATTGTGGATAGATTCACCTGTTGATAACTCTCCCATCCCTCCGGGAACAACCTGCGATAGGAGAACTGCAAAAACCGCTCATCCAAAAGCGCCACCAGTCCCACATCCTCCACGGTACGGATCACCCGTCCGGCAGCCTGAAGCACTTTATTCATGCCCGGAAACTTGTACGCATAGTCGAAGCCGTTTTCGTCCGCCTGATCAAAATAATCCTTGATCAACTCCCGTTCAAAGCATACCTGGGGCAGACCGGTCCCCACGATGATGGCCCCGATCAGACTATCCTTCTTCAGATCGATTCCTTCTCCGAAGATCCCTCCCAGCACACAGAAACCGATCAGAACCTTATCACAGGCTCCTGCGGCGGTCAGACTGTCTTCCGAACGAAACAGGGCGAGGAAGTCTTCCCGATCCGTCTCATTCATAGACTCCATCTGAAGAAGGCAGATGCGGTCCTCACAACCGTATTTGTCCAGATAGCGCTGATATACCGTGCGCAGAAACGCATACGAGGGACAGAATACCATGTAATTGCCGTGCCTGTTTTCCACCACTGCCTCGATATAATCCGCAATCTTCTCAAACTCCTCCTCAGAGCGCCTGGAATACTTGCTGGTCACATCCTCAGCGATAAACAGTGCCCGTTTCTCCGGCTGAAACACCGTGCGGGCATAGACCTCATAATCCTCCGGCGTACCGCCCAGCAGCTTTTTGTAATACTGAATCGGCAGGAACGTCGCCGAGAAAAGAATGGAACTGCGGCCCCGTGTCATGCAATGCTCCAGATTGGCAGAAGGATCCACGCAGAACAGCTTCAGCATGAATTCCCCGTCCTCGGACATGGCGGAATAGTTCACATAGTGTTCATCCACAAGCTCGTAGATCTTCAGGAAATGACTGATGTCAAAATAAAGATCCAAAAGGTCGTCCCGAATCGGAAGAGCATGGTGCTCCTGCTCCTCCAGATAATCATCCAGTGTTCCCGAAAGACGAAGCATGGCCTGAACCACATCATCCAGATCCTCTTCTACCCTGCAGCCCTCACAGGCTCGTTTCAGTTTCAGCATCTCCTTGTTGCAGCGACTCAATTGCTGTATCAGCTTTTCGGCATAGCCTTCCCGCACTAAAATGCTGCTTCCAAGCTTTTTCCGATGCCGATCAGAGTGTTGACTCATTTGGTCATCATCATGGAAAGCCTCATTTTCCGGTATTTCACTGTCAAAAGCATCTCCCTCGATGTCAGAAGTGTCTCCTGAAAGTTCCAGGCCGATCTGTCCCTCCACCTGTCCCTTTTTCAGAGAAGCTCCCACCTCTGTGGAATAGAGAAGCTTCAGATCGCGCCGCATCTCCATGAACTGCTCCTTCCAGATCACAGCGCTGTACATCTCTCTGCCTCTCTCCAACAGGTTGTGCGCCTCGTCGATGAGAAAGATATATTCTCCCTGCACGCCTTCCTGAAAGAATCGTTTCAGGTACACATGGGGATCAAACAGGTAGTTGTAATCACAGATGATGGCATCTGCAAAGAGGCTGACATCCAGGCACATCTCAAAGGGACAGACCCTGTGTTTTCTCGCATAGGTCTCTATGGTCTCCCGATTAAAATTTTCCCCGGTAGTCAGGAGATCATAAACGCAGTCATTGATCCTGTCAAAATGCCCCTGCGCATAGGGACAGGCTTCCGGATTACAGTCGCAGGTCTCCATAAAACAGATCTTCTCTTTTGCAGTCAGGATCACGCTCTTTAAGTGCAGTCCTCTCTGCCGCAGGAGGGAAAAGGTTTCGTCCGCCACCGTCCGGGTGATCGTCTTAGCAGTCAAATAGAAAATCTTCTCCGCCATATTCTGTCCCATGGCCTGCACCGCAGGGTAAATAGTGGTGATCGTCTTGCCCACGCCGGTGGGTGCCTCCAGAAACAGCTTCCGCCTGTGATAGATCGTTCGATAGACATTCACGGCAAGGTCCTTTTGTCCCTCTCGGTAGGGAAAGGGGAAAGGAAGCCCGCGGATGGAGTCTGTACGTATCTGATTCCACTGTACCGAATAATCTGCCCACTTGGAATACTGCTCCAGCAGGTCAACGAACCACTCTTCCAGCTCCTCTTTCGAATACTCCCGAAAAAAGTAAGTCAACCGCTCCGTGGGAATATGACAATAGGTCATGCGGACCCGCACCACTTCCAGGTTCTTCCGTATCGCATACATATACGCATAGCACTTTGCCTGTGCCAAATGCAGGGGCATCGGTTCTCCCAGTCTGGCGGGATTGCTGAAGGTTCCCTTGATCTCATCGATGGTCACCACATTGTCCAGTTCAAAGATACCGTCTGCTCTTCCCTCCACCGTCAGCGTGTACGCTTCTCTGGGGTAGAAGACCTTCAGGGCAACCTCGGCCTGATAACCGGCCCCCATCTTTTTCTGTATCATACGATGAACGCGATTGCCCTCCTGAAAGGCATTGTCCGGCCCACCGTGGCTTCTGTTATCAATATCACCGTAACGCAAAATAAACTCCACCAGATTGCGGACGGAGATTCTCACCTCGGGTCCTTCCTCCTGTGAAGTCAATACTACCTTTTTCTTTTGATTGTCTGCATCTGCTGTCATGCCATCCAAAATCCTCATCGCTTGCGTGTATCCTGCCCACCTTCACAGGTGGGCACGCTATGATTATAGCATGATTCACGCCCGATCGAAAGTCAATTCTTCGCTCTGCCTATCGAAACTCCACCATATACTCCCGAAACCGCAGCGGAAGCATATTTCTCTGAAGCGCCAGGTTCTTTCTCTCCTTGATGGCAATGGCCTGAACAAATCCGCGGAACAATTCGGAATAGTACTGCTCCTTATCCGAATATTCCAGTCTGATGTCCTCCTTGTCAGCACTTCCCAGCACCCACTGCCTTCCGGCAGGATGCAGCGCAAAGATTCCTCTGACGGTGTCATGGATGATGAAATTTTCTCTTGGAAATCGATCTGCAAAATGAGGCACCATAAACGTCAAAAGATTATTCTTCGGTCCGATCTCGGCATACAATACCCCGTTCTCCAACTCCTGAAACCGCAAAAACCCCAGCATATGGGATAGTTCTCTGCCTGCCCCGCGACTCAGTTCAAAAGCCCTCAGGCAGTCCGGATCGGTCAGGTGATCAAAGAGATGCCCCTTTGCAGGTCTCATAGCCAGTCCGCAGACCACCGTACCAAACACTGCCTGGGCACAATCCTCATGCTCTGATGCAAGAGCCAGACAAAGGGATTCATAATCCCCCTCTCCAAAGCGCCGCACCAGGGTCCTCATCACCTTGCGGGTCTTATCCCAATCAGGCACCACCGGCACATCCTGTGCAAACAGGATGGGATCCTGATGCAGGATGAGTCTGGTCTCCTTCAGATCCCGCTTCTCCTCATAGGCGAGATAAATTGCCGTAAAAACACTCTCGATTGTAGCTTCACATCGATAAACGATCATCCTCTGTCCACTCCTATAACTGTCCGATCGCCGCAGCCATTCTGCTGTACGGATCGATGGGGGCCTGAAAATTAACGTCGTCGAACAGAGACATCTGCTTGTAGGTCATCCCATCCGACCCAAAACGAATCCGATCCTTGTCACTGGTCAGATTGCGCACGATACTATCCTCATCCACCTTCACCGGGTACATCATCTTCCCACTGCAGGTGATAAAGTAAACCGCTCTCTTCAGTACCACTCCGATCTTCTTAAGATCTTGGAAGGTAAGTCTGGCGGTCTTCCGGGCAGCCAGGATGCGGTCAGCACTCTTCACGCCGATCCCCGGTACCCGAAGCAGCAGATCTCTGGGCGCCCGATTCACCTCCACAGGAAACACCCCCAGATTCCGAACAGCCCAGTCCTCCTTGGGATCTAAGAACACATTGAAGAAGGGATTCCTCTCATCTAACAGCTCCGCAGCCTTAAATCCATAAAATCGGAGCAGCCAGTCCGCCTGATAGAGACGATGCTCCCGCAGCAGCGGAGGCCCTCCCGGAAGGGCTGGAAGCGCCTTATCTCCGGTCACATTGACAAAGGCAGAATAGAATACCCTCTTCAGAGAAAACTTGTCATAGAGGCTCTCAGCCACATTCAGCAGCTGGTAATCGTTCTCTCCGGTGGCACCGACGATCATCTGGGTAGACTGTCCGCCGGGCACGAACTTCGGCGCATGCCTGTACAGCGCCAGTTCATTCTTATTCGCCGCAATACCGTTCTGGATCTGTCGCATCGGGGTCAGTATGGTCTTGCGATGCTTATTCGGCGCCAGCTTTGCCAACCCCTCCGCTGTAGGAAGCTCCAGGTTCACACTCATGCGATCCACCAGAAAACCGGTGCTCTGAATCACCTCCGGAGCGGCACCCGGAATTGCTTTCACATGGATGTAGCCGTAGAAATGATATTTCTGTCTCAGAAGCAGAACGGTACGACAAATGAGCTCCATGGTATAGGTGGGATTCTGAATGATCCCGGAACTCAGGAACAGCCCTTCGATATAGTTTCTCCGATAAAACTCTATGGTCAGCTCACAGATCTCCTCCGGGGTGAATGTTGCCCTGGGGAGGTCATTGGAGCACCTGTTCTGACAATATTTGCAGTCGTAGATGCAATCATTGGTCATCAGTATCTTCAGAAGTGAGATGCAGCGTCCGTCACTGGAAAAGCTGTGACAGATACCGCCCTTCACACAGCTGCCCATGCCGTCGGCATTGCCTCCTCGGTCCACTCCGCTGGAGGTGCATGCCACATCATACTTGGCCGCATCGGTCAAAATCTGCAATTTCTCCATCAGGCTCATAGAACCTTCTACCGCAATGGGTGCCTGTCTCTCAATCATGATCTCATTCATATCAGCAACCTCGAACATTTGTTCTGAATTTATTTTAGCACATATGTTCGATGAGAGCAACTGTTTTCGGGAAAAAAATAGATAGAAATGATTTCAAGCGAAAGATATGGAAAAAACCGTAAGTTTTTTTCTTCCCCATCCAAATTATGCTTGCAAAATCGTGAAAAAAGAGGTTAAATTGATAAGGATACATTTTCAAGAAAGTGAGTTTTGTTATGTCTAAGTTCACATTACCTAAGGATTACAAATCAGAGCTGAATCTGTATGATACACAGATCGCCATCAAAACTGTGAAGGATTGCTTCCAGCAGCTCCTGGCAGAGCGCCTGAACCTTTTGCGTGTCTCCGCCCCCCTCTTTGTATCTCCCGAATCCGGTCTGAACGATAACTTAAACGGTGTGGAGCGCCCGGTTTCCTTCGATATTTTGTGCCAGAACGGCAAAGAGGCAGAGATCGTCCAGTCTCTTGCCAAGTGGAAGCGCTATGCCCTGAAGAAGTACGGTTTTTCCGCAGGCGAAGGTCTCTACACGGATATGAGTGCCATCCGCCGGGATGAGGAGACCGACAATATCCACTCCATCTATGTGGATCAGTGGGACTGGGAGAAGATCATTACGAAGGAGCAACGCAATCTGGATACCTTAAAGGATACGGTTCGGACAGTTTACAAGGTGCTTCGCAAGACCGAGAAGTACATGTCCATCCACTACGACTACATAGAGGAAATTCTTCCCCACGATATCTTCTTCATCACTACCAGAGAGCTGGAGGAGATGTTCCCGGATTACACTCCCAAGGAGCGGGAATACTACATTGCCAAGGCAAAGGGTGCTGTCTGCATTATGCAGATCGGTGACGCTCTGGAGAACGGCGAACCCCATGACGGTCGTGCACCGGACTATGATGACTGGGCACTGAATGCCGATATTATCGTTTATTATCCTGTTTTGGATATTGCACTGGAACTCTCCAGCATGGGAATCCGCGTAGATGAGAAATCCCTGAAGGAACAGCTGGAAAAGAGAGGCTGCATGGAGCGTGCCGAGCTTCCTTTCCACAAAGCAGTTTTGAACGGCGAACTGCCCTACACCATCGGCGGCGGTATCGGTCAGTCCCGTATCTGCATGTTCTTCTTGAGAAAAGCTCATATCGGTGAAGTACAATGCTCTCTGTGGCCTGATGATGTCATGGAAGCAGCGCAAAAAGAAGGCCTGCAGCTTTTATAAGCTGCAGGCCTTTTATTTCTTCATTTCTCCACGCGAAAGCTCTCATCCCAGGCCTGTACCTTCTGCATCAGTTTTCTCCAGACAGACAGTCCGGAGAGCCCGGCCAAGATTCCCCGCATCGCCAACACTCTCACCGCCTCCACACAGATTCCCACTGCAAACACGGTTACTGCCGCAAGGATCGTAGTAAGCACCAGGCGGGGCACACTGTCGATCTGATCAACAGAAAACCACTTCTGCCATGCATACCGCACGCCGATGTTCTCGTGAAGCAGATAGACCCCGAGACAATAGGGAGAAATCTTTGACAGGATCTGCCATAATTTCCCCTCTCCTTTACTCTTCAGAAACACTGAAAAAAGACCCACCGCCGCCAGCACTGTCAGAAGATTGTTGTAATGGATAAACATGTTCTGGCTGAGGGAAAATCTGCCTGTCCTGGCAGTCACAACTCGTATTCCCACAGACAAAAGACTCACCAGCAGACAGCAGACCACATACAGAAGGACACCTTTTTGCTTCTTATCCAGTACGGGGAGCCCAAATCTGCGGATATAGGCAGCAATCAGAAACATGGTGAGATACCAGATACAATCATACCCATTGCCGTCCATCTCAAAACGAACCGGCAGAATACTTTTCCCAAGGGAGAAAAAGCCCAAAAGAATCAAGATCGCGCTTCCATGCTGTGCCTTAGTCATTGCACGGACCCCCTTGCAGAGGATGGGGGTAATAATCAACAGATACACATAGGCAGTCAGGAACCAATAATGCTTCATGGAAACCGGGAACAGCAATGTCAACAGGTAATAGGTGTCCACCGGGGTGTCTCCTGTCAGTCCCAGAGCAGCAGCCAGAAGACCCACTCCGATGGAATACGTCCAAAGCTGAATCATGATCTGAAACAGTCTGCTGGGCTTGAAATTGGACTCACAGAGGAAATACCCTGTCAGGAGCATATACAGGTTCACTGCCACGATACAAAAGCCCTCCAGCAGCCAGCCGGCTACACCAAAAGCAGTCAGCTTTCCATCGGAAAAGTCCGACAGCAGCCCGCCTTTTCCCAGGAAGTGCAATACTACCACCATCAGCATGGCAATACATCGCAAGCCTTCTAAATTAGCCATTCTCTTCTTTGCCTGCATGACAATTCCTCCATACGAAAAAATCCTACACAAATACCTTCTTGGTGCGCTTTATTCCATACAGCGTCAAAAGCGCCACACCGACGGAGAGGCCACATACTCCCCAGTTCACCAGTGCTTTGGGGAACCCAATCTCCACCGTCAGCACATAAGAGACAACATTGTGAAGGATATGCAGCAGCACCGGCACCTTGAAATCGCCGTAATACTCGTATGCGTAAATAAATAACAGTCCCAGCACAAAGCCGTAGATACCCTGTACGGAGTTGCCGTGATACACGCCAAAGAAGGCCGCGGAAATCAGTGCCGCGGACAGGACGGGCAGACTTCTCTTAAAGCTGTTGTAGATGATGCCCCGGAAGAGCATTTCCTCGGCGATGGGAGCCACCAGCCCGGTGAGCAAAAGTGCCAGCGCCAGGTTGCCGGTGTATACCTTGTCTGCAGCCTGCTGATAGGCATCGGAAGCGCCCATCACACCGCTGAGGCTCATAAACAGGTTGCCTCCAAGCATGGTAAACAACATCAGGATTCCAAACAGACCATAGGTGTAGGGGGGATCCTTCTTAATGTGCAGCAGTTTACTATCCTCTGCCGCCCGCTTTATCATGATTGCAGCGCCCTTTTTGATCACCAGGGCACCGGCAATAAATCCTACGATATTGGCAAACATATTGCCGTTTGCAGTGATTCCTATGATTTGACCATCTTGGTCAAAATCCAACAGTTTGATGCCGAAGAGGTCTCCGCCTATGGATGCATACATCATCTTCACGATATTCACACCCAGCATACGGACGATCAGAAACAGCAGGAAGGGATACGCCACCTTCCAGATTCTCTGGAAGTCTAAACCCTTCTTCACCTCCTCCGTTCCCCGAAGCAGGAATTTCTCCAGTTCCTCCACGCTGCGCACGATATAATCCGCCTTGGCCTCCCGCAGTTCCTCCATGCCGCCGTAGCCGTAGGTTACGCCAACGCTCTCGACTCCCAGCGCTTTGGCTCCTTCCACGTCGAACCTGCGGTCGCCGATCATATAGACCTGCGTCTTATCCACGGGCTTGTCCCCGAAAAGCTGACGAAGGGCTTCTCCCACCACCTCGTCCTTGTTCACTCTCCTGCCGTCCAGTTCACTTCCCACCACGACCTTAAAGTATTTCCGGATCTGGAAATGCTCCAGGATCCGCTCCACAAACACCGTGGGCTTGCTGGATGCCACTGCGAGAAACATTCCTTTTCCGCAGAGTGCCTGCAGCATATGGGGCACCCCCTCATACATGGTATTCTCGAATAATCCCACATCGCTGAACCGCTCTCTGTACTTGGCAACCGCTTTTTCCGCCTGTTCATCGGACATCTGATAGAACTGCATAAAGCTATCCTTCAGGGGAGGCCCGATAAAGGGCTCCAGCTTATCGATATCCGGCTCCTCAATGCCAAAGGAGGAAAGCGCATATTGCACGCAGGTACAGATTCCCACCTTGGGATCGGTGAGAGTACCATCCAGGTCAAACAAAAGGTACTTCTTCATAAAACTAATATCTCCTTAATCTGTCACTGCCGTCGTCCACAGTGTTCTCGATATGTACAACTCTCACATCATACCCGATGGTATCATTCACCTGTACATGCACCTCGTCCCCCACCTTGCGGCCCAGCAGTGCCCGTCCCAGCGGAGAATCGTTGGTGATGAGATTTTCCAGGGAATTGGACCGGACACTGGTTACGATCTTGTAGACCTCCTCCGTGCCGTCATCCAGAAATTCAACCGTCACCAGATTGTACAGCCCTACCTCATCGTCAGCGGACTCGTCTGAGATGATGCGTGCGGTTCTGATCATTTTCTCCAGATATCGGATACGACTCTCATTCTGCGCATTGAACCGCTTCGCAGCGTAATATTCAAAATTCTCGCTCAGGTCTCCATGAGATTTCGCTTCCTTCAGGTCCTCCAGCGCCTTGGTACGAACCTCCGTCTTACGGTAGTCGATCTCCTCCTGCATCTTTTGAATATCTTTTTGGGTCAATTCATCATTCATTCTTCTAACCTCACTTTACATTCCGATACGAATACTGTAGATCACCGCCGCAGAAAGAATGATCTGAATAATGGCGAAGCGAAATACAGTCTGCGTATTGGACCATTCCCACACCTTACGTACATGATCATGTAAGGGGGTCCTGGTATTTTTCAAAATATGGATCTTACAGAACCGAATCAGTGCCACCTTCACAAGGCCAAGGCCTCCGTCTAAGATCAGCACCAGTGCAACCGGTACGTACAGTACAGGGCAACCGGTCTTAAGTGCCGCAATGGCTATGAACAGTCCCATTGCTCTTGATCCTGCATCACCCATCATAAGCTTACTGGGGGTGGCATTGTACCACAGATACCCCAGAATACAGACTACAAACAACAAAATCAGGAAAGAAAAATCGCCCGATTTTTCAAAGATCTGATTGAGCGCGTAGAAGGTCATCAGTGTCACAATGGTCAGCGTACCGGACAGGCCATCCACTCCGTCGGAGCAGTTGGTCACGTTCACCGAGACCCAGACCAGAATCACTGTGAGAATTGCAAATACTACGGGAGGCAGCACTAGTTCAACCCCGAGAAAAGCAAACTCGATGGTGCTTGGATTGTATTTCAAGTAAGTGACAGCCACCATGGCAGCCACGCACAGGTCCAAAAAACCCTTTTTGTACTCTCCCCAGGGCGTCTTGGAGGCATCATCCAGAAATCCGGTAACCATACAGATCACTGTCAGGATCAGATAGATCACGATCTCTGCCGACAGATCGGAAAACAGAACCGCCGCCAGCGTAAACACCAACACAAAGATGATTCCCGCTCCCCTCGGTTTTCCTGCAGAGAGCTTGCCATTGTGGGCAAACTCTCTTCCTGCGTCCTTCGGCAGTTTCTCCTGAAATGCGCCGGTGGCAAACACCGTCGCCCCGAAGGCAAACAGGATCCCCACCAGTGCAAGCACTGCATTGTAGCTTTCTGTAAACACTTGATGTAACATGATCATTCTCTCCTACTTCTGGCTTCTATCTGAAAAACTGTACGCTCTCCAGATCAAATTGGCTTCCGGGAAGGAAGACGAGTTCGATCTTTCCCTTGCCCCGCAGCGGCTGAATGGAAAAGGTCTGCTCTTTGCAGCAGTCGTCGCCGGTATTCACAAATTCAACCATTCTTCTCTCGGTCTTTCCCTGCTCATCTGTATACACGATGTGAATGGTATTGGCTGCCAGAGGGGTGCCGCCCACAATCGCAACCCGGCTTGCTCCCATCGGTCCAAAGTCCATATTGTCAAAGGTGATGGTCACGTTGTTGCCGATACCGGTGATGCTGTCCCCACGTCTTTCGAAATTGTCTCCGTAGACAGCGCTGGCATCCGAGCCGAACAGTTTCCCATATGCCTTCTCCGGCTTCCGGAACCGGAAGCCCTTCATATGTATCTTGTTCTTCAGTACAAAACTAAATCTTGCTACGCCCTTCACTCTGCGGGGGAGCCTGAAGGTCATATCCTGGTACACGTTCCAGATGGAAGGCTTCTGATATACCAGAGTATCCATCAGACAGCTTCCTTCCTCGCCGGGTTTGCCCATCCAGAACTCGATCTCGTGAGGTTCCCCGCTCAGAGCAAACACAGACAGCGTGATCTCATCACTTCCATACTCACCGAAATCAATACCGTCAAATACCACACCGCTGACTCCGTCTCTGGACGTGGAGATTCCCTTCTCATTTCCATTGCCCACCTCTCCTATACACTCGCTGTACAGGCCGGCAGAAACAAACTCGTAAGGATCCAAAAAGGCCTTGCCGAATCCGGACACGCTACCTTCCAGCTGTGAGTAGAGTACGATCTTCTCGCCGTTTTTCGCCGAACAGCGCACATAGAACTCTCCGTCTCCCGCGGCGGTCAGCTTGGCAAAGATACTGCCATTCTCCTCGAAGGTGGAAATCTTAACACAGTTCACCTCGATGCCCGCACGATTTACAACCTTCCAAACCAGATCTCTGTCAGTGGTATTGGCGGGAAGAAGCTTCGCCTCCACCAGGATCTCAGTCTCTTCTTTGGTAAAGCACAAGGGCTTTTCTGCAACCAGTTCGATCTTTCTCACCGGCACTCTCTCAGGCAGATCCGGGTCATATAGATCCACACAGTCCTCCAGATAGGACTGTCGGAAGCTTCCCTCTGCCGCCTCAGTGGTCGTGATGGTCAGCCGGGCGCTCTCCAGTCCGTTGCCCTCCACCTTCACCGTGATCTCGCCGGCTTCATTGGTACTGCCCACTACCACCAAAAGTTTCCCGGAGAACAGCTTACGGACGGTCGTCTTGTAGCGATCGTAATCGGTGCTGTCACCGTTGTCCATGCCAAGAATACGTCCGGGACCTTCCACGGAAACATGGACATAATCCGCCGCATTCTCCACCGGATTGCCCAGCGCATCCAGCGTAGAGATGGTCACAAAGCTCAGATCCTCGCCGTCAGCTGTCAGATTCTGTCTGTCTGCAGTCAGCGCGATTTTTTTGCTGTCCCCAAAGGAAACATGACGGTCTCTTGCGATCTCCGCGCCCGACGCATCGTAAGCTGCTGCCTCGATGGTACCGGGCTCATAAGGTATCTTCCAGTTCTTGACCAGGTCCAGACCCTTCTCATGATCGATGGACTGCCTGCCCTTGGAAACGCCGTTGACAAACAGCTCGACCTCCGGCGCATTGGAGCAGATTCTCACATCGATCATCTGACCGGGATTGAAATCCCAGTAGGGGAACAGATGCACCATAGGCGCTTTCCTGTAATCTGTCCACTCGGCTTGGAACACATAATAGGCATCCTTGGGGAAGCCTGCGGTATCGATCTGACCGAAATAGGAATTCTTGGTGTGGTAGGGTGTCGGCTCACCGATGTAATCGAAGCCGGTCCAGATGAACTGTCCCCAGATATAGTCCGCATCTCTGTCATCGGTGATACACTTCTCCCAGCTTTTGGCACCCCAGCTGGTTGCGGAGTTGCCGAGAGAGGAACACTGCTCATCCTCCTCACAGAGCACGGACTGCTCCAGCGGGAAGTGATAGACTCCCCGGCTTGAGACTAAGGATGCTGTCTCACTTCCGTACATTACCCAGTCGGGATGCTCTGCGTGATGTTTCTCATAATAGGACTCACCATAATTATAGCCGGCAGTCTTCAAAATATCCGCACAATTTTGTGCGCCTTCCCATGGCATGTAGTTGGAGCCGATGGAAATGGGAGCATTCTCCAGGGGATCCCACTGACGAACCGCAGCGGCCAGTCTTCTGGTGATGTCCTGACCGTGGGCATCCGCGTGGGTATCGTAGATCTCATTGCCGATAGACCACATGAGAAGGCTGGGGTGATTTCTGTCTCTGCGCACCCAGCTGCTCACATCCTTCTCGCACCATTTATCGAAAAATCTTGCATAGTCGAACTCTGTCTTGGGTCTCTCCCACATGTCAAAGGCTTCACTTAAGATCAGGATTCCCATCTCATCCGCAAGATCCATCAGCTCTGCCGCCGGCATATTGTGGCTGGTGCGAATGGCATTGACGCCCATGGATTGTAACATCCTGATCTTTCTTGCCATGGCAGGTTTGTGGAAGGCAGCGCCCAGACAACCCAGATCATGGTGTTCGCAGACACCGTGGATCTTGATATGCTTTCCGTTCAGGAACAAACCCTTGTCTGTGGTAAACTCTAACGTCCGGAAGCCAACTGTGATCTTCTGGCTGTCAAAAGCTTCTTCTCTGCCTTGACTGCAGAGGTCAACCGTCAGATGATAGAGATTGGGGGTTTCAATATCCCAGCGAAGAGGATCCTCCACAAATCCCTGCAGCTCTACATCGCCGTCCTTCGCCGGAATCCAGCCGAAGTCCTTCACCAGCTCCTCGCCCTTCCAGAGTCTGTAGGTACAGCCATAGTGTCCGCCCACTCTTCCTGCCAGCTTGGTCCGAACCGTAATGTCAAAGCCTCCCTCGGTCTCCCGGGTATGTACGTAGGACTCGTCGCTTATGCAGATTGCAGGGCAGACCTTCAAATAGACCTTTCGAAAGATACCGGCTCCGGAATACCATCTGCTGTTGGGGGACTGGAACCGCACCTGCAGAGTCACTCTGTTTTTGCCGGGCACCAAAGCCTTGGTAATATCCATCTCAAAGGTGGAATAACCATACTTCCAGTCGCCGATCTTCGTGCCGTTCACGTAGAGAGTGGAATCCATATAGACTCCCTCAAAGCGAAGCAGTACCTTCTCGCCTCTCAAAATTCTGGCAACGTAATGCTCCATTCCCGTCTCTTTGGAACGAAGCACCCCTTTGGTCAGATCCATGCCCAGATCATCGATCTCTCCGTCAATGATCTCGAACTCCTTGGTGTACCACCCGCAGCCGTCCTTGTAGAGATTCTTCGTGTCATAGATCAGCCAGTCGTGGGGCAATTCCACCCGCTTAAATCTCAGCTTCTGGCGATCCAGTTCTCCGATGGTCGCATTCGGCTTCGTCCGCAAAAAGGACCAATTGTCATAAAATGGATATCTGTTGTCACTCATATCGTATAACCTCCCACATACTTTGTATCTCTTTTTTGTTTTTCTCCCAAATATCTTTCTATTCCTTCTCATCCTCAGGAAAGATCATTCTGTTACCCAGTCCTTCGGTCAGTCTCTTCTCATCATGCACCAGATAGGATCGTCTGCCGGCATCCCGCACCCGGTCCACCAGCTCATGAAAGCCTCGTGCCGAAAGTCTGGCGGCGCCCGCTCCCCAGATGATCATCTGCTCCAACGCATCTGACGTGGCCACGGTCACCCGGTATTTTTTTCCGATCCTGTGCACCGTCTTCTCAATATACTGGTCGGCAGTCTCCGCTTCTTTTGTATACACCACATAGATGTTGTGATGCTTCTCCACGCTGCCCGGGTTTCCTTTCACCTTATACGCATCATACACCAGGATCAGCGTTGCACCGATATAGCCCTGAAAATCACAGCAGATATCGATCAGCTTGTCCCTGGCACTGTCGATATTTCGCATGGACAGGCTTCTTAACTCCTCCCAGGCGAAGATGATGTTGTAACCGTCCACCAGGAAGTACTCCTCCGTCTTCTCCACAGGCCGGTAGACGTAAGGCTTCTCTTCCCCGGGGGATCTCTCCACTCCGTATACCCCTTTGGCCTGTCTGCCGCTATAGCGGTAGGGCTCATACTCTGCAGTGCTCTTCCGATAGGTTTCCCGGAAGATCCGATCGATCTCCTCCTGTGAGATGACCTTCTCTCTCCCGCTTCCGGTCTGGGATTCCCGCTCTGCGGAGAGACTTTTGCGAAAGACATTCGCCTCTTCCGACTCCCTCTCCGCGAGAATATCCAGCGTAGGAAGGTGGGCATAGGAAAATACCTGATTCCACTGTACCACAAAACCCGCTCCATGGGAACAGAAAACAGAAGAAGATGGATTTTCCGGGTCTGCATCCGGGTCGTAACCGATCCGGGAGAGGACCTCCTCGGTATTGTGGCATGGCTCGTACCCTTTCAGGGTACAGATCAGGTGCCCACAGCCTCTGGTGTAACTGTTCACCTCCGACTGATATCCCCGCATGGTTGCCACCGGGGCTTCCCCGGTGAGCACCGATCTGTCTCCCAAGGTCCGGGGCGGATCAAACCTTCCGCTCATTCTCCGGATATCCGTCATCGCTCTGCCTAAACTACCCGTGGGCAGTTCCAGCCGATACGAAAAAACCGGTTCCAGCAAAACACTTTTACACTGCATCAGCCCCTGCCTGACAGCACGGTAGGTGGCCTGTCTGAAGTCACCGCCCTCGGTGTGCTTCTGATGGGCTTTCCCTGACAGAAGGGTGATCTTCATATCCGTAACAGGAGACCCTGTCAGGACTCCGACATGCGTTTTTTCCTCCAGATGGGTCAGGATCAGTCGCTGCCAGTTTCTGTCCAGAACATCCTCCGGACAGTCTGTGGCAAACTCCAGTCCGCTGCCGGGAGGTGCGGGTTCCAGCAAAAGATGCACCTCAGCATAATGCCTGAGCGGTTCGAAATGACCCACTCCCTCCGCGCTGTCCGCAATCGTCTCCCGGTATAAAAGTCTTCCGTCTGCAAACGTTACATTGATTCCAAATCGATCCGCGATGACGCGCTGCAATACTTCCGTCTGTACCTCTCCCATGACCTGGACATGGATCTCCTGAAGGCTCTCCCGCCACACTACAGATAGCTGAGGTTCTTCCTCCTCCAGCTGGCGCATCATACCAAGCATCTTCACCACATCCGTTCCCTCGGGAAGCACCAGCCGATAGGTCAGCACCGGAACCAGCACGGGACTTTCGGTCTCTCCTTCATACCCCAGTCCCTCTCCGGCAAAGCTCCTGGACAGGCCGGTTACCGTACAGATCTGGCCGGCGCGGACCTGATCGGTCTGAGAAAAACTCCCTCCTCCATAGATTCGGATACTGTCTACCTTTTCCGCCCAGACATCCGCCTCTGAGGCGGCGCTGTTTGCGTTACCGATGACCTGCTTCGCCGCAAGAACGCCTCCGGTGATCTTCATATGGGTCAGACGGTTGCCGGTGTTGTCTCTGGTGATTTTAAACACCCGGGCTCCAAAGGTATCAGGGTACTCTCTCGTAAGCGCATAATGACGGATGCCATCCAACAGCCCATCCACATTACTCTCACGCAGGGCAGAACCGAAGTACACCGGGAATACCTGTCTTGCCGCCACCGCTTTGGCAATACTGCCACGCTCCAGTGCATCTGTCTCCAGGAACTCCGTCATCAGTTCCTCGCTGCACATGGCCAGTTCATCAAAAAATTCTTCGGTCTCCTCTCCGATAGCCGGAAATTCCCTGCACTCTGCTCCCAACCGCTCCTGAAGATCTGCGTAAAGCGCCTGCTTGTCCGTACCGTTCTGATCCATCTTGTTCACAAAGAGAAACACCGGAATATGATGCTTCTTCAAAAGCTTCCACAGGGTCAGGGTATGTCCCTGCACGCCGTCTGCCCCGTTGATCACCAGAATACAGTAGTCCAGCACCTGCAGGGTCCGCTCCGTCTCCGCCGAGAAGTCCACATGCCCCGGGGTATCCAGGAGCACATACTCTCTGTCCTGCCAGGAAAAATTCGCCTGCTTGGCATAAATGGTGATGCCACGCTCCCGCTCTAAAGTATCGTTATCTAAATATGTATTTTTATGGTCCACCCGCCCAAGCTTGCGCACCACTCCCGTCAGCTTTAGGATGGCTTCGGAGAGGGTCGTCTTCCCCGCATCCACATGGGCCAGAATACCGATCACTGTCTTTGCTGCCTGCATGTACTTCTGCTATGCCTTTCTGTCAAAAGTCCCTGATTACTTCCTTTTTTCCAAAAAAATCCACAAAAATTTCTTGACAGACCTTCGGAATGCACTTATAGTAGTCGTTGAATCAAATACCGCTAGGGGAGCACATCGCTGAGATTGTGTCCGTTTTGGATACTAACCCTCACTACTTGAACCGGGTAATACCGGCGTAAGGAAGCATAAGTCATACATAGTATAGCACAGTTTTCTTATCTTGTGTATGATAATTGTGATGTTCCCTCCTTAGCCAAACTTTAAGGAGGATTTTTTTATGAGTAACACAAGTCAAAAAACCAAAATCTTGGTAGAGGGCGCTGCAATGGTAGCTCTCGCAACAGTTCTTAGTTTCATCCGGGTATTCAAGCTGCCCTGGGGCGGTTCCATCACCCTGCTCTCCATGCTTCCCATCGTACTGTTTTCCATCCGCAGAGGTGTAAAGAGTGGTTTAGTCGTATCCTTCGTCTATGCTCTGGTTCAGTTCTTCCAGGGTGTGCTGGACGGTCTGTTCGGCTGGGGTCTGACACCCGGCATGTTGATCGCCTGCATTCTGTTGGACTATGCACTGGCTTTCTTCGTTCTTGGTCTGGC
Organism: Acetatifactor sp.; assembly: GCA_051880235.1. Taxonomy (GTDB): domain Bacteria; phylum Bacillota; class Clostridia; order Lachnospirales; family Lachnospiraceae; genus Acetatifactor. Next base: position 21,002 of record JBJENO010000017.1, on the reverse strand, counting down.
CGGACTGTTCCGCAAGAAAGGCATCGCGGGCTGGATCGGCGGAATCGCTCTGGCTGTGGGACTGCGCTTCGTCTGCCACTTCTTAAGCGGCGTTGTGATCTGGGGCAGCTTCGGTGAGCTGTGGAGCGGTTTCTCCACCGACAATACCTGGCTGTACAGCTTCCTCTACAATGGCTGCTATATGCTTCCCGAGATGATCTTCACCATCATCGGTGCTGTGGCTCTGCTGAGCACTCCTCAGGGCAAGAAGCTGCTGAATCAGGACTAATACCGGATCAGCGGGCTGGGACAGGGAGACCGGGCTCCACGCTTAGAACTTCGCATATTCCCTGCAGACTCGCTCTCGCTCGGACCTCGCGCAGCGGTACATAAGGCTGCACAGTACGCAGCCTAAGTACCGGCGCTCGCTACGGTCTGCAGAGGAATACGGCGAAGTTCACGGGAGCCCTCTACCGCTGGCCTGGTATCTGCAATGGACCGAAAGACTATGGGAAAATGACGCCCATACCGGTCAGTCATTTCACTATAGAAAAACACCGCAATGAGTTTGGCATATTCACTCGGTTCTCTCCTACCGGGGAAAATGCATTTCGATCTCATCTGCGGTGTTTTTATTTGCAATTACTCTTCTATTTTTCCATCTGGATCCCCTCACCACGACGTCATTCCGAACATCCCGGTGGGCGAGAATTATTCGTATTTCCCCAGCGAGAAGGAGTACAGGATGCTCTCTTTCACCGGCATGCCCATCAGTCTGCTGACCGCCTCACCATAGTAGTCCAGCTGCGTCCGGTAGCGGTTCCAGAGTTCCTCCATTCTGTCAATGCGGTCTGTCTTGTAGTCCAGCAGGACGATCTCTCCGTTCTCCTCGAAGAACACATCGATGATACCTTGGATGAGAACCTGTTCTCCCTCCGGAAAGTGGTCGCCCAGGCGATGCGCAGAGATGCCCAGGACAAATGGCTGTTCGCGATAGAGTTTACCAGCTTTTGCAGCTTCATGCATGCGCTTCGCAAGGTCAGAGCGCAGGAAATAAACCACCTTGTTCAGGGAAACCGCATTTCGATACTCCTCCGTCAGTCTGCCGCTTGCTACCTCCGCTGCCAGGAAACGCTCCAGTCGCTCCTCCAGTGTATCCTCTCCCCGGAAAATCTCCACAAAGTCCAAAAGTTCCATCACTCTGTGATAGGCACTGCCCCTGGCTGCGCCGCCCACCTCCTGTCTTTCCTTCCTGCGGAAAGCGGGAATATATTTGTCCGGCTGTTTCTCAAAGGCATGGAAGGCTGCCTCGTCCTTGTCCGCCATGGCGGCGATCTTCAGCTCGGAAACGGTGGTCTTCGTGTACAGACCCTCCAGGTAGGGGTAGGGATACTCCGCCCGAAGCCTGCCCTGCAGTGTCCGGAAGGCATCTGTATCGATAGGCAGTTCTCCCTGCACCAGGCGGACTCTTCTGCTCTCCCGATCCACCTGTTGTTCCACCTGCTCTGCTGCCTCCTCTTCACAGGAGACCACGCTGGTGAGAATCTGCGTTTTCCCAAGAATCGGCCACAGAAGATCCAGCATGCTGCCGCTCTCGATAAAATCCAGATAGCTTAAGGTTTCATCGGGACGTGACAGACTGTATTCCAACTGTTTTTGGGCTCCTTTGCAGGCAGCGGTGAGAATCATTTTCTCCTTCGGTCTGGTCATTGCCACGTACAGAATACGGAGTTCTTCCGCAAGGGCATCTTCCCGAAGCTTGACTGCCAGCACTGCACGGCGCAGCGTATTGTTCTTGATGCGGCGGTCCACATCCACATAGTTGATACCTATCCCCAGGTCCGTATCCGTAATCAGGCTGCGGTTCTGATCCATCCGGGAGAATTCCTTGTTCAGCCCGGACACAAAAGTTACCGGAAACTCCAACCCCTTACTCTTGTGGATGCTCATGATTCGAACCACATCCGCATTCTCGTCCAGAAGCTCTGCCTCACCGTAATCCACATCATACTTCTCCAGCTGCTCCATATAGTGCAGAAAATGAAACAGCCCGGAGTAACTGGTGCGTTCAAAATCAGATGCCTTCGTAAACAGCATCTCCACATTGGCACGCCGCTTCCCTCCGAAGGGCAATGCGGCAACATAATTCAGGTAATCAAAGTCGATGACTATCTTGGTCAACAGCTCCCGCACGGGCAGATAAGTGGTGCAGTTCCGATAGTGTTCCAATGTCTCCAGGAAATTCTGAACCTTAGCCTGCAAATGACTGTCCACAGTCTGTTCCCCGGCGGGATGACAGTAACTCTTCAGGCAATCGTAAAGCGTGTTCCCCTGTCCGGTGCTCTTGATGATCGCCAGTTCCTCCTCAGAAAATCCGCCGAAATAAGAGTGCAGCACTCCATAGAGCGGAATATCCTGCCGGGGATTGTCCAATACCCGCAAAACTCCCAACAGTTCCTGCACCTCTGTGGCACTGAAATATCCGGTCTTTGACGTGATATAGGCGGGCACCCCGGCCTCCTCCAGTTCCTTCTTGAAGATATCGTCCCAACCGGCGTTGCTGCGAAGCAGAATGACGATGTCCGAGTAATGCAGTTCCCGCATCTGCCCCGACCGCTTATCCTTCACCTGCATGGTCTTCTTCAGATCCAGAATCTTCCTGGCGATGACTCCCGCCTCACGGCGCTTGGCGTCCTCCGCCTTACCGGGAGCCTCAACCAACAAAAGTTCTGTCTCATCTCCCTCTGTCTCAGGATACTCTGCCCCGGGATAGAGCGCTGCCCTGTCATCATAGTTCAGTCCTCCCGTCTTTTCTCCCATGATACGGGAGAATACCTGATTCACGCTGTCTGTCACCTGGGATCTGCTGCGGAAATTCCTGGACAGGTCGATCCGCACCCTGTCCCCGGTCTCCCCATAGGTGCGATACTTCTCTAAGAATAAATCCGGTCTCGCCTGACGGAAGCCATAGATGCTCTGCTTCACATCCCCCACCATAAAACGGTTCCATCTTCCGTCCTCTTCTCCGGATACAGCGGTCAGAATGAGTTCCTGCACCAGATTGCTGTCCTGATACTCATCAATGAGGATCTGCTCGAAATGTCCGCGATACTCCTTCGCCACCGCGCTGCTCACCAGTTCCCCATTTTCCCTGTTGACCAGGATCTGAAGGGCAAGATGCTCCATATCGCCGAAGTCGATGATGCGTTTCTCCTGCTTTTTCTCTGCCAGTCGATGGCAAAACTCGATGGTCAGGTCGATCAACCCCGCCACTTGAGTACTGCAGACCAAGCCCTGCCGAACGGACAGCTCCAGAGGTGTGAGAAAAAACTTCTCACTTTGCTTCTGAATACTCTCCTTTACCTCCTTGCGCAGGTCCGAGGCCAGAGCCCGCTTGTCGGCATTCACAGACGGATCCTTTTTGCCGGAAAGCCTGCCGAAGGAAATCGCCGGCAACAGGCAGGCAAAATCCTGCAGTGAACTACAGTTTTGCAGTCTCTCCAGCTGCTCCAGCTCAGCATCCACCAGTTCTCCATACATATAGGGGCCATCCGGTTCCTCGCACAGGCTCTTCACCCGATTCAGCTTGTGGATCCAGCCCTCTGTCATCCTGCACAAATACCCATAGAGATACTTTCCCACAGCACTTTCGCCCAAAGCAGTCTCGTCCCGGGTGGCATAATCCTTCTTCCGCTCTTCCAGCCATTCCTCAGGCCAGGGAAACCCTTCCGCACAGTCTGCCAGTTCCAGAATCGTATCCTCCAGCACCTTATCCTTGCCACCGGGGCAGAAAAACTCTACCAGACGCCTGAAGTCCTCACCGCCTTCCGCAAACTTTTCCTCCAGCAAATCACCTAAGACCTCCTGTTTTAACAGCTTGATCTCGCCCTCATCCGCGATACGAAAGGCAGGATCCAGGCCGATCTCATGGAAATGGTTTTTCAAGAGAGACAGACAGAAGCTGTGAATGGTAGTGATCATGGCATTGTGGATCAGGGTAGCCTGCCTCTGCAGATGAGGGTTCTCAGGATCTGCCTCCAAACGCTTCTCGATTCCCTGCGAAATACGCTCTCTCATCTCCGCTGCCGCCGCATTGGTGAAGGTGACGATCAACATTCTGTCGATATCCAAGGGTGCCTCTCCCTCACACACCATTCGCACGATCCGCTCCACCAACACAGCGGTCTTCCCGCTGCCGGCTGCCGCAGATACCAGAATATTACAATTTCTCAAATCAATGACCTTCTGCTGGTCAGGTGTAAAGTTAACAGCCATTTTTCATCAACTCCAATGCTTCTTCCTTCGACAATTCCTCCAGTGTACGCTTCTCACAGCCTGGTCTTGCGGGATCAAAACCACAGACCTTCCGGAAACTGCACCACTGGCAGGCATCCTGTTTTCCCATCTCATAAGGTGCCAGATCGATATTGCCGTCCAGGATCTTCCGTCCTATGGACTTGATCTTGGCGGTCACATAACGGGACACCGTTTGAAGTTCCTCCCCGCTCAAGACGGAGGACCTTGCGGAAAAGGTACCGTTTTTGTTCCGTTCCACCGGGATCACGTCGGATCTGGTCTCAAACTCACCGTCCAATCGCTCTGCCACACCCGGTTCACTGCTGACGATTCCCTTCATCCTCAGGCTCTTAAGGATCGCCTGATTCAACTCCTCATCGCTCAACTCCCCACCAGACTCCACCAGAGGATCGTTCACATGATAATATAAAAGTGCTGCCGGCAAAATATCCTTATCCGGATGCTTCTTTGCCTCCAGCTCCAGAGCCGCATTCATGTACACTACCAGCTGCAGGGACAACCCATGGTAGACCGCAGCCAGATCGAACTGCTTGTCCCCGGACTTGTAGTCCACAACTTTCACATAGACGGTCGACTCCTCCTCCCGCACATCGATACGGTCGATCCGTCCCTGAAGCTGCATCTTCTCCGTTTTCGACAGAGACAGGTTCAGACTTTCCAGACGATCCGCCCAGCCAAAGCCCAATTCATAATTCACCGGCTCAAAGCTTCCCCTGCGAAGCTGCTCCTGTAACGAACAAACGGTACGCGTCAGGATCCTCTCCATTCTGGTCACAGCGAAACTGTTTCTCGCACTGCTGTAGAGAATCTGATCCCCATACACTCTTGCACTGTCCTCCAACGCCTTCTTTACAGTTCTCTTTGCAAATTCCTCATCAAAGGTCATCCAGGTCAGCCCGTTTTCCTCCAGCTGTTCTCCAAACTTCTGCAGCACCTCATGGTACAGATTCCCCGCATCCACTGCTTCAAAGGAAAAACCCTCCCGCTCCGTCAACGCCAATCCGTATTGCAGAAAATAGCGGTAAGCACAGGCCGCAAAGGTCTCCAATCTGGATACACTGTTGCTTAAGTTTCTGCCGTATAGAGCCCGCGCCACCACCTGCGACAGCTTGCTGTTCTGGTATCGTCCGAAAGCATTGTCCAGAAGAACCCTTCTTCTGTCCTCCATCCCACTTCCCTCAAAGGCACGATAGATCGCAGCCAGCTCCTGCTCCTTCTCACAGGTCAATGTACCGGCCGCATACTCCCGCAAACCGTCGGCAAGATATTCCTCTCCCTCCGGGCAGGTCACGATCTGCTCCAGGGGACTCCGATTCTCCGGACAGAGAACCTCCATACCCGGAAACATTCCGGACATGGTTTCCATCAGATAAGAAGGACGAATCGACTTGCCAGCCACATCCATTCTGGCAAAGGACAGGCAAAGTCCCTTCGAAGGCTTGGTCAGATTCAGATACAGATAGAATCGCTGGATAAACATCTGCTGCCTGGGGCTGGGTGCCAGCTCCAATGCGGACCCCTGCAGGAATTCCCGGTCCATATCCGACAGGATCCCTCCCTTTGCAGTCTTTCTGGGGATATTGCCATCATTCACCCCGAGGAAAAACAAGTACTTGACCTGTTTCAGACGAGTGCGTTCGATATCTCCCACGATGACACGATCCACATTCAGCGGAATCGTTCCCACCTCGATCTCGCCGATTCCTGCCTCCAATATCTCGCCAAACTCCTTCCAGGACAGCTTCTCCTCCCCCAAAAGCAGGTAGATCTGCTCCAACAGTTCACAGACCAGACGATAGATCTGGGCATACTCCTTGGCCCGCACCATATCGCCCTCATTTTCAAAATACTCCTGCCATGCTGCCAGCTTCTCCTCCACCTGATTCTGCTCCAGAAAATCAAACAGCAGATTTACACAGTCTGCCGCAGTCAGATCCTCCGCAGGCTTCAGACAGGAAAGCTGCTCTACCAGCCTCTCCCGGATCTCATTGATTCGAACCAAACTCTCTGAATCGTCCTTCGACAGACTTCTCATGGACGTAAAAGGCCTCTGATACCGCTTCCAACCGCGCACACCGGTAGCCAGAATATAGTTTTCAAACAGATCGATCTTTTCTCTCTCCATTCCGCAAAGACCACTGCGCAGGAAATGCACAACCGCCTCGTAGGAGAAGTCCAAGGTAAACAGCTTCAACGCAGACTTCATAAATTCCACCAAAGGATTTAAAGCGATCTGCTGCGTCCGATCCAGAAAGAACGGAATACCAAGGACGGAGAACTCCCGCTCCACATAAGGCGCATAACTCTCCAGATCTCCCATGATCAGCGCAATATCACGATAAGGCACCTTCCCCATCCGCGTCAGCTCATGGATCTTCAATCCCACCTGATGTACCTCTTCCTTCGGAGAGGAAGCTACAAAGGCAGAGATCTCCCTCTGCTCCCCGTGGGCAGCCTTGCAGGAAAAACGGAACAGATTCTGCTCCAGATGAAGCAGCTGGGGTGCCTCGTCATAACGATGCCTCGTGTTCATGATCACCTGACATCTGCCCTGCAAGTCCATCAGCCAGCTGCCTTTCTGCTCCTTCGTACCGGTGACCAGAAAGAGATCCTGACCGCGTTCACATTTCACTTCCCCCGCCAGCCTGCATAAGTCCCCGATGGTTTTCTTGCTCAGGTGAAACAGACACTGCTCCCCATCCGGAATGTAAGGATTCTCCCCTTCTCCCAGAGTGACGGTGATGATCACCTCCTCACACAGCCTCATCAATTCTCCAATACAATTGTACTGAATGGGTGTAAATCCGGTGAAACCGTCGAACACTACCACACTGTTTCTCAAAAGCTTTGACTTCTCCAGAGACCGGGTCAGCACGTCCAACGTCTCCTCCGTCGTAATATAGTGATCACGGATGTAATCCCGGAACCCAAAGTAAAGTCTCTGCAGATCAGACAGCTTCCGTGAGAGAGCCTGACTGCCCGCAGAGTAATTGATCAATTCCGTCACATCCTCCGGGCTGATCCCATACTGCATAAACTCCGAGATGGCACTCTTCACCTCATGGATATAACCCTGTCTGTGTAAGAAACTGCCCAACACCGGCAGGTCATCCTTCATGCCCGCCGCCACCTTCTGCAACACCAGACTTTTCCCCGTGTCATCCAGCACAGGCACATCCGGCCTGCCCACCTCCTCCAGGATACGATGGTTCAGACGACTGAAACTCAAGATATCAATATTCATAATGCCGCCCGCAGGCGAAAGTGCTACCAGCTCCTTCTGGGTCTGCATGGTAAACTGATCCGGCACAATGATCAGGAAGTTCTTCTTCCGATCCTGCGCCGCCCTCCGAAGTATCTCCTCATACAGCCACCTGCTCTTGCCCACACCGGATGGCCCAAACACAAACCTAAGACTCATCTTCTATCTCTCCATACGATCAATATGCACGAAAATACTTTTCCTCCGAAACCACCGGAATGTCCTTTGACCGGATCCTGTCGATCTCAATATACCTACTCTGGTTGATATACACCAGCAGCTTATTGATGGACACCTCCAGCCCCTGTACCTCCATGCTCACCGATCCATCATATTCATTCCGCACCCAGCCGGTCAGACCTAAGCTGGTGGCCCCGTGCAGCGCCCTGTCCCGAAAGCCCACGCGCTGGACCCTGCCTGTAAAATTGTATGCTCGTCGAATCATAATCTTCTCCTTGTCTGATGTACCCCTTACTGTTATCCATAGATTTAAAATAGCATAGGGATATGTACAATAATCTGTACTGAAAAGGACACGGCTTTCCCCTTATCAAAAACTATCTCTATTATACTCAAAGAAAAGCGAAGACGCAAATTACTTTCTTCAATTTCATGGGACAGGATGCGGGTGGAGAAACGGGTGGGCGGGAGGCAGAAAAAAGAGCACCCTGTCACGGGTGCTCTGAGCGATAAATTACCCATATCAAACTGTTCATCAATCGAGAAGATATCACTGACCTTGCTCAAAAGCCCATGCTACAGCCTTCTCGTAAGCTTCTATTGTTTCCTGCGGTGCATTTTCGAGATGATCTTCAACAAAATATGGCTCAAAAAGAGCAAATAAATCTTCAATTTCCTTTGGTATAGGTCCCATCCTCTTATCCTCTCCTGTAATTATTGTCACACACGCTTCCTCTGTTTCACTTTTACATATAACAGCATTTGGCCTCGAAGTATTTCTGGTTCATCCTCTAAATCCACTACCAACATGAAGAATGAGTCAAAGGATGATTTTGAGTCAGCGTATCTATTCTTCGCCTTCTTTGACAATTTCAAATAGATACTTAGGATACACATATGAATCGCCCGATCTGTCAACGACTCCATAGAATCTCAAATCATCTCTTATTTCACAAGCGTCATATATATCACCATAACGAATATCGGCCCTATCCTTGCCAATATATCTCACCTTAATCGTCAAAGCACTTTCCTCCCAGTTGCTACCTGATTATCACTTCCAACATACCTGTCTCTGCTGCCATACATATTTACATCCTTCTCAAACCACCTGCAGACTGGCACCTACAATGGCACGTTTGAGACCCATACATATTTACATCCTTCTCAAACAATCAACCTTGCAAGCGTTCCATCTTCCACATTTGAGACCCATACATATTTACATCCTTCTCAAACGATTGGGTACGATACCAAGAGCGAAATAAGGTTTGAGACCCATACATATTTACATCCTTCTCAAACTTTACCCTTACTGTATCTATTGTAACACCCGTTTGAGACCCATACATATTTACATCCTTCTCAAACGCTGTTGAGCTCCGTAACGCTAAACGCGTAGTTTGAGACCCATACATATTTACATCCTTCTCAAACCCGTAGTCCTTGGGAACGGAAATTGTCGGTGTTTGAGACCCATACATATTTACATCCTTCTCAAACGAAAGAAGTATTTGACAGAACAATTTCCAGTTTGAGACCCATACATATTTACATCCTTCTCAAACGGCTTCGTCGTCCCAGGTGATGTCCAGGTAGTTTGAGACCCATACATATTTACATCCTTCTCAAACACGCTTACGTCCTACTTTATGTACTACTGGGTTTGAGACCCATACATATTTACATCCTTCTCAAACGGATGACAGGTGCCTTGTAACAAAGGTTGGTTTGAGACCCATACATATTTACATCCTTCTCAAACACATTTTTCGCACATTTTCTTGTTACCACAGTTTGAGACCCATACATATTTACATCCTTCTCAAACATCAAGTTCCAAGGTCTCTCCCTTTTCCTGTTTGAGACCCATACATATTTACATCCTTCTCAAACTGGCTTCGTGGGAGAGATATTACTGCATCGTTTGAGACCCATACATATTTACATCCTTCTCAAACCGCTACGTAACCCAGATTGTCAACTGATTGTTTGAGACCCATACATATTTACATCCTTCTCAAACTGCCTTATTGAATGGTGTATTCTGAAAAGAGTTTGAGACCCATACATATTTACATCCTTCTCAAACCGACATATCTGTATGCCGACGATGCTTTGAGTTTGAGACCCATACATATTTACATCCTTCTCAAACAGCATAAGCGGAAAGCACTCACCAAACTTCGTTTGAGACCCATACATATTTACATCCTTCTCAAACATGTGAAGTGGAATGCAAAAGGTGCAATCTGTTTGAGACCCATACATATTTACATCCTTCTCAAACTGGAAGCTTATCAAATGATATGGACATTATGTTTGAGACCCATACATATTTACATCCTTCTCAAACCACAGATCGGCAGTTCAGGGAATTACGCAGTTTGAGACCCATACATATTTACATCCTTCTCAAACTCCATTCCCCAACAGTCAACGCTGTTGCTGTTTGAGACCCATACATATTTACATCCTTCTCAAACTTCCTTTGTGTGGTTGTCCGTTGACAATGGTTTGAGACCCATACATATTTACATCCTTCTCAAACCCGTAGTCCTTGGGCACGGAAATTGTCGGGTTTGAGACCCATACATATTTACATCCTTCTCAAACATAAAGCCATTGCGGTTCAGCGCATTCATGTTTGAGACCCATACATATTTACATCCTTCTCAAACCGTCTGTCTACAATTACATTCATGCAGAATGTTTGAGACCCATACATATTTACATCCTTCTCAAACACATAGAAGTTCATAGAGCAACAAGAACGTGTTTGAGACCCATACATATTTACATCCTTCTCAAACACCTTACAAACGATATGTGTGAAAAAGCGAGTTTGAGACCCATACATATTTACATCCTTCTCAAACGATATGCAGTCGGAGTACAAAGAGGGTGTAGTTTGAGACCCATACATATTTACATCCTTCTCAAACTAGTATTCTCAGTAATGCAGGTTCCATCAGTTTGAGACCCATACATATTTACATCCTTCTCAAACTCATTTACTGGTTTACCACGGGAATAGACGTTTGAGACCCATACATATTTACATCCTTCTCAAACGCAGTTAACTGCTTGACAACTGCTTTTCGGGTTTGAGACCCATACATATTTACATCCTTCTCAAACCAGATGTCCGGATACACTTACCGGAGCGAGGTTTGAGACCCATACATATTTACATCCTTCTCAAACAAGATCCTGATGTGGACGCTGGTTATCATCGTTTGAGACCCATACATATTTACATCCTTCTCAAACATCAATCTGTCCAACAATGGAGAAAATTCGTTTGAGACCCATACATATTTACATCCTTCTCAAACCAGCTGACCGTAGCTCTTAAGCTCCTTAATGTTTGAGACCCATACATATTTACATCCTTCTCAAACAATACGTTTTCTCTCGACGTCGATCTCGTCGTTTGAGACCCATACATATTTACATCCTTCTCAAACGTACTTGCTGCGGAGCTGTGGGTTGTTTCGGTTTGAGACCCATACATATTTACATCCTTCTCAAACAAACAGGAAAACTGCTTTTTGTTGTTATCCGTTTGAGACCCATACATATTTACATCCTTCTCAAACCTTTGAAGGATACAACGAGCAGAAGTACAGTTTGAGACCCATACATATTTACATCCTTCTCAAACTTAAATGTCGAGATATTGTTCTCCCTGTGAGTTTGAGACCCATACATATTTACATCCTTCTCAAACCAGAAAGCGATCCTTTGCCGGAAGTCCTGGGTTTGAGACCCATACATATTTACATCCTTCTCAAACAATATCTCCGCTGCATGATGGGTCATACTTGTTTGAGACCCATACATATTTACATCCTTCTCAAACCATCATTTCACGTTGATTTCTGTTTGCCAGTTTGAGACCCATACATATTTACATCCTTCTCAAACTTAATGTTGCAATCCGTTCTCTTTTTTGTGGTTTGAGACCCATACATATTTACATCCTTCTCAAACAGATTGATAACGTAGGGATTGACCTTGATGGTTTGAGACCCATACATATTTACATCCTTCTCAAACGCAGTTAACTGCTTGACAACTGCTTTTCGGGTTTGAGACCCATACATATTTACATCCTTCTCAAACATTTGATTCTTCCATAAGGCTTCCGCTCCGGTTTGAGACCCATACATATTTACATCCTTCTCAAACAACGAGCACGATATCCGTTTGAGCGCTGATGTTTGAGACCCATACATATTTACATCCTTCTCAAACCTTGACATTTACATATTGATGTTTTTTCAGTTTGAGACCCATACATATTTACATCCTTCTCAAACCGTACTGTGAGCGACACGGCGAAAGTCGTAGTTTGAGACCCATACATATTTACATCCTTCTCAAACAAAGAGTTTGTTGACTACTCTCTACTTGAAGTTTGAGACCCATACATATTTACATCCTTCTCAAACAATATTTTCTGACTTCATTTCTCTTGATACGTTTGAGACCCATACATATTTACATCCTTCTCAAACAAAAGAGGCTATTGCAAAAGAAATGGGTGAGTTTGAGACCCATACATATTTACATCCTTCTCAAACGAACGTGAGTTGATGGAACGAGCCACACAGTTTGAGACCCATACATATTTACATCCTTCTCAAACTCTTTTGTCATTGATGGCATGAAGGATGTGGTTTGAGACCCATACATATTTACATCCTTCTCAAACAAAAGCTTATCAGAGCACCAGAAGGATTTCGTTTGAGACCCATACATATTTACATCCTTCTCAAACGAGATCGTTAAGAGGTTGAAAGCTGGGCTTGTTTGAGACCCATACATATTTACATCCTTCTCAAACTTCTTTCACTGCCTGTGAAATCATATTCAGTTTGAGACCCATACATATTTACATCCTTCTCAAACTACCACTGCGAGCACAGTTCTGTGATGCCGGTTTGAGACCCATACATATTTACATCCTTCTCAAACTGTATCCGAGTGGGAATGAAAGACGACAGAGTTTGAGACCCATACATATTTACATCCTTCTCAAACACGCATGGCAAGGGACACCGGGGTGCTCTCGTTTGAGACCCATACATATTTACATCCTTCTCAAACTCAGCCGAGTAGGTGTAAACCCCGTTTATAGTTTGAGACCCATACATATTTACATCCTTCTCAAACCTTCCTACGATCAATGGAAAGGCTGTCATGGTTTGAGACCCATACATATTTACATCCTTCTCAAACGCTATCGGTGGAAAGCAGTGCAGCTCCTAGTTTGAGACCCATACATATTTACATCCTTCTCAAACGCACTAGAGCATGCAGCCGGTAAACACGCAGTTTGAGACCCATACATATTTACATCCTTCTCAAACACGTTTGATCCATGGTCGTTGAAAAAGGTGGTTTGAGACCCATACATATTTACATCCTTCTCAAACATGTTCGACCAGGTCCAGAAGATGAAGAAGTTTGAGACCCATACATATTTACATCCTTCTCAAACATGCAGATGGATCTATGTATGATCCGTCGGTTTGAGACCCATACATATTTACATCCTTCTCAAACCACCTGCAGACTGGCACCGACAAGGGCACGTTTGAGACCCATACATATTTACATCCTTCTCAAACAGTTCCCAAAGTGTCACATTGTCCAAGTAGTTTGAGACCCATACATATTTACATCCTTCTCAAACCGGTGTCTGGCTTTATGTGGGTAGCACTTGTTTGAGACCCATACATATTTACATCCTTCTCAAACTACGAGCACAATATCCGTTTGAGCGCTGATGTTTGAGACCCATACATATTTACATCCTTCTCAAACTGTATCTCCAAAGTTTGCGGAAAGACCTAGTTTGAGACCCATACATATTTACATCCTTCTCAAACTACGCCTGGGGAGGATTGCATGGCGCGAAAGTTTGAGACCCATACATATTTACATCCTTCTCAAACGTTGACCTGGACGTTTGCATACTCTGTTTGTTTGAGACCCATACATATTTACATCCTTCTCAAACCGACATAGAGACAAAGTCGACACCGTGAGCGTTTGAGACCCATACATATTTACATCCTTCTCAAACGAGTATGGCATAGGAAAATCCTTCTGCCCGTTTGAGACCCATACATATTTACATCCTTCTCAAACCAGTGCTACAGTATTCAATCTCTTTTCGAAGTTTGAGACCCATACATATTTACATCCTTCTCAAACTGATTAACACAGGGCTGAATGCGGTAGTGGTTTGAGACCCATACATATTTACATCCTTCTCAAACGATATACACCACATCGCGGCTGTTTTCAAGTTTGAGACCCATACATATTTACATCCTTCTCAAACACAAGGCAAACCCAGACAAGCCCATATCTCGTTTGAGACCCATACATATTTACATCCTTCTCAAACCAGAGCTACGGTGTTAAGTCTCTTTTCGAAGTTTGAGACCCATACATATTTACATCCTTCTCAAACCAACGCCACGGTGTTAAGTCTCTTTTCGAGTTTGAGACCCATACATATTTACATCCTTCTCAAACTCCATCAACGTGACAATCACGGGCGAAGATGTTTGAGACCCATACATATTTACATCCTTCTCAAACGTGTATGCTTATAAAGTAGTCTGCAATTTCGTTTGAGACCCATACATATTTACATCCTTCTCAAACTCTTTCGACGGTGTGGCGGTGTCACCGTAAGTTTGAGACCCATACATATTTACATCCTTCTCAAACAATGGCTGCCATCTGTCAAGGTTTATGGTTGTTTGAGACCCATACATATTTACATCCTTCTCAAACCTCAAATTAGAAAAGGAACACCGTCCCCGGTCAATATGATGAAAAATCTCAAACCTAAATTTCACATTTATCACGATCATAAATGTATTTGATTCCATTATAATCTGTTGGACATTTGTTTTCAATCAAAAGAATGAAAAAAGAGTTTTCCTCTGCTTTCTTTCTCAACTCATCAATTTGTTCTATTGTCAGAAAACTACACAAATTGAAAAAGACAAACACTTTGATCCCTAAGTATCCATTCGCATTCTGTAAAAAAAGCGATAGGTTCCCTGCCAAATCACTTTCATCTGTGAAAATACGTAAATTCGCCAACTTAAATAATCCGGGAATGTCGATTGCATCATCAAAGTCCAGAATAGCATCTGTAAAGTATTCTATCTCCAATAAGAAACTTCGAAGACGATCAATGATTTCCTGACTTTTTAGAAAATATTCTTCAGCACAACTTTTTTGCAGTCCCGAATAGAGCTTCGTAAGAATTCTCTTATCGTTTGGTGAGACTCTCAATGGAGCATCGATAATCTCAATTCTCTTAACAAATGGAATCACTGAATCATTATCGGAGAAAACAAATTCTCCATCATCTCCATGAGACTGTGCCAGCAATTCTTGTGCAAAAAACAAATAAGCGCTAGGATTCTCTATGCTCCATAAAATTGTCGAGTCCTTATTCCATTCCAGTGGTTGAATAAGATTCGGATGAACTAACTTCAAAATATCACCAATCTTTCATCTGTATCTAGTAGTTCATTTCTCGCTTCACCTACTATAAAATCCATTTTCTGGTACTGTCGTTCCGTCACTGTCAATAACTGGACTAAACCTTCTTCCGGATGGTTTTTATGAATCAAAGACTGGACTGATTCTACCACATTGCTATTCTGAACCATTTTGCAATAAACTGATTCCTGCAGCATCATAAATCCGTTTTTGATTAACAGCTTGCGGAACTTCGTGTACGCTCTCCTCTGCTCCACCGTTTTCACCGGGAGATCAAAAAACACCAAAACTCTCATAAACCTATAACTCATCGTAAAACCTTATCTGAGACACATCTTCATCATTTAGCGCATCGAAAACACTCTTACAGTAGATTTTTATCGCGTTATTAACATATTGCCTTTTGCCGTCAGTCATCACTTCTTGATTCAAGATATTTACAAGAACCATCTTCTCCTCGTGTTCAAATTGATCCAAATTCATTTTGACTACTGTTCTATCCACAAGTATCCGGAAGGGTTCCATCAAATCTGAAGCTAAATTGAAATGATTAAACATATTGTCGTGGAATAATCCTAATTGAGTAATATACCCATTGGAAACAACCTCTCTGGCAAATGCTGACAACAGAATAGAATAACCATAGTTTAATGCTGCATTAATGAGGCAATCGGATGTTCTGGTAAACTCCATACCGAATAGGCCGTTAAAGTATACCTTTGCAGCGTGACCCTCCCGATTCGTTTCATCATTCCATGCCATATTCTTCACATAAGTATCAAGAAGATCTGCTTCCGCCAAGGAATTCCTCTCATAAAGAAAATCTCTCTGTTTACGAATCTTTTCCGAAACAATTTCCGTCCAAACTGCCTCTTTCGCCGACTTCGTCCATTGAATTTGGTTTCGTACTTTGTTACTCGTATCGTGACTCCCATAATATGCAACTAACTCTGAGGATGGATTTCTCTTCTCATCACAGAAGATCACCTTGATCTTCTGCCGAGTCAACTCGGCGAGAAGTGCTGTTGTCAAGGAAACCGCCGTAGATTCAATCAAAATCATCGAAACCTCGCTTAAGTGAACCTTGACAACATCCTCTCTTCGAATCACCATATAGCCCATCTGATAATCAAGTTTTGCTCTGCTAGAAATCACAATGACCCGCCAACTCAAACTGTAAGCAAATCAATCGATTTGCAAAAAATTCCTGTTACAGATTGGTTTACAATGTAAGCACTATTTTGAGTCGAAATATCGTTATTGAGAACCAGAATTCCTGCATGTGCTGCTCCACCAATCATCGTTAAATTCGCAGCCCCACTTTGGCATTGGAATAAATGTAGTATTTCATACAAGCCAGCGCATTTTTCTTCTAAAGATAGTGCGCAAAACTTCTCCCTTCCTTGTGTTAATGTTGTAATCTGCGCCCCCAAACGAACTCTGTAGATTGTATCTGTAAGCTTTATGACAAATGCATCATACAACAGCAGAAGCTTATCTTCCGTCAGTTCATCATACTGTGAGATAGTGGCATTCTTATTCTCTTTTCGTCTGTTCACATACTTAATGACCTTTTTCAGGATTATCTGCTCCTCTTCACTCAAGAGCAATTGATTGGCCCCGCAAAATACCAACCGATCTCCGGTTCGCCCCGACAAAGTCATTGCAAATCCGTCCACCACAAAAAGCGTATCTTTCAGTATTTTGTGAATGCATATTCTCGGTTCCACAAGTCCTATTTCTTCCGCCAAATAGGCATTCGCTTTAGTGGAATCGGACTCAAATTCCTTTGCCAGATATACAGGAACAAACTCGATTGTACGAATCTTCTTTCCTTTTTTCCCTGTTGATTCCACAAGCATAAAATATGCTCCACTGGCTTTATTGTATCCGCCGTACCTCTCAATATTGTGTAAACGATCATCTGTGCCTTTGATCGGCACTTGCCCCTTTCCCTTCTTCATGATCTGTTGATCAAACAATCCACCATGTACCTCATAAGAACGTCTTGTTACCAGGATAGAGTTCTTTCCCATCACCTTGCGCACTGTTGCAATCGTTCCGCCTTCACCAGCTTTCCAAGCAGTTTTACCATTTCTCTCAACATTGCTGCCGATAAACATCTTATTCAAATTGTAACTTCTTCCCGGATTCTCTCTGATGAACCATGCAGCATTCTGAGTAAACTTGGTGAAGTATACATTTCCAACCACAATATTCAAATAAGCATCCTTGGCATGGTGAAGATCATTCATTTCCCTGATCTTTCCAAAGGAAAAGTCCTGACGGAATTTGCTGACTGTACCTGCCTTAACATAGATGATCTCTGAATCCGGCATGATCTGTTTCAGCAGAGAGGCTACTGCTTTCGTACTCTGCCTTGTTTCTACAAGCTGTCGGCTAATAAATCCTGCCAATTCATCTGGCTCAAATCCGGTCGCACGAACTAAACGACTAAACTTTTCCTGAGGGATCAAACCTTTCAGCAATAAAGTCTTCCAGAATGACTGCTGCTTTTCCCGCACAGATGCCGGCAGAGGATATTTGTCAGATTTCTCTTCATTCACTACCTTCTTAACCAAGACACGGTTAGTAAGACTATCGTCCATCACTTTAGATTGAGGGAAAATATGGTCGATATCGTACTTCGTATTGTCCCACAGATCCTCAAGAGAAATTCTTTCTCCTGTATACATGCATCTGCCCATCTGTGTATAATACAAATATAGCTTGTCCCGTCGTAAAGTGGCCTCATCTGTGGACTCCAAGGTTTGCAAGAAATCGTGTGCTTCCTCTCCACACTTTTTATACAGATCAATCAGAACCTTCTTTCTTGACTCAGTTCTTTTTGATTCCTGCTTCTCTCGCGCCATTTCCACAAAAACTCTTTCAGGTGCACCACCCATCACTTTATTCAATTCTTTCACTACAAGAATCGTCTGCCATACCTGCCTCTTAACTACCGGAGATAATTGCAGCTCATCAACCATTGCATAAGTAATACTGCTGTTTTCCTCACAGCCATTCACTCTTTCGATTTCCTCGGCAAACTGATATTTACTACTCAGAATCTGCATGAAATTGTCGGTGGTTTCCCACATGGTTCGGATGATGGTACATGCTTCTCCTGTCTCATAATTCGGCGCAGTGATTCCGGAAAGGAGTTGGTAAGATAACCTCCCCCAACCTGAATAGTTTAGATTTGAAATATCATTTACCTGTTTCTCCGTTAATTCAGGCACCAGCTTCTTAATCCTACCCTTAAGCAATTTCTTATCTTCGCCAAAAAGAGTAATATCCAAAATGATTTTTTCCTTCACTTCATCACTTAAGGTTACTCCTGTAAGTTTCTGCTTCAAATCATGATATGCAGTCAAAGAACCTTTGAAATCACCATCAACTCCGGTAACCTCCACAGTTTTAGCGGCAATTCCTTCACGCACGAGAAAGTCAACAAATTTCTTTCTCGTAACTTTCTTTGTCTTTTGAAACAGACTCTCATAGATAAATTGCTTAGTTGCTACCGGAAGTAACTCGCCATTCAGACGAACATTGTTCAATTCATTTAATACTTCGAACTTACTGTACAAAAGAGAATACTTCGGAAGTACATCCTCTTTTGTTAAGTATGTACATTTATTTGTCATTCTTCGAATGAACCTGGTTGCACTTTCCTCCAAATCTACTACCTGCTCAAAATTCCAGGGATATATTTTCTCATCAGAATTTCTCTGTACCCAATTGGTTGTTTTCCCATTACGTGTGACTCCTTTCAATGGTCCAACATAATACGGAATACGGAACTGGAAAAGCTGCAAAAAATAATCTTTATTTGCTCTAACCAAAGGTATCTTGTCCTCTAAGTTACACAATATCTGATTCAACTCATAGAGATGCACCTGATAAGGAATCACACTGTTATCTTTGACAACCTGTCGCGGCAAAAAGTTTTCCTGCTCTATATCCTTTTGAATTTGTTCTACCGTAGCCTTGTCTTGAATCAAAGGTAGAATTTCCTTCTTCAAAAACGCATAAAAGTCCTCTCGTTTACATCTCTTAGAAACGATATCCACCTTTTTACCAGACTGTTTCGCCATTCCAACATAGGCGACATAATTTGCAAGACTGCCTTCTGTTTCCACAAAAAGTCTCCGATATATTTCAGGGTTCTCCATCTCTCGAACACTCTTTTTCAGAAGAGCTAAGTCATGCGAATGCTTATCATATGATGCAATCTTGGCATCCGAAATACAATCATATTTTCCCAGGATATCTGCAAGAACTGACCAATCATAGACAGCTTTTCCCAACTCAATCAAAGTAAACAATTCTCCTGCTTCATCAGCAAGTGTCCCTACGTTCTCCTCATAATTAGAATCCGAGAAACGGAACTTAGGTTTCTCAACATTCTCGAATGACGTCTCGTCAAAAAGATCTTTCAATTTCACTTCCAAACCGGTGATCATGGTAAGAAATGTTTTTTCCTGGCTGGTTTTTGCCTTCAATAAAGATATCAATTCTGACTTCTTCTCAGATTTTGTTTTTCCGGAATTGCCAAGAATCTTTTCTATTTCTTCCAAAGTAGCATCATCTACTGCAAGATGAAAATTATCAAATTCCTCATCGGATATTGCAGAAATAAACTGTTTGAATACCGTTTTAAAATCTCTCACACTATCGATGGAACCAGACAACAGAAAATGTCCTCTATGCTTCATAAAATGATGTAATGCTAGATAAACCAACCGAATATCCGGGGTATCCTTTGTCTCCATCAAATACTTTCTCAAATGATAGATGGTAGGAAATTGTTTATGATATTCCTTGTCAGTAAAATTGGGATCCACAAACAAAGCATAGGGCAGTTCAGGACAATTCCCATTCGTATCCCTTTTTTCATCGGGATAATATTTGCTTTCTTTCATGCGTAAGAAAAACCCCTCATCGACTTTATTTATTTCCTCACCAAAAATACCCTGAAGAATATCAATTCTCCATTTCTGACGATCAAGTCTTCTGCGATTGGTTCTAAAGATCCTCCTCTCCTCTGCAGTCTTGGCATTATCGAATAGACGAACTCCCCATAAATCCTTTCCATGTCTGCGCAGAATTTGATAGTTTTCGTCAGTAACAGCCCATCCCAAAGAACCAGTTCCCAAATCCAAGCCTAGATAGTAACCCTGCATAAGATTTCCTCCTTCTCTACACTAACTTTTTTGCTATTTTTTTGAATATAAAAAAACCCGCCGTCGCGGGTTTTTTTCCACACACTGTGGGCCATCAAAGATGGCGCTTTGAGTTAAACTCTTATTTGAACTTAGGATGTAAGTTTGTATGGGTTCAAACTCAATATTATAATACCACCCAGTTCAAATCATGTCAACACAATAATAAATATTCCGCGATTTTTTTACTTCATCTGTACTAATTTAATATACCTTAATACCTATTATCCATATTTCAAGTGCAAAAAGCCTGCCTTAAATATAGCTTGAGTAAAAAATACTCGTGCACAATAATCAGTCCCTTTCGCATGCTCTTCTGCATTTTTCTTCTGTCACCGTAAACAAAAAAGGAATCAGCAAGTCACCCCTTGGTTACTTACTGATTCCATTATGAACTATTCTACTGTCAAAAAACGGGACTCGCAAGTCTTTTTTAGGACAGAAGTTACTGTTCAGACCCTAGCCAAAAAGCCTTACTCGTAACCATATTTTATTTC
>JBJENO010000016.1:0-1501 GCA_051880235.1 Acetatifactor sp. | reverse complement strand
AAAAAAGAAAAGAGCCAGCTTTCCTACACTGGGAAGCTGGCTCTGCGTTCATCGGCTGGTACTTTGATTGAAAAGGGAAATGTAAATGTTAATTCATCGGAAAATCCTTAACAGGCTTCATTTCCGGCAGCTCAACATGGGCATAGGAATTCATGATTTCAAAGGCTTCCGCCTCTGTGATTTCTTTTATATCATTTCCTTTCTGGTAACGCCAGACCCCATCACTGGGATAGTAAGAAACCTGCCCCAATCCTTCTCCGGTCATAAGGTTTGAGTAGCTATGGAAATGGGAACCGTCTTCACGAACTGCAAACTCAAAAATATATCCTTCACAAAGGTAACCTTGCGCCCAGCTACCCTGAAGTCCGGCGGTTTTTCCGTCTTTCATGGTCCAGATTGCGTTAATATTCCCGTTTCTTCCAAGGATCAGATCTTCTGTGCCATTTCCATCTGCATCCATCAAGCAGTATTCCATGGTCTCCCAGAAGTCCAGATAGGTATCGCCGCTGTATCTGGTGAAATATTCCTCATTGTCCCGCATATCGGCAATCAAATCCGCAAAGCTGTCATGCCGTTCGTGGGCTTCAAATTCCGCCTCTCGGCGGGCCTCTTCTTCGGGATCCACAGCGGTGGGGGCACGATACAGTTCATCCAGCTCTAAAGCCAGAGCGTGCATATTCTCCACCTTGTCAGGCTTCAGGGTATAATCCAGAACCTCCGCAAACGCTTCCATATCCGCTTTTGTCATATCCGGAAGATCTTCCAGCTTGCCGCCAAGGGTTATTTGCAGGAATGCATCTTCCCGGTCACAGAAGATGTAACCACGGTCAACCGTTTTGACCAAAAGCAGTTGTGTACCATCCTTCGTTGTGTAATTCCATTCCTGTACATCTTCCGATTCTTCAATCGTCAAATACATTGTGCTGAAATACGCCTTGTCTGCATAAGAGTATCCCACAAAAACCTCCTGGAACCCATTTGCCGTGATCCGGTAGTCCAGATTAAAGTTTCCGCATTCATAGAACCTGCCTCCAACATAGGAAGCTTGCGCCGAAGTCCCTTTCTTCAGAATTCCGTCGATGCCAAGGATCTCCGGGATACGGTCCTCCACCTGTGTCAACAGCAAAGCGCCTTCTCCCGCCAATTTCAAATCGAATTTCTGACAGATCGCATCTACTTTGTCAACCATCTCCTGGGTGTATACCCCATAGGCATGATAAGCAGCAGGTATGGAAAAATCCTCAGCATGATTGGCTAAGGCACGATCCTGGTCGTAGGACTGGAGAAAATCATACCATTCTTTTGCTGCCTGCTGATTGGGACTCTCGGCAATGCCCTGCAGAGCGATAATCTCTTGAACCTTTTCCGTTGCTGGGGTTTTGGTTCCATCTTCCAGGTAAAGAGGATGCTGGGTGTAGGTTCGTTCACCTATTTTCAAATCATTCAGATGGAGCAGTACCACTGCAGCACAGCCCATCAGAAAAAGCATCAGAGCAACAAT
>JBJENO010000015.1:0-27987 GCA_051880235.1 Acetatifactor sp. | reverse complement strand
TCTATATCGCTGCCCGGGCCTTTGGAAAGTACTTTGGAGCAAAAGCCGGTGCAACGGTTACCCATATGCCCGATACTGTCAGGAAATATCTGGGTCTGACACTGTTGCCCCATTCCGGCGTATCTTTGGTATTTACAGGTATCATCTGTTCCACACTCTCTTCTGCACCGGAATTGGTAAAGATCGTGCAGGGTACGATTGCAGCGGCAGCTGTCATCAACGAGTTTATTGCTGTTATCGCGGCCAAAAAAGGCTTTGAGCTTGCCGGAGAAATAAAACATGCGAGCAGACAATAATGTACAGATGAAATAATTCTAAGAAAATACTTTCACTTTCCATAGGGAACTACTCGAACCCTTTTTTCTTAAGATAATCATAGCTGATTTTTAAGGATTCAAACGGGTCCCTATGACAGATATCCTGCTCTACAAGCGCCCATTTTGCCCCCGCCTTCCGGCAGGCACTTATGATCGAATCCCAATCCAGGTTGCCTTCTCCCACTTCGGCCATCTCCTGCGCAAAATCTTTTTCGGGATTGATGCATAGATCCTTAAAATGTATCGCCATCGCTCTTTTGCCCAAACCGGATATGAAATCAGCAGGGTTCACACCGCCGACCTGCAGCCAGTATGTATCAACAATAAAGAAAAAGGCTTCCGGGTCGGTTTCATTGATCAGACGATCCATGACCCGCACACCGTCTAACTTCGCGAACTCAAAGGAGTGATGGTGATAGCCAAAAAGCATCCCAGCCTGCTTCAGTTCTCTCGATACTCTGTCCGCATCCTGAATAAATTGATTCACTGCCTGCGGATTTGCCCGTATATTCCATGGCATGGAACCAATTCCACAAAGTTTGCAGCCCAATTTCTGATTGTAAGCAATGATTTCGTCCAGATTATCCAGAAAGCCGTCAAAACCTCGGTGAGTCGTCACTACCTCCAAATGATATTTATCAAGAACTGTCTTCATCTCATCTGCTTTCAGATTCGTTCCGGATATCTGTACTATCTGATATCCGATATCATGGATCCGACGACAGGTCAGATCAAAATCTTCTATCGTTTGCGTGAAATCTCTCACGGTATACAGCTGTGCACCAATTCTTTTTTCCATCTTTGGAATTCCTCCTACATAATCATGGTTCCTGTTATTGTTCAGGGAGTCGACGGAACAGGTTCCTTCCCCCTGACTGTAAAATTAAAGGGCTTTCTTGACACTGATTGCTTTCATAGGGCACATCTCCTGACAACAAAAGCAGGAAATACAGCCCTTTTTCCGAAACTTTGCCTTTTTGTCCTTTATTGTTATAATGTGTGCCGGGCAGCTCTCCGCACACTTGCCACAGCCCACACACAATGATCTGTTCAGCTGTGGATAGGATTTTAGTAACTTTCCTGCAATCAGTGTAAAGGGCTTCTGCAGAAATCTCGGCAGTGAACTTGAAAAGTCCAGCCTTTTGGTATCAGGTTGGCAAAAAGGGGTCAGGTTGTCAGGAATCGGGTCCCCGGTGCGGATCAGTGTATCAGGATTCGCAAGTCCTGCTTCCACAGCCTGGCGGATCATGACGATCTTCATCGGGTCAAGCCCCATCATGCCTGCTGCAAAGTAATCCTGCGTGTACATATCTTTGGAAGCCAGAAGCATGTTAAGCGGATGGGAGGTGCCGCCGGTCGGACCGTTGCCTTCCATGGCATCGATGGCATCGATAATGGTCAGTTGGGGATTTACCGTCTGGGCAAGTTCAACAAGCATTCTGGAAAAATCTTCAATATCCGGCCAACGATAGTGCATCTGTGGTTTCTCAAGTCCGGGAATGGTACCGAACAGATTTTTGATTCCTCCGGAGTAACCTGTCATGGCATGCGTTTTCAGCTTACAGATATTGATAATATAGTCGGCCTCGCAGATAGGTGTAATCAAATGAAAGGAATGATTTGCAAAACCTGCAGGGCAATTCACGGTTTGCGCGGAAAAATCCATATTCAGCTTTACATCGGGCTGCAGCTGCTTCATGCCGCAGACAGAATAAATATTTTTCATAGCCTCAGCATTATAAAGTCCGCCGGAGCTTTCTGCCAACGTAATATCATGAATCCCCTGTTCTTTCAGCCAACGGACGACAGCTTTGATAACGAGCGGGTGCGTCGTTGCCGGGAACTGAGGACTTTTTGCCATAACGAGGTTTGGTTTGATAACAACCTTAAAATTCGGGCGTAGCTCTTTCGCAATTTCCAGATCCTCCATAAAACGACAAACTGCCGGATAGATCTGTTCCTCCTGATAATCCTGTACCAGATAAATAGCTTGTTTCATCTTATGCCTCCTGAAAAACCACGTGGACCAGTTTATCACTCCTCCGTAGGTGTTTCACCATTTTCACTTCTACCGGATTTATTCTATCGCTTCCAATCTTACATTCTGCAGAACATAATCTCCTTTTCCACATCCAATACTAAAGCATAGTGAAAAATCAGAATTGGTCTCCATATCCAATACAAATTCATATTCATAGGTCTCCATATCTTTTGAAAGGATCACGCCGGAAATCCATTGCGTCGGATAATTCGTACCATCAAAACGATTCACTAACAGTTCCATGTTGCCTGTTCCTTCACAAGATGCTTCAAAAGTAACTCGATATTTTGTGCCCTGTTCCAAAGATAAATTTGAATAACCGCATTGAATATCCCACGAATTCTTTTGTATTTCAGGAACCGTAGCATATAAAGCATTTTCCATATAATCCGGCACAAACACCGCATTGCCATAATAGAAAAACTCTGCCATGTTTCCTACCAGACTATTGCTGTTAATCGGTGCTCCCCCTAACTCCTCGTCAGCAATTCCATAATAGATATCTAACTGATTCTTCGCATATTCCGGGCGTTTTCGAAAGAACAGCTTCAGACCTGCTGCTTCAGACTCATAGGAAGAAGCTGCCCAGTCATTACCGAATCGTTTCAGAGTAGCTTTGGTGACCTCTCCATAGGTACCGGTATAAGTGTCGAGCAACGCGTTTACCCTTTGAAAATCAAAACAGGTATCCACAATGCGGATATAATTATCATAAAATCTTCGGCAAAACTCCTCGTTCCTACATAAGTTTTTCAGTATTCCCATAAGATTATATTCATCCCATTCAACATGATTGTTGTTCAGAGAATCATAATAATATGCCGTTTCCGTAGATCCGTACAGGCCAGCGGACAAATCTAAATCATAAAGAATAAAACGCCACTTACCATCTGATTTCGGTAAGGTTTCATCAACCGTTTTCGAGCGCCATACCATCCAGTTGTTTGTATAACCATTCGACCAATCATTGTTATTCACATACGTTTCTACCGTAATATAGTCCATGAAGCTTTGTACATCCATCTGTTCACAGAACTTCTTGTAATTTGCTTCCACGGACATATCTGCATTAACTGCCCACTGGGTAAACTTTCTATACTCTTCCAGATCTTCATCCGTACCGGAATCCAAAATACCGTTTTTGATTACCGCTGCATTCTCTTCGTCAATTCCGTAATGGGACTGAATATAGTAATCTTCCGGTTTTTCGCGAAGCAGATAGAATCCCCAGAATTCACCGTTGATAAACAATATGTAGGGTTCGGAAGCCATGAAATCCACTGCCAGATCTTTTGCCAATTCCTGAATAAACGCATCTCTGAAATGTAGGATATGATCATTACCGCCATTACGCAGAGTAACTTTATCAAATTTTTTAATCTGCTCCCCCTCACTATTTACAAGGTTTTCAAAAAATGCGTATTTCATTTTTGAATTTCCGTATTCTTTTCTGGCATAGAATCGAATACTCTTCTGCGCACCGGAGCGAGACCAGTTACCGGATATACGTGCACCTACATTATCCGTATAGACAGCCTCTCCCCTTTCAAACACCTGTATTGTTACCGGAAATTCCGACTCTCTGCCATCACTATTGTAATTTGTGGGATTCAATACATCACCGGGATCATACTCCACATACTCATCGCTTTCAAGCCATTCATAATACGCACTTCCCACCATGTACGCTCCGGTATCCGGATCAAATAGATAATCACTGTCCGTCGCCAAGGAAATCACACGGAAATCGGAATAATAAGCTTCCTGTTTTCCGATAAAATAACTGTTTGTAACAACTTCACTGTATTCCCCTTCCGCATTCTTGAAAGCCGCACGAATAACAATTCCTTTATCAATATTATACTCAGGCGGATGATACTCGTTCAACGTGATATCTGTTATCTGACTGTATACATTCGGTTGATTGGTGTTATCATAAATCCTGATTTTATCCACATATTTCACTGCAGTATCCGATATACGAGGATCAGAACCGTCCGTAGTATAGTAGATTTCTCTCCCATCCTCACCCGAAAGGACCAGATAAAAATCTTTCTCATAAAATCCTCCGTTTTTTGAAAACTGTACCAAAGACTGTTCTGTGGCTTCCGATTCTATCACTTCTTCAACTGTGGAATCCTCTATATGATTTATGGAATTCTCTTCCTCCGTCATTTCCTCCGGGGATGAACATCCGGCCAGTGTCATCAAAAATAACATGGTTACTATGAATGCCCCAAAACCCATTTTGTTTCGCCATTTCATGGAAATTCCTCCAATTCAAACGATTACCGGTTACGATATGAGTCATCTTGTTGACAACTTCATGATATGATTACTTTAACATATAGCTTGTACATTTTCAATCCTCCCGTAGCTTCCAATGCGCCTCCATTTAGGCTGTGATACCCGCAATTACTGTGGAGCGCTCAAAAGATGGCATAGCTATCATTTTTATATCCTCTTTTCATTTTTGAAAATCCATCAAGGTTGCTCTGCAAGGTGCACCGTCTGTATTCGTCAGATTTAAAGGAGCACAATTCAGGAAATAAGCGCCGTCAGGTACCGCAGCTAACCTGATTCCCTCAAGCAACACTACCTCCGCCCCCAATAGAACAAGATGTACTTCCATAGGCCCGTCCTCCGGTCCCACTGTCTGAGATTCGTTTCCAACCAAATCTACGGCTGCTTCCGCAAAAACCTTTGCTGCCTCATAGGTAACGGTAGCCTTTCCCTTAATCAGAATTTTCTTCTGTGCACCGTCATAAGCCTTAGCGGCTCTCTCAAGAATATCCCTTGCATCCTGTGCAGTCACATCTCCCACATGACCTTCCACATAAGACGGTCCAATATATTTCTCCAATTTCACTTGATCAATGCCCTTGCCATCTTTCAAAAAATGTAACGGGGCATCCACATGTGTTCCGTTATGGGCACACATTGAAAAGGCTGTCAGATTACATGTATCCCCATTGTCGATTCTGAGAAGAACCTTCTTTTCCGGTATGGGATCTCCCGGGAACACTTCACATTCAAACAGTGGCTGTGTGATATCATATATCATTTAAAATCCCTCCTCAAATATTTTCTTCCAAAGCAAAACCAAGTCTACAGACAATGTATTTCCTTTGAAGTGTCAAAGGGACAGGTCCCCTGGATTTTCTTAACAGTCCATGGAATCCCCCTTGACAATCACATAAAAATGCCCTCAAGGAATCACTTCCTTGAGGGCAAAACATGCTCCAAAACAGACGATTACTTCATCTCTGCGATAGCAGCCTGAGCAGCAGCCAGTCTTGCGATAGGCACACGGAAAGGAGAACAGGAAACGTAATCCAGACCGATCTTGTGGCAGAATTCTACGGAAGAAGGATCTCCGCCGTGCTCACCACAGATACCTACATGAAGCTTAGGATTTACAGGCTTACCAAGCTTGAGGGACATCTCCATCAGCTTGCCAACACCGGTCTGATCCAACTTAGCGAAAGGATCGTTCTCGAAGATCTTGGTGTCGTAGTATGCATCCAGGAACTTACCTGCATCATCACGGGAGAAACCGAAGGTCATCTGAGTCAGGTCGTTGGTACCGAAGCAGAAGAAGTCAGCTTCCTTAGCGATCTCGTCAGCGGTAAGAGCTGCACGAGGGATCTCGATCATGGTACCTACTTCGTACTCAAGCTCAACGCCTGCAGCAGCGATCTCAGCATCAGCAGTCTCAACTACAACCTTCTTAACGTACTTCAGCTCCTTCACTTCACATACAAGAGGGATCATGATCTCAGGCTTAACGTTCCAATCAGGATGAGCAGCCTTTACCTCAAGAGCTGCACGGATAACAGCCTTGGTCTGCATCTTAGCAATTTCAGGATAAGTAACAGCAAGACGGCATCCTCTGTGACCCATCATAGGGTTGAACTCATGGAGAGAAGCGATGATATTCTTGATGGTCTCAACGCTCTTGCCCTGAGCTGCAGCAAGCTTCTCAATGTCAGCTTCCTCAGTAGGAACGAACTCATGAAGAGGAGGATCAAGGAATCTGATGGTAACAGGGTTACCCTCGAGAGCCTCGTACAGAGCCTTGAAGTCTCCCTGCTGATAAGGCAGGATCTTCTCCAGAGCTGCTTCTCTCTCTTCAACGGTATCAGCACAGATCATCTCACGGAATGCAGCAATTCTGTCCTCTTCGAAGAACATATGCTCGGTACGGCAAAGGCCGATACCCTCAGCACCCAGCTCACGAGCCTTCTTAGCATCTGCAGGAGTATCAGCGTTGGTACGAACCTTCAGCTTTCTGAACTTGTCAGCCCAAGCCATTACACGGCCGAACTCACCGGCAATCTGAGCATCAACGGTAGGGATCAGACCGGCATAGATGTTACCGGTGGTACCATCGATAGAAATCTCGGAACCCTCTACAAATGTCTCGCCTGCAAGAGTGAACTTCTTGTTCTCCTCGTCCATAGCAATGTCGCCACAACCGGATACACAGCAGGTACCCATACCACGAGCAACTACTGCTGCATGAGAGGTCATACCACCACGAACTGTCAGGATACCCTGAGCAGCCTTCATACCGGTAATATCTTCAGGGGAAGTCTCAAGACGAACAAGAACAACCTTCTCGCCTCTGGCTGCCCATTCTACAGCGTCATCAGCTGTAAATACAACCTTACCGCAAGCAGCTCCGGGAGAAGCACCAAGGCCCTTTCCAAGAGGAGTTGCAGCCTTCAGAGCCTTAGCGTCAAACTGAGGATGAAGCAGGGTGTCAAGGTTACGAGGATCGATCATGGCAACAGCCTCTGCCTCGGTCTTATGTCCCTCGTCAACCAGATCACAAGCGATCTTCAAAGCTGCAGGAGCAGTTCTCTTACCGTTACGGCACTGAAGCATATACAGCTTCTCGTTCTCAACGGTGAACTCCATATCCTGCATGTCATGATAGTGGTTCTCAAGGATCTCACAAACCTTGATGAACTCAGCGTATGCTTCAGGGAACTCCTTCTCCATCTGAGCGATAGGCATAGGAGTACGAACACCTGCTACAACGTCCTCACCCTGAGCGTTGATCAGGAACTCACCCATCAGCTTGTTCTCGCCGGTAGCAGGGTCACGGGTAAATGCAACACCGGTACCGGACTTGTCATTCAGGTTACCGAATACCATGGGCATTACGTTAACAGCGGTACCCCAGGAATAAGGGATATCATTGTCACGACGATATACATTTGCACGAGGGTTGTCCCAAGAACGGAACACAGCCTCGATAGCCAGCTTCAACTGCTCTACAGGATCTGCGGGGAAATCTGTTCCCAACTGATTCTTGTACTCAGCCTTGAACTGCTCAGCAAGAGTCTTCAGATCAGCAGCGGTGAGCTCAACGTCGAACTTCACGCCCTTCTCCTCTTTCATCTTGTCGATCAGCTGCTCGAAGTACTTCTTACCAACTTCCATAACAACGTCAGAGAACATCTGGATGAAACGTCTGTAAGAGTCATATACGAAACGCTCGAAAGCAGGATCAGGGTTACCTGCGATCATTGCTGCTACTACCTCGTCATTCAGACCAAGGTTCAAAATGGTATCCATCATACCGGGCATAGATGCACGAGCACCGGAACGAACGGAAACGAGCAAAGGATTCTTGTGATCGCCGAACTTCTTGCCGTTGATCTCCTCCATCTTTGCTACGCCCTCCATAACCTGAGCCATGATCTCGTCATTGATCTTACGACCATCCTCATAGTACTGAGTACAAGCCTCAGTTGTGATAGTGAAGCCCTGAGGTACAGGAAGACCGATGCTGGTCATCTCTGCAAGGTTTGCACCCTTACCACCGAGAAGGTTACGCATGGTCATGTCGCCTTCACTAAACTGATACACCCATTTTTTCATGTTTGTATTTCTCCCTTTCATTTATTATTTCGAACAGCCTTTGACTGTCCTATGCATAGTGATAAAAACTATACACCTCTACCAGTGTATTCTACCAATTCACCAGACAAATTTCAAGTACTATTGAAAATCTTGCTTTATTTTTTTCAGGATGAATGATTTTGGTGATATTGTTTCTTGATTTCGTACATATTGTTGTCGGCAATAGTTATATATTCGGAAAAACTCAGGTTGTCTCTTCCGTCCGTCAGCACATACCCGCAACTGACACTCAGTTGATAGGGGATCGACATCGTCTGTCTGGTACTCTCCAGCCGGCTGTACACCGTCTGTCGGATCTGCTCCGGATCTTCGCCCTTGGACAATTGTCCCACGATCAGGAATTCATCGCCTCCGTATCGGATGGGAATCCACTCACTTGGAATAGACTCTGCGATTACATTTGCAACTATCCGCAGTGCAAGATCCCCCTGAAGATGACCGTATCTGTCATTGATGAGTTTCATATCATTGATATCAATAAACATAAACAGCATCTGCCTGCCATCCGTCCGACATTCTTCAAAAAGAGGAACAGCTTTCTGATCCACGCTGAATCGGTTCCCCAGACCGGTTAGTGAATCCCGAAGAGAAATCTCCATCAGTTCTCTGTTGACCAGATCGATGTACATATTGTTGCGGAAACGCTCCAGTGCATGCTGCAGGCGATTGACATAATGGGAAATCTTCTTTCCCTTGACAAGCCAGATGTTATCTACCAGAACAGTGTAACCGAAAGGAACAGCTCCCACATGCAGCGGTGAAAAACAATACAGATGGGCCGTCTCTTCCTGAAGATATCCGGGAATCAATTCCCTGTGATTCACCAGATCCACATTTAGAGGCTGTCCGTTTCTCCTTGCAACCATCGCAAGCATTTCATTGTAATAATCCAGCGAGGTAAAGGTCTGCTGCTTCCGGTAAACGGTATCAAAAAAGTCCTTCTCTATGACCAGATAGAAGGACTCCCCCTCAAAGTCATTGGCCTTCCGATAATACCAGGCAAGGTTCCCCTTGAGATGGTCCGGATCTCTGGAACCATAGATGCCGCCTTCTATGGATTCGATTCTCTGATCCAGTAAAATCGACTGCATATCCTCCAAAAAGGTTTTCTTTGCAATTTTCTTTCGAATCTGATCATAGCGGGCATTCACATCCGGATCGGAACCGCTGCTCTCCCCCAACACAAAATGAGATGTGGCATGTATCACACGATCAACGTCTTTTCCTTCCAGGGTATCATAGATCCATTTACAACAGCGATAGCCTATCTCTATGTAATCCTGTGACACTGTGGTCAATGCAGGATAGAAGGTCTGTCCGGCCTGTGTACAATCATATCCGGTCACGATCAGATCATCCGGTAAGGTATAGCCCCTCTGCTGAAATCTGGTAGCAACTGCGATTGCTGTATCGTCATTGGCACACAGAACAGCATCCGGAAGTCCATCCGGGGAGTTCATAATACTATCGCCAATCTCCTGTCCTAATTGAAAACTCCAGTCTCCGAAATATATATCTTCGTCTCTGACTCTAAGACCATTCTCGGCAGCCACATCTTTTATCACCTGAAGTCTTGCTTTGCAATCCACATGTTCTTCATTACCGCCTGCATATGCCATGCGTTTCACACCGCAATTTTTGATCAGGTGAAGCACCAGTTTTCTCATGCTGGTAGAATTATCCAGCTTCACATATCCCGCTTTGTCGATATCCATTCCCACACTGATGACCGGGATGCCCTTTTCGCCTGCCTCCGCACAGTATTGCCGCACTGTATCCTCGTCACTATTCAGGAGGTTGGACAGGATAATCAAGCCGTCAAAGTCAGCCAGATCTCCCACATGTAATACACTGTTCTCACCCAGATTGCTCTGTTCACCGGATCCATAGGATGCAAAGGTCAGAAATACAAACACATCGGTGCCGATCTCCCTGGCGTACCGCATCATCCCCTCCAGAGCCTCGCTGACGATTTCATCGCTCCATCCATTTGCATATACAGCTATTTTACGCTTCAAATCACACCTCCGCACTAGGACGATAAGATACAGGAATATTATACCTTTTTTTCAGGCTTTTCGCAACAGATATCAACGATTTTTGCTTGAAATATCGGTGCCGTTGTGTATAATGGAAGGAGTGGCTTTATAATTAAGTAGTTATATTTTGGCAATAGCAGATAGGAGCAAGTATGATCAGTGCAAATAATGTAACACTCAGAATCGGAAAGAAGGCATTGTTCGAGGATGTAAACATCAAGTTCACCGAGGGCAACTGCTATGGTCTCATCGGGGCGAACGGTGCCGGTAAGTCCACTTTCCTGAAAATATTATCCGGCAAGCTGGAGACCACCAAGGGGGACGTGGTCATTACTCCCGGGCAGCGTCTCTCCGTTCTGGAGCAGGACCACTTTAAGTATGACGACTGCATCGTTATGGATACAGTCATCATGGGAAATGAACGACTCTTTCAGATCATGAAGGAGAAGGATGCCATCTATGCCAAGGAGGACTTCTCCGACGAAGACGGTATTCGCGCCAGCGAACTGGAGGCAGAGTTTGCGGAGATGGACGGCTGGGAGGCAGAGTCCAACGCGGCAATGCTGTTAAACGGTCTGGGCATCGGTCCCGAGTTCCACTACTTACTCATGAAAGACTTGGACGGCAGTCTGAAGGTAAAGGTCCTGCTGGCAAAGGCTTTGTTTGGCAACCCGGATATCTTGCTTTTGGACGAGCCCACCAACCATCTGGATCTGGATGCCATCGCCTGGTTGGAGGATTTCCTGATCGACTTTGAGAATACGGTTATCGTAGTCTCCCACGACCGTTATTTTCTGAATAAGGTCTGCACACATATTGCAGACATCGACTACGGCAAGATTCAGCTCTACGCCGGCAACTATGACTTCTGGTACGAATCCAGCCAGCTATTAGTGAAGCAGATGAAGGAGGCCAACAAGAAGAAGGAAGAAAAGATCAAGGAGCTTCAGGAGTTTATCTCCCGTTTCTCCGCCAACGCATCCAAATCCAAGCAGGCGACCTCCAGAAAGCGTGCTCTGGAGAAGATCGAGTTGGATGAGATCAAGCCCTCCAGCAGAAAATATCCTTACATTGACTTTAGACCTGACCGTGAGATCGGAAACGAAGTTCTGACCGTAGAACACCTTTCCAAGACGGTAAACGGAGAAAAGGTATTAAATGATATCTCCTTTGTCATGGGTCATGATGACAAGATTGCTTTCGTCGGCAGCAACGAGCTTGCAAAGACCACTCTGTTCCAGATTCTCATGGGAGAATTGGAGCCCGATGAGGGAAGCTTCAAGTGGGGTGTTACCACTTCCCAGGCTTACTTTCCCAAGGACAGCACTGCAGAGTTTGATAACGAGTTGACCATCACCGACTGGCTCACCGGCTACTCTCCCATCAAGGATGTGACCTATGTTCGTGGCTTCCTTGGCCGTATGCTTTTCGCCGGCGAAGATGGTGTGAAGAAGGTGAAGGTCCTCTCCGGCGGAGAAAAGGTGCGGTGTCTTCTCTCCAAAATGATGATCAGCGGTGCCAACTGCCTGATTCTGGACGAGCCCACCAACCATCTGGACATGGAGTCCATTACTGCACTGAACAACGGGCTGATCAAGTTCCCCGGTGTGGCACTGTTCTCCTGTCATGACCACCAGTTTGTTCAGACCACTGCCAACCGTATCATTGAGATTTTGCCTAACGGACAGATCATCGACAAGATCACAACCTACGATGAGTATCTTGCAAGCGATGAAATGGCACGTAAGAGAACTGTATTTACCGCGAATAAGGAAGATGACGAAGACTAAAGGATACCACAAAATGAACGTATTGTTTGAATGCGAATATGTCTTGGATAAGAAGAAGTTCCTTTCCTGGGGAAGAGAAAACCATGCCCGTTCTGCGCAACGGGCATTTTCGGTTTTTTGGTGTGTTTTTGCGGCACTGGTCTTCGTTTATGCCGTGTATGCGAGGTTTTATGCTTTTTTTGTATTTGTTATTTTCGCCCTGTATCGTGGCTTATTTCGTTGGAAAATAATGACCGCAAGGCAATATTCTGCCCTTTCTAAACAGCGCGGAACCGAAAATTGGACACGTAAGATTTCCTTTGGCGAGAATGCTATCGTTACCGAAGACGGAAATGTTACCGTAACGAATCAGTATTCCGAGATAATCAGCATGGAAGAAAAAGAAAACTATGTCCGCCTTTGTTTGACCAATCATACCGTTATTCGATTATATTCCGATTGTTTTGTAACCGGAACATGGGACGAATGTAAAAAATGGATTCAGGAAAAGGGAGCACTCGAAATATGCAGCCGATAGATTTACATGTACACTCCACCTGTTCGGATGGAACCTATACCCCCACTCAGCTGGTGGACTATGCAATCGAAAAAGGTCTCTCTGCTTTTGCTCTGACAGACCATGACTCTGTGGACGGCATCCGAGAAGCGCATTCTTACGCCGAAGCGCTGCGCAGAGAATTGCCGTCAGCACAAAGGGATACTGTGCCGGAGATCATTCCCGGCATTGAACTATCCTCCGAATACCAGGGACGGGACATTCATGTATTGGGATTGTATATCGATCCGGAGCAGAAGACCTTCGCCGATCATCTGAAGGCGTTCGTGGAATCCAGACACAACCGCAATCGAAAAATGTGTGCCAAATTACGGGAGTGTGGGATCGACATCACTTATGAAGCACTGCTCTGCAGGTTCCCCGGTTCTGTCATCACCAGAGCGCACTATGGAAAATACATGCTGGAGAAGGGCTACATCTCCAGTATCAAGGAAGCCTTTCAGCGGTATATCGGAGACAATGGTCCCTGCTTTATTCCCCGGGAAAAAATTACCCCCGCTCAGGCGGTAGAACTGATTCTTCAGGCAGGTGGCATTCCCATTCTGGCCCATCCCATCCTCTATGGTATGGGCGATGCATGTTTGGAACACCTGATTGCAGAATTAAAAGGAGTCGGTCTGAGAGGTATCGAAGCAATCTACAGCACTTACTCTCCCGGCGACGAGCGACAGATTCGTTCTCTGGCGGGGAAGTATGATCTCCTGCTCAGCGGCGGAAGTGATTTTCACGGAAGCAATAAGCCGGGACTGGATCTTGGGACAGGCTACGGAAAATTATTTATTCCGGAGGACATATTGCGCGAAATAAAAAGCGAGAGGTCTTCTGTATCAACCGCCAATTGTGACTAATTGGCGGTTGATGCTCCTCTCGCTTCTCTTTCATTCTGTGAATGGCTTTTAAGCCTGCACGATCAAGTATCTTCCGTCTCCCACGTCAAACACTTCATCCGCACTCAAAATCTCGTCGTCCATGGCACCCTCAATGTCGATCCCCTCGTCCTCAAAGTATTCGATTACTTCGTCAACAGAATCCACAACAACTGCCATGCACTCTTCCAGGAAATCCTCAGCCTCGTCCAGTGTTTCAGCAACGTTCTTGGGAAAAAGCTGACATTGATTGTCCAGAAAGCACTCCAGAACTGCATCATCAAATTCGCGCATTTTTCCACCTCCTCCGTTTCATCTTGCACTACAATATATACATTTCGACTATAGATTTGTCAATATGTTACGCTGCGAATCACATTCTTTTTTTTAACAATTCGTCTGTACGGTCGAAAGAAGCTAAGCGAGATGATCCAGAACCTCCAACGGATGAGAAATAACGACATCAGCCCCTCCGTTCTCCAACTCCTTCCTGTCCCGGAATCCCCACAGTGCACCGACTGTAAATGCGCCCGCTGCTTTTCCTGTTTTCATATCAGTGGCAGTATCTCCCAGATACAATACGTCCTCCGCAGTCAGCTTCATTTGTCTGAGGATCTCAAACACCCCACTCGGATCAGGCTTCACAGGATATCCGTCGCGCTGTCCCAAAATACAGTCAAAGCATCCTTCTCCAAACAGACTGACAATGACGTCGATGGTCTGCAGATGTGGTTTATTGGAGAGGACGGCGATCTTGATCCCCTGTTCCTTCAGTTTTGCAATCAGTTCCGGGATTCCGTCATAGGGTTTCACTCCATACATGCAATACTTCGCAAAAAACTTCAGATACAAAGGATAGACTACATCCTTGTGCTCCCATCCGGTATCGCCCGCAGCAGTCAATGCCCGTTCTATCAGGATCTCTGCGCCGTCTCCCACGAAAATCTTATAATCGTCCTCCGAAAAAGGTCCAAGACCTACCTCGGCAAGTGCTCTGTCCGCACAGTACTTCATACTGGAGATGGAATCTGACAAGGTGCCATCCAAATCAAATATTACGATTTTCTTCATCTAGCGAAGCCATTCCTTTCCCTCTTGGTACAACCTTGCAACCGGAAGGCCGACCACGTTGTTATAATCGCCCGAGATACCTGCAATATATCTGGCGCAGAAGCCCTGGATTCCGTAGCTGCCGGCTTTGTCCCTGCAATCTCCGCTGCTTATGTACTCCATGATTTCCTCGGGAAGCATCTCAAAGAATTCTACTTCCGTCTTCTCCGAAAATGTCTTCCGAATCACATCGGCTTCTCTGCCTGCCCTGCGATACAGCATTGTCACACCGGTGTATACCTGGTGGATTCTGCCTGACAAACGTCGCAACATCGAAGCTGCATCTGCATCATCCTTCGGTTTCCCCAAAATGATTCCGTCAATGGATACCACTGTATCTGCACCGATCACAAGCACTTCTTCCTCCGATTGTAAGCCTTCTAACACTGCAGAAGCCTTCTGTGCAGACAGTTCCTCCACCACCTCGTGGGGGTGTGTAGCAGTCACATGCTCTTCCACGTCACTGACGATCACCTCAAACTCTATTCCGATCTGTGTCAGCAGTTCTCTTCGTCTGGGAGAAGCTGATGCCAAAATAATTCTCATGGTATTACTCTCCTGTGTGATGTGTTTCCGGCACAAAGGTTCTGCTCTGCTCCGTGGTCTCTTCCTCAAGAACCTTTGCCTTGGAGATGGCCTCAAAACAAAATGCCTCCTGGGAAGTAAATGCCTGCTTTCCTCTCCTGTCAGGCTTTTCATAGGAGCCGTCCGGCTGAAGCACAGCTGCTTTTCGGTTATCCTTCAACTGGCTGTCGAGAATGTGCAATAATTCGTCCTTTAACTCCTGCTTTACCACAGGGAACATGATTTCCACACGGCGCTCCAGATTTCTGGGCATCCAGTCCGCACTTGCACAGTAGATCTCCGGATGCTGATCATTTTCAAAATAGAAGATGCGGCTGTGTTCCAAAAAATTGCCTACAATGGATCTTACTGTAATGTTCTCACTGACACCCTTGATTCCAACCTTCAGGCAACAGATTCCCCGGACGATCAGGTCGATCTTCACGCCTGCCGAGGAGGCCGCATACAGTGCGGCTATGATATCCCGGTCGCACAGAGAGTTCATCTTTGCTATGATTCCGGCAGGCCGACCGGCCTTTGCATTCTGCTTCTCTCTGTCGATCAAATACAGAAACTTATCCTTCAGCCACAGAGGCGCAACGCTTAAGGCATTCCACATCAAAGGCTCTGAATAACCGGAAAGCATATTGAACACGGCGGTAGCATCCTCACCGATGGCCTCAGAGCAGGTCAGCAGTCCAATATCAGTGTAAAGCTTTGCTGTGGCGTCGTTGTAGTTACCGGTTCCCAGATGCACATATCTTCTGATACCATCCTCTTCTTTCCGAACCACCAGCGTAATCTTGCTGTGAGTTTTCAAACCAACCAAACCATAGATTACGTGACATCCTGCCTTCTCCAGCATCCTCGCCCAGACAATATTGTTCTCCTCATCAAATCTGGCTTTCAGCTCTACCAGAACGCATACCTGCTTGCCGTTCTCCGCCGCCTGAGCAAGGGCTGCAATAATGGGAGAATTGCCGCTGACACGGTAGAGTGTCTGCTTGATGGCCAGTACATCCGGATCCTTGGCCGCCTGGCGAATAAACTCTACCACAGGGTTAAAGGTCTGATAAGGATGGTGCATCAGGATATCTCCCCGGCGTATCTGCTGAAAGATATCACATCCGGCGGGCAGTTCCGGGACCTGTGCAGGTTCATATTTGGGGGTCTTAAAGGCCTCAAAACCTTCCAACCCATACATCTTCATCAAGACAGTCAGATCCAGGGGACCATTGATCTCATAGATATTCTGTCCGTCCAGACGAAGTTCCTTTTTGATGATCTTTAAGAGCCTCTTATCGATTCCGGCTTCCACTTCCAGCCGAATCGCTTCTCCCCATTGACGCTTCTTGACCTGCTTCTCGATCTCCTTTAACAGATCGGCCGCCTCGTCCTCGTCGATAGAAAGGTCCGCATTGCGCATGATCCTGTACGGATGGGCGCAGACGATGTCATAATTCAGAAAGAGCTTATTCATATTGCGCTCAATGATCTCTTCCAGGAAAATGATTTTCTTAGCCTTGCCATTCTCCACCGGCAGCATCACAATTCGATTCAAGACACTTGGCACCTGAACAGTGGCAAATTCCAGTTCCTCATCGCTGTTCTTTTTGCGCACAAGTGCCGCAATGTTCAGTGTCTTATTGCGCACCAGCGGGAAGGGTCTGGAGGAATCCACGGCCATAGGCGTAAGAACAGGATAGACATTCTCTTCAAAATAGTGATCCACGTACTCTGCTTCCTCTGCGCCAAGTTCCTCGTGATGGGAAATCACATGGAGCCCGTTCACCTCCAGCTTAGGCACAAGGGAACGATTCCAGGTGGAATACTGCACATCCACCAACTCATGAATTGCCTTGCTGATAGCCTCCAGCTGCTCTGTGGGCTTCATCCCGGCAATATCTCTCTTCTCCAGTCCTGCATTGACACAATCCTTCAGAGAGGCCACTCGGATCATAAAGAATTCATCCAGATTGGAGGCAGTGATACTCAAAAATTTCAATCTTTCAAACAGCGGGATGCTCTTGTCTCTCGCCTCATTTAACACTCTGTGGTCAAACAAAATCCAGGACAATTCCCGGTTGGTATAATATTTCGGATTTGTGAAATCTATTTCCGCCATACGTTCTCTCCTTAATAGACTTTTCGCTGTTTCAGAATCGGTTCTATGTGAAAGACTTCCACAAAGAATTCCTTGGTCTCTTCAAAAAATCCTCTCTCCAGTGTGATATCTGCAGTCGTATCCACAGACAGGATCAACTGTTTCTCCTTCCAGGCAGCCTTCAGCCCCATCAGCTTCTGTTTGTGGCTTCTGTCTAAGCCTGCTGCCAGCCTTAAGATAGCAGTCAGTTTTGCCACCGTCAGATATCCGGCCCTGTCCAGTCCTTCTCCGATACCGGCGGGATTGTCATACTGGAATTTGCTGTGATAAAATCTGGCCACACTGGCTACGATCACTCGCTCGGTATGGGACAAGCCGATCATCTCCGTTGCCATAATAATGTTATAGGAGTTCTCGCCCAGATTCGTCATACTGATATATCTGCCGCAATCGTGCAAGATCGCCGCCAGCTGTAAATACAGTCTCTCTCTCTTCCCCAGTCCGTGTACCTTTTTCAGGCTGTCAAAAATCGTTCCTGTAATATTTTCCAGCGTCTCGGAACGTTTTCTGCTTCCCATATATCGCTTACTGATATTTTTTGCACAGGCGATAATATCCTGTTCAAAATCATGATTGCCCTTGAACAGATTCTGGGACTCCGCGTAATCATAGGCAATGCCGTCACAGAGTGTCGCTCCCGAAATCCAGATCTTTGTCGCTCCCATCAGCTTCGCAATACAATCCGTCAGCACAGCACTGATGGATGCCAAAGACATTTTATCTTCGGAAATACCATACTTTGTGCCGATTTTTGCCGGACCGGATTCCCGCAGATTCTTTATCATCTCACAAAATGCAGAATACTCCACCGTTCCGCCCATCTCAAAGGAAGGGAGTCTCAGTGCCAACGGGGATACATAATCATCGATGACGATCAGTGTCTGAATGGTACGATCCTTCAAATACAGTTTTTTGTAGCTGCCAAGCTGAGCCATCGCCATCTCTACGATAAAGTCTTCCACGGCAGAGGGCTTCACATCGAAGCGATGAATGTACTCCTGTATTCTCAATACTCCCAGCAAAATATTCTGGGTAGAGACAAGCGTATCGTTGTCAAACAGAGAAATCTGGATGCTGCCGCCGCCGATATCTAAGATCGCTGTCTTTTCCTCAATGGTCTTCTGAAATTCTTCGCCTCTGGCAGCAATGGATTTATACCCTAAAAATCGCTGTTCCGAATTGCTCAGGGGCTCCACCCGAATTCCGGTGCGCTGTTCAATCTGATCCAGAACGATGGTCATGTTCTCCGTCTCTCTGATGGCACTGGTCCCGTAGGCCTTATAGGCATCCACCCGATAGGCCTTCATGATCTTGTCGAATTCCTTCAGCGTCTTACACAGTTCATCCATCTTCTCATTGCTGATCTTGCCATCGGCGAAAGTATCCGCACCCAGATCCAGTCTTCTGCTGATTCGATCGATCTGGCGAAGCGGTGACTTGCCATTCATCTCGTATAGTTTCATCGTAAGTTCAAAACTGCCCACATCAATGGCAGCAAAGGTTTTGATTGCCATAGGCGTCCCTCCGTTTATTCTTGCATCCCCAGAAGATAGTCCACAAATTGTTGTGCAGTACGTCCCGACAGACCGCCGTGGGACAATTCCCACTTGTTCGCTTCAAGCAGCAGTTCTTCCTCGGGCATCTTGATTCCGTTTCGCTTTGCTAGCTCTCTGACGATGGTCTGGAATTCCTTTTTGTTGGGAGAGCCGAAGTAGATGGTCACACCAAAGCGATAGACCAGGGAAAGCTTCTCCTGCACGGTATCGCCGGTATGCATATCCTCGCGGATCTCCTCCTTATCGCTGTAGTTTTCCCGAATCAGATGTCTGCGATTGGAAGTCGCATAGATCAGAATATTCTCGGGCTTTTTCTCCAGACCGCCTTCGATCACAGCCTTTAGATACTTATATTCTATTTCAAATTCCTCAAAGCTCAGATCGTCCATGTAGATGATGAACTTATAATTTCGATGCTTGATCTGACTGATCACGTCATTCAGATCCTGAAACTGGTGTTTGTACACTTCGATAATACGAAGTCCTCTGTCATAGTACTCATTTGCGATTGCCTTGATACTGGAACTCTTACCGGTACCCGCATCGCCAAACAACAGACAATTATTCGCCTTCCTGCCGGATACAAAGGCATCGGTGTTGTCCGTCAGTTTCTTTTTGGGGATGTCGTAACCTACCAGCTGGTCTAAGGTCACATGAGCGATATTTAAGATTGGTTCAATATGTGCGCCATTTTCGTCTCTCCGAATACGAAAAGACTTGTGCAAGCCGAACTTTCCCACCCCGTAATCTTTGTAGAATTCGGTGAGGGTATCCTTCATCTCCCGGGCAGAACTGTTCTCGCAGAATCTTTCTGCCAATTCACAGATACGGCTGCAGATCCTTGTGTTATAGACTTTGCTCTCCTGACTGCAAGCCTGATATTCCAGGATCATTGCAAACTCAGGAACCGCCAAAGCCTCCATCATGGGATGGAAATCATAATCATAAAGCTGTTTGAAGAAAACAATATCATGAAGTACGGCCCGATTGATGGTTCCTTCCACAGCGCCCCGCACCTCGCAGGCCATACTGTAGCTGTTCTCGTGGTTTACCAAAAGGTTAGCCAGATAGCAATGCCAGAGATTGCCGTGGAAACCGTAGTGTCCTGCCAATTCCAGCAATCGGTTCAGCACATCGTAGATACAGTCCCGCATCTGTGCCTTTGTTTCACACGCAGCAGCATCCTCCTTCGACAATGTCAAGGTCTCAAATTGATCTATCATTTCAGAGACTTTTGACAGCAGTTCAAATTGCTCATCCTCTCCTCTGAAAACTATCAACTCATTTTTATGCATCATGATTTGCTTCCACTCCTTAGTAATTCCCCAGTATTTTCATATTGCGGGCCTCATCACGAAGTCCTCTCAGTGCGTTCTTTACGGCTCCGTCAGACAGATTCCCCTCAAAATCAATAAAGAATCTGTATTCCCAGTCTCTCTCCTCGATGGGGCGGCTCTCGATCTTTGTCATGTTCAAGTTGTTATAAATAAAATGTGACAACATGTGGTACAGTGATCCGCTCTCATGGGGGACCTCAAAACAGATACTGATCTTCCTCGCATCCTTTCGAAAGATCTTCTGATTGGTCACAATAATAAATCTTGTGGAATTGC
This sequence comes from Acetatifactor sp., assembly GCA_051880235.1. Taxonomy (GTDB): domain Bacteria; phylum Bacillota; class Clostridia; order Lachnospirales; family Lachnospiraceae; genus Acetatifactor. The sequence goes on along the minus strand of JBJENO010000015.1, from coordinate 7,437 downwards.
TGCCGCAGTCATTGATTCCCCGCTGTAAAATTTCCAGCCCGTATATTCCTGCCGCATGGGCTCCCGCTATGGCAGCCTGGTCATGCAATCCCTCCTCTGCGATCTTCTTCGCCGCAAAGGCATTGTTCTGCATACTGATCTGCTGCCAGTCATGTCCGTTTAAGAATCTGGCGCTCTGCATCAGAGACTGGGGGTGGGAATACACTCTCTTTATGTCACTGATTTTCGTCCCGGGTACAGCCAACAGACAGTGTTCAATAGAGATAACCTGCTCTCCCACAATATAGTTCTCATACTCCTGAAGCAGGTCGTAGATCTCGGTCACAATACCTGCTGTAGAATTTTCGATAGGTAATACGGCAAAATCTGCGCTTCCCTCATCGATGGCACTCATGGCATCCCGGAAGCTGTCCACATGAAAGCTCTTCACCTGATCTCCGAAGTATTGCATCATGGCAGCCTGAGAATAAGCACCCTCAGTCCCCTGAAACACTACGCGGGCTCTCTTGGTCTCCAGTTCATCCACACCGATAAACGGAAGCCTGCCAAGGCTGCCGTTTTCCGCAAGCAGACGATACTGCAGCTTTCTGCTCATAGACATGATCTGCTCAAACAATTCCTCCACACCGTGCTTGTAGAAGGGATCCTCTGTCATAGACTTCACCTTCTCCAATTTCTCCATCTCACGCTGTCTGTCAAACACCTTCTTGCCGGTGCTGATCTTGTACTCCGCCACCTGCTTACAGATCTCCATTCTCTTCTCATAGAGATCAACGATCTGAGCATCGATCACATCAATTTTGTCTCTCAGTTCCAGTAAATCAACCATGTTACTTCACCTTTCTTACGTCCGATTTCTTGCCTACTCCTCTATATGAACCAGACCCTGATTTAAGATATTTACGATATGCGCATCCGACAAGGAATAGTAGATGATCTTGCCATCGCGTCTGTATTTCACCAAATCCAGCTGTTTCAGGAACCTAAGCTGATGAGAGATGGCAGACTGGGTCATTCCAAGCGCTGCGGCAATATCATATACGCACATCTCAGAGCACATCAGCACATATAATATTTTCAATCTGGTTGCATCCCCAAACACCTTGAAGAATTCTGCCAGATCCTGCAGTTCCTCCTCCGGAGGCATCGTCTCTTCTATCTGGTCCAGCACAGCCTTGTCCGCATGAAGAAATGTGTTCTGTCCTTCCATCTGTCTTCCTGTACCTTTCTCAACTTTTTACGTTTGAAACACCAAAAAACTCCACATAAAATTGTAACATATTTTTCTGCTCATCGCAATTATTTCGAGCCAAACAATTGACGGAAGCCCTCCGTCATCAGAAGTTCTCCTTCCGTCGTCACAGATAACGCTTCACAGCCATACTCCGTTGCCAGAGAGAGTCCTCTCTCGCTTCCCAGCACAAAACAGGCAGTAGACAACGCATCACTTAAGAATCCATCCTCGGACAATATAGTGACGGAAGAAAGACCGCTTCTTGCAGGATATCCGGTGTGTGGATCAATGATATGGTGGTAACGCACGCCGTCTTTCTCCACATACCGTTCGTAATCACCGGAGGTGGAAATACAGTGCGTACCCGCAAGTGTCAGATATCCCAACACCTTCCCGGTATCAAAGGGATCCGTGATCCCTACCTTCCAGTCCGAGCCGTCCGGCTTGCTTCCATAGGTCAGAACACTTCCTCCCACGCTGATCACCGCGCCGGTAATACCATCCTGTTCCTGCAGATAAGCGCGTACCCGATCCAAGGCAATTCCTTTCCCCACAGCACCCAGATCCAGGGCAGTGTCCGCTCTCAGGGCAATTTGGTCCCGCTCTTTCGAGAGATGGATCTTGTCATTACCGCAGGATGCAAGCGCGCTCTCCAGGGCACTTTTGTCCGGGAGCTGAAAATCCACAGAATCCCCCCTTGCAAAGGAATCAATATTCCACAGCTTCACGACGTTCCCCAGTGTCACATCCAGCGCTCCGTCACTCCTATCACCCACCTCCAGGCACCGTCCAATGATCTCTCCAAACTGTGCCGAAACCGGCACCGTATCACTTCCGGCATTGGAATTGACATAGGCTGCTTCAGAGTATTTGGCCCGCACAGATAATTCCTTCTCCTCCAGTTCCCGCAGAAGTCCCATCACTTCTTCGGCATAGTCCCTGGTGTCAATACTGTATATTCTCAGATTTACCACCGTTCCCATTGCCACATCTGTACGCGAAGATAGCCTCGGCTTCACCTCGTTGCACCCATTGAGGGAGAGCACTATCAGAAATGAGAACAGAATCGCAAAAAACTTCTTCATTTTGTCACTCCAATTTGATATACTGAAAGCATAGTTTGAGGTAAACCACATGCAACACAAACCAAAACCAGGAAAATTCATTCCCGCCCTGTTGTTTCTGTCCGTCCTGCTGTTGTCAATATGCAGTCTCTTATGGATCCTATCGATGGGAAAGGGGGCCGATGGCAGTCGATATTACGCAGACATCTACTCTGAGGGAAAACAACTGGACAGCATCCCCCTGTGGCAGGTTTCCACGCCATACACACTTCAGATCGTCAGCGAGAATGGCGGGAAAAATGAACTGCTGATCTCCCGGGGAGAAATCTCCGTCACAGATGCTACCTGCCCGGATCAGATCTGCGTTCAACAGGGTTCCAGATCAGACTCTGCCCTCCCCATCGTCTGTCTGCCAAACAGGCTGGTCATTCAGCTACGGGAGGCTGCTGACGAGGATGAGTTTTTGGATATCGTCACCCATTAGTTTCTATCGATAAAGACTCCCAATGAGGAAAAACTTATGTCACTGAAACGACTGACAAATCTTGCGCTGTATACTACGCTCTCTCTTGCGATCTATGCCATCGAGAGTGCCTTTCCCATGCTGATTCCGATTCCCGGGATCAAAGCAGGTCTGGCAAACATCATCACAATGATTTTGCTTCGGGAGGATTCCCTCCGGGATGCTTCCCTCGTATTGACCTCCAGGATTCTCCTCTCCGCTCTGCTCTTCGGACAGGGAATGAGCCTGATGTACAGTATTGTGGGAGGGTATTCCAGCCTCTTAATTCTCTTTTGCGTCAATCGCCTGTTAAGGGGACGATTTCTTTTCCTGACAGGTGCCTTGGGCGGACTGACGCACAATCTGGGACAGCTTGCGGTGGCATTTCTGCTCACATCAGTTCCTGCCGTACTGGTTTATCTTCCCTATCTCGCGCTTAGCGGCATCCTGGCTGGGTGCTTTACCGGTCTGGCAGCGGGTTATTGCCGCAGATTATTGTCCAGAATCGATGGAAATCACTCCTGATACTGTGCCCTGTCCCTCAATTCCTGCAGCAGCACTGTAACAGTTTTTCCACAGACCGGATGCCTGTAATAAGGAGCGATCTCATTCATCGGCGCCAACACAAACTCTCTGTTGCAAAGATCTCCGTGGGGGATCACCAGATTCTCGCTATCATACACCAGTTTATCGTAGAAAAGAATATCCAGGTCCAATGTTCTGGGCCCCCAGTGAATCAGACGTTGCCTTCCTGCCGACGCCTCGATCTTATGAAGTTCCTCCAACAATTCTTCCGGAGAAAGCAGTGTATCCAGACACAAAACTCCATTGAGAAAATCATCCTGCACTACCCCTCCATAGGGAGCGGTGGTAATCAGGGAAGAGACTTTACGAACCTCCATCAGCGGATGCTGTCTCATCGCCTCAATGGCATTTGAAATAGTAGCCCGGGTATCCCCCATGTTGGATCCCAGCGCGATATAAGCCCGATGCCAGCCTCTGTGTATTTTCACCGAGACAGAGGAAAAATTCAGCGGAATCGGTGCATGAGGCTTTCGGATCTCCAGATCCAGTGATGCCACATAAGGAAAACGAAGCAGCAGTTCCCGGGACAAATGCTCCGCAACCGCCTCCAGCAGCTTGTAGGTGTGCTTCTGCATCCACTCATGGATGAAAAGACTGACCTCGCCGTAATTGGTGGATAACGAAAGATCATCCTGTTCGCCTGCTGCCCCGGTATCCGTATACAGCACCGCATTGACATAGAAGTTCTGTCCCTCCCTGGTCTCCTCGGGGTAGACACCGTGGTGGGCAAACACTTCCAAATTCTCAATTCTGATCTCATCCAAGGCAGATTCCCTGTACATCAGACTCCTCCTCTCAAGATAGCTTCCGTCATCTGAATGGCCCGCTTGTTTTCCTTCACATCATGGACCCGCACAAACATACAGCCCTTCATCACACCTACCACGGTAGTTGCCAACGTTCCCTCCAATCGATCCTGCACCGGCAGATCCAAAGTCAACCCGATCACTGATTTTCTGCTGGTTCCCAGCAGGATAGGACAGTCCAGTACATGCAGTTCCTCCAGACGATTGATGACCTCCAGATTTTGCTCATAGGTCTTGGCAAACCCCACACCCGGATCCAAAATGATCTTACTATCCTCTATGCCGGCAAGCTGCGCCAGATGCAGTGTCTGGGCCAGATCCGCAGCAACATCCTGCATAAAATCTGTATAATCTGTATCTCTTCGGTTATGCATCAGACAGCAGGGCAATCCGCTCTTTGCAATGACCTCTGCCATCTTTCCGTCATACTTCAATCCCCAGATATCGTTCACCAGATCAATTCCTGCGTCAATACCGGCCTGCGCGACTGCTGCCTTGTACGTATCCAGTGAAACCGGAATATCGAATCTACGCTTCACCGCCTCTATCACGGGAACTACCCTGTGGATCTCCTCCTCTTCAGAAAGAAGCTGATAACCGGGTCTGGTGGATTCCCCGCCGATATCGATTAAATCCACCCCCTGCTCGATCATCTCTTCCGCATGAAACAAGGCCCTGTCCAGGGTTGACCATTTTCCTCCATCCGAAAACGAATCCGGTGTAACATTCAGGATTCCGCAGACATAGGTATGTCCTTTTTCCACAAAATTCTTGCCGCCAATAATCATACTGTATTCCCCCTAATATCGAATCGATAAATTCTTTTTTTCCTGCTTCCAGTTACACTCCCCGGACACTTCACAGCAAAAACAAGGTCTGCTCAGCTTATCCGCCCGATATAACAGACCTCCAAGATCGGACCTTTTACTGCTCTCACTGTCTCTATGCCGCGTGATAGCATCCACGATCATTGACCTCTCCCATGAAGCAAATCCACATTCCTGCAAAATGATGGGTGCAATCTCCGCACCGGCCACTTCATGCGGAATCCCCTCCAGATATTGTCTGTGCCTTCCAAGATCATGCAGCAGCGCAGCTGCGTAGATCAACTCTTTGGAGATTCCCAGATCCTCCTCCAGATTCAAGATCAGTCCGATCCTTGCCACTGCCAAAAAATGCTCCATATCGTGACGGCAGAAGCATCTGCCTGCTTCTGCCGCCTGATTTTTTGCTACATGTTCCTGAAAGACAGGGTTTCTGAGGATTCTGTCAATTCTCTCCATCCTTTTCCTCTCCTTGCTGATCCAAATAACAGTTCCCGCCTTGTCCAAGCATAGAAAAGAACCGATTCATCAAACCATTGTTCTCTTCAAAAACTCCTCTTGTGGCAATGCTGACTGTTTTACTGCCCGGTTTTTTCACGCCCCGCATGGTCATGCACATATGCTCTGCCTCCACCATCACACACACTCCTCTGGGGTGCAGATATTCCATGATGGCATCGGCGATCTGTCCGGTCATACGCTCCTGTATCTGCAATCTACGTGCAAAAATCTCCACCGTTCTGGCCAATTTGCTGAGTCCAACCACCTTGCCGTCCGGAAGGTATGCAATGTGGACCTTGCCATAAAACGGCAGCATATGATGTTCACACATGGAGTAAAAAAAGATATCCTTCTCCAACACCATCTCGCTGCCTGTGGCTGTAAAGACCTTTGACAGAGGCTCTCCGGCATCCATGGTTCTCCCGGCAAAAATCTCCTCGTACATTCTGGCAATGCGGTCCGGTGTTTCCATTAGTCCTTCTCTGGAGGCATCTTCTCCGATTCCCTCCAGGAGAAGCCTGATACCTTCCCTTATCTTATCCTGATCAATCATTTCATCACATCCTATTCTTTGTTTGAGGGTTCTTCTGACGATAGTGCAGCAGGTCCATCAGCTGACCCAAAAAGGACAGCGAACCAAATGCGATAATACAGTCATCCTTTCCGGCCAGAAGACTGCTCATCTCCACCGCTTCCTCCAGACTGTCCACCGCTGTCACATTGGGACATACCCTGGACACGGCACAGGCCAGTTCATAGGCCGGCAGAGCCCGTGGATTGTTCGGTGTCGTTACGGTAATCACCGACTCTGCATATTTCGCCGTCAAATCGATGATCTTCTCGTACTCCTTGTCCCTCAACACTCCCATTATATAGATGATTCTCTTATTTGTAAAATAAAATTCGATGGATTCTGCCAATCTCTTAGCCGCATCCTCGTTATGGGCTCCATCCACGATAAACAAGGGTCTCTTCTGTACCACAGTAAATCTTCCGGGCCATTTGGTCTCCCGAAATCCCTTGCGAAGCTTTTCCTCCGAAACAGCAAATCCCCTCTCTGCCAGAGCATTCATTGCCTCCAATGCCAGAGCGGCATTCTCCAGCTGATACTTTCCTGCCAGTGTAATTTCAATTCTTTTATATTTTTGATAGGAAAATCTCTGTTTTTCCAGTCCGTATTTTCGATCCGTAATCTGATCGGGGTCCACAAAGGTAATCGGCAGGTGCCAAAGATTGGCTCTCTCCTGCAAAACCGGGCGGACACTCTCCGGCTGCGGGGCGCTCACCGCCACGGCACCGGGTTTCAAAATACCTGCCTTCTGGGCAGCGATCTCCTCCAGCGAATTTCCCAGAAACTGCATGTGATCTCTGCTGATGGAAGCAAAGACACACAAGACTGTGTTCTCCACGATATTCGTGGCATCCAGTGCTCCTCCCATTCCGGTCTCCAACACCACTATATCACAGTTCTTCTCGCAGAAATAAAGAAAGCCCAAAGCCGTCTCCACCTCAAAGGCTGTCGGGTGGGGCAATCCTTCTCCGACCATCTCCTCGCAGACCGCCTTGATCCTCTCCAATAGTCTTCCCAAAGCTTCCTTGGTGATCATGCGATCATTCACCTGAATGCGCTCCCGATACTCAAAAATCGTCGGTGAGAGGTACCTTCCCACCCGGTAGCCTCCGCACTTCAGCGCACCGGCAAGATAGGAACAGACAGAACCCTTACCATTGGTTCCTGCCACATGTATAAATTTTAATTTCTTCTGTGGATCGTCCAGTCTCTCCAAAAGATTGCGAATGCTTGCAAGTCCCGGCACAATGCCTTTGGTCTGTAGACTATCCAGATACTCATAAACCTGACGTTCGTTCATGTTTATTTCCCGTCTTTCTGCGAAAGACACCAATGCGTCATGAAACTGAG
>JBJENO010000014.1:0-28605 GCA_051880235.1 Acetatifactor sp. | reverse complement strand
TGATCTCCGTCATCGGCGGCATCCCCATGGGCATTGGCATCTTCGCCGTGTGGCCGCTGGCAAAGAAATTCGGCAAGCGCAATGTGACTCTGGTGGGCTTCATTCTCTACGCCATCGGCGGCGCGATCTGCTGGATGTTCCCCACCAATATGACCATTATGCTCGTCGGTCAGTTTATCAAGAACATCGGCGGCCTGCCTTGCTCCTATGTGTTTATGGCGCTGTTCGCGGATGTGTTGGATCACTTGGAGTGGAAAACCGGCTTCCGCAGCGACGGTATTGCTATGTCCGTATATAACATCATTGCAGTTGCCATGGTGGGCATCTGCACCGGCATCTTCAACGGAATGCTGGCAGGTGCCGGGTATGTGGCCCCGGAGATCGTGGACGGTGTGACGGTGGCCGCCGCCCAGACCGAGGCGGTCAAAAATGTCATTACTTTTGGCTTTGTGGGTCTGGAGGTATTCACCGGCGTGATTCTGGCGGTACTGCTGATCTTCCTGAATGTGGAAAAGGATATTGATAAGAAGCAAGCGGAAATCAAGGCCCGCAGAGAAGGAAACTGCCATGACAATTGATTGTGCATTGCAAGCCGTCAGGGATTACTGGAGGCCGAATCTCTATTCTCTGAAAGAATATGTCGTTCGGGACGGGAAAAAGCACCCCTTTGCCATCATCTGTCCGGGCGGCGGAACTGAACTTGATTACCGATGGGTATTCCATCTGGGGTTCCTCCGCCGGAGGGCATCTAGCTGCATTCTTTGGGACGGATGCCATAGGCTATTCCCGGTTTGGCCTGTCAAAGCCAGGAGCATTAATCCTGTGTTACCCTGTGATTACAATGGGAGAACGCACACATTCAGGGAGCCGGCAAAATCTTCTGGGAAGCGATCCTGAGGAAGCCCTGATAGCACTTACCAGTGTGGAGAAGCAAATCACTGACCATTACCCACCTACATTTGTATGGTGCGGCAACGCAGACCGTACCGTTGACCCGGAAAACAGCAGGATGCTTGCCGCAGAACTGGAGAAAAACAGCATTCCCCACCGTTTCGTGGAATATCCCGGTGTGGATCACGGTGTCGGGCTTGGGAAAGGACTGGCATGCGAAAGCTGGTTTGAAGAAGCCGTGACGTTTTGGGAAAGTCAGCGAAATAAAATGAGGTGAATCATGATGAATCAAAGTATCAAACCGGGCAAACCCATGTTGGACACAGATGGGAAACGGGTACAGGCCCACGGCGCTGGTCTATTCTATGAGAACGGCACCTATTACTGGTACGGAGAGAATAAGGAATTCAGCACCGGCACAAAGCGGGTCTGGACCTGGGGCATCCGCTGCTATTCTTCGAAGGATTTATACAACTGGAAGGACGAGGGACTGATTATCCCCCCGGACACGGAAAACAAACGCGCCAGCCTCCACCCCAGCAGGCCGGTGGACCGTCCCCACATTCTGAAAAACAGCAAAACCGGGAAATATGTCTGCTGGCTGAAGCTCAGCGGGAAGGACGCTTACTTTACTGTGCTCACCGCTGACGCGATTTTGGGGCCTTACACTATCGTCCGGGATCATGTAAAGCCCTTTGGAAAGGATGTCGGGGACTTTGACCTGTGGCAGGATGACCGGGGAAACGGGTACATTTGGTTTGAGCATGACCACAACGGGGTAATCGCAGCCGGACTATCCCCGGATTTTCTGGATGTGTTGGAACCGTTCCGGGATATGTTTGTTGGCTTGAAGCCGCCCTTTACCCGGGAAGGAATCACTCATTTTACACATGAAGGCCGCCATTATCTTCTGACCAGCGGCATGACGGGCTATATTCCAAATCCCAGCGAGGTGGCAGTCAGCGACGATCCTCTGGGACCCTATGTGCCCATTGGCAATCCTCACAGAAATGACGGAAGCTCCGCATCCTTCAACAGTCAGGTATCCTGTATTTGCCAGGTGCCGGAGTGGAACAATTTCTACCTGGTCATGGCGGATCGCTGGGTGCCGAGGTATGTTGTGACCGGGAAACGCTACCAACAGATTCTGCGGGTCGTGGCTCATCAGAGCGACAAGTCCTACAAGCCCAGTCTGGCAGACTATTTGACTGTGGCCGGTGCGCCTTTCCTCGGCACAGCCAACACCTCCATCGCGGAATATGTATGGCTCCCTATGCATTTTGAAAATGGAATGCCGGTCATCGACTGGTACGACGAATGGACAATCGAGGAACAGGCCCCAAAAAGCAAAGGAGATGCAAGCGTATGAAAAAGAGAAAATGGCGCGGAATCCTGATCGGCACAGCCTCCGCAGCAGTCGCCATCACCGCATGGATCGCTTTCTGCCGTTTCCGGCACTACGCTGGTGGACAGTGGCCCGGATTCCTACATCTCCCGTCTGAAAAAGCTGGACGCGGAAATAGCGGCTGACCTGTTTGTATGCCAGCTCTCTACAAACGACGCTACTCAGAAGAAAGACCTGGGAAATGTCAGCGAATCCTTTGACTGTGGGGACTTCGACACCAAAACCGTAGCCGGAGCCATCGAGTATATCATTTCCTACGCACAAGAAACCTGGGACTGCCCAGTGGTGTTCTATACGAACCCCCAATACAACAGCCCAGGATATGCCGCCATGGTGGAGCTGCTGGGTGCCATTCAGCAGAAGTGGGATATCACAGTGATCGATCTGTGGAGTGATGCGGACTTTAACGCTATCACGCCTGAGCAGAGAGAACTGTATCTGGCGGACTCGATCCATCCCACCAAAGCCGGATATCTGGAGTGGTGGACACCGTATATGGAGAATATGCTTTGTGATGTTATCGGAAAGGAGCAGTAAATTGCGTGCTATTAACATGAAAACAGAATATTTACATAACCCTAGGGGGATTGACATTGTGCGGCCCCGGCTGCGGTGGAACTGCGAAGGCGGTATCACCCAGACGGCGTATCAGGTGCTGTGCAGGGATGAAACCGGCAAACTGGTCTGGGACAGCGGAAAAACTGCCGGTAGCACCATGCGGGTACAATATGCCGGGGAGTCGCTGAAAAGCCGGAGTGCCTGTTTCTGGAAGGTGCGGCTGTGGGACGAAAACGATCAGCCGGGTGATTGGTCGGAGGAAGCCTGCTTCGAGCTTGGCTTGCTTTCGCCCACCGACTGGCAGGCCAAGTGGATCACCGGAAACTACAAGGTGAATCAAAAGCAGCGCTATCCCGTGGATTGTTTTCGGAAACGATTCTCTGTTGCCGATGTAAAAAAAGCTCGGCTGTACATCACCGCCTGCGGCCTGTATGAAGCGAAGCTTGGAGGCGTGAAGGTCGGTAATTTCTGTATGGCACCAGGCCATACGGACTACCGCAAGCGAGTGCAGTATCAGACCTATGATGTGACGAAACTTTTGAAAGACGGAGAAAACGAGCTGACCGTGCAGCTTGCCGATGGTTGGTATCGCGGTTCCTGCGGCGCCTGGGGCCTGAAAAACCAGTACGGCACCGAAACCAAGCTGTTGGCACAGCTGGAGATCACCCACACGGATGGCGACCTGCAGACTGTGAACACCGACGGCAGCTGGGATTGGAGCAATGATGGCCCCATCCGCTTCGCGGACAACAAGGACGGCGAAATTGTGGATGCGGCTTATGTACCAAGCTATTCGGGAAAAGCAAGAGAAACTACCCACAATGTGGTTCCCACAGCCTCCGACAATGTACCTGTGACGGAGCATGAACGGTTCCTTCCCACTATGATCGTTGCACCCAACGGGAAACGGCTGTTTGACTTCGGACAGAACATCGCTGGATGGCTGGAACTGCAGGTGCAGGCAAAAAAAGGACAGCGTATCCGCATCCGCTGCGGTGAGCTGTTGGACGAATACGGAAATCTGACCCTGAAAAACATTCAGTGTGCCCGAAAGGACTTCGCCACGCCCCTGCAAACCATCGACTACACCTGCGGCGCAGGGGAAAACCACTTCAAAATGACTTTCTCCGTGTTCGGGTTCCAGTATGCGGAAGTGGAATCCGAGGTGGAGATCAACCCGGAAAACATCACTGCCATTGCCGTCTACTCTGACATGGCACAGACCGGCTTTTTCGACAGCTCCAATGATCTGCTGAATCGATTTGTGAATGCGACCCTTTGGTCTACCAAGGGCAATTCACTTGATGTGCCCACGGATTGTCCCACCAGAGAGCGCCACGGTTGGACAGGTGATGCACAGATTTTCTTTGAAACTGCCGGTTATCTGATGGACTACGCTCCCTTCGCACGGAAATATGTGCAGGATATGTATGACTGGCAGAAGAAGGACGGCAAGCTGCCCCAGATTGCCCCCTGCGGCGGCGTGGATTTCTATATGGATTCCATGAATGGTTCTGTAGGCTGGGCTGATGCGGGGGTACTGATTCCTTACCGTTTCTGGAAACTCTATGGGGACGACAGCCTGATCCGAAAGCACTATGACGGCATGGCCCGCTATGCCCGGTTCATGATCGGCCGTTGCGGGAAATTCACGCCCCTGCGCCATCACCTATCCCTGAAAGGGACAGCGAAAAAGTATGTTGTAAATTTCGGTCAGTCCTACGGCGAATGGGCGGAGCCTGCGGAAGTGTTTCCCAACGACTGGACAAATGTGGTACTGCCCCACCCGGAGGAATCCACCGCCTATACCTCCTTTATCATGGGACACATGGCGGAAATCGCAGATTATCTGGGAAAGCCGGAGGATAAGGCGCTGTTTGAGGAGTACCGGGACGGCTGTAAGGAAGCTTACCGTCAGCTCATCACTCTGCCGGGTTATGAATTGGATACCGACCGTCAGGCAAAGCTGGTGCGGCCGCTGTATATGCACCTTTTGGACGAAAAGCAGACGGAGTATGCCGAAAAGCGGCTTGTGAAAGCAATGGAAAACTACGGCTGGCGTCTGGGCACCGGTTTTCTCTCTACCCCCTTTATTTTGAATGTACTGGCAGACATGGATATCGAATACGCCTACCGGCTGCTGGAAAACGAAGAAATGCCCGGCTGGCTGTTCATGCCCAAGAACGGTGCGACCACTATCTGGGAGAGCTGGGAGGGAACAAAGGCTCAGGGCGGCATCGCGTCGCTGAACCACTACTCCAAGGGAGCGGTCTGTGAGTGGCTGTTTCAGACTATGTGCGGCATCCGGGTGGATGGGGAGAATCACTTTACGATCGTTCCCCGCCCCGGAGGACATTTCACTCATGCAAAAGCAAGCTATCAGAGTGTCTACGGCCGGGTGGAAAGCGGTTGGGAAAAGAACGGGGACAGTTACACGCTTACCGTCCGTATTCCATGCAACACAACTGCAGAACTGATTATACCCGGCGGGGAACATAGGGTGCTTTCAACAGGGCTGCATCAATTCACTTGGGAGGTTTCTGATGCAGCAGGATGAAAGAAAAGCTGAAAAAGCTATTTCATCAAAAGGGTTTATCCGAATTAACCGGATGAAAGGAAGTGAACGATTTGTATCATCTTGCGATTGACATAGGAGCCTCCTCCGGGAGGCACATTGTAGGCTGGCGGGAGGCCGGTGAAATACGGGTGCAGGAGGTATATCGATTCCCAAACGGTGTACAGGAGGAAAATGGACATTTGGTTTGGGACATGGAAGAAATGCTGCGGAATGTGAAGCTGGGTATCCTGGCTGCAAAAGCCAAGTTTCCGGATATCCGGAGCCTCTCCATTGATACCTGGGGCGTGGATTATTGTCTGCTGAAAGGAGACGAAGAAGTCCGGCCGGTCTATGCCTACCGGGACAGCAGAACAGAAGCAGTGATTCCAAAAGTACACGAGAAAGTAGCTTTTTCCGAATTGTACCGCCGAACCGGCTGCCAGTTCCAACCCTTCAATTCCATCTATCAGATCTGCGCCGATAAGCTGGAGGGGCGTCTGGAGGGTGTCACGGATCTGCTGATGATTCCGGAGTACCTGCTCTGGAAGCTCTGCGGCGTAAAGGCAAGAGAATACACCAACGCCACCACTATGGGCATGGTCAATGCGGGGACAGGGGAGTTTGATATGGAGATTGCGGAGGCACTGGGTTATCCTAAGCATCTGTTTCCAAAGCTGAGCCGGCCGGGGACGATACTGGGGGAATACGATGGTATCAAATGTGTCCTTTGTGCAACGCACGACACCGGCTCCGCCGTGGAAGGAATTCCCATGGAGGGAAATCATCCCTATATCTCTTCCGGAACATGGTCTCTGTTGGGAGTGAAAACACAAAATCCCATCACAGACAGGGCAAGTGAAGACGCCAACTACTCCAATGAGGGCGGTGTGGGATATAACCGGTATCAGAAAAACATTATGGGCATGTGGTTGGTGAATCAGCTGAAGATCGATCTCTGCCCGGATATGCCTTTCGCAGAAATTGTGAGGGCTGCAGAGGAGAGCACCTGTGACCTTCTGGTAGACGCCAACGCCCCGGATTTCCTGGCTCCCAAGAGTATGAGGGCAGCCTTTGATCAGGCGACCGACGGAAAACTGGAAACTGTGGGTGATTATTTTCGCTGTGCCTATCGCTCTCTGGCAGTCAGCTATCAGGAGGCGATGAAGGAGCTGGAACGGAACACAGGGTGTACCTATGATAAGCTGTATATTGTGGGTGGCGGGGCGAAGAACACCTTCCTCAACCGTCTGACGGAAGAAGCAACCGGTAAACAAGTCATTGCACTGCCCATCGAGGCCACCTCGCTGGGCAATCTGAAAATACAAATGGAGGCAGACCTATGAGTTACATGGAAGCAAAAGCAAAATACGCCGCGCTGGGTATTGACACCGACGCGGCGATCGAGAAATTGAAAACCGTTCCCATTTCTTTGCACTGCTGGCAGGGGGACGATGTGAGAGGCTTTGACACCGACCCCTCCAAACCCCTTACCGGCGGTATTCAGACAACAGGGAACTATCCCGGCCGGGCCGGAACGTCGGAAGAATTGATGGCTGATCTGGATCTGGTGCTGAAGCTGTGCCCCGGTACCAAGAAAATGAATCTTCACGCCAGTTACGCTGTTTTTGAGAATGGACAGTGGGCAGACAGGGACAAGCTGGAACCGAAGCACTTCAGGAAATGGGTGGACTTCTGCAGAGAACGGGGATTGGGCTGTGATTTCAACCCCACCTTTTTTTCTCATCCCAAGGCAAACGGCTTGACCCTGTCCTCTCCGGATCCTAAGATCCGCAGATTCTGGATCGAACACGGAAAGGCCTGCATCCGCATCTCCAACTATCTGGCAGATGAACTGGGGCAGCCCTGTGTCATGAATATCTGGACCGGGGATGGTTTCAAGGACATTCCCGCAGACCGAATGGGACCGAGGGTCCGTTATCGGGAAGCAATCGATGAGATTTTGTCGGAGCCTTACGATTTCTCAAAAGTCAAGCCCTGTATTGAGAGCAAGGTGTTTGGAATCGGCGTGGAAGCCTACACCGTGGGCTCAGCTGAGTTTGCGCTGAGCTACGCTGCCATGAACAAGGAAAAGTGCATCCCTTTGATGGACAATGGTCACTATCACCCTACAGAGGTCGTCTCCGACAAGATTCCCGCGTTGCTTGCTTTCTTCCCGGAGATCGCGCTGCACATCACCCGGCCTATCCGATGGGACTCAGACCATGTGGTGCTGTTGGATGATGAAACAAGAGAGATCGCCAAGGAAATTGTCCGCTGCGGCGGTCTGGAGGGGAGAGTCAACATGGCTCTCGACTACTTCGATGCTTCGATTAACAGAATTTCAGCCTGGGTCGTAGGTTTTCGTAACGTGCAGAAGGCTCTGTTGATGGCCCTCTGCACCCCCGATCTGACTTCCCTGCAAAATGAAGGGAACTGGACAGAGCTGATGGTGATGCAGGAGGAGCAAAAGACCATGCCCTTCGGAGAGATATGGACGGAGTATTGCCGTGTCTGCGGCGCACCTGATGACGGAGAGTGGTTTGCTTCCGTTAAACTCTATGAACAGAATGTATTAAACAAGAGAGGTATCCAGCTATGAAAGATGTATTATCCGCACCGTTTGTAAACGAAATGAGAAAAGTCACCGCAAATATGTATCGCCTGGGTTGGGACGAGCGCAACGGAGGCAATATCAGTTATCTGTTGGATGAAACAGAAGTAAAAGAATATCTTGATCTTCATCACGTGATCCGCACCATCCCTCTTGGCTTTGATGCAGCGCCCCTGATCGGCAGGATTTTCATTGTCACCGGCACCGGAAAATATTTTAAGAATGTAGACGGCGACCCGGAGACCAATCTGGGCATTGTCCGGATCGCCTCCGACGGGCAGACGGCGGAGCTGCTGTGGGGCTATCGGGACGGAGGGAGATTTACCTCTGAATTTCCTGCCCATCTCATGAGTCACATGGCAAGGCTGTCGGTGGATCCTGAGAACCGGGTCATCATGCATACTCATCCGACTTACACGCTTGCAATGAATTTCGTGCACGAGCTGGATGAGAAGAAGTTTACGCATACCCTGTGGGAGATGTGCACGGAGTGCATTGTGGTGTTCCCGGACGGCGTTGGGGTGCTTCCATGGATGCTCTGCGGCACCAACTCTATCGGAATGGCTACGGCGGAGAAGATGAAGGAATTCCGCCTGGTGATCTGGGCGATGCACGGCATCTATGGTGCGGGCAAGACTATGGACGAGACCTTCGGACTGATCGAGACTGTGGAAAAGGCTGCCCAGATCTATATGCTCACAGCTCATCTGCCGAGAATCAACACGATCCGGGATGATCAGATGGTGGAATTGGCTGAGCTATTCGGGGTAAACTACCGAAAGGACTTTTTGAAGCTGTGATCCTTTCAGAGGAACTGACCATAAAAAACAAAATAACTGAAACAGCAGGCACTTGTCTCTCGGGACAGGTGCCTTTTTTACAATAACTTTACCGCAGCTTGGTTTTGGTTTTTACATAGTGGTTTTATGCTTTGTCTATCAACAAAAAACAATTCCCAAAAGGGAGTAAAACAAAACCAAGGAGATAAGATTATGAAAAAGAAAATTTTAGCAGTATTGTTGACAGCTGTATTGGCAGTCGGAAGTCTCGCCGGATGTGGTTCCGCCGGTGTGAAGGGAAATGTGGCAACCGATGGTTCCACTTCCATGGAGAAGGTGATCGGTGCGCTGGGTGAGGCATTCAGCGAGAAGAATCCCGATGTAAACTTTACTTATAATCCTACCGGAAGCGGTACCGGTATCACAGCAGTAGAGAACGGTACTTGCGATATCGGTCTTTCCAGCAGAAATCTGAAGGATGAGGAGAAGTCAAAAGGACTGGAGGAGACCGTGCTGGCTCTCGATGGCATTGCAGTGATCGTGAGCAAGGATAACGCAGTGAAGGACTTAAGTCTGGAGCAGATCTCTGATATCTACACCGGAAAGATCACCAATTGGTCTGAACTGGGTGGTAAGGATGGCGAGATCGTTGTCATCGGTCGTGAGGCAGGCAGCGGTACCAGAGACGGTTTTGAGTCGATTACGAAGACCAAGGATTCCTGTGTGCTTCGCCAGGAATTGACTTCCACCGGTGATGTGATCGCTACGGTAAAGAGCAATGAGAATGCCATCGGATATGCCTCCCTGGCATCTGTAGATGACGCTGTAACTGCAGTTTCCGTAGGCGGTGTGGCTCCCTCCAAGGAGACCATTCTGGATGGAAGCTATGCGATCCAGAGACCCTTTGTACTGGTGACGGTAGCCGGCAAGAAGCTGTCTGACTCCGCCCAGGCGTTTGTGGACTATTGCTTTTCTGAGGAAGCAAGACCCATCATTGAAAAGGCAGGAGTGGTACCTGCAAAGTAAGGAGAACAGATATGGGTAAAGTAATGGACAGAGTGATGCGTGGTTTCTTTCTGCTGTGCGGACTGGTTACAATCGCCTGCGTCCTGGTGATCACGATCTACCTGATTTTGTCGGGCTTACCCGCGATTGCAGAGATCGGCCCTGTGAACTTCCTGTTTGGAACCACATGGGCCTCCACTGCACAGGATCCCAGGTATGGGATCCTTCCTTTTATTCTGACCAGTATCTATGGTACCTTCGGCGCAATCCTGATCGGTGTGCCTGTGGGCTTTTTTACAGCAGTTTACCTGTCAAAGCTTGCACCCGTTGGAGTAAAGAAGGTGGTAGGGTTTGTGGTTTCCCTGCTGGCATCGATTCCTTCTGTAGTTTACGGACTTGTCGGTATGCTGTTTCTGGTGCCCCTGATCCGCAAAGTATTTCATCTGGCGGATGGAGCCAGTCTGCTGGCGGCCATCATTGTGTTGGCGATTATGATTCTGCCCTCCATCATCAACGTGTCGATCACGGCACTTGATGCGGTGCCGAAGAAATACGAGATGGGCGCCCTTGCATTGGGTGCCACGGAGTATGAGACATACTTCAGGGTTTCTGTTCCCGCCGCAAAGTCCGGAATTATGGCCGGAGTGGTGTTGGGAGTGGGCCGGGCGATCGGAGAAGCAATGGCGGTGATGATGGTAGCCGGAAATGTGGCAAATATGCCAAAACTCTTTGGATCGGTGTGTTTCCTGACCACTGCAGTCGCAAAGGAAATGTCCTATGCCTCCGGTCTGCAGCGGTCAGCGCTGTTCTCTATTGCTCTGGTGCTGTTCGTATTTATCATGCTGATCAATCTGGCCTTGCGCAAGGTGATGGCAGGAGGGGAGAAAACCAATGAAAAGTAGTGTGGAAAGACAACGTTTTCTAAAACAGCTGCTATGGCGGTCGGCTATGTATCTGTGCACAGGGCTTACCTGTCTGATCCTTATTTTTCTCATCGGATATGTGTTGATGCAGGGCGTAAAAGGCCTGTCCTTGCATTTTATCACCTCCAAGCCCAGCTATCTCACCGGAAATATCGGTATCCTGCCGGATATTGTGAATACGGTACTTGTGCTGTTGGTCTCCATTATAGTGCTGTTGCCACTGGGCGTGGGAGCAGCAGTGTATTTAAGTGAGTATGCAAGAAATTATCGGCTGGTGAAACTGATCGATTATGCCGCCGAGATCTTGTCCGGGATTCCTTCCATCATCTATGGTCTGGTGGGCATGTTGTTTTTCTGCCAGTTCTTAAAGCTCCAGACCTCCCTTCTGGCCGGATCCCTGACCCTGGTGGTGATGAATCTCCCTACTATTATGAGAACCACAAGAGAGAGTCTGCTGTCTGTTCAGAAGGGACTTAGAGAGGGAGCCTATGGACTGGGCGCTTCCAAGTGGCGGGTGGTGAGGACCATTGTGCTTCCGGAATGCATGGATGGCATCATCACAGGCTGTATTCTGTCGGCGGGAAGAATTCTGGGAGAGTCAGCCGCACTGTTGTTTACGGCAGGCATTGCGCATACGCTTCGCAGTTTCTCCCTGTCCGGAATCGTGGGAGCGATTCGCAGCTCCGGGGCTACCCTGACTGTGGCACTGTACGTATATGCCAAGGAACAGGGTGAGTTTCAGGTTGCATTTTCCATCGCAGTTATCCTGCTGTTGCTGGCAGTGCTGGTAAATCTTGGGGCAGAGGCTGTGAAGGGGTATTATATGAAAAAGAAGAAGGTGTGATATGGATAAATTGACAGTCGAAAAATTGGATCTCTACTATGGAACCTTTCAGGCCTTGAAAGGCATCGATATGAAGATTCCGGAGCACGAGATCACCGCTTTTATCGGGCCCAGCGGTTGTGGCAAGTCCACCTTTCTGAAAACACTGAACCGCATGAACGATCTGGTGGAGGGGTGCAGAATCGAAGGAACAGTGAAGCTGGATAACGAGGATATTTATGGTGGAATGGATGTGAGTGTGCTTCGGAAACGTGTCGGTATGGTGTTTCAGAGTCCCAATCCTTTTCCCATGAGCATCTACGACAATATTGCATTCGGTCCCAGGACCCACGGTATCCGCAGCAAGGCTGTCCTGGATGAGATCGTAGAGAGGTCTCTCAGGCAGGCCGCCATCTGGGAGGAATGTAAGGACAGACTGAAGAAGAATGCACTGGGCATGAGCGGCGGTCAGCAGCAGAGACTCTGTATCGCCAGAGCACTGGCTGTGGAGCCGGAGGTGCTCCTGATGGACGAGCCCACCAGCGCACTGGATCCGATTTCAACCTCCAAGATAGAGGATCTTGTGTTGGAACTGAAGGAAAAATACACGATCATCATTGTGACCCACAATATGCAGCAGGCGGCCAGAATTTCAGACAACACGGCGTTCTTTCTGCTGGGAGACATGGTGGAGTTCGACAGGACAGAGAAGATATTCTCCAACCCTTCCGACAAACGGACGGAGGACTATATCACGGGACGATTCGGTTAGGAGGAATGATAAAAATGGCTAGAGAGAACTATGATAAACAGTTGGCGGAGCTGCGCAATCAGATGATGCTGTTGTGCAGTATGATCGAGGAAGTGATGCAGGATACGATACACGCACTGGTACAGCAGGATGTGGAGCGGGCGGAAAAAATCGTGTCCGGTGACGGAAAGGTGGATGAACAGGTGAGGAGTATTCTGCAGATCTGTTACACGCTGCTTCTTCGCCAACAGCCGGTGGCCAGTGATCTGCGGAAGGTGTCTGCAGCTATGAAGATGATCACGGATATGGAGCGCATCGGTGATCATGGAACCGATATTTCCGAATTGACTATCCTGATGAGTGGGTACAGCTATCCCGAGGAAATTTCCGTGATCGAAGAAATGTCCAAGGTGACCACTGAGATGCTGATCGATGCGGTGGATGCCTTCGCCTGGGAGAATGCCGTGAAAGCCCAGTATGTTATCGATATGGATGACAAGGTGGACGAACTGTTTCTGACCGCTAAGGAATCTATTGCGAAAACGATCAAAGAAAACGGCGTGGATGCCATGCAGGAATTGGATCTTCTGATGGTAGCCAAGTACTTTGAACGCATCGGCGACCATGCAACAAACATCGCCGAGTGGGTGAAATTCTCCATCAACGGCGAATTGCCGGTGGACGATTGAGGATTCGGACCACGGGACAGTTCCCGTGGTCCGCTCTTTGCATTTTACATAGATTTTACACAGACTTACTTTTGGATTTTACATTGAATGGATACTATGTGGTTGTAGGGTAAAATCATATTGAGATCAATCAGAATTGGGTGCACAGACAATCCGGCGGAAGCTCAGCACACAATTTTTGACCGGTGTTTTTGATTTGGAGGACAATCACATGGATTTTTTTGGCTTTCTGACAATGATCGGCGGACTGGCATTGTTTCTGTATGGAATGAAGACGATGGGGGATGCACTGTCCAAACTGGCCGGCGGTAAGCTGGAGCAGGTGTTGGAGAAGATGACCAATCACCCCATCAAGGCAGTCCTTCTGGGTGCGGGAGTGACGGCAGTGATTCAGTCCTCCTCTGCCACAACAGTGATGATCGTAGGCTTCGTCAATTCCGGCATTATGCAGTTGTCTCAGGCGGTAGGTGTCATCATGGGAGCCAATATCGGTACTACAGTGACCTCCTGGCTGTTGAGTCTGGCGGGGATAGAGAGCGGTAATTTTTTCATCAGTTTGCTGAAACCGTCCTCCTTTTCTCCTGTGCTGGCATTGATCGGCGTGATTCTGCTCCTGTTTGTGAAAGATGACAAAAAGAATGATATTGGCACGATTCTGGTAGGTTTTGCTGTCCTGATGTTCGGAATGGAAACGATGAGCGGGGCGGTAAAGCCTTTGGCCGGTGTACCGGAGTTTACGTCCCTTTTCACGGCATTTGAGAATCCGATCCTGGGAATGATCGTGGGAGCGATCCTGACGGCAGTGATCCAGAGCTCCTCCGCATCGGTTGGAATCCTGCAGGCCATGTGCGCTACCGGAAGTGTTTCCGTTGGAGCTGCGCTGCCGGTGATCATGGGCCAGAATATCGGAACCTGTGTCACTGCACTGATCTCCGGTGTGGGAGCCAACAAAAATGCCAGAAGAGCTTCTCTGGTGCATCTGTATTTCAATCTGGTTGGAACAGCGCTCTTTATGGTGATCTTCTATGGGCTGAATTCCTTCCTTCGATTTTCTTTTTTGGAGGATACTGCCAGTGGGGCTACCGTGGCAGTGATCCACAGTGCCTTTAATGTGGCGTCCACCATTGTGTTGCTGCCTGCCTCCAGGCTGATCGTCAAACTGGCCTATCTGACGATCCCGAAGACAGAGGGAGAGGATATGGAGGTGCAGACCAAGGTGCTGGACGAGCGTTTCCTGGAGAGACCTGCCTTTGCAGTTGCCCAGTGCAAGAGTGCGGTGTGTGACGTGGCGCAGCTGGTAGAGAATGCTTTCGGGCTGTGTAAGGTGGTGCAGGAGAACTATGACGAGAGAAAAGTGCAGAAGATCATGGATATCGAAGGAGAGATCGACATAAAAGAGGACGAATTGTCCTCCTACCTGACGAAGCTTTCCGCCAAGCCTTTGTCCGAGCGCGACAGTAAGTTTGTTGGACTGTACGGAAGGTGTATCACAGATTTTGAGAGGATCTCAGATTATCTGAAGGGAATTGCCTATACCCAGAAGAAGCTTGCCCGGGCTGCGGAGTCATTTTCCAGCAAGGCACGGACGGAAGCTGAGATCATCTTCGAGGCGACCCAGGAGATCGTGGAGTGTACGGTGCAGTGCTTTGTCCATGAGGATGCAGATATGGCGCTGCGTGTAGACCCCCTGGCGGATGTGATCGGAGAACTGAAGAAGACCATCCGAAGGAATCACAACAAAAGACTTGCCAGAGGCGAATGCTCGGTGGAGCTGGGTATGGCACTGACGGATATGGTCACCTCTCTGGAGCGGATCGCTAAGCACTGCTCCAACATTGCGGAGGAGGAGATCGCCGCGAGAGTGGATCAGTACGCGCTTCATCAGTATGCCCGAAGCATGAAGGAAGGCAACGAGTTCTACAAGGAACTGGCTGCATCCTTCCGGGAGAGATTTTCTGTGGAGAATTTAGAGGAGAGTTGAGAAAAAAGATATTGATTTTTCTTTTCTGATAGTATAATAAGAAGAGGATCTGCATGAGAAGTCAGGCGACTCCAGGTGCGGTACGGGAAAGGAAGTGGTAGGTGTGGCACTGATTTATATCGTGGAGGATGATAAAAATATACAGGAGATCGAGAGCTACGCCCTGAAGGGAAGCGGCTATCAGGTCTGTGCCTTTGATGACGGGACCTGTCTGGATGAGGCACTCAGGGAGGTGATTCCAGACCTGCTTTTATTGGATATCATGCTGCCCGGCGAGGACGGTCTGTCCATTCTGAAGAGACTGCGCACCAATGCTGCAACGAAAACACTGCCGATCATCATGATCACCGCCAAGTCTACAGAGATCGATATGGTGAAGGGTCTGGATCAGGGAGCGGATGATTATATCACAAAACCCTTTGGCGTGATGGAACTTTTGTCCCGGGTGAAAGCCCTCCTTCGACGGATCAAACCCATGAGCGAGGAAACTCTTCTGCAATACAAGAACATTCTGCTGGACCGGGAGCGCAGAGTCTGCACAGTGGATGGTCAGAGTCTGGAGTTGACCTACAAGGAATATGAGCTGCTCCGGCTGTTTCTGTCCAATATCGGCATTGTGCTCACCAGGGATATGATCATGGGAGCAGTGTGGGATACGGAATACGCGGGAGAGACCAGAACGGTGGACATGCATGTCAAGACCTTGCGTAAGAAATTGGGTGAGGCAGGGAATCTGATCGTTACGGTGAGAAATGTGGGGTACAAATTGGAATGAGAAAGAAGATCAACGGAAGATTTATCATGATAGCGCTGTACTCCATCGTGATGACTACCCTGGTGATGACGGCAGTTTTTTATACGCAGCTGCAGAAGCAGGTGTTCTCTGATCTGCAGGTGGTTGCACAGTTGCTGAGCAATGGGGGCAATCTGGAAAAAAGCGGTGGATCCTTACGAGTCACCCTGATCGACACGGATGGAACCGTGCTGTTCGACTCCGCATTGGATGAACAGTCTCTGGACAATCATAAGAACAGACCGGAGATCGAGGAAGCCTTTGCAACGGGAACCGGAGAGGGCATCAGGCGTTCGGACACCCTGTCCCAAAGTGTGTATT
The DNA here is from genome assembly GCA_051880235.1 of Acetatifactor sp. Classification (GTDB taxonomy): domain Bacteria; phylum Bacillota; class Clostridia; order Lachnospirales; family Lachnospiraceae; genus Acetatifactor. Next base: position 12,518 of record JBJENO010000014.1, on the reverse strand, counting down.
ACTATGCCATCCGGCAAAGCAACGGTCAGGTGCTGCGTGTGGGAAAGGAATCTCACAGCGTGCTGGCAGTGCTCCTGTCGGCGCTTCCGGTGGTGATGGGGACTGCGGTTTTGCTGTCTGTCGTGTGTCTGGTGTTTTCCCATTATCTGACGGCAGCTATCGTAAAGCCCATTGAAGATATGGCAGGAGATATGGACCATATGAGGGAGGAAGACAGCTATCCGGAGCTGGTTCCCTTCGCAAGAAAGATACGGCAGCAGCATGAGGAAATACTGTCCGCCGCTAATGTGCGCCAGGAGTTTACTACCAATGTGACCCATGAACTGAAGACACCCCTTGCCGCTATCTCCGGTTATGCGGAGCTGATGGAGGCAGGGATGGTGAACCAGGAGGATACGAAACGTTTTGCCGGTGAGATCCGAAAGAGTGCAGCCAGACTCCTGAATTTGATCAATGATATTATCAAACTGTCCCAGTTGGACGCCGGAGCGGAAAAAGAGCATCTGGAGGTAGTGAATCTGGCGGAGATTGCAGCCGAGAGTGTGGAAATGCTGTCGGTGAATGCCAAGAAGAACAATGTGAAGCTGTCCTATACAGGGGTCGCTTACGCCCGTATTCGAATCGGAAGAGAGCTTGCCCAGGAACTGCTCTACAATCTGATCGAGAATGCAGTCCGGTATAACAAGCCGGATGGGCAGGTGTTTGTGCGTGTGAGGCTGGATGGAAGTGAGGTGGTCCTTTCGGTGGAGGACACCGGCATCGGTATCCCTGCGGAATGTCAGGAGAGAATCTTTGAGAGGTTCTACCGGGTGGACAAGAGCAGATCCAAGGCATTAGGCGGTACCGGTCTGGGACTGGCCATCGTGAAACACATCTGTACCCTGACCGATGGCTCCATAGAGCTCACCAGTCAGGTAGATGTGGGAACCTGCATTACCATCCGTTGGAGAACGGAGCATTAGAGGCAAAACCACAGGTGGGCTTTATGCCTTTCGCACCCAGACACTCATCTCGTTTTCTCCCCGGTTCGCCCAGGTGTAGTACGGAATGAATCGCAGGGAAACCTTCTCCTTTTTCGGGGGAGTATAGGGTACATATAGCTGTTCTGTCTCAGGAGAGATCTCCCGGAAGCCGGGGATCACCAGGGAGGGGACGGTCTCACCGGCGATGGTGATCTCCTCGGTGCGGGCATCCATCGTGCTGTCCACAGACAGTAAAGGCAGGTGGGCACCATTGTCAACGCTTTCCAGGCAATACACAACAGGACCTCTGGTGACGGCAACCTTACCCACGTTTTCACGCACCAGAGGATTGCATTCCACCAGACGGGTCTCCATGGGGAAGGAAAGGTTAATTTCATCGTTTTTTGAGAAGGCTTTTGTGAGATACAAATAGCCTTCTTTTTCTTGCAGGGCAGCACCCTCTGTTCCGGTGACAGTATAGCTGCTGCACCAGCCGGGAAGACGCAGTGCCAGCGTGAAGGAGGGGGTGTCCTCCGGGAAGGTGATGGACACGTTTCCGTCATAGGGAAATCCGGAGCGGATCACAATTCTGCCGGAGGTCTGTGGCCCTGTCTGTTTGGTGATCTGTCCTCCTATGTAGAGATGGACGAATAATGTGGAGTCATTTTCCGTGTAGGCATAGCTGCCGATGGAACTGATCAGTCTGGCCAGGTTGGGCGGGCAGCAGGCACAGCCGAACCATTTCTGTCTGACACTTTTCACATGGAATTTGCGCTCATCCTTCTTCGAGGCCTCAGGGTCTACCTCCAGCGGATTGACGTAAAAGAAGCTTTTGCCGTCCATTGCCATGCCGGACAGAACCGTATTGTACAGGGCACGCTCCATCTCATCGGCGTAGCAGGCCTTGGGAGTCATCTCCAGCATGCGGCGGGCAAAGAACATCAGGCCGATGGAGGCGCAGGTCTCAGCATAGGCTGTGTCATTGGGAAGGTCGTAAGCGAAGGTGAAGGCTTCTCCCAAATGGGTGGAACCGATACCGCCCGTAATGTACATTTTTTTCTGCACGATATCATTCCAGAGTCTCTCACAGGCGGCGAAAAGAGCAGGATCTTTTGTCTGTTTCGCCACGGCTGCCATCCCGGAATACAGATAGACTGCACGGACGGCATGTCCCACCGCGCCCTCCTGCTGTCTGACCGGCAGGTGGGCCTGATGATAGGAGTGACGCAGTTCGTCAGGGCGGGCAATACCGTTCTCCGGATGCTCCCTGTCGAAATAATAGGGCCTGGTACCACGCTCATCGATAAAGAATTCTGCCAGGTTCAGGTAGCGGTCTTCCCCGGTGACCTCATACAGGCGCATCAGGGCCATCTCCGCGATCTCATGGCCGGGGTAACCGTGACACTTCCCTTCCTCCGGGCCGAAGGTCTCGCAGACGAAGTCAGCATAGCGGCAGGCAGTCTGCAGCAGGCGGTCCTTGCCGGTTGCATCATAGTAAGCCACAGCTCCCTCGATCAGATGCCCCAGGCAATAGAGCTCATGATGGTCTCTCAGATTGGTGAAGATCTTGTCTGTGCCGCCCAGAATATAGAGGGTGTCCAGATAACCGTTTTCCAGCTGAGCGCTGCAGACGATCTCAATGGCCTCGTCCGCGATGGCCTCCAGCTCTGGATCCGGATGCTGGGTGAGTGAGTAGCCTACCGCCTCGATCCACTTGTAGAAATCGCTGTCCTGAAACACAAAGCCGTAGAAGTCCTCGTCCGGATGCAGCGGGTCCTTTGGCTGGAAAAACCAGCCGTTTTTGGAAAAGCTTGGCTCTCTAAAGGAACTGCCCTGTGACTTTCTCAAGGCATTCTTCTTCACTGCAGTCTTGAAGTTGTGCATACAATAGCTGGGAGCGGCGCCGGGTACCCGGTCATTCAACGCTTCCCATTGATAAGGAATTACCTCTCTGCGGACCAGTTCCATCTCTTTGGTCCAGAATCCATCCTGAATCTGAATATCCCTGAGGGACAGGGGATGACTTTGACAATTGTTCTCCATAGAAAACCTCCCATACCTGTACTGTCGCAATTTGTATCGTTTGGAAAAGAATAGCATGGTTTCCATGCACGCTCCATTGTCACAAAGGAAGATAAGATGTATAATATGGAAAGGATATTCCAATTTTACCTGCGGACAGGAGGAGTTTTTATGGTTCTTCTGGAAAAGATGGCACCCAGAGAGGTGAACAGCTGCAACTACATTACCTCGGTCAATGGCAATCTCCATCCGGACCGGGTGATGAGGGAACATGATTTTTTGTATATTTTGGAAGGCGAGTGGGAGATCTGGGAGGATGGACAATGCTATCAGATGCACACCGATGATCTGCTGATCCTAAAGGCAGGGGCTCATCACTATGGTACGAAGCCCTGCAACCCGGGCAATCGGCATATGTATTTTCATGTGCTCCCTACCCCGGCGGAGCTTCATTCCGTGGAGGCAGACACAGTGGCACTCCCCAGTCTGATCCATTGTGGTGGAGCTCCCCAGGTGCGAAGATACTTTCAGGATCTGATTGCCGTCTATTGGTCAGGCGGAGAACAGAGAGCGGCGCAGCTTTCTCTGCTCACCAATCTGATCCTCAATACCCTGTTGGAGATCTGTGCCTCTTCCACCCAGGGAATCGCCGGGGACCCGCTGGTAGAGCAGGTCTGCAGGAGACTTCGAAGTACACCTCAGAGAATGTTTTCCGCGGCGGAGATGGCAGACGAGATGTTCGTCTGCGCCAGAACACTGAACAACCGCTTTCAGAAGGCCCTGGGCCAGACCTTTTATAAGTATCAGATGGAGCTGAAGCTGAAGATGGTGCAGCAGTATCTGCGGTGTCAGCCCAAGGCTACCCTGTCGGAGGCGGCGGAGAATTTCGGGTTTTGCGATGAATTTCACTTGAGCCATGCCTTTAAGAACAAATTCGGGATCAGTCCCTCCCGGTACAGAGTGCGGGGAGAGAGCTTAGACGCCCGGAAAGCATCAAAAAGAATGGACGGGAGAGCAAGGGAATAGTATAATAGAAGAAAATCCGGCGCCTGTTACAGGAGGGAAAGGGGGTTACTATGAAGAAGGAGCTAGGGACACGTTACACAAGGCAGGAGCGCGATGCTCTGCGCAGTGCACTGGCGGCAAGACAGCAGATGATCAAGGAACGCAAGCTTCCTGTCATCGTTATGGTAGACGGGTGGAGCGCTGCCGGCAAGGGCAGTGCCATCTCCAGTACGATCCGACTGATGGATCCCAGATTTTTCAAGGTCTACAATATGGACAAGATCACGGAGGACGAGTGGAGAAGACCTTTTCTGTATCGCTACGCCGTGAAAATGCCGGGGCAGGGACAGGTGGCCTTTTTTGACGGCAGCTATCTGGATGAGGCAGTGAAGGACTATCTGTCGGGATTGACGAATCGGAAGGAATTTGAGAGAACCCTGACAAGCATACGTGACTACGAGAGAAGCATGACGGACAATGGATATCTGATCATCAAGATTTTCCTAAACGTTGACAGGAAGACCCAGAAGAAGCGTCTGAAAGCCCTTCAGGAAAGCAAGAATACCGCCTGGCGTGTGGTGGATGAGGATCTGTGGCAGAATGAAAACTATGAGACCTTTGCGACTACCTATCAGGAGGCCAGAACCGCCACGGAGACTTCCGATTGCCCATGGCATGTGGTGGAGGTGGGCAACGAGAAGGATATGGAGGGGGACCTTTTGTCCATCATTACCCATGCCATTGACAGTCGTCTGGCAGAGATCGGGGAGAAGGGCAGAGACCGCAGGCTGGTGAAGAATCCCTTTGCACTTACGAAGATCAAACCTCTTGCGAAGGTGAAGCTGGATGGAAAGGCGCTACCCGAGACAGAGTACAGAAAGGAGCTGGAGCAGCTCCAGAAGAAGCTGTCCAAGCTTCATTATAAGCTGTATCGGAAGAAGATTCCCATGGTCATTGCCTATGAGGGCTGGGATGCCGCCGGTAAGGGTGGCAATATCAAACGTGTGGCTTCAGCTTTGGACTGCAGGGGCTATGAGGTATTCCCGATTGCCAGTCCCACGCCGGAGGAGAAGTCCAGACACTTCCTGTGGCGGTTCTACAATCGCCTGCCGAAGACCGGGCATATCGCCATTTTCGATCGCACCTGGTATGGTCGGGTGATGGTGGAGCGGCTGGAAGGGTACTGCAGCGAGAACGACTGGCAGCGGGCCTACAATGAGATCAATGAGTTCGAGCGGGATCTCACAGACGCAGGAATCATCCTTGTAAAATTCTGGGTGCAGATCGACAAGGAGACCCAGCTGCAGCGCTTCACAGAGCGCCAGAATACACCTGAGAAGCAGTGGAAGATTACAGATGAGGACTGGAGAAATCGAGAGAAGTGGGATCTCTATGAGACAGCCATCAACGAGATGCTGCAGAAGACCAACACAGAGTTTGCGCCTTGGACCATCCTGGAATCCAATGATAAATATTACGCAAGAATCAAGGCTTTGAAGGTGATCATAGGAGCGATCGAAGAGAAGCTGAAGGAGAAGCCGAAGGAATAGGAGCAATATGGAACGAAAGAGAAAGTATGATCGTCTGTCGGCAGAACTGGAGCAGAGAATCCTGCAGGACAGACAGGAGCACGTAGAGAATCCTTACGCCTGCAGGGACGAGGATTGCCTGCGGAGGCAGAATCTGGAGAAGGATCAGGCCACCCTGGTTCGCCCCGCCTTTGTCAGAGATATCGAAAAGATCGTCAATACCCCCTACTATCCCAGGTATGCGGACAAGACCCAGGTGTTTTCGCTGAAGAAAAACGATGATATCTCCAGGCGTTTCTTTCATGTGCAATTGGTGGCCCGCATCGCAAAGAATCTGGGACGTCTTCTGAATCTGAATCTGGACCTGATCGAGGCCATTGCACTGGGGCATGACATGGGTCACACTCCCTTCGGACATGCCGGGGAGAAGATTCTGGGCGGGTTCTACCATGGGCAGACCGGCCGGTATTTCAATCACAATGTGCAAAGTGCCAGAATCTTAGATACCATCTTTCCGGTGAATGCCAGCCTGCAGACCCTGGACGGCATCATCTGCCATAACGGGGAGACGGAGCAGGAAAATTATTTTCCACAGCCTTGCCGGGGCTTCGAGGACTTTGACGAGAAGATGAGGCTTGGTCTTTGCGAGGAAAAGGGAATTCTGAAATTGGTGCCCTGCACTCTGGAGGGGTGTGTGGTCCGCATCTCGGATATCATCGCTTATCTTGGCAAGGACAGGCAGGATGCCATCAAACTCGGTGCCGTCAGTGGCTACGACAAGTTTGAGGATGGGGTGATCGGCAGTACCAATGCGGAGATCATCAACAACGTGACCGTGAATCTGGTGGAGAACAGCTATGGGAAGAATGCTTTGATCATGAGCCCTGAGTATTATCGAGAGTTCTCGGTGATGAAGAAGGAAAATTACGAATTGATCTATCTGGATGACGGGCGGGCCAAAATCTTTGACGAGCAGATCGCACCCATGTTTGAGGCGTTGTATTTCAGGCTGCGGGGGGATCTGTTGGAGGGGAAGAAGGATTCGGTGATCTTTACCCATCATCTGCGGTACGTGGCGGAGCGGGGAAAATACTATCCCCACCTGACTCCCTACGAAGAACAGGACCCGGATGATATCGTGACGGATTACATTGCCAGTATGACGGACGACTATCTGATCGATCTGTATCGCTATCTGTTCCCCAAGGGAAAGTATGATGTGAAGTATCAGGGCTACTTCGAGTGAGGATTGTGATATACAATTCTGTTTGAATGCAAGCATTCACAGATTGTAAATTTGCATGGCTCTGAATAGTTATCAAAATCTTAAGAAAAAAAGAAAGTCTTTTGCCAAAAAATGTTGTATAATAATGAGCGCATAAGAAAAAAAGAAATGAGGTTTTCAAATGAAGAAGAGATTAGTCGTACTGCTTGCGCTGTTGTCAGCTGCAATGCTTGTCACCGGATGCGGTGACGGAGAAGGGGAGGTCTCAAAGAAGCCGGAGATCGGCAGCCTGAATCCCATCCCCATGAATCCTTCCCAGGAGACGCCTTCCTCCGGTGACGAACAGTCCCGGGAGGAGACAAACTCAGCGGAGGAGAGCACGCAGGAGAGCCAGAAGCCGGAGGAGATTCCGGAGGGAATGGTTCGGAGTGAGCTGACCGGTGAGTGGATCAGAGAAGAGATCAAGGACCAGCGTCCCATCGCAGTGATGGTAGATAATGAGAGCATTGCGCTGGATCATTATGGCGTGAACAGTGCGGATGTGGTCTATGAGATCATGAACAGTACCGCCAACGGCCGCATTACCAGACTGATGTGTATCGTCAAGGACTATGAGAAGATCGAGCAGTTCGGAAGTATACGAAGCGTACGTCCTACCAACTTCATGCTGGCTGCAGAGTACAATGCGATTCTGGTTCATGACGGCGGTCCCTTCTATATCGACGAGTACCTGAAGAAGGACTATAGCAACAATCTGAGCGGCGGTTTTGCAAGATTCTCCAATGGCAAGAAGCAGGAGTACACAGAATATGTTACCTATGAGGATTATAAGAATCCTACCACCGGCAAGAGCTACCAGGGTCTGAAGAAGCGTCTGGAGGCGACCAAGTTCAGCAAGACCTATAATAAATATTATCCCGGGGAGCACTTCAACTTCGATTACAGTGGTGTGAAACTGGATGTGGAGCCGAATGCGAACACCATCGAGCTTCCTTTCCCTCATAATAAGTCCAAGCTGTACTACAATGAGGATGAGAAGGTATATGAGTATTATGAATACGGCAAGGCCCATGTGGATCCGTTGGATGATAACAATATCACCTCCTTCAAGAACGTGATCATCCAGAAATGTTCCTTCTGTCAGCTGGATCAGAACGGTTATATGATCTACAACTGCATCGGCGAGGGCGAGGGCTATTACTGTACAGAGGGAAAAGCAATCCCCATCACCTGGTATAAGGGGTCGGAAAGCGGTCTGACCGTCTTCAAGAACCAGAAGACCGGCGAGGAGATCACCATGAATGTGGGCAAAACCTATATCACCCTTGTTCCGGATGACAACTGGAATGAAATGAAGATTCAAAAATAGCGGAGGAATTTGCAATGGATTTCAGACAGAGATTACAGAATATCTGTGACAGGGCGGTGACGGATTGTCTTGTGGCAGGGGTGAACCTGTTGGTAGTCAAGGACGGCAGGGAGATTGTCTACCTGCAGTCCGGCGAAGCAGACCGGGACACTCACGAACCGATACAACGGGACAGCATCTTCCGGCTCTACTCCCAGACCAAGCCTGTGACTGCTGTGGCTGCCGGGATCCTGGTGGAGCGGGGCGAGATCGATCTGTGTCAGAACGTCTCAGACTTTTTGCCTGCATACAGGGATCTCACCGTCTGCACTGAAGATGGCAGGATCAAGAAGGCGGAAAAACCCCTTCTGGTCCATCATCTGATGAATATGACCTCCGGCCTGTCCTATCCCGGGGACAGCAACGCCTCGGACAGAGGATCGGCTATCGTGTTTGACGAGGCGGTGAGAAGGCTTCGTACCGATCGTGAGATGAGCACCTATGAACTGGCGGAGAGACTTGCAGAGTATCCCCTGGCTTACGAGCCGGGTACCTCCTGGCAGTACGGCACCTCTGCAGATGTGCTGGGGGCCGTCATTGAAAAGGCAGCAGGAATGTCCCTGAGCGATTTTATGGAGCAGGAGATCTTTGCTCCTCTGGGGATGAAGGATACCGCCTTCTATGTTCCTGCAGACAAGCAGCCCAGGCTTGCCAAGGTATACGAGACGGTCTATCGCACCGATGGCAATACGATGATCCCTTATCTGGGGGACAATCTGGCGATCAACAACCGCTGTGACAGGCTTCCGGCCTTCCAGTCCGGTGGTGCGGGACTGATGTCTACCCTGGACGACTATCAGAAGTTTGCTGCGATGCTTTTAAACAGCGGTACCTATCAGGGCGCCGAGATTCTTTCGCCCGGTATGACCAAGTATCTGACCACCGGAGACCTGTCTGCAGAGCAGCAGAAGGGCTTTGATCAGTGGATCGGTCTGTGCGGTCACACCTATGCCAACCTGATGAGGGTGTGCAGCCATCCTTCCAGAGCAGCGATACTGGCTCAGGAGGGTGAGTACGGCTGGGATGGCTGGCTTGGTATGTACTTTGCCAATTTCCCCGGGGAGAACATGACCATTCTGATGGGAACTCAGAAGAGGGATGCCGGAACCTTTACCCTGACCAGGAGCTTACGCAATGTGATTCTGTCAGAACTGTGTAACCGGTGATCTTTCTGAAATAAATACATGCAGACAAGGCGAAACCTCTGCGCTCCCGGCTTGGGACGGGAGAGGGTTTCGCCTTTTTCTTTCTGTTCTTTTTTTGCGCTGTCTTCAGAATACCTACGGTTGCTCCGCACTTTGTGCTCCCGCAAATATAAAATAATTCTAAAAATAGAAACATAAAGAATAAATAATAAAAATTACTATTTACTTTTAATGCGGAATGTGTTATTGTTTCAATCAAGAGCAATGGTGCTCGATTTTCAATGATTTGAATGGAAAAGAAAGGAAATAGAACATTATGGGAAAGACAATTGAGTTGAAGGATGAGGTGTACAGAAGACTGCAGGCGGCTGCATTTCTGACAGGAGAGAAGGAAGAGGAGGTAGTGGAGAAGCTGGTGCTGGATTTTGCGAAGAATATCTTCACCAGTGAAGCACTTGCAGACAAGGAAGCGGCGCGCAGAGATGCTGAGGCCATTGAGAGCGGCAAGGTGAAGAACCGCATCGCTCTGTGGGCGAAGCGTCCGGAGCAGATGAACCATCGGATCATCCAGAGCTTTTTCGTCTGTGAGGAGAACGGTCTGGCACAGAAGGATGCCATGAGAGTGTATTTTGTGGGCGCAGGTTACGGAAACGACTGGCAGTTTGACAATAATTTCTCCACCATGTGCACAGAGGAAGGCCAGTCCAACGGCAAGGTATTTGCCTGCGATGGCCTGGTGGTAAAGCTGGAGGAGGCAAACAAGGAGTATGTAGAGGAGTACAGAGAGGCATTCCTGGAGGTTCTGCCGGAGGATGTGGATGCCTTGAGAGAAAAGGCTCTCTACGAGATCGATGCTCAGAGACAGAAGGCCAGATTCATCTATTGGTTCAAGTCGCTGAAGAACAACGGCAGACCCTATAACCGCATCACCATCAGCAGCTACGCCGGACGTCTGGAGAAAATCTGTGCTGATGCCGCATTTGAACAGGTGCCGGTGGATAATCTGTTCACCATTACCGATCTGAACGTGTTCCTGGAGATCAGAGATCAGATGCAGGCCTGCGAGGGCTATGCACAGTGGGATGAGAAGACCCACAACGGAATCTCTGCTGCTCTGAGCAAATATGAGGACTTTCTCTCCGCCTGTGAACTGGGAGAGATCCAGGGAGGCTGCTCCGATGCCCAGAGACATAAGTGGACCTTCGAGGAGGATCTGGCGTGCTGCAAGGATTTTCTGGACAAATATGTCGTACAGAAGAGCGGCGCCGCAGTTTCTTCCCTGGTGGAGAAGATCTCCGAGGAGATGCCTGAGGTAAATCAGGAATCCATCCGTATGAAGGTGCAGTCCATCAAGGGGCTCTGCAGTGAGTACCAGCTGGCTGCCTCCGCACAGATCAAGAAGCTGAGCAAGTATTCCACCCAGTGTGAGAGGGCATTCAAGGCTGCAATGGAGGAGCTTGGCCTCGGCAGCAAGAAGAAGGAGACCGCAGGGGAAGCAGAAGCTGCCACAGAAGAGACTGCCGCTGAGGATCCCGCAGCAGAGGAGATTCTGGCAGAGGATGCCGAAGTGACAGTTCAGGAGACAGAGCCCGCAGCAGAGACGGAGACTGATGAGACCGGCATGGTAGACGAAGACATTGCGAAAGAGTGGGAGGATGTCACTCCAAAAGCAACTGACGAGAATGAATAGAACCCGGAAGAGCGCCTGATCGAAAGGCTGTAGAAAGCTCCCCCAAATCATCGCCATTTTGATGAAGCGTTTGTTTTGGGGGAGCTTTTTTGCTGTTTTTTATTCCTCATTTTCCAGACGATATACTTTCAATCTTTTCTGAAAGTTTTTCAGCACATCGTCAAGTTCTCTTTCTCCTTCATAGTATGCTTGAATTTCTTCTTCCAGTAATCTCCATTCATCGTAATGCTCAACCAGTCTTTCTGCAGCTTTTCCCTTAGATATGAGCTGTGTAAATATATCCACAAATACTTCTTCTGACAGACCTCGATTCAGATAAAGATCTCCCATATAAGTTCCATCATCATCTTTTTCTTCAGTTTTCTCATAGAAGCTGTGGATGATATTCAGTCCGATTTTCTTATTCACCGGAAGATATCGATGCGCCGTTTTCTGTTGGCATTCTTCACCCAGAAAATATTTGATAAATTCCCATGCACCTTCTTTTTGGGAGGAGGAAGCGCTAATACCAATCGCGATACTATACAGGGTTGGAGCATTTAGAATGGATACGTCTTCTCCAAATAGCCCAAAGGTTTCGTATATGTTGTAAATTGAAGCCGGTGTCGTAACGCCAAAGTCAATCATAAATGGGTTTTTTCCTAACATGAACCTACCGGTTGAGGAATTGTTTTCAATGGGAAGAGACAGTAGGATCGCTTCGGTCAGTTGCTCAGTATTACCGGGATCAACATTGAAATTATTGTAGATTCTCCAAAGAGTATCCTTTGATGACATGCCTATAATTGTAGTTGGCTTTGCCTGATCAATACACGTCTTTAACTGGTCAAATGACATTTCTCGGAATATCTGGCCGTTTTCAGCCTTTGTGAGTAAAAGGTTTGCACGGATTGCAACCGGTATGGCGTAGATCTTCTGATGATCTGCAAATAAATCGAATATACCATCCACATATTCATCAGCCTTCAGATCTCGGCTGACATAGTCTGCTATATTTTCCAAGACACCTTTTTTGATATAGGTATTTGTACGATAATCATTGTCCAAACAGATGATATCAGCACAACGACCTGTCATGATTTTTAGTGCCCTGGTATCCAGCTTCTCCTGATTAGTGACCGCTTCATACTCAATGATCTCAACAAAATAATCAGGGTTGCTGTTATTAAATGTTTCCACCACCTGACGAATGGAGTTGTCCGATATCCCGATATCTAATGTAACCATCTGTCTGCCTTTTTCATCTGTAGAAGATAACGTTTCTTCCTTGTCCACATTTTCCTGACCGCATCCGCATAGAATACAGATCAAAATAAAGCATATGCAGATTTGTTTGATCCTGATCATATTTTACCCCTCCCATACGTGAAAAGATGATAGCATACGTCCAGAAACAGTACAATTGAAAATATGGAAACTCTCCTTTTTCGCCGGATTGTTGCAATTTCCAAATCGGAAATTGCTTTTCATAATAAGATAAACCTAGATTATTCACGGCACAGCCGTGAAACTGGCTGAAAGCCGCATAGTTA
>JBJENO010000013.1:0-1576 GCA_051880235.1 Acetatifactor sp. | reverse complement strand
ATCCGGGAAAAATGAAAATCCGCCGCACCTCCATCCGAAATCCCGGACAGAAGCGCGGCGGATTTGATTATTCCTTCAAAGTCAACATCCCCGTAGATGTCATTCCCCGTTTCGCAAGCAGGCGCAAATCGCGTAGTACAGCATCACCAGCGCCATACTCAGCAGAATTCCTCCGATGATATCTGTCAGCCAATGCACCCCGGAAATCAGTCTGCCCACCACCATAAACACCGTGAATGCGGCAATCACGAAGTTTGTGCTTTTTCTGAGGAGTCGATTCTGAATACGGCTGTGAAACTGCATCATCGCCGTGGGCATCACGCACAGAACCAGAAGGGTTGTGGACGAGGGATACGATGCCTCTAAAATGCCATTGATCAGTACGGGTCTGTAATTGATTGCAAACATCTCGAACAATATATACGCCGCCATGACAAGCACATAAAAGCCACCCAGAACTAAAATATCACCATCTACTTTGAACAGGCTCTTTCTGGTCACTAACTGCACCAGCCCAAGCAGGGCAAAGCCCAAAACAAAGCACAGAGGCACCAGCCCCAGCCAGTCTGTCAGCGTGTATAGTCCCCAATGCACACCTGTCAGATTGTGGAACCATCCATTGATTCCGGCAAATCCGACCTCAGAGTTGTTGGGACCAATGGGCCTCACATCCAGATACCGGATAGCCAGCGTCCACAGCACAAATGCCACCAGCAGCCCCAGAGCTGTCCACAGATTCTTTCGATTTCGTTTGTTCATTTCCGTCCATCCTTTTTGTTTTGTATTCGGCGGTTGCCTGAACAAAGCATACCCGGACGGAGAGAAAAAGGAAAGAATTGGCCTGTCACATCCGTGACACGAAGCGTGTCATGCCCATTTTATGAGCATTAATGCCTGAATTACCAGAATCAGAAAGAGATATGAGGAAGCATAGGGCTGCCGACTGAGCATAAAGACAAGCGCGCCAACTGCCCCCAGCCCCAACGATACCTTATCCTTCTTTTGAAGCCAGAAGGATACCTGACAGTCCTGTAGCGCCAGCATCAGAATCCCCCAGACTATCATGGAAAAGACGATTATCAGGTAGGGGACTTTGATGTATATTTCCTCCTCTGTGAGCATGAGTACGGATACCGCCTGAATGGCACCATCCACCCTCTGCCCAAAGAACGGCAGGAACAGAAACATGGCGATACTGCAATCCAGCAGACCGAACACCAGATCCCGCAGATGCCGTTCCTTCTGCTTTCCATCCTCCTCCGCGATGGTGATGATCTCGTCCGTTGACAGCAGGTCGTCCAGTGAAACAGAGAAGTATTTCGAGATCGCTTTGAGAGAATCAATATTGGGATAGCCCTTTCCGGATTCCCATTTTGAGATAGCGGTACGGGACACAAAGAGCGCTTGGGCAAGCTCTTCCTGAGTAAGCCCTCTGTTCTTTCTCAGTTCCTTTAATTTATCCTGAAAATCCACGGTAATCCTTCTTCCTTTGTTTGAGACTTCGTTATCATCAGTATAACGCTATTGTGTTTTATGTGCAAGAAGAACATTGCTCCACGATGGATTGCATCAAGTC
>JBJENO010000012.1:0-1586 GCA_051880235.1 Acetatifactor sp. | reverse complement strand
CCTGTCCCCCACACAGGACATCTGCGCCAGTGAGCATGAACTATACGATGTAGTTGCTCTGCATATTTTGCCACATTACGCCTATCCGGTATGTTATCGGCTGGGCATTTTTCTGCGCTTTCCTCGCTGTCGCTCTCCGCCGCCCCCGTTCAGATTCCCAACAAAAATCTGAATGGAGGAAACACAGATGGAAGTCACCATCAATTATAACGGACAGATGGTGTCCGTTGAGGTCACGCTGGAAGTCTATGAATTCCTTGACCGTGCCGACCGCAAGGAAGAAAACCTCGCCCATGAGATGCGGCGGCATTGGGATTGTCGGGAGTTTGACGAATACATCATTCTGACGGAAGGGCGTGTACACTACGAACAGTCACCGGAACAGTATGCTTGTCACAAGGAAACTATGCTGGAGATTCTGAAAGCGTTAGCGCAATGTACCGAAAGCCAACGCCACCGGTTCCTGCTTTACGCCTTGGAGGGTTTGAGCTATGCCGAGATCGGGCAGCTCTGTGGCTGCTCCAAAGTGGCTGTCCACTACAGCATCGAAGCGGTCAGAAAAAAGTGCAAAGAATTTTTGACCAACTACCTTAACGATTCGCGATTTTCGGGCTAACCAGTGAAGGGACTTTCCCCTATCACAACATCAGAGAGGACAGGCAGTTTTTGCTGCTTGTCCTTTCTGCTTTCAGGAGGTTAACCCATGGAGCTTGTCAATTTGAAAAAGTATTACCCCTGCCTTTACGCCAAGGACACTTTGATCGAGGTCAGCGACGAAGTGGCAGAAGCCCTGCTGTTCATGCAGCGTCAGGAAAACGCCAGCATTCGGAGGCACTATTATCACAGAGCCTTCTTTTCTCTGGACTGTGAGGATGGAATCGAAAACGACATGATTGGGGAGATTGCGCCATCCCCGGAGGAAATTTGCATCCAGCGAGAGGATGAACAGTTGCTGCTCATTACCGTGAATCATCTGCATGAAGCTATGGTCTGCCTGTCACCGGCGCAGTTCCGAAATCTCCATGCCCGGTATGTACTGGGTATGAAAGTCAGGGAAATTGCTGAGATGGAAGGTGTCACTTCTTCCATAATCAGCCAGTCCTTACAAAGCGCTATCCGAAAACTGCAGCGGTATTTTACCCGCCAGAACTGGATGGACTGCTGCCTATGAAAACCATCAACTTGAAGCAGCTCTACTATCCGCTCTATTCAGAGGACACCTTTGTGGAAGTGGAGGATGAAATTGCGGATGCCATCATGGAGGAGCATCGTATTGATGAAAACACCCGGCGCAAGCTGTGGGCGCATACTTACTCCCTGGATGAATCTCCCGGCTTGGAATACCACTTTCTGGAGCAAGCCGGTTCCCCAGAGGAGATTCTTTTTCAGCGGGCATCCGACCAGTACCAAGAATATCTGTTGTCGAGACTGGATGAAGCGCTTGCCACCCTTACCCCCACACAGATCAGGCGGCTCAACGCCCGTTTCGTTGAGGGACGGAAGTACCGGGAAATAGCGGAGGCAGAGGGAATTGATACTTCCATAGCCCATCACAGTGTCCGGGATGCCGTTCTCAAATTGCAAAA
>JBJENO010000011.1:0-29562 GCA_051880235.1 Acetatifactor sp. | reverse complement strand
ATAAGCTGGATGCAAGTGCTTTCAGGGTGGCAGATATCTATAAGACAAAGATGTGTCCCCTGGCCAAGGTAATGAGGCATGAACTGAAAAAACGCGGTGTAAAAAAATTGAAGGTTGTATACTCGGAGGAGAAACCGATCAGACCACAGGAGGATATGTCCATCAGCTGCAGAAGTAATTGCATCTGTCCTCCGGGTGCGGAGCATAAATGCACGGAGCGAAGGGATATTCCGGGAAGTGTAGCCTTTGTCCCATCTGCAGCAGGTCTTATCATAGCAGGAGAGGTTGTGAAAGACCTGATTCATGCAAACAGAGTTGACGAAATGTGAGGATGTGAACAGGAGCACTTCTCTTGATCTGCACAGGCTGATCAGAAAAGTGTCACCCGATGAGGACGAGGAGGACGCGATAAATGGAAAACAAACCAAAACGGGTAGAATTTTATTTCGGAAAAGTCGGAAGATTTATGCCTCTTATAGCGGCATGTTCCATGATTATTTGGGCTGCCTGCAGTCAATCCAATGTGAACGGTTATGTGGTTGCTTTTTTTGCGGCGGTAATTGTGGGTGCAGTTTTTGCAAAGGATGATAAAGCTTACGGTGCAGCAATCATTCATGGATTGAGTAAGCCCATGTTTTCGGTCATTGTACTTGCTGTTATACTGGCAGCCATTTCAGGGAAAATGATTTCTTCAAGCGGTATGGTACAAACCATTGCGGCATATGTGGTTTCGGTTGGACTTACCGGACGCCTGTTTGTGGTCGCTGCCTTTTTGATGACCTGTCTGCTGGCATTTGCCACAGGTACTTCTGTGGGAACTTATTTCGTGGTGATTCCGATTCTGTTCCCGGTGGGAGTGATGGCAGGAGTTGCCCCGGAATATATGATCGGTGCGATCGTTTCGGGAGCTGCATTCGGTGACAATTTAGGACCTATTTCGGATACCACCATTGCGTCCTCGGCGACCCAGCACGCGGATCTGGGAATGGTGGTAAAGAGCCGCACCAGATATTCTGTTCCGGCAGCCCTGGGGGCCTTGGTTTTGTTCTTCACACTTACCAAAACCACAGATACCACCGTGGTCATGGAGGGAATAAAAGAAGTCACGATGAAGCCATTAAGCCTTTTGATGTTAGTGATTCCGATCGTGATCATCACGCTGTGTCTTAAGCGGAAGCATCTTGTAGTGGCATTGTCCTGGGGAATTGTGGCCGGTACTGTAGTGGGTCTGCTCAGTGGGCTTTATTCCGTGAAGGATTTTTTGGCTTTCCCCGGAGGATTTGCGGTGGAGGGCCTTGTGATTTCGGCTGTTACAGGCACTGCAGGCACCGTTTGTATGCTGATCGGAGTGTTTGCGCTGATCGGCGTGATGGAAGCGAGCGGGATGTTTGAAGGTGTGGGCTCTTTATTGAACCGTTTTGCAAAATCCAAAAGAAGTGCGGAAGCTACCATTGTTTTGTCCGCAGGAATTCTCAGTATGATCACGGGAGTGATTTCCGTGGCCATTGTGGCATTGGGTGATCTGGTGAATGAGATCGGTGAGAAAAATGGTGTGAATCCTTATCGCCGCGCAAATCTGCTTGACTGTACCGGCTGTGTATTCTGCTTCCTGTCTCCATGGACGGTGCACTGTGTAATTCCGGCACAACAGTCGGCTCAGTTTGGGGAAAGCTTTGCAGTGGCACCGGCATCCATTCCGTTTGTTAATTTCTATTCCATTTGCATGCTCCTCGTGTTAATCATAGCGATTTTGACCGGATACGCTTCCAACAGGTCCAACAGTTAACCGAAAGAGGTGA
Organism: Acetatifactor sp.; assembly: GCA_051880235.1. Classification (GTDB taxonomy): domain Bacteria; phylum Bacillota; class Clostridia; order Lachnospirales; family Lachnospiraceae; genus Acetatifactor. The sequence goes on along the minus strand of JBJENO010000011.1, from coordinate 27,763 downwards.
TTCTGAGTCGATGAAGATACGCTGTGTGGTAGAGAGAATTACATATCAGAACCCGGAGAATGGGTATACCATTCTGAAGTGCCGCGTGAAGGATTACGCGGAGCTTGTGCCGGTGATCGGGAACCTCCTTGATGTAAACGTGGGTTCTGTTCTTTTGGTGGAAGGAAATTGGAAGGTCGACTCAAAATACGGCAGGCAGTTCGTAGCGGAAAGCTGGGAGGAAACGTTACCGGCCACGGTGTACGGGATGGAAAAGTATTTGGGATCAGGCCTGATCAAAGGTGTGGGACCGAAATTTGCAAAGCGTATTGTACAGAAATTTGGTACAGATACCTTCGTTGTGATTGAAGACAATGTGCAGCTGCTGATCGAGGTGGAAGGTATCGGGAATAAGCGTGTACAGATGATCGCTGAGTCCTGGCAGCGGCAGAAGGAAGTGAAGAATGTGATGCTCTTTTTGCAGGACAATGGCGTAAGCACTTCTTATGCAGCGAAAATCTATAAGCAGTATGGAAATGAAAGTATCCCGATCGTGAAAGAAAATCCTTATCGCCTTGCAGATGATATCTGGGGAATCGGCTTTAAGACTGCCGATCAGATTGCCACAAAGCTTGGCTTTGAGAAAAATTCATTTGTAAGACTCAGAAGCGGCATTATGTATACGCTGTCTGAGCTTAGCAATGACGGTCACGTGTATGCTGAGAAAAAGCAGTTAATCAAGGCGGCTTCAGAACTTCTGGAGGCAGAAGAGGCCTGTATTGTTATGACGATGGATGAGATGCTTCGGAAAGAGGATCTGATTCAGGAAAAATCCATAGTGAAGCTGGATGAAAAGAAAGAGCCGATAGAAGCAATTTATTTGCCGCCATTTTATTACGCCGAGATTGGTGTGGCCGGAAAGCTGAAAAAGCTTGCAGTCACACCCGCCGCAGACAGATTGTGGACAGGTCTTATGAAAGCCCGCATGGAAAGTGGAAAAGATGACTTATCCGTCGATGTTGAGGCCATAGAGAAGAAGGTTGGAATGACCTATGATGATGTGCAGCGCGATGCAATCAGACAGGCTGCCACTGCAAAGGTTATGATTCTTACAGGTGGACCAGGAACGGGAAAGACTACCACAACACACGGTATTATTTCCGCATATAAGGCATTCGGACTTCGGATTCTTCTGGCTGCACCTACGGGAAGAGCTGCCAAAAGAATGACAGAGGCAACCGGATTAGAGGCGAAGACCATTCACAGAATGTTGGAATGCAAACCGCCGGAAGGATATCAGAAAAATGAAGATAACCCTCTGGAAGGTGATGTGCTCATCGTAGACGAATGCTCGATGATTGACATTGTTTTGATGAATTCGCTTCTGAAGGCGATTCCGCAGAGCATGAGACTGATTCTGGTCGGTGATATAGACCAGCTTCCGTCGGTAGGTGCCGGAAATGTGCTGAGAGACATCATAGATTCCGGAAGTTTTCCTGTGGTTCGACTGACCAGGATCTTCAGACAGGCGCAGACAAGCCGGATCATTATGAATGCCCACAGAATCAATGAGGGCAAAGCTCCGGACATTTCCAACGGTAAAGATGCAGATTTCTTTTTCATGGAAAATGAGGATGCAGAGGCCGTGGTTCCTCAGATTGTTGAGCTTGTAAAGCGCAAGCTTCCGGGCTATTACCATGTGGATCCCAAGCAGATTCAGGTGCTGACTCCAATGCAGCGAGGTGTTGTAGGTGCAACGAATCTGAATCTGGCACTTCAGGAGGCACTGAATCCCCCGGAGCAGGAGATCTTCATGCGAGGCCGAGGCGCAGTTATGATGCCGAAAGATACTCTTCGCAGGAGCGGATTTGCCTTCCGCGCAGAGGATAAGGTCATGCAGATAAAAAACAACTATGACAAAGAGGTGTTCAATGGCGATATAGGAGTCATTGAATCTGTTGATGCAGAAGAACGTACGCTTAAAGTTAATTTTGATAACCGAATTGTTGAATACGATGTGACAGAACTGGATGAGCTTGTTCATGCCTATGCCACCACCATACACAAATCTCAAGGATCTGAATATCCGATTGTAGTCATGCCGGTGCTGATGAATCATTATGTGATGCTGCAGAGAAATCTGATATACACCGGAATTACAAGAGCGAAAAAGATCCTTGTGATGGTTGGAACGAAAAAGGCATTAAGCTATGCGATCCGCAATGTTACCGTGAAAAAGAGAAATACCTTGCTGAAGGAGAGGCTTGCAGACCCATATCTGCAGGGGGACAGGGGGTAACATCGTGCCATTTAAGATCATACGCAATGATATTACTAAAATGAATACAGAAGCCATTGTCAATACGGCGAATGCTCATGTGACCGTCGGCGTTGGCTGTGACCGAGCAGTTTACATGGCAGCAGGCTATGAGGAACTGCTGAAGTATCGTGCGGAACACATCGGTTTTGCAGAAGAGGGAGAAGCCTTCCTGACTCCGGGCTTTCATTTACAGGCGAAATATATCATTCATACGGTCAGCCCCCTGTATAGGGGCGGAGACCGGGGAGAAGAGGAGAAGCTTCGCTCCTGCTACAGAGAGCCTCCGGCTTGCAAAAGAGAATGGAATCAAGTCGCTTGCATTTCCTCTGATCGCTACCGGCGGGTTTGGATACCCGAAGGAAGAGGGAATGAGAATTGCTGTAGATGAAATCAATGCTTTTCTGCTCAGAAATGAGATGGAGATCTTCCTGGTTGTTTTCGATACAAAGTCAACCGGGCTCGGTGAAAAGCTTTATCCGGATCTGGAAGCTTACATCGATGAAAACTATGTGGAGTCGCAGAGAAGAGAAGAAGCAGCTGACTATTGTGTCAGGGCAAATTCTCCTGTCAGCGCCGCTCCGAAGGTACCAAAGTCTTCTTTGGCTGGGGTGATCTTAAGGAGGAGCTCAGCAAAGCAGTCTGTTTCTGATGAAACAGCGGAGCCGGTTGAACTTTTCCAATCGGATGAGGCATCACTCATTGACTTTGATGAACAACATGAGCGTAAACTGGAAGAGAGAATGAAGCATATGTCAGATACATACTCAGAGTATCTGATGTATCTGATCCGGGAGAGAGGAATGGAGAATGCAGAGGTCTGGAAGCGGGCAATCGTTGATAAGAAGGTATTCTCAAAGATTAAGAATCATGTGAATTATCATCCGAATAAGCTGACCGCTTTATGTCTATGTATCGGTGCAAAGCTGAACCTGGACGAATCAAAGGATCTGCTGGCAAGAGCAGGCTATGCATTGTCGCCCTGCGATAAGACGGACATCATTTTTTCTTACTTCATAGAGAACGAAATTTATGATATGATCGAGCTGGACATTCAGTTGGAAGAGCACGGATTGCCCTGCATTATTTCATAGAGTGTGTTGGCGCAGGGTCGTTTTGGAAGCGACCGGTTTCTGAAATCTTTTTTGTATAATAAGTCCATCAATAGAAAACACCAATCGGTGAAAACAATCAAGGAGGACGAATATTATGCGTAAGGGATTGACAGAAGTGGTATTTATTTTGGACAGAAGCGGTTCTATGAGAGGTCTTGAGGCCGATACCATCGGTGGTTTCAACGCCATGCTCGAGAAGCAGCGCAAGGAAGAGGGGGAGGCCTACATTTCTACCGTGCTTTTCGACGATCGGAGCGAGGTGCTCTATGACAGAGTGGCGGTTGGAAAAGTGGAACCGATGAATGACACACAGTATTATGTGAGAGGCTGTACAGCCCTGCTGGATGCACTGGGCGGAGCGATTCACCATATTGCAAACGTACATAAGTATGCCAGAGAAGAGGACAGACCCGAGAAAACTTTATTCATCATCACCACAGACGGCATGGAGAATGCGAGCCGCATTTATACCTACGACAAGGTGAAGAAGATGGTGGAGGAGGAAAAAGAGAAGCACGGTTGGGAATTCCTGTTTCTGGGGGCCAATATTGACGCCATTGGGGTTGCAGGGAGATTCGGGATCAGTTCTGACAGAGCAGTCAATTATGAGTGCGACAGCGAAGGGACTGCACTGAATTTTGAGGTGCTTTCCGCGACCGTATCTGCAGTTCGCAGATCGAAGAGCAGGAAGGAATTGGATGAAGCGGTAGCAGCCTGCTGTGCACCGATCAGAGAAGATTACAAGAGACGTCACAAGAATAAACAGAAGTAAGGTTAAAGAAAGGCGGTAAAGCAATGAAGGTGCTGGTGATTCCGGACGTTCACCTGAAACCGTGGATGTTCACCCGTGCAGATATTTTACTTCGGAAGAAGGTTGCCGAGCAGGCTGTGTGCCTGATGGACATACCGGATGACTGGGGCAAAGAATATGATATTGAACGATACGAGCAGACTTATGACGAGGCAATACGATTTGCGAAAGAGTATCCCCAGACACGCTGGTGCTATGGCAATCATGATCTCTGCTACTGGTGGAATGAGCGGGAGAGCGGATTTTCAAGTATGGCAGCCGGTACAGTGCAGCGAAAGCTTCTGGAACTTCGACGCGTGGTACCGGAGGACAATCCGATCTGCTATGTGCAGCGCATAGACGATGTCCTCTTCTCGCATGGCGGTGTGCTGGATTATTTTGTGAGAGAATCTGTCAGCAGCAAAAACTATCATGATGTGGACGCCGTGGTGGATACGATCAATGGTCTTGGACGGGCATCAATGTGGAACGACGCTTCGCCGATCTGGCTTCGTCCCCAGTATGGTAATATGAGGCTGTACAAGCCCCGCAGGCTTTTGCAGGTCGTGGGGCATACGCCGATGGAGAAGCTTGAGCGGAAGAAGAATCTGATCTCCTGTGATGTCTTCTCCACTTACCGGGATGGCAGTCCAATCGGGACGCAGGAGTTCCTGCTTTTGGACACGAAGACCTGGGAGTATTCAGGTGTGAAAGCATAAATAAGAACAGGCTTGGATGAACTGATAAACTGTGGTCGGTGGTCTGTGGCGGAGAAAAGCAACCCCTCTGGGTTGCTTTTCTGATGGAATCGTTCCATAGATATGCTTCTTATTGAAAAAAAGCAGACATTACGATAGAATAAGAAAAAACTGGAAAAGGATGGTTTTTATGGAAGTTTTACAATGGTGCAAAATGCAGATACCATGTCTGTTGATTTTGGGCTATGTAGGAGTAAACTATATTCGTGAGGGACGCCAATTGAAGAGGGTTTCCAACAAAACCTATAACAATCCTATTTTCAATGTCATGTTCGTTCTCTCCGTAATGGCAGTGTTGTTTGATGGCATCACGGCCTGTACAGTGAATTTTACGGACAAGGTTCCGCGGGTGGTGAATCTTGTATTACATCTGGGAATGTTCTTGCCCTATGAAGCGTACATCGTCATGGTGTTTTTATATTGGCTGCAAGCCACAGTGGGTGTAACGAAGAAGAAGTGGATCTGGATTTCCTCCCTGTTCGGTGCAGTGATGGGAATTCTTACGATCGTGCTGATTCCGCAGCTGGAATTCCTGGAGGGAGAATATACCAATTATTCTATGGGACTGCCGGTTTACGCCTGCTTTGCGTGCATAGGCATATATTTTGTAATGACGCTGACCATTATCGTGATAAATCATCGAAATATTGCGGTAAAGAAGAAAATCGGCGTAGCTATCACATTGGTGTTTATTCTGTTGATTGTAATGCTGCAGATAATTTTTCCGGAGATTTTGATATCCTGTATTGCGATTACAATGGTTACTATTGGGATCTACATCAGCATGGAGAATCCTACCATCAGCAGTCTGGAGTATTATCAGGATGAGATGGTAACGGGTTTTTCCACCCTGGTAGAAAACAAAGACGACAATACCGGTGGTCATATCAGACGGTCTTCTGCCTATGCTTATTTGATTGCGAATAATCTCAGAAAAGAGAAAAAATATAGGAATGTGATCAACAGGGACTTTTTAAACAATCTGTTAAAGGCAGCACCTATGCATGATATTGGAAAGGTTGGGATACCGGATGCAATTCTGCAGAAAAGAGGGAAGCTGACTGAGACGGAGTATGAGAAAATGAAGGAGCATCCACGGATCGGCGGTAAAATCATCCGAGATACCTTTGGACACTTGTTTGATGGCGAATATGAGAACATGGCATATCAGGTAGCCATGTATCACCATGAGAAATGGAATGGCAAGGGCTATCCGGAAGGAAGAAGTGGTGAGGATATCCCTCTGTGTGCCCGTATTATGGCTGTCGCAGATGTATTCGATGCCGTGTCCGAGAAGCGTTGTTATCGGGATGCCCTGCCTCTGGAGGAGTGCTATCGCATCATTCGTGATGGTCGTGGCGTAGATTTTGATCCGGACGTGGTGGATGCGTTCTTCCTGCGTCAAGATCTGATTGAAGAGATCTATGAAAAAAACAAGAATAGTGTATTGTAGAGGATGGAGAGATTTTACCCTTGCATCTTCTATATACTGCGAGTATAATGACAGTTAACGTATATTGTGATATATTACGATACAGGGATTGAGAAAGCGGATCGCAATGGATCCCGGAAAGGAAAACAGACATGATGACAATGGATCGGTTCTATCGCTCTAATAGTGAACGTCAGGCAGCACTCCTCGATAAAGAAGAGAGCTTTGGTTTTGTGTACTCACTTTTAGGAAGCGATAAACGTTCAGATTGTCTTTTTGAGCCGGGGATGGAATAGCATCACCGGAAAAGGAATCACATGTTTCGCGAGCCGCTTGCCTAAAGATGATTTGGCAGGCGGCATTTTTTATGCAGGATGCTGTGATAGGAAAGGGAAAACAATGAAAGCATTAGAGATCAAAGGAAGAGTAAATACTGCCATCTGCTATGCAAAGGTAGTGGAGGATGAAGCAATCGAACAGATCAGACGCATGTGCGATTATGTGGTGACGGAAGGCTCCAAAATTCGCATCATGCCGGACGTCCATGCCGGGAAGGGCTGTTCAATCGGAACTGCATTGCCGACAATCGATAACTTAGTTGTTTTGGCTGCAGTATTTGGTGTCTCAATGGATGATATTGTGGTAGTCGATGTAACGGTCAAGGCGCAGATTAGCGCATGACTTTTTGAGGAAAAAGAAAGGAGCCGAGACACCTTGGCTCCGATAGGGTCCCCTAGTCTAATGGTCAGGACGCCGGTCTTTCACGCCGGAGATACCGGGTTCGAGTCCCGTGGGGATCATTATGCCTCCTTAGTCTAAAGGTTAGGACACCGGTCTCTCAAGCCGGAGATGTTGGGTTCAAGTCCCACAGGAGGTACTGTGACGATATGTTTGCGTGTCCGAGAGGGCTTATAGTACCTCTCGGTTCTACTTCGGCTATGCGCCCTGCTAAGGTGATGCGCGGTCATGCTGCACCGAAGGTTTGGTTTACACTCTGTTCCGGTCAGGGCTAAACATGTTCCACTGGCACATAGTGCCCTTCCGCAAACGTTTATATGAGCTGGCGTTTTTACGTTCAGCTCTTTTTTAGATTATTCTTTATTCGTTGCGGGATTCGTGATATGATAATATTATATGACAAATGACTCGCAAGTGGATTTGTGACTATGAGGGAGATTTATGCTGGATAGAAGTGAAAAGAATGTGGAGATATTCAGAGATTCTGTGGAAAGGTATTCCAGATTTTTTGAGACGATAGAGTATGCAGTGTTCTGCCGAGGGTATGAGACGCAGAATTATGATGCTTTCTGCAGGGAATTCCAGCTTTATGAATAGTGAAAGATGATGGGAATGATTCCGAAACCGGTGTAGGAAGGAAAACATAGAGTTTGAACGTGTGTACCCATCATCCATGGAGGATTTGAACAGATGATAACGATGTCTTTGGATGAATATGGCGATTTTGAGAAAGAGGAGAACAGACCGCTGTTTATAGGTGGTCTGATTTTCGATGACGGGGAGCAAGCCGGACAAATTCACACAGAAGAAGGCATTGAGAGAGCGCGTATCAGGGCCTATTACAAGAAGGTGATTGAGGATGCCGGGGAAGGGTTTTCTTATCCTGAGGATCTGCATTCCAATGGAGATGCATCCAGAGACCATAACGTGGTTGCTCCGGTCAAAAATAAGGTTGCAGAGACACTTCCGGAATTTATCTCAAAGGGTACCTATGCAGGAAACCCATTATACGATGAAACAGGGAGAAGGCTTCGAGATCGCAAAGGCCGGTACCATTTATTTGTGATGTTGAAAAGTGATGACGGGAAGAAACGTCTGTTGTCAGAAAATGCCAATATGCTTGCCAGAGATGATTGGGCAGCCAATCTTTATTTCCATATGGCAAGCTCAGTTGTGAACCGTATTATTTTCCATAATCCGATCTATCGTTACGGTAAGGCACCGTCGATCAATATTGATATTGCTACGAGATCGACAGGTGACGTTGATGAGATGGACAGTAGCCTGAAAGCCGAGTTTGTAAAGCAGGGGTATCGGATCAACGAAGTGAGTGATGGGACCCACAGATTTTACAGTATTATGAACGCGGATATCTATCGCACCCTGATCGCACAAGAGATGGTCAACAGCGGAAATGTTGCCGTTAAGATTGAAAAGCTGTATGTGAAATCTATTCAATACGATCCTCAAAAGCAGAGAATGGAATTTCTGTATTTATCAGACAGTCTGTGTTCCATGCTGGGCTATAAACTCGTGGGAACCGGTGCAGATGATTGGCTGGGGCAGCTTGTGGATAGAACGAATCGTCTCAATCCCCATCAGCAAAATCTCATCTTCGGGTATGATGAGATCGACAATTCATTTGCAAAGGCGTGGAATTGTTATGAACGTGGGAAGCTTTATGAGGCGCTGTCCATTGCCTATGATGCGAAGATGAAACAGGGAAGGTTTGCCCAACATTACAGAGAGGTGTGGTTCCCATATTTGGAAGAGCGAGTCAGGGAAATCGTCACTCCGGTAGTTTTTACGAATTGTGTAAATGACTTATCCGCATCTCTTTCTGTAAATAACCTTGACCAGGAAAAGCTTTTGTATCTGATGCAGCAATTTGAATTGATGGTAGATAAAGTAGCAGATCAATACAAAAGTATCGATATGAAGGCCGGCACACTATTCAAATTATATGATGCCGGCGTATCCGCCTTCTGTCATATCGGAAATGCTGCAAGGGCATTTGAATATTATGAAAAATGCAAGCAGTATGCTTTCTATGTGGGTGTCGATGCGTATTTACGGACAAACAATAAGATGATCGTGTGTCTGGAGGATTGCTTTGAATGGGAGAAAGCGTTAGAACTTGCTGTGGAAAATGTCAGCAGTCAGCAGTTGGCTTCGGAAATCAAGCGTGAAGTTCTGAAAAGAGATGATGAGGATGCCTTTTTAGATGAGGCAAAGGCAAATAGCCAGTTGGCAAGAATTTATGCGGAAAAGCGGAGTGAGAAAGCAGAAACTTATTTCCGGGAAGCTCTGCAGATGCTTGAAAGAGGATCAGCCAATTACAAAATCACGCAGTCTTATCTGCTTCACTATTATGCGGATACGAATCAGAAGGATGCTTTTGATCAGGAGATCCGGGACTATTTTGATGGCAGGAGTACCTATCACCAGATGTTTCGATATCTTACCTCATTAGAGGAGTCGGTCCATTCCAGTTTTTCAAATGAGTATGCCATGTATGTGTTGATCAGAGGACTCTTTTCTTTCCATCAGGAGGAAGTGGATGAAGTCCTATGGGAAAAGCTGTGTGGTTTGGAGGATACTCTTATCAGGAGAGACGGAAGAAAACCCTCCGGGCATCCCTGGGAGATCACCTATAAGTATCTGGAACTGCTTGCAATCAAAAGGAAGGATTTCGCTGCGAGAGAGAAATTTTCCGGATGGAAGAAGCGATGTCTGAACTATCGGGGAGAAATCGTTGAAGCATTGGATATGTTTGGCGCCGCGGAAGTGGCCGATTATTGCGGCGATATCGTTCTGAGAGATGAGATTACCGGAGAACTGGCTGAATATCTGAATGAAAAGTTCCCTGTGCTCCGGGAGGTGGAGTTTTCTAAAGAGGGTATGGTAAGATATCAGGAGCTCCAGAACTACTTTACATTTATGTATCATTAGGAAATGAGAGGTAGTGCATTGTTCTGGATCTTTTACGCCTGTGCTGACTCAGAACAGAATGAAAAAATGGGGAGTTACGGAGGAACCTTCAGATGAATTTTGACGTGTTCAATCAGATACAGTTTTCGAGAAAGGCAACCGTACTGGAAAACGGAAGATCTGCGGAGAGCAAAATTTTAATGTCTCCCTATGACGCAATGACGGCGGCTCGAACTGCTTTTGAAGCATTGTGCAAGGGATTGATTAAGGATGACAGAGCCATACCTTGTCCTCCTCATCTTGCGGGAATGATCGAGAAGTGTCTGGAGGAGCATATCTTCACGGACAAAGCCGCGGCTTATGCGATCCGTGATAACGGTAACGTCACCGTTCATACAAAAAAGAAGATCGATTTTCATGCAGTGAATGAGATTACCATTCAGATCGCAACGGAATCGGTGAAATCTCTGTACGAGATTATGATGGAGGTATTTACTGACAGGCTGGAACAGCTCCCCTTTGATCCGTTAAAGATTCCTTTTGGCATCTATGAGGTGGTGCGTGCGGTTCCCAAGGCAGAGAACGAGGTGGTTGTGGGCAAATACAATTATTTCGTGAGAGATCCCCAGGATAATTACTTCTATTTTCAGATTTACCATCGCAACAGTGATGTGGAGAGCAACAATGAGTTGGGCGCCAGAGGAATGGTTGCCGGCAAAAGAATTAAAGAGGATAAACGCAGAAGGAGTTATCTCCTGGACGAGCATTATCCCGGCGGAAAATTGGAAAACTCCGATAGAGACTATGTTGCATATTCCGTGTATGAGGACAGCAGGTTGCTTTCCGAGATGCGTTCAGTTCGGTTTACAGAGAGGCAGATCGTGCAGATCGCTCTGGATCTGGTGAATGTACTGATCGAACTGAAGAGAATCGGACAGGGCATGCATCTGCGGAATATTCAGCCCGGCAATGTGATTATTACTCCTGACGGAGAGAATTACATGGCCGCAGTTGTCAATATGGAGACTGCTAAGATCAAAGGATATGAAGGAACCGTGATGAATGCGCTGAAACCGTTGATCGACGGCAATCCTTACTGGCCCGGGGAAGTCAGAAAACGGGAAACGTATGATGGTGTACCGTGGGATAAGGTGGACCTTTACTCCATCGCGAAAATCATGATCTATTGTGCGGATCCAAAGTGTCTTCAGGCAGAAGTGGACGAGGGTGATTTGTATGATCTTTTTTCGGATGAGGTGGTGGAAATACTAAGTCCCATACTCTTTGATTCCCTGAATACTCTTGATGAGATGGAGATCGTGAAGGAGAAACTCGAGAATGTTCTTGATCAATAAAACGAATCACAAGACCTATGAGGTGGAGGGTCCGATCTATACCAACGAACTGACGAAAATATGGTGCGGGAAAACGTCCGGTAAGGAGGGCAAAAGGAAATTTGTGAAAATACTCCGGTATGGGGAACTGACAGAACCTCAAATTGCCACCGCATTGCGCAACGCCTTCCGGGAAGAAGCAGATACCCTGAAATTGGTATCCGGGTGTTCGGATGCTGTTCCGAGACTATATGATGCCTGGGATGACACAAAGAGCAGGAGATACATTATTATCATGAGTCTTGCTCCCGGAATCTCCTTGCGGGATTGGATCAACAGCCGCAAAAAGGATCAGCTTCAGGCCAAAGACATTGTGGCCAGGAAAAGCATCATTGTACAGCTCTGCAGAATTATGCAATCCATCAATCAAAAGTATCCCGTGATCGTACACAGGGATCTGAAACCGGAGAATATACAGATCGACTTCAATCGGAACACGAGAAAATGGGATGTATATATAATCGATTTTGGATGCGCTAATCTAAACTGTATCAGAGGAGTGGGAACGATGGATTATCAGGCCCCGGAACAGCTTGGTATCAAGAGTACAACCACCAGTGTCAATGCAAAAACGGATATTTTCGCGATGGGACAGATCTTTTATGAACTGCTGTTGGGTGCACCACCTAAAATAAATGAGGATTATTTATATAAATCCAGTGAAGGAAGGTGGATCCAGATTCCAAAACTGGATGAGTATCTGCTGCAAATATCCGGGGTGGATATGATTGAGCAGGTGTTACAGAAGATGACCAGCTTTCGGCAGGAGGATAGACCTACATACGGAAGAATTATTGCGAATCTGAATAGCATAAAGGTGGGTTGAGGCGATGAACGAGAAGTTGAGAGATCTATTTACGGAAGAAGAGTGGTCTGTTTTATTGCAGAGAGATAGGAAATCCTGTGAGAAAGTGCAGGATCTGCCGATGAATATGGAAGCTTCTTCAGAGAGAATGAGGGACGAAGATGAATGATGCTGTCATCAAACTGCACCCTAAAAACTATAAAGAAATACTTTCGGGAATCATTTTCTACATCAATGAACAAAAAGTGTCTCAGGAGATGTATGATGCGATCTTTCGTGAACTGCAGAATGCGAAAACGCTGGTTGTCACTTCCTACAAGAAAAATGCCTCTTCCGAGAGAAGATATTCCTTGTATGTAGGGCATTATGTGCTTAATTTTTTCGGTAGTGAGTACACGAATTTGCAGTGTACCAGTATATTGTTCGGGAAAAAAGCAGCGGAAAAGAAGGAAAGTCTGTATAAGACAAAGATCTTCACCATCATACCTTCCGGTGGAGTTTATGTCATATATAACGGCGAGATTCATCCGGAAGTAGCCGATAATTCATGGAAAATGGATATGGATGTCTACAATGATTTATTGGACAGTATGGATGAGTATTTCGAAGCAGACGATGCCGATGATGAGGCAGATGAAAAGAAAGAGAGAACTGTAATTCCCGAGCGTTTCAGAAATAATATTCTGCGCCCCTTCCGAGATTATACAGATAAGGAAAGCTGGGTCGAGCAATATCGGCAGACACAGGGGGAAGGGATCGAATATTTTCGGCGAGCATTTCTCCGCAAAAATGACAAGGGGTCGATCTATGGATTTTATTCCCAAGATGAAAATGCAGATCCGGAGAAGGGATTCTTTGCGATTGGCGATCGAATCACAATTGTTGGTGGGAAGGATGCAGAGCGGGGAATCTATACGGGGGTTCTGGAGGAGATCGATCATGAGAGCGATGAGGCAGTCATTTTCATGATAGCCTTCTATCATCAGGCAGACGATGCGGATTTTCCGGACACAGGCAGACTGGTTATGGCAATCAATGATACACAGACGAAAGTCCGCAGCCGGGTGATTCGAAGCATGGAACGTGGTAAGGTGGAATCACAGTACATGTATCGTACCTTTGCGGATTTCTCTGTGGCAGGGTATGAGGAAGTACCCGATGATCTGAAAGAGTACCTTGCGGAAAAGATGGCAGGCAAGTATCCACCCAATCAGATGCAGCTGGAGGCGATCATTAAGGGAATTCTGACGGAGGATTTATTACTTGTTTTGGGACCTCCGGGTACCGGTAAAACAACGGTTATCAGTTTCTGGGTAGAATATTTTATCCGCAAGGGACAGCGAGTTCTGATTTCTTCTCAGAACAATGCAGCGGTAGATAACGTATTGGCCAGATTCGGTAAGATAGCTGAGACAGTTCGGCTGGGCAATGAAAATAAAGTTCAGGAAAACTGTAAGCCCTATTTGCCCCAGAACAAAATTGAATCCATGCAGCTCCACTTTAATGAGAATCACTTAAGGGTGGAGAGTGACATGGCCCATAATAAGGAGGAACTGCGTAAATATCGAGAAAGGCTGAAAGCCTATCAAATGCAGTGTGATGTTTTTCAGGAGAAAAGCAAAAAACTCGCAGAGTACACCGGCATCATGCAGGAAAGAATGAAAGATATCGGTTCACTTTATGATGAAGTGTGTTTTCTCGGCAGTGAGATTGACCGCATCATGGAAGGGAGAGCTCATCAGGAGATATTCCTGCGCGTGTATGAAACGAAGGGGTTTCTGGAGAAATTGCTCCGGAAGCGATATGCTACCCGAGTCAGGAGAGAATTAGAATCCGGTGTTGAGGCCCTGCGTTCCTGTAGAGGGAAATATGCAGAAGCAATTCATGCGTACAATCAAGCCGTTGGCGTATTGCGCATGGAGAATGAGAGGCTCAGAGCACAGAAGATTGTCAGTGAATATGACCGGACCCTGGAGCTTGTGACTGAGTATACCCATCAGGCATGTACCCGGGAGTTTCTGCCGCAATTCGTGGGAGAGATGGCAGGATTGTTTACCCAGCCTGAATTTGTCAGCAGCTGGGAACGGAATATGGATATCGTAGCAAAGCAACAGCTTGTGCTTGACAAGCTTGAGAAGTCCATTCGGAAGATGGAGGTTGCGTTACAGGAGTGGAATACCCTTGTCAACAATCAGCGAAATGATATCATGCAGAACGCACTGCTGGAAACCTGTCAGATCGTGGGAGCTACCTGTATCGGAATCAATTCTAATAGAGACTTTGCAAATGTGAAGTTTGATGTGGCGATTGTGGATGAGTCAGGTCAGATACAGATCCACAATGCGCTGGTGCCTATGAGCAGAGCGAAAAAGAATCTGCTCTTGGGAGATTATAAGCAGATTCCACCCTGCGCAAATGAAGAGGTCGTGGTAGCCTGTAAGGCCGATGAGATCAAGACGGATCTGCTCAATATGAGTTTCTTTGAATATGTATTCGAATCCATGAGAAGAAAGACCATTATCACCCTGGAAAAGCAGGGAATGGATAAGAGTACAATTCTTAAGCCTGTATTGGAGGACTACTCGCCCAAACCCTTCCAGAAGTTTGAGCCTGAAGTTGTTCAGAACATGATTACCCGTGTGACAAAGGATCCTAAGAAACTGGTGAATTTGAATCGTCAGTTTCGTATGCCCGGGAATATCTCTGATATTATTTCTGAGTGGTTTTATGAGGGCAATTATTTTTCAAGCTATAATATGGACAACTTTGCACCGATGGTTCCCGGGACGGAGAAGCCCTTGGTTGTGATTTCGACCAGTCAGGCACAGGATCGTTCTGAAAGCCAGCCGGCCAGCAGGATGGGATACCAGAATGCATATGAGGCACAGCTGATTGCAGACCTTGTCAGCAGGGTAATAGAAGCACAGCCGGAGAATGAGAGGCAAAGCTTTCTCGAGAAAATAGAGGATCAGATCGGCATTATTTCTGCGTATGGTGCGCAGGTCAGATTGATCCGGGAATATTTGTCGAAAAAGAAGCTTCCGATCAAGGAGTCCCAGATCAGAAGCATGGTTGCTTCCCTGGACAGCTTCCAGGGACAGGAGAGACCGTTGATTCTATATAGCCTTACTCGAAGTACTGTCTCAAAAAAACCGGAGAATGGACGAGTTGGTTTTATGAAAGAGTTGAGACGACTGAATGTTGCATTCACCCGTTGCCAGAAGCAGCTGGTCATTGCGGGGGATATCGACTATCTTGTCCGGTGTATGAACATGGAACAGCATGTAGAGGAGGGGGAAGCATGGCCCTGTGAGAACCGGGAGGAGCCAAAGACGATCACCGGAGAAGTTATTGAACAATGTTCGGAATGCTCTGCTGCCTGCGAACGCAAATTTGCCAGGTTTATGAGACTCCTGTTGCAGCATGTGAACGAGGGGGCCGGAGACCTTCTTTCCTCTTCAGAATTTTTGAGGCAAAGGTCAGTCTAAATGGTCACAGCATAAGAAAAGAAAGGAACGTACGATTTATCTCATTGTGAATATCGTACATGGTTTAGATGAGTACTGCAAAAGAGATCAGAGAGGCATCTAAAAAGATTTTTTTAGAGCCATTTGGAGGAGAGCCTCCTTTGAAACTGTTGTACTTTCATACCTTTTTGTGTCCGATCGCCATGGCGGAGGCGATGGTGAAGGAGCATATCATCGAAGATTTTGATGCTCTTGAGTTACTGGTTCTTCGGCTGTATGACGCCGGATTTCGAAAGAAGGAAGAAATAGCCTCTCTGTCAGGCATGAAGGACAGACTGATTGAGCGAGCTTTGAACAACGAGTTCATGGTGTATCATCACATTGATTTGGAAACCGGTGAAATCACCGAGATGGGGCGCAAAACACTGGAAGAGAACGCAAATGGAAAATCCGTCAGCCATACCATGTATGACACTCCCAGAATAATGCAAATTGAGGCGGCAACAGGAACCGTTATTCCGGGATATTTGGAAGAGAACAATATGAAGTATCTGAAATCGATTCTGGAAGAGAAGGCGGACGGTGTAGTGCCCCGAGAGTCCGTGCAATATGATGAGGAATTGCGACAGGAAATCAATGATCGTCTTCTGGAATATAAACACATGGATATTCTGAATGAGGGCGACACCATTACATCCATTGAAGCCTTACATACGACCCAGATGTATTACAGATGGGCCTATCTGGTGAAATTTGAGGGAATGAAATATCCAATGGTCGTTATGCAGGGAAAAAAGACCATCAGTAATGTGAATGCAAAATCCATCGGTAAGGGCGACTATGGAAGGAAGGTTGTTGTGCCGCTGGCAATCGCTGAGACAGATGCGAAATTTCTGGCGATGAATCAGATCCATTTTGAAAATGTGATCGTCAGGCGGGATGGAGCCTTTCAGTATCTCCTTGAAAAGACAGCGAATTTTCGGTTTGATCTGGAACAGGACGATATTCAGCTTGAAAGCGAACACGAAATATTTGCGGATGAGCGTACGATGGAGGATGGTACGGAAGTTCCGGAGGACAGTGCAGAACCTCAGGAGGATGGTACGGAATCGGGGGATAACAGTGCGGCATCACAGGAGGAGACTGCAATGCCGCAGAAGGATAGCAGGGAACCGGTTGCACTTCCAAAGGACAGCATAGTCCCAAGGATCGATCTGCGCAAAAGCAATGTGAACATCAAGTATAAGAAAGAGTAAACGTCTGAAAGGCAGGGAGATGCCTCCGGAAGAGTGAGAGAAAATAGAGGAGAGGAATAAGCAGTATGTTCAAGGAGAGTATTACTTCTGAATGGAAATGTGATTGCTCGACTGTCAACCCGCTGAGATATCGTGTGTGCCAAACATGCGGAAAGGAAATACCCGGGAGAATCACGGATAAGATCTATCGGGAAGAGATTCGGATCCAGAGACAATTTCTCAGAAATGAGAAAATGGATCGTAACAAGAGATATGCTCAGAGGATGCAGGCTTGGCAGCATGCATTGATGCCCTTGACCTGTGGGCTGTTGATCGTCTGCGTGGGAGTACAATTTCGTTTCGCACCACAAGAAACAGCGGGCAACTTCCAAAAATATAGGGAATTGAGAATCGAGCGGTTGATTGGAGAGGTGGAAAGGACGACAGACCACCTGACCGGGATAAAGGCCTCCCCTGAGATCGTCTCAGAAACGCTCCGCAGATCTCAGGCGATATTATCGGATGCGGTATATGTGCTATCCTCAGTCGCACAAAAGCCTGTGTTTGATGTTCAGGAAGATAAAGTACAAAGAATTCACGAAAAAATGAGAAAGGTAATGGATTATGTTACAGCAAAACTTAAGTAATTATTTTGTCATAGCAGCTACAGCAGTTGGAGTGTTTTCTATTTTTGTCACGTGGATTATTTTGTGGGAAGCCAAGCGGGGCGCTTCTGTGGAAGAGTGTACAGTGTTCAAAAAGTATGTCAATTATCCGTTTGCCTTTTCCATTCTCATGTTAGTGATTCAGTGGCTTACAACAGACGGCCTGGAAGAGATGATTCTGAAATGTTTCATGGGTCTGACGGCAGGTTGGATCGTGTCAGCTTTCCTCACACTGTTATTCTCTGCTGTAGTCAAGGGCAATGCAGCGAATAGGAAGAGTATGAGAAAAGTAATCTTGCCCTGTATTTTTCGGGTGATGATCATGGTGGTCACACTCTGGCTGGTGTATTAACAGACCACTGCCCGGGGAGGAGAAGTTGATGCAGGGGAGGATTACAATATGAGATTAATGCATTTGGGGGACTTGCATTTGGGCAAGTCCTTAGGTGACTTCGACCTGATCGAAGACCAGAAATACATGCTGGATCAGATACTGGAACTGATCAGGGAGAGAGGCGTAGACGGCATATTGATCGCGGGAGACATCTATGACAAAGCCATACCCAGTGAGGCTGCGATGAACCTTCTGGACTATTTTCTGTGCTGCCTGGCGCAGGCGGGAGTGAAGACCTATATGATCAGCGGTAACCACGACTCGGATGACCGCTTAAACTTTGGCAGCAGTCTGTTTCGTGTGAATCAGATCTACATTTCTGCAGTATTTGACGGAACACTGCAGAAATATACTGCGCGGGACGAATACGGGGAAGTGAATCTCTACCTGATGCCTTTTGTAAAGGCCTCCCAGGTGAGACATTATTATCCGGATGAAACCATTGAGAATTACGATGATGCGGTGCGCCTTATCATTGACCATGCGGATATTGATCCGGCAGGGAGAAATGTGATCCTGGCCCATCAGTTTGTCACCGGGTGCAGCGAGGATCCTGCTCTGGGCGGTTCTGAGTGCGCAGGTACTGTCAGTGTAGGTCTGGTGGAAAAGATTGGTTATGACCGCTTTGACGCTTTTGATTATGTGGCATTGGGGCACATTCATTCTCCTCAGCATGTGGGCAGGGAAGAGGTCCGTTACTCCGGTTCCCCGTTGAAGTACTCTCTAAGTGAGGTAAACAATGAAAAGTCTGTACCCATTATCACGCTGGGGGCAAAAGGAGACGTGGACATCGAACTGGTGCCCCTAAAGCCTATGCGTGATATGCGCCATATTCGCGGGACGCTGGAGCAGTTGTTGTCCCGGGAAAACGTGACAGATACCAATGATTTCATTTACGCCACATTGACCGATGAAGAGATCATTAACGATGCCATGGGAATCTTTCAGCAGGTATATCCGAATACGGTGAAGATCGATTACGACAATTCTCATACCCGGGCCATCGAGCAGGTGGACATCAACAACGTGGTAGCCGACAGATCCTTCCACGAACTGATCGGAGATTTCTACAAGCTGATGTACCAGTGCGATATCAGTGAGGAAGAGATGGACTATATGAGAATGGTTGCAAGGGAGGCAGGTGTGATAGATGAAGCCGATTAAACTGCTGATCAGCGCATTCGGTCCCTATGCGGATACAATGCCGGAGATCGATTTTGAACAATTTGAAGACAGGGGGCTGTTCCTGATCACCGGGGATACCGGTGCCGGCAAGACGACGATCTTTGATGCAATTTGCTTTGCCCTGTACGGGATCACCAGCGGTTCCTTTCGCGATACCAAGAATCTTCGCAGTGAGTATGCGGGGGATACTACGCCCAGCTTTGTAGATTTTTATTTCTCTCATCAGGGGAAGCAGTACCATGTCTGGCGACAGCCTACCTATTCCAGACCGAAGCAGCGGGGAAGTGGAGAGATCCAGGAGCAGGAGAAGGCAGTTCTGTATGAGGAAGGCGATCCACCCATCGAAGGCTTAAAACAGGTGAACCAGGCCATCAAACAGTTGCTCCATGTAGATGAGAAGCAGTTTAAGCAGATCGCCATGATCGCCCAGGGCGAGTTCTGGGAGCTCCTGAATACTAAGACAGAGCAGAGAACCGAGATTCTGAGAACCATCTTTATGACCGGGGCCTATAAAAATATCGAGTATCGCCTGAAGGATCATATGGATGCCGGTTTTGGACGCAAGAGGAGGGCGGAGGAAAGTATCATCCAGTATTTTGACGATGTGGTTGGGGCAGGAGAACCGGAAGAAAGGCTTTCCGGTCTACAGGAGCGTGCCCGGAACAGCAACAGTGTCTGGAATCTTGATGAGATCCTGGATGCGATTGGCGATGTGATCTCCTTTGACCGGAATACATTGGCAACTTATGTCATTTTGCTGGAACAAACGGAAAAAAACCTGGCAGATACCCAGACGGCACTGGCTACAGCCAAGACCAACAATGCATTTCTGGAGCGTCTGGAGAAGCTGCAGCAGGAGAAGGAAGCTCTGGAGATCAGACGACAGGAGATTCAGGACATCCTGACACGCCTGTCAAGGCAAAAGGCCGCCACCCGCGAGGTCTATCCTGCCTTCAAGGCATGGAAGACCAAGGCAGGAGAAGTGGCAAGTACGAAAGCTCAGGTCGAGGACATCAAACAGAAACTGACCGATGCCCGGACAGAAGCAGAGAAGAGCAATACATTGTTAACTGCAGCAGAAGAACGGCGCAGCCTGGCCGAGGAACTGCAGAAGAAGGTCGACCGGATCAACGAGGAAGAGCAAAAGTACAGACAGCGAGAGGAACTGCAGCAGAGGTTGGCTGCATTGGAGCAGGCGAAACAATCTATTGCAGCAGAGGAGGAGCAGCTTGCGGCAGCAGAAGAACAGCTGAAACATCGTATTTTGGAACTGCGCAAGCTGGTTGCAGATCTGAAGGAGAAACCTTCGGAACTCCAGACCGTTTTGATGGAAGGTGATGTCATCAAACAGATCATCACCCGCATGACAGAACTTCTGACCGTTGGGGGAAAAGAACGCACCAGAAGGCGTCAGGATCTGGAAGAGAAGCAACAGGCTTTTCTGGATGCGCGCTCATCCTATGAGACTGCCGGTCAGCAGGCTTCACAGGCAGAACGGGTCCTGGAGGAATGCCGTGCCGGTATTCTGGCCGGTCACCTGGCAGAGGGACAGAAGTGCCCCGTCTGTGGTTCCGTGCACCATCCCGAACCTGCCGTCCTGCCGGATAGGTCCATTACTGAGGAGGAGTTCAAGCGCCTGAAGGAGAGAGAGAATGTTCTGCAGGAAGAGAAGAACCGCGCGAATCTGGCGGCGGAAAAGGCAAAGACTTCCCTGGAGGAACATGAAGAAAAGCTTCGGTCCTCTATCACGGAATTGTTGACCTCTCCGATGATCGGCATGACCTGTGGAGAAGAGACTGTGGACCAGCTCTACGCGCATCTGCAGACCGCCGCGGCGAATATGACGGAGAAGCGGAAAGAGAATGAGAGTCGTGTGAAAACTCTGACAGAAGCATGTAGGAAATTGCAAAATGGGGAGGCAGACCTGGAGAAGGCCCAAGGTGCCGACAGTGAACACTTGGAAGAGGCAAAGCGTACTCTGGATGAGCAGAAGAGAAAGGCGGATAATGAGCTTACTGCAGGAAAGGCAACTTTGTCTGCGCTGAGTACGTTGAGTTTTCCCACCTGGACGGAGGCGGCAACAGCCCGTCGGGATGCTGCAGGGACTGCGAAATCAATACTGGATGCCATAGAACAGGCTATGGGGAAGAAGCAGAAGGCAGATGAGAAGGTGACATCCCTGCAGGCGAGTTTAGATACCCTTGCCTCCACCTTACAGACCCAGGAAGAAGATGCCGCGACCCTTTTGGAGGCGGCGAAGAAAGCAGTCAAGGAACATCAGTTTACCTCGTTGGAAGAGATGATGAGTATGGTGGTCACAGAAGATCATATCGCCCATATGGAGCAGATCGTAACAGACTACAATCAGGCGGTAACTACCAATGTCGCTTGGCTGAAGCAGACAGCAGAGGATGCAAGGGGGCGAGTTAAGATCGACATGGATGCACTGCAGGCTGCCTTTGCAGAACAAAAGACATACGTGGACACCAATCGTGCTATGGTGAATTTGTTGCAGAACCGCATCCATACAAACGAAGAGAAGCGGGAAAAAATCTCTGCGCAGAGAGCAGAATTTGAGAGTGCGCAAAAAGAATATACCATCGCAAGGAGGCTCTATGATCTGGTCAAGGGAACAACCGGAAACGGTAAAATCACCCTGGAGCAGTATATTCAGGCAGCAGGGTTTGACAGTATTATCGCTGCAGCCAACAGAAGACTGCTTCCTATGAGTGACGGTCAGTACGAACTGTATCGTCAGGAGGAGTCCCTCGGAAAGCAGAGCAATAACTTCCTGGACCTGGTAGTACTGGACAACTATACCGGCCATCGCAGGCCGGTCGGGAATCTGTCCGGCGGGGAAAGCTTCAAGGCTTCCTTAAGTCTTGCATTGGGGTTGTCCGACACTGTGTCCATGCATCAGGGCGGCGTCCAAATGGATGCACTGTTCATCGATGAAGGCTTCGGAACGCTGGACCGCAGATCCATCGATAATGCTATGGATATCCTGGTCAATCTATCCAGTGCCAACAAGCTGGTGGGTGTCATCAGCCATAGAGAGGAACTGAAGACTAGCATTCCCCAGCAGATCAAGGTGGAGAAGTTAAGAGATGGCAGCCGGATCACAGTGGATACCGGCATGTGATACAAAACGCACAAGAGGAAAGGAAGTGAAGCAGCGATGATATTTATTACCGGTGATTGTCATCAGGACTTTCGGCGACTGAACACCCAAAATTTCCCTGAACAGAAGGAGATGACCAAAAAGGATTATGTCATCATCTGTGGTGATTTCGGAGGTGTGTGGGCGAAGGATGGAGAGAGCAAAGAGGAAAAACACTTGATGGACTGGCTGGAGGAAAAGCCCTTCACCACCCTGTTTGTAGACGGAAACCATGAGAATTTTGACAGACTCTACGCTTATCCCGTGGAGAGATGGCAGGGTGGCAAGGTGCATAAGATCAGGCCATCCGTCATTCATCTGATGCGAGGGCAGGTTTTTGAGATCGATGAGAAGAGGATCTTTACCTTCGGCGGAGCCAGCAGTCATGATATTTCCGGCGGTATTTTAGATCGGTCTGATCCGAATTTTGCCAAGAAAAAGAAGGAATTGGATCGGGAATGGGTCTCCTACCGTATCAACCGTGAGAGCTGGTGGGCACAGGAGCTGCCCTCCCGGGAAGAGATGGAGGAAGGGCGTAGAAATCTTGCCGCCTGTGGCAACAAGGTGGATTTCATCGTGACCCATTGCTGTGCTTCCAGCACTCAGGCTTTGTTGGGCGGCAGTTTGTTCCGACCGGATATCGCCACTGACTATTTCGAGGAGCTTCGCCGGACGATATCCTACAAAAAATGGTTTTTTGGGCATTATCACGATAACCGGAATGTGAATGCGAAAGAGATTCTTTTGTATGAGCAGATCATACAGATATCATAAAAAATGAGAGATGGGGGAAATGGATATGAGTTATGAGGACAAAACAATCAAATGTCTGGACTGTGGCGCGGAGTTTGTGTTTTCTGCAGGCGAGCAGGAGTTCTATGCGTCGAAGGGGTTTCAGAATGCTCCGGTGAGATGCAAGGCATGCCGTACGGCGAGGAAGGCAAATGCTCATCAGGTGATCTGTGCGGCGTGCGGCAAGGAGACAACCGTGAAAATTCGGCTCAAGGAGGATAGACCGGTCTATTGCAGTGAGTGCTATGCGAGGCTTCGGGAGGCAAAAGGCTGATTCTGCACTAATAGGGCGAGGCTGTCTATGGTGGAGACGAAGAGAAGTGTGCACTAAACAGAAAAGATATTAGAAGGAAGAGGTCAGACCCGATCAACTCAAGGTCTGATCTCTTCCGGGTTAGGGGGAGAAAAAAGAGTTACTTCCCTTCCTTACCTGAGAGGAAAGGAGTGAACTTTTCGATAATGGCGTCTCTCTCCAGAGCAGCCTTTGCAAGGTCAAGGTCGCAGAGGTTCTCAAGAGGTGTTTCACTGTATCCGGTAGGGATCGCACCGATGACACCACGGCCGGTGATGGGGTATTCTGTTGCGTAGGAAGCCATTGCTTCATCAGAGATCGCCCAGTCGAGGAAGGTGTATGCGGCAGGATTGATCTCAGACTTGGTGAGCAGGCAGTTCGCCTCTACGTCCCATCCGCAGCCTTCGGAAGGAAATACGACTTCCACAGGGTTGCCTTCTGCCAGAAGGGTGGAGCATCTGTAACCGAAAGAGATACCGATTCCGCACTCACCGGCAGCAGCCATCTTGGCAGGCTTGGAACCGGAGGTGGTGTAGTTGGCGATATTCTCGTTGAGGGCCTTCATGTATTCCCAGCCTTTCTCTTCGCCCATGATCTGCAGAATACCGTTTACGGACAGCATACCTGTTCCGGAAGAGGTGGGGTCAGGCATCACGATCATATCCTTGTAGCAGGGATTCAGCAGGTCGGCAAAGGATGTGGGAACGGGAACCCCTGCATCCTCGCAGACCTTTGTGTTTACGAGAAATGCTGTCTCATACACATCGCAGCCTGTCCAGAGGGGAGCTTCGCTGGCGCTGTCATAGAACTTGGGATCCAAAAGCTCGGCCTTCTCGGGCTTATAGCCTGTGATCAGGCCGTAGGGCTCCAACTGAAGCATGACGGATGCGGAGGTACCCCAGATGACATCTGCAACAGGATTGTCCTTTTCGGCGATGACTTTTGCAATCAGGGTACCGGTAGATTCACGGATGACATCGACCTTGATATCAGGGTACTTCTCTTTAAAGGAGGTCAGATACTTGTCGATCTGATCATCTTCAAACGCGGTATAAACGGTGATAGAGCCTTCGGTTGCCTTCGTCAGCTCGCTGCTCTCGACCACGGGGGTAGAAGGAGTAGAGGAGGAGGGCTCCGACACGTCGGTAGACTTCACACCACAGCCTGTCAGCGTGGTTGCGGTCAGAACTGCGGCTGCCGCCAATGATAAGTATTTTCTCCATGTTTTTTTCATAATAACTACCTCTCTTTCTTCAATTCTGAATGTCAGGTACTCCTTATTTTCCAGCGATCCAGTTTCTTGACCAAAACTGCATTCACCAGTTCATAAATGGTTCGTACTGCAACATTTATTAAAAAGATCAGAATTGACATTGCTGCTGCCGCTGCATAATCTCCGTTGTCATCCATGTTCAGGATGGCGATGGAAGCGGGCTTGCTTGTTGCCGTGTACAGGAATACCACGGCGGAAACGGTTACCATTGCATTTACAAAGAAATAGATGAAGATCTCCAATATGGCGTTGATGCTCATCGGGAGAGAAACCCGAAAGAACACTTTCCAAAAGGGAACGCTCATGGATTCTGCCACGTTCTCGTATTCCCGGTCCAGCTTCTTTAACGCTGTGGAGGCGGTCACGTAGGTGACAGAGAACAGGTGGATAATGGTACAGAAGATCATGATCACAAAGGTCCCATAGAATCCGGAGAAACTGTTTTCCACTGCAATGTGCAGGAAAGGTATCTCGATCCAGGGTTTGTTGAAGAACATGATGTATCCCAGTCCCAGGACCAGTCCCGGAAGAGCCATCGGCATCATGGAGAGAAATCTGCAGATACCGCTGAGTCTTCGGAAGGTCTTGCCTTTTTCGATCAGGTAAGCAAAGGTAAATACAAGTACAGTTCCAAGTGCTGCGGTTCCCAGTGCCAGCTTGAAACTGTTTACAAAACTGATGACACCGGTTCCGTGAAGGGCTGCACCGAAGTTGAAATGTTTCCAGGTGAAGGACATGTCATAGGGCCATACGTTTACAAAGGCCGACAGTGCAACGGTTCCAATCAATATCAGGAAGAACAGTACCACCAGCGAGCAAAACACCTGGTAGAAACGATCTCTGCCTTTGGAGGCTTTTGGCTGAAAGGCAACTGCCTTGGAGGACAATTCATTTCTCTCGTTTTTCTTTTTCATCATCAGATCGATGATAAACGAGATCAGTGCCGGTATCGTCAGGATCACACCGACTACGGCTCCCATGGACATCTTCTGTTGCCCCACGACCTGGCGATAGATGTCAGTTGCCAGGACCGAGAAGCTTCCACCCACTACCTCCGGTGCACCAAAATCGGTAAAACTCATGGTAAAGCATACGATGAAGGAGTTGATCAGTCCATAGCGGATGGAGGGCAGGGTCACCCGAAAAAAAGTTCTCACCGATGAGGAACCCATCACCTCTGCTGCCTCATAGAGCCGGTTGTCAGCGCTGTCCAATGCAACAGACAGAATCATGTAGGCCTGTGGCAGGCAGTAAACGGTCAGCGCCATGATGATACCGGTTTTTCCGTACAATCCGATGTTGATGTTCAGGTAATTCGTAACAATACCGGTTTTGCCGAACAGGTAGATCAATGCCATGCCGTGTACCATGGTGGGAATAAAAATGGGAATCAGCGCCAGATACTGGTACAGCTTCTTGCACCTGATCCCGGTTCTGGTCACACCGTAAGCATACAGAAGACCAATGAATGTGGACACGGTTGCGGTAAAGAAGGATACCGACAGAGAGTGTCCGATGGAGGACAGCAGGAGCGGATTGTGAAAATAATCTGCGAAGTTTTTCAGCCCAACCCAGTTCCCATGGTCATCCGAGAAGATCTGACCAAACATCATGAGCATTGGCATGATCAGGAAGATCAAGAACCAGAAAACCATCAGAAGAATCATGATCCTCTGGACGAGATTACCCACATGAATGGCAGGTGCCCGCAGCTTTCTATTCTGATTTCTCATAGGTTTGACACCTCCCCGTCTCAGGCGTTGGCCCGTTTTTTGGTCTGATGGAAGTAATGCAGTTTCCCTCGTTTGAAGCGGATGGAGATCTCGTCCCCCTTCTTGATTCCGAGGCTCGCCAGTTCATCTGCAGACATATCTACAGAGATATAATCATTGTTTACAAGTGCGTTCTCACTGTCGCCCAAGTCCAGCCAGAGTCGGTATCCGTAACCATGGAACTCGATATCGTGGACCAGTACATTGAAGGAGTTTAGGGATCTCTTCTGGACGATCTCAATATCTTCCGGACGACAGGCCTTGATGTTTTCCTGATTCTCCGTAAGTTTTTCCATCAGACTTTTGTCGGTGGTGACGTTGGCGTTGGTTCTGATATCCGTCTGAAAGAAATTGATGGAACCGATAAAGTCAGCGACAAAGGGATTGTCCGGCTGATCATATACTTCCACGGGAGTACCCTGCTGCATAATGCAGGCGTTGTTCATGACAACGATCTGATCTGCCATCGTCAGAGCCTCCTCCTGGTCGTGCGTCACCATAATGGTGGTGATCCCTAACCTCTGCTGAAGAGAGCGGATCTCTTTCCTTACCTTAAGTCTTACCTTCGCGTCCAATGCTGACAGCGGCTCATCTAATAATAGAAAATCAGGGGATACCACCAGCGCCCTCGCCAGGGCAATTCTCTGCTGCTGACCGCCGGAGAGCTGTGCGGGATACTTATCGATCTGGTTTGCCAGATTCACCTGATCCAGAACGTTTCGGATCTTTTCCTCCATTTCCTTTTTGGTAAGCTTATGTTTTTTCAGTCCGAAGGCGATATTTTCACGAACCGTCATATTCGGAAAAAGTGCATAGGACTGAAAGACAATGCCAAAATTTCTTTTTCCCGGAGGAAGCTTCGTCACATCTTTTCCCTGAATAATGACCTGTCCTCCGGTGGGGGCTTCCAAACCGGCAATGATCCTAAGCAGGGTGGTCTTGCCGCAGCCGGAGGGTCCAAGCATGCAGACGAAGTCGCCCTTGTGAATGGTTAAGTTAATATCCTCCAAAGCAGTGAATTTGCCGTAGGTTTTACGAATATGTTTTAATTCCAGGAAGGCTTCTTTCGATTCGGTCATGTTTTCTTCCTCCTTCTGATGGTCTGTGTAAAAAAAGAGCATTTCCTGTCTTAGGAAACGCCCTTGCTTCAACTTGCTTGCATTCTAACTTGGTACCAGGTTTGTGTCAATCGTTTTGTTGCGAAAATATCTAAATTGTATAAGCCATTTTTGATAATGTCCTAATATACCACAAATGAAAATGTCCCAA
>JBJENO010000010.1:0-93020 GCA_051880235.1 Acetatifactor sp. | reverse complement strand
TATTTGTGATGCTTAAAGTTATACTCTATCCGCTACCTCTTCGTTTCAAACTTATGCTTCTCCCGGCAGGAGCAATCTATCTGCTGATTGATTTGACGGCTGCCTGGAGGAGAAAAGAGGGTGATTGTAAAAAAGTATGGGGAATCATGTGGCGAATGGCATGTGCAGCAATTCCGTCTCTGCTCTATCTGTTATTGGAATACGCAGCCTTTTATTTTTGGGGAGGCACGGATGCTGATGCACAGATCGCGATTTCTCCATTTCTGACAGCGTGGCATATTTACTCACCAAATGTTCCAAAATCCATCATTCTTTCTATGGCCTTTCCGTTTTGGATGTTGTTGACGAACCGGAAATATTTCCTGCACTCTGTAGAGGGGAGACTCAGTTTCATTGGCTATCTGGTTGGTGTTTTGGAGTTTTCATTCATTGTGGAGACCGGGGTTAAATTAAGTCACCTTAATTTTGCATGGCCGATGATGTCCGGTATGCTGCTTTTTTGGGTGATCAGTGCATCGCGTCTGGTATATCTGACAGTTGCTTCAAAATCAGGCATATGGAATAAAATAACCGTAACAGTTGGCTGGCTGCTGTTGTCGATTCATCTGTTCAGCGGATTATATTATATTAATCCGTATGCTTATATTCTATAAAATCAGATCCTTTCGTATGCTTATTCGGTTAGTAAACAGAGAAGAAATGTAAGCAATATTGTATACAAAAATGCGGAAAAAATACGTTTTCGATAAGTGAAGAAAGGTATTCTATGAATATGGATCATCAGGCAATACATAAAAAAGTAAGGTTATGCTTATTAACAGGAGTGATTCTCGTTTGGGGACTGGCTGTGTATTCCCAATTAATATGTAATCACATAGTGAATGCATATGACGGACGGGGAACCATTTCCTCAAAAACCGGTTGACAAACGGTGACGGATGGATTATAGTTCATCTATAGAAAAAAGCTGTGACGAAGAGGAGTATGCATGACCCCTTGCCAGAGAGAGTGGCTGTATCGTT
This sequence comes from Acetatifactor sp., assembly GCA_051880235.1. Taxonomy (GTDB): domain Bacteria; phylum Bacillota; class Clostridia; order Lachnospirales; family Lachnospiraceae; genus Acetatifactor. The sequence goes on along the minus strand of JBJENO010000010.1, from coordinate 91,998 downwards.
AGATACGCTGTGAGGCTGCTTGAAGGAAGGTGTGCGGAAGGTAGCTTCTGAGCCGGAGTGCTGAAAAGAATAGTAAGCAGTCCCGAGTCATCCCCGTTAACGGATGAGACTTTGATGGAAGTCGTTGAGATAAGTGTTGCGAGGCACTTATGAACAAAGGTGGTACCGCGTATTTAACGCCCTTTGCTGATTGCAGAATCGGCAAAGGGTTTTCTTTTGCCGCTGAAAGGAGAAAAAAACTATGAGCAAAGAACTTGCAAAGACCTATGACCCCAAGGGCATAGAAGACAGACTCTATGAGAAGTGGCTTGCAAAGAAGTATTTTCATGCAGAAGTAGACCACTCCAAGAAACCCTTTACGATCGTGATCCCCCCTCCAAATATCACAGGACAGCTCCATATGGGACACGCCCTGGACAACACCATGCAGGATATTCTGATCCGTTTCAAGAGAATGCAGGGCTACAATGCCCTCTGGCAGCCCGGTACGGATCATGCTTCCATCGCGACGGAGGTAAAGATCATCGAGACCCTGAAGAAGCAGGGTATCGATAAGCATGACCTTGGAAGAGAAGGCTTTTTGAAGAGAGCCTGGGAGTGGAAGGAGGAGTACGGCGGACGAATTATTTCTCAGCTGAAGAAGCTTGGCTCTTCCTGTGACTGGGACAGAGAGCGCTTCACCATGGACGAGGGCTGCAACAAGGCCGTTACAGAGGTTTTCGTGAAGATGCATGAGAAAGGATATATCTACAAGGGTTCCCGTATTATCAACTGGTGTCCCATCTGTAATACTTCCATCTCTGACGCCGAGGTTGAATATCAGGAGCAGGCCGGTCATTTCTGGCATATCAAGTACCCCATCATGAACGATGACGGTACGCCCAGCACTACCGAATTCCTGACCTTTGCCACAACCCGTCCCGAGACCATGCTGGGCGATACCGCTGTGGCGATCCATCCGGAGGATGAGAGATATGCACACCTGATCGGCAAGAGTGTACTTTTGCCCATCGTAAACCGTGTGATTCCCATCGTTACCGACTCCTATGTAGACAGAGAGTTCGGTACCGGAGTTGTAAAGATCACTCCCGCCCACGACCCCAATGACTTTGAGGTTGGTAAGCGTCACAACCTGCCCATTATCAATGTGATGAACGATGATGCCACCATCAATGAGAACGGCGGCAAGTTCGCAGGAATGGACCGTTACGCTGCAAGAGAAGCAATCGTAAGAGAACTGGACGAGATGGGACTGCTGGTAAAGATCGAGGATTACTCTCACAATGTAGGTACACATGACCGTTGTAAGACCACCATTGAGCCTCTGGTAAAGGAGCAGTGGTTCGTGAAGATGGATGAACTGATCAAGCCCGCCGTAGAGGCTGTAAAGAACGGTGAGATCAAGCTGATTCCCGAGCGTATGGAGAAGACCTACTTTAACTGGACCGACAATATCCGGGACTGGTGTATCAGCCGTCAGCTCTGGTGGGGTCACAGAATTCCTGCTTACTACTGCGATGACTGTAAGGAAGTAGTGGTTGCCAAGGAGGCGCCTGCCGTATGTCCTAAGTGCGGCGGCACTCACTTCACACAGGATCCCGATACCCTGGACACCTGGTTCTCCTCCGCACTCTGGCCCTTCGAGACATTGGGATGGCCGGACAATACCGAGGATCTGAAGTATTTCTATCCTACCGATGTACTGGTAACCGGTTATGATATCATCTTCTTCTGGGTCATTCGAATGATCTTCTCAGGTTATGAGCAGATGGGAGAGAAGCCCTTCAAGACCGTTTTGTTCCATGGACTGGTTCGAGACAGTCAGGGACGGAAGATGTCCAAGTCACTGGGCAACGGTATCGATCCCCTGGAGATCATCGATCAGTATGGTGCAGACGCGTTACGACTGACTCTGATCACCGGAAATGCACCCGGAAATGATATGCGTTTCTATTATGAGAGAGTAGAAAACTCCCGTAATTTTGCCAACAAGGTATGGAATGCCTCCAGATTTATCATGATGAACATGGATGGCAAGGAGGTTACCGCCCCTGCTGCCGATGCACTGCAGCCGGTGGATAAGTGGATCCTGTCCAAGCTGAATACCTTAACCCGCGATGTGACTGACAACATGGAGAACTTTGAACTTGGTATCGCCGTACAGAAGGTTTACGACTTCATCTGGGACGAATTCTGTGACTGGTATATCGAGATGGTAAAGCCCAGACTGTATAATTCCGACGTTACAGTCAGCCAGAACGCTGCACTGTGGACCTTAAAGACGGTGCTGATCGATGCGTTGAAGCTGCTGCATCCCTACATGCCTTTCATCACAGAGGAGATTTTCTGCACGCTGCAGAGCGAGGAAGAGTCCATAATGATCAGCTCTTGGCCTGAGTACACCGATGAGCGTGCCTTCGCAGCTGAGGAGAAGGACATCGAGATCATCAAGGAGGCAGTTCGCGGCATCCGCAATATCAGAACAGAGATGAACGTAGCGCCCAGCCGTAAGGCAAGCGTATTCGTAGTCAGCGAGAAGGAGGAGATTCTCGACACCTTCACCGCCGGCAAACTGTTCTTCGCTTCCCTTGCATACGCCAGTGACGTGACCATGCAGAAGGATAAGACAGGTATCCCTGAGGACGCTGTTTCCGTAGTGATCCCCGGTGCCACCCTCTACATTCCTTTTGCCGAGCTGGTTGACATCGCGCAGGAGATCGAGAGACTGAAGAAAGAGCAGAAGAGACTGGAAGGAGAGCTTGCACGTGTCAACGGCATGTTAAATAACGAGCGCTTTCTCTCGAAGGCACCGGAAGCAAAGATCGCCGAGGAGAGAGAGAAGCTTGCAAAGTATACGCAGATGATGGAGCAGGTGACAGTCAGACTGTCTCAGCTGCAGTAATCACTGCCAAGGATTTGCCCGGGACCGCTGCAGGAAAACCTGCAGTGGTCCTTTTCACTTGACAAATGTAAGAAATTGAGCTACAGTTTCAATTCAAAGCAGGAAGAAAAGAGGGACACCGGTTTTGAAAAAACAGTGCATTACCACCTTCGAAGAGGCAGTACAATATCTCTATCAGATTCCAAGATTTACCAGCAAAAATTCCATGGAGGATACGAAGCGGTTTCTGCACAGGCTGGGAGATCCGGACCAAAGTATGCAGGTGATTCACGTGGCAGGAACCAACGGTAAGGGTTCGGTCTGTGCCTATCTGCGCTCTATTCTGGAGGCCGCCGGCAAGCGGGTGGCACTGTTTACCTCTCCTCATCTGGTAGATGTGAGAGAGCGGTTTGTGGTGGCCGGAGAGATGGTCTCAAAAGAGGCCTTTCTGGATGCGTTTTTGCGGGTCTATGAACTTGTTTTCTCGGGGGAAGAGGAACCGGATTATCATCCCACCTTCTTCGAATACCTTTTTTTCATGGCGATGCTGCTCTTTTCCGAAGATAAGACAGACTTTTGCATTCTGGAGACCGGCCTGGGCGGCAGACTGGATGCCACCAATGCAGTGTCCGCCAAGAAACTCTGCGTCATCACCCATATCAGTCTGGATCATGTGGAGTATCTGGGGGATACGGTCTCTCTGATCGCAGCGGAGAAAGCCGGTATCATTCGGGCGAACACCCCGGTGGTCTATTGGGACACTTGTCCGGAGACCACAGCAGTTTTTGACGAAAAAGCGTTGGAACTTGGCGCACCGGCAGTGTCTGTGTCGAAAAGAGACTACAGGTTGTTAAGTTTTCAGAATAAAAGCATTGATTTTTCTGTAAGCACTCGGTATTATAAGGATATCAGGCTTTGCCTGCACACAGTTGCCGCTTATCAGATGGAGAATGCGGCGCTTGCGGTTCGTGCCATCGAGGAGTTGGATCCGGCTCATTCCATCACTGCGAAGCAGATTCAGGAAGGAATTTCCGGTTGTTTCTGGGCAGGACGCATGGAGGAGATCCTTCCGCAGGTGTACGTGGACGGAGCCCACAATGAGGACGGGGTCCGGGCCTTTTTGGAGTCTGTCTCTCTGGATGGACAAGCCGGCAGGAGAAGTCTTATGTTCAGTGTGGTAGCAGATAAGGATTATGAGAGGATGATAGATCAGATCGTGTCCGCAAAACTGTTTGACAGATTCTACCTGACACATATGACCACAGGGCGGGCGATCTCCAAGGAGGAGTTAACGGCCTGCTTTGAGAAGTATCCCGACTGTCATTTTCGAATGTATGATACATGTGGGGAGGCCCTTCGGGCAGCCCTGGGAGACCGGAAAGCGGACGAAAGGCTCTATATTGCCGGGAGTCTGTATCTGGTCGGAGAGATAAAGGAGTTGTGTAAGAGATGATTAATTTTGAAGAGGAATTGAAAAAATTTCACCCCAGCCTTGAGGTTGAGGAGATTGAAGATACGATCTACAAGCAGAATCTGACGGACCTGACCGATCTGCTGATCAAGACGATGAAAGAAAACGAAACAGAGACAGAAGAGGTGTAAGAATGTATTGCTATCATTGCGGAGTACTCCTGTCGGAGCACGATTTTTGCACTGCCTGCGGGGCCAATGTGGTCTTGTATAAGAAGATCGTTGCAACCTCAAATGCCCTGTACAATGAAGGTCTGGAGAAGGCCAATGTAAGGGATCTGTCCGGTGCAGTGGAATGTTTACGACAGAGTCTGGAATACAACAAGAATAATATTGAAGCCCGTAATCTGCTGGGATTGGTCTATTTTGAGATGGGAGAGGTGGTGTCTGCTCTCAGTGAGTGGATCTTAAGTAAGAACCTGCGCCCGGAGAAGAATATTGCAGATGACTTTATGGAGAAGCTGCAGTCCAATCAGGCCAGATTTGAGGCGATCAATTCCACGATCAAAAAATATAATATCGCGCTGAATTGCTGCAGACAGGGCAACAAGGATATGGCGGTGCTGCAGTTGAAGAAGGTGCTTTCCGTCAATCCCAGATTTGTTCGTGCCCATCTGCTCTTGGCACTGCTCTATATGGACAGTGAGAAGTGGGATCGTGCCCAGAGAGAGCTGAAGAAGTGCATCGACATTGACCGAAATAACACCCAGGCATTGCGCTATCTGAAGGAAGTAGAGCATATGCTGGAGCCGGAAGAGGATGTGAAGGGTGTCCAGAAGAAAAAGAAGGAGGAGGCAGTGCGTTATGTCAGCGACAACGAGCTGATCATCCAGCCTGTCTCAGTGGGCGAACAGAAGAGTACCGGTTGGAGCACTCTTTTGAACATCGCAATCGGTCTGCTGATCGGTGCGGGGATCACCTATTTCCTCATGTTCCCTGCAGTCAAGACGAATGTCAATAATGACGCGCAGAAGACTATCTCCGAGATCAGCAATCAGCTGGAGGAGAAGACTCTGGCCGTCAAGGAACTGGAGAATCAGAATCAGGTTCTGTCCGGCAGGATCGCCGACATGGAGAAGGAACTGACCGGCTATGTGGGCGTAGACGGATCGATGAAATCTCTGGACGATCTGGTGACTGTGGCAGCAGCGTACCTGGCACAGTCCGATGAACATGCCACCTCGGAGGAACTGCAGCGCATCAGCAGTGAGGTAAATCTGGAGGAGGCTTCGGAAGGCTTCCGTTCCCTGTTCTATACCATGCAGGATGCCATCGCCCCCGGGCTGTTTGAGGAGTATAATACTCAGGCCAGGAGCTTGTATGATGAGAAGAAGTACGAGGAATGCATCCCTGTCTATCAGAAGGCGGTTGCCTATGCCTCTTACAGCGAGTTGGGCGTAGATGCCTATTTCTTCCTGGCACGGGCCTACCACAGAACCGGTGACAATGAGAACGCTGTCCTGTACTATCAGAAGGTTTTGGAACTCTATCCTGATTCCGATAGAGTGGAGAAGTCCAGAGAGTATCTGGATGCCCTCGGTGCACCGGCACAATAGAATAATGATGTTACGAAAGATAGGACCTGCAGATTAAGTAGGTCCTTATCTTTTGCAGTGAGAAAGGAGTGTCTATGGAACAGCTGACGAGAGAGGATTTCAAGATCATCGACAATTACCTTATGATACGGCTTCCGGAGGAGGTAGACCATTACAATGCAGGGTATATCTGTGAACAGGCGGACAGGTTACTGATGGATGAATCGGTTCAAAACATCGTCTTTGACTTTGCAGACACCGGATTTATGGACTCTTCGGGAGTGGGTATCATTATCGGAAGGTATAAGAAGATCTCCTGTTTCGGGGGAAAGGTCTTTGCCATACATTGCAGCCGTCAGATCTTAAGGATTCTATCAGTGTCGGGACTTCACAAAATAGTGGAAATCATGTGACTGCCTTTCACTTTTGTATGAAAAAGGCGGCAGAAAGGGAAAGGTGTTAAGCGTGAAAAACGAGATGGAGATTTTGTTCGACGGAGTGGCTGAAAATGAAGGCTTTGCCAGAGTGGCGGTAGCAGCCTTTGTCACTCACTTAAATCCTACGCTGGAGGAATTGGATGATATCAAGACGGCGGTATCGGAGGCTGTGACCAATGCGATCATCCATGGGTATGGAAATCTGGAGGGATACGGAGGAGAAGGAAAGCAGAAGCTCAAGTCACAGCCTGTTCATCCGGGAAAGGTGAGACTGCACTGTCTGTTGGAGGAGGAGATACTACATATCGAAATTGAAGATACGGGGAGAGGAATCGAGGACGTGGACAAGGCAATGATTCCACTGTATACTTCAAGACCGGATCTGAATCGGGCAGGAATGGGGTTTGCGCTGATGGAGGCCTTTATGGATGAACTGGAGGTTGAGAGTACCCTGGGACAGGGGACCGTTGTACGGATGAAGAAGAAAATGGAGGCGGGTGATTGGATTAAAGAGGGTGACTGAGGATGGAGGATATGTCAGTACTGATCGCCCGGGCACAAGCCGGAGAAACCAATGCAAGAGAAGTACTGATCGAAAAAAATCTGGGACTGGTGCACCACATCGTGAGACGCTTTGCCGGACGAGGAGTAGATGGGGAGGATCTGTTCCAAATCGGCACCATCGGTCTGATCAAGGCCATCGACAAATTCGATCTGAGCCTGGGGCTTGCCTTTTCCACCTATGCAGTGCCGATGATCACCGGGGAGATCAAGCGTTTTATCCGGGATGACGGGCCGGTGAAGATATCCAGGACGATCAAGGAGAATGGCTTAAAGGTACGACTGTCCAGACAAAAGCTTCAGACAAAAAACGGAAGAGACCCTACTCTGTCGGAGATCGCGGAGGATACCGGTCTGTCTGCGGAGGACATTGTGGTGGCGATGGAGGCTTCCTCGGAGGTGGAGTCATTGTATGCCTCTGTGTATCAGGAGGATGGGAGCGAGAGCTTTCTGGTGGATCGAGTGGTACAGGGGGATCGGGGAAGCATCGGGAACAGCACTTTGGGGGCTTACGTGCAGGATGATCTGGAGAAGGAGAAGCTGTTGAACCGTATGCTGATCTCACAGCTTTTAGGCACTTTGAGTCAGGAGGAAAAGCGTCTGATCACGCTTAGGTACTTTGAGAACAAGACACAGGTTGAGATCGCCAGACTCTTGGGAATCAGTCAGGTTCAGGTGAGCAGATTGGAGAAAAAGATTCTGAGGCGTATGCGGGATACGGCAGGAGAAGCCTAATCTTAAGATTTTGTGAAAAGAGAAAATACTGCTTTTCTTATGGGGAGAATTCGTATATGATAGAAGAGTAGTGTTGGGATACGGAGGGGTTTTGGAGTAGGACGATGAAGCTAAAGGACTATGATGATTTCGAAGAAGAGCTGTTAGAGGAAGATAAAAAGGAACCGAAGCAGCAGAATAAGGACGGGGAGAGAGAACCTTCCGGAGAAAGGGAGGCAAAGTATCTGGAGGCCAAGAGCGAATTTGAGAAGAACACCGGAAAGACCGGTGTGCTGAAAGTGTTCCTCACACTGTTTTGTTGTCTTGTGATATTGATCGTTCTGTTGACCGGAGCAATGATCGTGTACAGCAGGACCATTGGACGGGGAGCGGATACAGAGGAGGAGAATGTGACGCCTGTGGTGTCGGGAACCATCGTCTATACCCAGGAGGAATTGGATGCAAAGATAGCTCAGGTGGCGTCTGACGCCCTGATTCAGGGAAGAAATCAGGTGCTGTTGGACTTAAAGGGCGGTCTGTTGGACGGAGTCACTGTGGTAGAACTGCTCCGGGAGCTGTACCCGGATGACATCGTGGTGGCAGCCAGTGGAAAATATCATTTCGTGCCGGTGAACAAGGAACTGAAGATGAACAGCCTTGACCCGATCAATCTGAATATCCTGGACAGCGGAGAGTTTCAGTATCTGACAGACGGCAAGGTGACCTCCCACAAGGGAATCGATGTGTCCAGTCATCAGGGCGTCATCGATTGGAATCTGGTGGCGCAGGACGGCGTGGAGTTTGCGTTTATCCGGGTCGGCTTCCGGGGATACGGTTCTGAAGGAAAACTGGTGGTGGATGAGATGTTCCACACCAATATTCAACAGGCGAAGGAAGCGGGTGTCAAAGTCGGAGTGTATATGTTCAGCCAGGCTATCACCGAAGCGGAATTGGATGAGGAGGTGCAGCTGGTGTTGGACAATATCGCTTCCTATCAGTTGGACTGCCCTGTGGTATACGATGTGGAGATGATCAGCGGGAATGGACGAATGAACAAATTGACGCCGGAAGAACGCACCAATCTGACCCTGCGGTTCTGCGAAAAGATCGCACAGGCAGGGTACCGGCCGATGATCTACCACAATACAGAGATGGCAGCCATCCGGATCGATTATGCCGCGCTGGAGGCCTACGATAAGTGGTATGCTTCCTACAACAGAAGAATGTTTTTCCCCTACGAGTTCCAGGTATGGCAGTATTCAGACAAGGGGTCGGTGCAGGGCATCAAGACTAACGTCGACATGAATATCAGTTTTGCACCGCTCTGGGAATGAGGGGGCTGCTTGTGTCCTGACCGCACCGGTATCTGTATTGCGGATATGTGCCTGTAATTGTGCTGCGTCTTCCGATCGGAAGACGCAGTATTTTTTTGCATATTTTTCGGAGACGGTGGGATACTAACGGGAAAGAGAGGCGGTGTAAAGATGAAGTGGCTGATTTTGTGTGCTGCCGGGGCAAGCTACGGTGTGTTGTCCTCGGCGGGAGTGTTTACAGTGTTCGCTGCGGTAGGGCTGGTGCCCCGGTTTGCGGGAAAGACGCACACAGCGAGGCATGTGACGTTGTATGAGGAGATGATCATCTGGGGAACGATCCTGGGGGGACTGGCAAGTATCTTTTATCCCTATTATGCCGGGGCGGTAGCTTCTTTTCTGGGGGCAGCGGGAGCGTTTTGGGGGCTCTCGCTTCAGATCATCTATGGTTTCTTTGCGGGGATCTTTGTGGGATGTCTGGCATTGGCCATTGCAGAGGTGTTGGACAGTATTCCCATCCTTTCTATGCGAATCAATTTTGGTACGGGGATGCGGCTGGCGATTTGGGCGATGGCTGTGGGCAAGATGATCGGTTCCCTGTACTATTTTTACAGGTGCCTCTGGACGACGGCAGGATTGGACAAGTAATAGTATTCCCGGTGGAAAAGGGATGCGGAAAGGGTTGTATGAAGGACAGCAATATCTATATCAAGTGTCAGAGAAGCGTGGAGGTGACAGACAGGGATGTTTTTCTGTCTGATGTGGCAGAAGTAGACTGTGCGGACAAGCTGATGGAGGCAAAAATGAAAGCGGTGAAGCTGTATCGCTTTCCCCAGGATGAGGATATTCACGTGCTCAGTACGCTTCAGATCGTGCAGAAGATGGAGGCGGTCTGTCAGGATATTTCGGTGGAGATCGTGGGAGAGACGGATTGCCTGGTTCGGCTTGGCGCAGGGAAGACGGAGAGCAGGTGGCTCCTTGTGGGGAAGGTGGCATTTGTCTGTCTGGTCAGCTTCTTCGGGACCGGTTTTACCATCATGGCGTACCACAATGATGTCGGTGTGCGGGAATTGTTTGCGGAGATCTATGAACTGGTGATGAACCGCAAGGCTGACGGCATCAATGTGTTGGAGGTGTCTTACTCTATAGGACTGGCGGTGGGGATCACGGTGTTTTTTAACCATATCGGCGGGCAGAAGCTGAAGAAGAAGGATCCCACCCCCATCGAAGTTTCCATCCGAAACTATGAAGAGGATGTGGACAAAGCGTTGGTGGAGATGGGGGAGAGACAAAAAGATGCTGCCGGGCAGTAGGAACGATTGTTTCGGACGATTCACTTATTCAGACGAGCCGCAATGTAAGCGCTGTCTCTTGACGGGGGAGAGGTATTAAAGTATAGTGGGAGTGGAACTTTTCAGACCCCTTTTTCGGAATTGTATTCCCGACATACAGGTCGAAAGGCGTAGGAACACAATTCTAAAAAGGGAGTAATTCAAAGGAGGATTTTCCATGCAGCAGGAGAGAATCGAGAGAACATTACAGGAGATGCAGAAGCAGGGGCTTTGCCAGATGGTGGTGACAGATCCTGCTTCCCTGTTATACTTCACAGATCATTATGAGGAGCCCTTTGAGCGGTTTTGGGCGTTGCTGCTTAAGACCGATGGAGCCCACAGACTGGTTGCCAACAGGCTGTTTACTTTAAGCGAGGTAGAGGGTGTGGAGATCCTCTGGTATTCTGACGGGGAGAGCGGACCGGCAAACTTACTGCCTTATCTGGACGGAAGTGCCCCTTTGGGGGTAGACGGCAACATGAAGGCGCGCTTTCTGTTGGAACTGATGGAGAAGCAGGGTGCTTCCTCCTTCGTGGATGCCTCCACCGTAATGCAGCGTGTGAGAGCCTGCAAGGATGAGAAGGAGCAGGAGAAGATGCGGGAGGCTTCCCGGATCAATGACCTGGCCATGGGGGAGTTTCAGAAGCTGATTCGTGCCGGCATCACGGAGATCGGGCTTGCGGAGCAGATGCTAGGGATCTACCGTCGTCTTGGAGCAGACGGGTATTCCTTCGAACCCTTGGTGGGCTTCGGCGGCAATGCAGCCAACGGACACCATGGGCCGGATGGAACTGTGCTGCGGGAGGGTCAGTGTGTGCTGATCGATGTGGGCTGCAAGAAGGATGGCTTCTGCGCAGATATGACCAGAACCTTTTTCCTGGGAGAGCCGGACGAGGAGAGCCGCAGGGTGTATGAGACAGTGCTGGCCTCCGGACTGGCTGCAGAGGGCATGATCAGACCCGGGGTTCCTCTCTGCGAGGTAGACAAGGCGGCCAGAGAGGTGATCACCCGGGCCGGATACGGTCCCTTCTTTACCCACAGACTGGGGCATTTCATCGGTCTGGATGTGCATGAGGCCGGAGACGTTTCCTCCCATTCCGATCTGGTGGCTGCCCCCGGCATGATCTTCTCCATCGAGCCCGGCATCTACCTGCCCGGCAAGGTAGGCGTGCGCATCGAGGATCTGGTATTGGTGACCCGGGATGGGGTGGAGATATTGAACCACTATCCTAAGGAACTGACTGTCATTCCTGTGGAAGAAAGAGAATAATCTGCTTACATGCCGTACATACTGTTAACGAAGAAGGGCATCCGCTCTTTCGAAATTGTGTTTCCGATATACCGGTCGTAAGGAGAGTAATACAATTGTGAAAAGGGACAGGACAACAAGCGGATACCCTACAAAACAGGATTCATGAGGAAAGGCAGGAACAGTATGCGAAACATTGGGCAGAATTTGAACAGAGACGTATTGCGTGGGGAACCGGACATCAGTCAGGCAGGACAAACCATGGGAAAAGCCCAGGAGGATGCCTATGCGGCGTATGTGAAACAGGTGACTCCCACCCATAATCTGTGGTTACAGATGGGGAAGGCTTTTTTGGTGGGAGGTATCATCTGCTGTATCGGACAGTATATCCTGAATACTGCAATGGGCTCCGGACTGGACAAGGAGACGGCAGGCAGCTGGTGCTCAATGCTTCTGGTACTGCTGTCGGTGATCCTCACCGGGTTCGGGATCTATCCGAAGATCGTAAAGTGGGGCGGCGCGGGCGCCCTGGTGCCTATCACCGGCTTCGCCAATTCCGTGGCAGCCCCTGCCATTGAATACAAGACCGAGGGCCAGGTCTTCGGAATCGGCTGCAAGATATTCACCATTGCAGGACCGGTGCTTTTATATGGAATCTTTTCCAGCTGGGTGCTGGGACTGTGCTACCTGGTACTGAAGATGCTGTAGGAGCGTCGGCTATCCTGGTCCCCTTTCTTCAGTTGTGCTCCCGACAAGCCCTGTATGTCTGTTGCAGACTGTCGGCTATCTTGGTCCCCTTTCTTCAGTTGTGCTCCCGACAAGCCCTGTGTGTCTGTTGCAGACTGTCGGCGAGCCGTCGGTACTTAGGCTGCGTTCCTTGCAGCCTTATGTACCGATACGTGCGAAGCCCAAGCGGAAGCGTGTCTGCAAGCAGACATACAGTGCTTAAGGCGTGGAGCACAATTTCGGGACGGAAGCGTGTCTGCAAGCAGACATACAGTGCTTAAGGCGTGGAGCACAATTTCGGGACGGAAGCGTGTCTGCAAGCAGACATACAATGCTTAAGGCGCAGGAGCACAATTCCGAGATAGGAATATTTTAGGCGTTACCTGTTGACAACCGGTAACGCCTGTGTTATGGTGTAAGTGTATTAAGAGACATAATACACTTGTGATGCTTAATATGGTCGGAATAGAGAGGGAAAGGAGTGGGTCCATGATACTATTGGATTACAGGGACAAGAGACCCATCTATGAACAGGTCGTCGATAAACTGGAACATCTGATCGTAGGCGGGGCGTTAGAGCCAGAGACGAAGATGCCGTCGGTACGAAGTCTTGCCATGGAACTGGCGGTGAATCCCAATACCATTCAGAGAGCCTATGCACAGCTGGAACAGGAAGGCTATCTGTACACAGTGGCCGGGCGAGGAAATTTCGTGGCTCCGGAGTCTGAATGGCGGGAAGGCAAGAAGAGAGAGGTGCTGACTGCGTGGAAGAAGGTGACCCTTCAGGCATTGGATGCAGGAGTCACCGCCGAGGAACTGAGCGAATTGCTGCGACAGGTTTTCGAGGAAAGCAATGAGGAGAAGAGTGGCGTATGATTGAAGCGAATAATATCAGAAAATGCTTTGACTCGGTGAAAGCAATTGACAGAGTCACGGCAAAGATCGAGGAAGGCCACGTGTTTGGCCTGATCGGTACCAACGGTGCCGGTAAGTCCACCTTTCTTCGGATGGTGGCAGGAGTACTTAAGCCGGATGAGGGCGAGATCCTGGTGGATGGTCAGAATGTATATGACAATCCTGAGGCAAAGGGGAAAATATTCTACATCTCCGATGATCAGTATTTTTACAAGAGCGGAACCCCTGCCGATATGGTAAAGCTGTACAGAAGCGTGTATCCCGCCTTTGATGAATCCAGGTTCAGGGAACTGATGGGTAAATTTGGTCTGGAGATGGGGCGTAAGATCAACACCTTCTCCAAGGGTATGAAGAAGCAGCTGTCCGTGCTCTGCGGTATCTGCGCCGGTACCAAGTACTTAATCTGTGATGAGACCTTTGACGGTCTGGATCCTGTGATGCGTCAGGCAGTGAAGATGCTGTTTGTCAAGGAGATCGAGGAGCGGGGGCTGACGCCCATCATCGCCTCCCACAATCTGCGTGAGCTGGAGGATATCTGTGAGTATGTGGGGCTGCTCCATCGGGGCGGTATCCTTCTGGAGAAGGACATTGACGACATGAAGCTGAACATCCACAAGCTGCAGTGTGTGGTGAAGGAAGAGGAGATGCTCTTAAAGATCAAGACGGGATTGCAGGTGGTGACCTGTGACAACAGAGGCTCTCTGTATACGATCACTGTCAGGGGCAAGAGAGAGGATGTGGAGAACTTCATGGACCAGGTGAATCCGGTGTTCTATGAACTGCTGCCGCTGTCCCTGGAGGAGATCTTTATCAGTGAAACGGAGGTGAACGGCTATGACATCCAATCATTGCTTTTCTAGAATCAGCAGACAGAATATGAGGCATTCCACCTGGCTGTGGGCGTTGTCTCTGATCGGGAATCTCTTGGCACTGCCGGTGGTGATGCTTCTGGCGACCGGAGAGAATCTGGAGAGGGGCAACGAATTAAATTATCTGTTGAGCTGCCTGAAGAATCTTTATTTTACAAACAGAGTGAATGTGCTGGCATTTGCCGCGATCGTCGCAGCGGTGGGGGCTCTTGTAGTGGGAATCACGAACTTCCGCTATCTGCTGCACAAAAATATGGTGGATACCTATCACAGTATCCCGGTGAAGAGACAGACCTTATTCTTTGCCAATTGGCTGAACGGATTCCTGATCTGGTTTGTTCCCTTTGCGTTGAACCTGGTGCTGACCATGGTCATTGCTGCCGCAAAGGCCGGTTCTCTGATGAAACGGATCCGGGTGCTGGAAAAGGCGCAGGGATATATGGGCATTTATTATGATCCGTCGGAGCTGAGTCAGTATACCATCGGCAGCCTGCTTGGCGGAATGCTGACAGATGCATTGCTTGTCCTGGTGGTTTTCCTCCTGATCTATCATCTGACCATTGTGGCCATGATGCTGTGCGGAAACGCACTCAATGTGCTGGTCACCGAGGTGATCCTGGGCGGCGGTGTGATGGCACTTTACGGGGTGATTCTTGCATTGTGCGAGGCTTTTCTGGATACCTTTCTCACCAGTGTGGTGACCCTTCACCGAGGGCTGCAGTACGCCTCGCCCTTTGTCTCATCGGTGATGATGATGGTCTCCCGTATGAATTATTATGACGATACTGCTGGTTTGTGGGGAGAGTGGTGGACCTACCTGATCGTCAACGGTGTGATCGCGCTGGCGCTTCTTTGTCTGGCAGCCTTCCTGTATCAGAGGCGTCCTTCCGAGCTGGCGGAGCAGGGACTTCGCAGCAAGTGGGCGAAATACCCGCTGCAGATTCTGGTCAGTGTGTTCGCGGGAATTGCCGGCTGGTGGATCTTCTACATCTTTTCCGCCAGCACCAGAGATGCCTACAACAACCTCTGGGGATGCTTTGGTATTGTGATCGGCACAGTGATCGTTTTCGGCGCCATAGACATTGTCAACAATATGGACTTTAAGGCGTTCTTCCGAAATAAGCTTGTGATGGCAATTACGGTAGTGGGCACTATCCTGCTTTGTCTCTCGGTTCGTCTGGACTGGTATGGTTACGACAAGTATCTGCCAAGACAGGAGCAGATCGCGGAGATCGGCGTATACCACAGCAACTATTGTGCAGATTCCCGGCAGTATTACAGGGATTCTTTGTCCGACGAGACCCATCCCGTGAATCAGATGCATATCGTCGACACGGAGCTGGCTTATCAGCTGCTTGCAGGCTGTGTAGGGACCCAACAGCAGGTGACAGGCGAAAGCAGTCTCTATCTGGAGGATGTGGTTTCTCCCGAGGAACTGCAGGCGAGAAACCGCAGAGAGGCAATCTACGTGAGGGTCACCCTGCAGAGCGGGAAGACCTATTATCGGTACTATCGGATCTCCAAGGTATACGAGGAGGTTCTCCGTCAGGTGTTGGAATCCCCGGAGTATGTGCGGGTCTGCTATGCACTTGACGATGACTTTCTCCTGAATGCCAATTATCTGCAATTGGAAAGTTCCGTATACAATGATCTGTCGGAGAGAATATCCGGTGAAAATGAGAGCTTTGCCGGTTTTGCAAGACTGTTTACGGAGGCTTATCGGAGGGATATCGAGCTGCATCCGGAGGCGCTGACCACGCAGGGAGGAAATCAGCTGTGCACCCTGGACGGCCGCAACAATTATTATTTCTGTATCAATATCAATGAAAATATGACGGCCACCCTCGCTGCCCTTCGTTCCTTTGGCTTTGAAAAGATTATCTCTCCCGTTTCGCCGGAGGAGGTGGATCGGATCCTGCTTCCCGTGATCTGGGCAGATTATGCAGATGAGGAAGCGGAGGAATGGGATAAGAAACAGGCTGCTGCGGAATACGGTCCGAACAGTGATAATCCCAAGGTGCAGCGAAAGATCGAGGATGGAAGCTGGGTCTACAGCAATCGGTACGGGTACTGCGCAGTGGTGAAGGATCCTGTGGCGATCCGGTCGATCCTGAGTGCACCGGGTCTGCACTACCGCACAGGCTACAGTCTGTTCGGCGGCGATTCCCTTGACAGAGTCATGTATCTGGACTGCCCGGGCTATGATCTGATCGATGCATGGCTGGATTATGATCAGCTGCCGGACAGTGTTCGCGACAATGTCTATTTTCAGTAAGTGTTGTAAATGCTGTAAAGTGTATTTTGGACGGGGCTTCCTCCCCGGCGGGGAGGAGGTCTTCGCAGGAGGTAGTGACAGACAATGGAAGAGAGAGAGGAGAAAATATTGATCTTCGGTGCCGAGGGAGGCTCGGAGACTTTGGTGAGAATGCTGTGGGACAGTGGCTTTACCGTGTGTCGGATCAACCATCGCAAAAGACTGTCGAAGCTGATGACAGACCCCCAGACAGTATGCCTGGTGTATGATTTTACCACCATCGCGGCAGATGAGTCCGATTCCATCGGTTTTTTGATGAAGCTGAGAGAAGGCTCCGACAAGCCGATCCTGGCACTGGTGGAGGCCGGCAATGAGATGCTTCGGATCCTGGCGCTGAATGCGGGGGCGGATGCAGTGCTTGCAAAGAAGACCTCTGCCATGGAGACCATGGCCCAGATTCGTGCACTTGCCCGGTGCTACAGAAGATTTTGTCCTGTCTGTCAGGAGGACAGACTGATTCGGCAGGAGGATCTCTTGCTGGATGATGGCAGGAAGACTGTCTATCTGGGAGGGGAGAAGATCGATCTGACCCCTACCGAATACAAGATCCTGTACCTTTTGATGGAGAATCCCGGGAAGGTGTTTTCCAACAATCAGATCTATAAAAGCATCTGGAAGATGGAACCCATCGGCGCTGACAACACAGTGGCGGTGCATATCAGACATCTCCGTGAAAAAATAGAGCCGGATCCCAAGAACCCTCACTATATCCAGGTAGTATGGGGACAGGGCTACAAGGTCGGCTAAGAGTACATAAGGCCTGCTGTATCTTTCCTGAAACTGTTTGACAGCGCAGGAGAGATATGGTAGGTTTTTTGCTGAGGAGATCCGGAAGGATTCCCTGCGGGAGCAGGTATGCGAGGGTCATTCGAGAGGGCGTGCTCCACGCCTTAAGGCCTGTATATCTGCTTGCAGACACGCTTCCGCTTGGGCTTCGCACGTAACGGTACATAAGGCTGCAAAGAACGCAGCCTAAGTACCGACGGTTCGCCGACAGTCTGCAACAGACACACAGGCCTTGTCGGGAGCACGTATGCGGGAGTGCATTCGAGAGGGCGTGCTCCACGCCTTAAGGCCTGTATATCTGCTTGCAGACACGCTTCCGCTTGGGCTTCGCACGTAACGGTACATAAGGCTGCAAAGAACGCAGCCTAAGTACCGACGGCTCGCCGACAGTCTGCAACAGACACACAGGCCTTGTCGGGAGCACGTATGCAATAGGGCGCATGTAGAGGCCTGGGATCATCATAGAAACTGCGAGGTACAGACGATGAAAATAAGGGTTTTTATAGCTACGATGGTGCTTCTGCTGCTTAGCTGCGGCTGCGGCGAGCAGGCACCAGTGGCGGAGCAGTCCGCGGCAGGACAGAAATCCATATCTGTGGGGGCGGAGGAGAGTTCCCAAACAGTGGAGCCATCCGTGCAGGAGGAAAGGAGCGAAGTGGAAAGCACTATATCCACAGCAACCGACGGGGAGACTTCAGAAGAGATTGCAGAGCCGGAGGATCCGATGCTGACCATCGTGATGGTTGGTGATGTTCTGCTGCACACGCCTGTGGCGGAGAGCGGAAAGAAGGAGGACGGAGGGTATTCGTTTGATCATCTCTTTACGCACACCGGGGAACTGACAGAGGCCGCCGATCTGGCGATGGTGAACCAGGAGGTCATCCTGGGAGGAACAGAGCTGAAGATCTCCGGCTATCCCGCCTTCAATGCCCCATACGAGCTTGGAGACGCACTGGTGGAGGCCGGGTTCAATACGGTGCTCCATGCCACCAATCACGCCATGGACAAGGGAAAGAAGGGACTGACCAACTGCCTGAACTTCTGGGAGACAGTTCATCCAAAGATCAATGTTCTGGGAATCCATGGCTCTGCGGAGGATGCAGACGAGATCTTCGTGTTTGAGAAGGACGGCATCCGGGTGGCGGTGGTCAATTACACTTATGGCACCAATGGAATTCCCCTGCCGGAGGATATGCCTTATGCAGTAGATCTTTTGGAGGAAGAGAAGCTGATCCGTGATCTGGACCGGGCGGAAGAACTGGCGGATTTCACGATCTGTTGTCCACATTGGGGTACGGAGTACGTGCTGGAGCAGACGAAGCACCAGCGCAGATGGGCGAAGCTGATGGCGGAACACGGCGCCGATCTGATCATCGGAACCCACCCGCATGTGATCGAGCCGGTCTGCGGCCTTGTGCGGGAGGAGGACGGCACCTGGACCGAAAAGTCTGCGCAGGAGGTTGACTTTACACAGCCCGGCGCGGTATTATGCTATTATTCTCTGGGAAACTTCGTGAACTGGACCTCCGGCACAGGAAAGGGCGTTGCAAACCGGATGGTGGGCTGTATGGCAGACGTGACTCTGCAGCAAGACCGGGAGGGCAAAGTAGTCATCCGAAGCTTTCAGGCGATTCCGCTGGTGAGCCATCTGGAGAAGGGCTTCGGCGGCGTGACAGTGTATCCGCTGCCGCAGTATTCCGAAGAATTGGCTGAGCGCAATGAGATCAGAAAGCAGGACAGCGACTTTACCTATGAGTACTGTGTGAATCTGGCAGAAAAAGTGCTTCAGTGGAACCGATCCGAAGCACAGGAGCAACAGAAGCAGTGAAGGATCTGTGCAGATTTGAGAATCCCGGAAGCAAACGATGATTCTATGAAACGATAAGAGGAGGAAAACAAGATATGACCCAGATCATTGACGGGAAAAAGATCTCCAAGGAGATCAAGGATGAACTGAAAGAGAAGGTAAGTGCACTGGCAGCAGAAGGGATCGAAAAGTGTCTGGCGGTGATTCAGGTAGGTGCGGATCCGGCCTCCAGTGTGTATGTCAACAACAAGAAGAAGGCCTGTGAGTACATCGGTATCCGGTCTCTGGCCTATGAACTGCCCCTGGAGACGACGGAGGAAGAACTGCTTGAGCTGATCCGGGAACTGAATGGCAGAGCGGATGTGGACGGTATGATCGTTCAGCTCCCCTTGCCTGCGCAGATCAATGAAGAACGGGTGTTACTGGCTATCGATCCCGCAAAGGACGTAGATGGCTTCCACCCTGTGAGTGTAGGTAATTTAAGCATCGGACGCCCCGGTTTTGTCTCCTGTACGCCGGCCGGTATCATCCAGCTTCTGAAGCGCTCCGGCATAGAGATCTCCGGAAAGGAATGCGTGGTCATCGGCAGAAGCAATATTGTGGGCAAGCCCATGGGAATGCTTCTTTTGCGTGAGAACGGAACGGTTACCATCTGTCACTCCCGCACAAAGGACCTGCGTCAGGTCTGTAAGCGCGCAGATATTCTGGTGGTTGCCATCGGAAAACCTCTTTTCATCGATGAGACCTATGTGAAAGAGGGGGCGGTTGTGATCGACGTGGGAATTCACAGAGACGAGAACAATAAGCTCTGCGGCGATGTGGATTTTGAACGTGTGGCACCTCATTGCAGTGCCATCACCCCGGTGCCCGGAGGAGTAGGACCCATGACCATTGCCATGCTCATGAGCAACTGTGTTTTCGGTCCCCAATAACGAAAAATGGGATTGCGTTAACGTTGGTTTGAAGGTATAATTATAAGTGTGGAAGTGCCCTTTTGGGGAGAAATCTTTTGCATTACAAATGATACTTCGGAAGGAATCAAACGTATGACGCAATCCTTTTTTAGTACGCAATATCCTATTATTTTTGTAATTCTGATTACCGTTTTTCTCATCTATAAAGACCGATCCTTTGATACCGCCATGCGGATCAAATTCTACAGCTCCCTTTTGGTGTCCATCCTCCTCATTGCATTTGGCACGGAGGGGGGCCTGACAGGGGTGCTGCCGACGGATCCGGTTCTGATTTCGGCTATCTCCAGGACGATTTTATGCCCTGCGATTCTGCTGTTTTGGATCAGTATCTTTTTGCACGGGCGCAAGAAGAAGCTGATGCGGGTCTTGTGGGCTACAGGAATCGTCAATGCAGGGCTTTGCCTGACCAGCTTCTGGACGGATCTTTATTTTGCCTATGATAGGATCCACGGCTATCAGGCCTGTCTGCCGGGGCATCTTTCCAGACTGCTGTTTATTACATACCTGCTGATCCTCACCTTTCTTGCCTTCGCCTATTCGGAGACCAGTGATTCCATAGAGCAGCTGATCATCCTATTGATTCTGATGGCGATCGTTCTGGGGGCCTATCTGGAATATTGTTATTCTTCCGTACCGCTGACCATCGATATGCTGGCGATGGGTACCTGTGTGTACTACTACTACATGATCATGCTGATGTACAAGCGGGATGCTCTGACCCGTCTGATGAATCGTCACAATATGAACTATGATCTGGAGGAACTTCGGGAGAAAACCTATTGTCTCTCCATGGTAGATGTGGATAACTTTAAGAACATCAATGATAAATACGGTCATCAGAAGGGCGATGAGGCGCTTGTGACGGTGGTGAAGATCATGAAGGCACATCTGCTGCCCGGCTGCAGGCTGTATCGCTATGGCGGTGATGAGTTCGCGGTGCTGAGCCGGAAAAACACAGTCCCTCAGCTGGAAGAGATGTTTGTGGCTATCAATGCACATCTGGAAGACTTTGATTATCGTATTTCCTACGGTACCGCAACGCATGCTCCCGGTGAGCATGAGCTGGCTACCATTGAGGCTGCGGATCAGTTGATGTATGAGAAGAAGAGATTTGTGAAGAGCCAGGATATCTGGGATGCCATGACGGGACTGTTCAATCTGAAGGGCTTCGTGGAGGAAGTGACCCTGATGAAGAAGCAGGTTCTGGTGGAAGGCCGAAACATCGGTCTGGTCAGTCTGGACATTGAGCATCTCAACAATATCAACAGAGCCTACGGCTATACCGAGGGAAATATGGTGATCACCAAGCTGGCAGAGTTAATTTCCGGTGTCCTTGAAGAAAAGGAATTTGCGGGACATGTTGGAAGCGATGAATTTATCGTGGCGATCAAGACCGGACAGATGGATGAGACACCGTTGAAAGCGTTTCAGGAGAAGCTTCGGCTGGCCATTGATAACTGTAGCGACTTTGCCGGCAAGGAATATTCCGTAGAGCTGAACATCGCTTCTCAGATCGTTCAGATCGATGGGGATACGGTCATGGAGGGAGAGGTAAACAGCCTGCTTCAGCGTAAGACAGCGGAGAAGGAATCCAAACGAAAGACCGGATTCGGTGTCAGTCCGTTCAAAGAAGCCAATATCGAGGTGAATCAGGAGGAGCAGGCGCTTGTGGCAGATATCATAGACCGCAATCGTCTCCGCTATGCTCTGCAGCCTATCGTTTCTGCCAGGAATGGGGAGATTGTGGCATATGAAGCATTGATGAGATCTGATACGGAGCCTATGGTCTCTCCCCTGACGATTCTCAGACATGCGGAGAATCTGGGCAGAAGCTATGATGTGGAGAGACTGACATTCTTTAACGTGATGGAGCGAATCGCTACGGATTCCTCCATTCCGAAGGAAACGAAGATCTTTATCAATTCTATTCCCGGGTATTTTCTGAAGGATGAGGATTTCCGGGCTTTGACCACGAAGTATCCAAACCTCTTGGAGAGAGTGGTATTGGAGATCACGGAGCAGAGTGAACTGGATGATCAGGCTCTCAGCACCATCAAGTCTCGTCAGAAGGAGGAGCTGTTCCAGATCGCCATCGATGATTTCGGAAGCGGCAGCTCCAATACTTACAACCTGTTGCGGTACGGTGCGGATATTATCAAACTGGACAGGCTGCTGATTTCCGATATTGATACCAATACGAAAAAGCAGTATTTTGCCAACAGTATTATTACCTTCGCAAGGGAGAATGGTATTCAGGTTCTGGCGGAGGGAGTGGAGACGGAAGCAGAGTTAAAGATGATGATTCGTCTCCGCGTGGATTATATCCAGGGGTATTATACGGCAAAACCTTCCTTTGCGGTGATAGAGAATATTGAGGATACGATTCGAAAGCAGATCGCTTCCGAAAATATCAGGGACGGTTCTGAGACCAAGCGCAAGATCTTCGTGGCCAGCATGAACGGAGACTATTCTCTGGTACAGCTTGTTCTTCAGGAATATACCAGCATAACGGTTTCAGCCGATTATCTGAAACTGATCGGCAGCGTAAGTTTTTCCGCAGATATGCATATTAAGATCAAGGATGGGCTGAAGTGCACCATGACCCTGCGGGATGTGAATCTGAACGGCTCCCAGGGCTTGCCCTGTATTGAACTGGGAGAGGGCTCCGGGCTGACACTGATCATAGAGGGAAAATGCATCCTGGAGCAGGGTGGCATCCGGGTGCCGGAGGGTACCAGTTTCGCTCTCAAGGGGCGAGGTGACCTGACCATCGATGCCAAGGGACGGGCGTGCTATGGCATCGGCTGCGAAGAGAATGAAGGAATCGGTAATATCGTACTGAGCAACTCCGGCAAGGTGATCGTCAAGGTGGACGGTGAGCAGGCTGTGGCCATTGGCGGCGGTTTGTACCGGACCGGACTGGGTATCGAGACGGAGAGCTGTTCTCTGGAGATCGTGGTAACCAGCGTGGACGGCATCGGAATCGGCTGTTACCGGGGCGATGTGCCCATCAAGTGTACGGATACCATGCTGAACGTGGATTTCCGGGTGAAAAACGGTACTGCCATCGGCAGCAGGAATGGAATGCAGAATGTGGAGATGGTGAACTCTACCCTCATTATGGAGGGCAGCGGAAGCCAGATTTCCGTGTTGGGCTGCAACAATCCTTCCGGAGGAAGTATCAGGCTGTATGAGGGTTCCCTGACTGCTACCTTCAGCGGGCAGGAGGTCAATCTGATAGGTGTAAACAGCGGTGAACTGGAAGTAAGCGCAAGACATGCGAAATTGTTCCTGAAGTGTGAGGGCGACAGAATTTTGGGTATTGGTTCGGCAGATCTCGGGGCAACACTGCTTTTGGAGGAGACAGCCTTAAACATGACTATCAATGCGGCTCGTCCCTTGACCTTCGGTGCGCCGGATGAAAGGATCGCCCTGAACAACTGTATTCCTGCTTTATATATCAATCTGTAATTTTTTTTAAGCAGAATTGCTCAAAAAATTGTAAGAAAAGTGGTGAACGGATTCGATGAAAACTGAGAAGTTACCCAAAATAATGATTGTGGATCATTCCCACAAAGATAGAGATGAAATCCGAAGGATCATCGAGCAGCCCTGTGAGTTCGTGGAGGCTGCAGACGGTCAAAAAGCTCTGGAACTGATGGAACAGTACAGAGATGAACTGGCCATGGTCTTTTTAGACATGGATCTGCCGGGGATGGACGGCATGACAGTGCTTTCCAAATTGAAGGAGAAAGGCTGTCTGACGGCGATCCCGGTCATTGTACTTCCTGAGAATCTGCGGGATCTGAAGGTTACCCCGGAGATCGGCGTTATCAGCCTGGAGCGTTTTCGGTTGGAGGTGGCAGAGGAGCTTCGTGCCAATCCGGACAAGGATTTCGATATCTGGTATACCGGGATCAATGATTTTTCTCAGCTTATCGATCGCTATGGGTTCGAGTTTGGAAATGACGTTGCCCATCAGATGGTCAGGTGTTTCAGGGAATATCTGGGCGGAAATCATCAGATCTGCAGAATTTTCAGCGACTGTTTTGTGGGACTTCGCTGTATGGACGGTCAAATTCCCGGAGCCAGTCTGGAGGTGATCCGGAGGGAGATGGATGATTATTTCTTCCGGAATCATTGCTCCTTTTCGATGGGGGTACATGTCGGTATCTATCATGTCACCCGGGAGGATAAGGCCAACCCGGACGTGGACAAGATGCTTGCCTGTGCCAGAACAGCCCAGAGAAGTCTGAAGAACACAGTGGGATGGAATATCTGTACCTATGATTCTGAGTTTATCCGCGCCTTGCAGCGGAAGCAGGCGATTATCGGTCACTTGGATCAGGCTTTGGCTGCGGGGGAAATCTCCGTCTTCTATCAGCCTCAGTATGATTATTTCAACAGCAGACTGATCGGAGCAGAGGCGTTGTGCCGTTGGAAGCATGAAACCCTGGGCAATATCTCGCCCGGAGAGTTTATTCCGATTCTGGAGGAATCGGGGGATATCTCCAAGCTGGATGCGTTTATCTGGGAGACGGTGTGCAGGAAGATCCGTTGCTGGCTGGACAGGGGAAAGCGTGTGCCTATCTCTATCAATGTATCCCGGTGTGATATCCTGAATTTAGATCTGCCGGCTCATTTTTCCGGTTTGCTGAAAAAGTACGATCTGGATGTGGATCTGCTTCGGATCGAGAT
This sequence comes from Acetatifactor sp., assembly GCA_051880235.1. Taxonomy (GTDB): domain Bacteria; phylum Bacillota; class Clostridia; order Lachnospirales; family Lachnospiraceae; genus Acetatifactor. The sequence goes on along the minus strand of JBJENO010000010.1, from coordinate 67,421 downwards.
CACGGAGACGGCATACATGGAGAAGTCGGACAAACTCATCTCTGTAGCTGAGGATCTGAAGAAGATGGGCTTTACCATCGAGATGGACGATTTTGGCAGCGGATTTTCTTCCCTGAATATTCTGAAGGATGTTCCCGTGGATGTGATAAAATTGGATCTTCGTTTCCTGCAGGGCGAGAGCAATACCAACAAGGGCGGCAATATCATCAGTTATATTATTCGCATGGCGCAGTCTATGAATATGTGTGTTCTTGCCGAGGGCGTAGAGACCAGAGTGCAGGCTGATATGCTGAAGAGCTTAAACTGTGGCTGGATGCAGGGTTATTATTTTGCCAGACCGATCTGTGAGAGCGACTTCGAGGCCTTGTTGGAGAATTCTACATTGGCAAATGAGAGAGAGAACCGCAATTCTATCAGCCATGACTATGTTCAGGAACTGTTGGACCGCAACAGCAATAGCTCTTATATCTTCAATTGCTGTCTGGGTGGTGCCGCTGTTATCAGCTATAACGGGGATAAGCTGGAACTGATCATGGCCAACGAAAATGCCTATGAATGTATCGGAGAGAAGCGGGACCGGTACATGGTATTTGCCAGGAATCTGTTGGAGGTGGTTCCAAAGGATCACCGGCAGATCTTGGAACAGACGGTGAAAAATACCCTTTCCACCGGTATCGGCAAGCTGGAGATGGAATTCTCAGACGGCAGATGGATCGTCTTTGTACTTCGTTTTCTGTATGCAAACAGTGGTGAGAATTTTCTCTTCGTCCAGATGGAGGATGTGACAGATCTGCATCAGATTCAGCGCAGGCTTCATGAGGTGAAGGAGGAATCCAGAGAACATTACGAGAAACTGAAAATGCTGACCCATATTCCGGGTATGGTCATCTTCGATTATGACGCAGCTTCTGATGAAATGGTTATGACTGTGACAGACTCGGATGGAAATACGAGACATCACACCGCCGAAGGATGGCTGAGAAGACTGCCCAAGGAAAATTGGATCAGATCAGACAGCGTAGACGCTCTGGTGAGAACGATCCGGAAGGTCTGCGACGGTTCCGACTATGAGACTGTGGATGCATATGCTCTGTATAAGGACAAGCACTATTACAACAGCAGATATCACTTCTTCAGTATTAAGGATAGCTTGGGTAAGGTGTACCACGTGATCGGACGTGCGGACAAGCTGTAATAGATTGAAGGATGGCAGAATACCGGTGTTAGCGAAACCTCTCCCGATTTTGCGAGTGCACTTCCAATAAGACGAATTAGTGTTTGCATACATTGGAAACTCGTGGTACAATAACGATTAAGTGTTTGTACCACGAAATCTTTCGCCGGATAAGAGGCGGGAGAGGGAAAGGAATAAGGATATGAGTAAAATAATTTTGACCGGTGACAGACCCACCGGAAGATTGCATGTGGGACATTATGTGGGATCCCTGCGGAGACGCGTGGAGCTTCAGAATTCCGGTGAATATGACAAGGTATTTATCATGATTGCAGATGCGCAGGCATTGACGGACAATTTCGACAATCCCGAGAAGGTTCGCGAAAATATTATTGAGGTTGCTTTGGACTATCTTTCTGTAGGATTGGATCCTGCAAAGTCTACCATCTTCATTCAGTCTCAGATCCAGGAGCTGTGTGAGCTGTGCTTCTATTATATGAATCTGGTTACGGTTTCCAGATTGCAGCGCAATCCTACCGTAAAGAGTGAGATTCAGCTGCGCAAGTTTGAAACCAGTATTCCGGTCGGCTTCTTCACATATCCCATCAGCCAGGCAGCGGATATCACAGCCTTCAAGGCAACTACGGTTCCCGTAGGAGAAGACCAGCTGCCTATGCTGGAGCAGGCGAAGGAGATCGTGCATAAGTTTAACACAACCTATGCGCCTGTGCTGGTAGACCCTGAGGTGCTGCTCCCGGAGAATGATGCCTGCAGAAGACTTCCCGGTACCGATGGCAAGGCGAAGATGAGTAAGTCTCTCGGCAACTGTATCTATCTGGCAGATGACGCTGACACTGTCAGCCAGAAGATCAAGACGATGTACACGGATCCTCTGCACTTGAAGGTCAGTGACCCGGGACATCTGGAGGGCAATACGGTATTTACTTATCTGGATGCATTCTGCAGACCGGAGCACTTTGAGCGTTTCTGGCCTGACTATGCAAATCTGGAGGAGCTGAAGGCGCATTACCAGAGAGGGGGCTTAGGTGACGTGAAGGTGAAGCAGTTCCTGGAGAAAGTGATGCAGGAGACACTGGAGCCCATCAGAGCCCGCAGAAAGGAATTGGAGAAAGATATTCCCGCTATCTATGAGATCCTGAAGAAGGGCAGTGAAGAGGCAAGAGAGGTTGCTGCGCAGACACTCTCCGAGGTAAAGAGTGCAATGAGAATCAATTACTTCGAGGATATGGATCTGATTCGCAGACAGAGCGAGAAGTATATGTAGTTTGAGGTTCCGGCCCCCACTCCAGTGGGGGCCTTTTGTATGGGTCCGGCTGTTTTCATGCCTGCGGGTGAAGACAGTCTATGACTGCTGTTCAGCAGATTTTTCGAAAGGCATTTCGATTTTTGCGATGGTTTACATTTTAGGAATTCGGTGTCTCGATGAAATCGGAAAAAACTTTGAAAAGTACTTGACTCCTACGTAACGTTATAGTGTATGGTTGGTTTATCGAGGAGGGAATGCCAATGATGACAGTACATCAGGTCAGCAAATTGACGGGAGTGAGTATACGCACTCTGCAGTATTATGACACCATCGGTCTGCTGAAACCGGACGGGTATACAGAGGCCGGATACCGGCTGTATGACGATTCATCTCTGGAGCGGCTGCAGCAGATCTTACTGTTTCGGGAGTTGGAGTTTCCGTTAAAAGAGATCAGAGGAATTTTGAATGCGCCGAATTTCGACAGAAACAAGGCCTTGGAGCAGCAGATCGAACTGCTCACGTTGAAGAAGGAGCATCTGGAGAATCTGATCAATTTTGCTCGGGGAATACAATGGTTAGGAGTGAAGAAGATGGATTTTACGGCATTTGATACAAGAAAGATCGATGAGTACTCGAAACGTGCCAGGGAGCAATGGGGGGAAACTCCGGAGTACAGGGAATTTGAGGAGAAGGCAAAGAACTGGACCACGAATGACGAAACAGCCATGATGAATGATTTCATGCAGATCTTCGCAGAGTTTGGCCAGATGAAGGAACTGGAGCCCGGCTGTGAACAGGTGCAGCAGAAGGTGAAGGCGCTTCAGAATTACATTTCTGAGCATTTTTATCAGTGTTCCAAGGAGATTCTCGCCTGCCTTGGGAAGATGTATTCCGGCGGCGGAGAGTTTACGGAGAACATCGACTCGGTAGGCGGCCCCGGAACTGCCGATTTTACCGCAAAGGCAATCGAAATCTATTGTGGCAAAAAATAGAATAGAGGGTGAGACCAGCAAGCTCTGCCGATGCGATCGGCAGAGCTTTTTGAATATTTTAACCGGCAAACACAAATACTGTTGAAAAGGAAACACATTTTTGGGAGTCGTTTTTGCACTCCCGAAAGGCGTACAAAGAAAGGCAGTGGAGTATGAGCAAGCAACTGGGTGCACAGAGTATCAAATTTGAGAAGCCGGTATATATATTGAATAGCGGAAGTGTGGTGGGAACCAAGGAGGGAGCAGGCCCGCTGGGAGAGAAGTTTGACCGAGTGGGAAAGGATGACTGGTTTGGCTGCAGAAGCTGGGAGGATGCGGAGAGCACCCTGCAGAAGATGGCAGCAGAGGTGGCTCTGGAAAAAAGCTTTCTGACGGCAAAGGAGATACGATATCTTTTTACCGGTGATCTGCTGGGGCAATCCATGGCAAGCTCCTTTGGGGTGGGAAGCCTTGGAATTCCTACCTTTGGTCTGTATGGTGCCTGTTCCACCTGCGGTGAGTCTCTGGCTTTGGGAAGCATGGCTGTGGAGGGCGGCTTTGCAGACAGGGTGTTATGTGTGACCTCCAGCCATTTTGCCAGCGCAGAGAAGGAATTTCGTTTCCCATTGGACTACGGCAATCAAAGACCATTGTCAGCCACCTGGACGGTGACAGGGTCCGGAGCCTTTGTGCTGGGGGACGAGAATGCAATGAACAGTTATGTGTCGGATACTACCAGTGTGGTCTCTCGGGGGAAAAGAAAGCCGAGGGCGAAGATCACCGGTATTACTGTGGGAAAGATCGTGGATTTCGGCCTGAAGGATTCCATGAATATGGGAGCCTGTATGGCTCCTGCTGCAGCAAGCACCATTCAGCAGCATTTTCAGGATTTTGCGGTGGGTCCGGAGGCGTATGACCGGATTGTCACAGGAGACCTGGGGAAGGTGGGTCAAAGGGTGCTCATTGACCTGCTGAGGGAACGGGGAATTGATATCGCGAAGAACCACATGGACTGCGGAATCGAGATCTATGAGGAGAGCCAGGATGCTCATGCCGGCGGCAGCGGCTGCGGGTGCAGTGCGGTGACATTGTCCGCGTTCCTGCTTCGACAGCTGGAGGAGGGCACCTGGAAAAAGATTCTTTTCATGCCTACCGGGGCATTGCTGAGTAAGACCAGCTTCAATGAAGGAAAGTGTGTGCCCGCCATCGCCCCCGGAATCGTCATAGAAAGGGTGTAAAGAGCAAAAAAAGGGGAGACAAGCAGACCAAAATATAGTATAATATCCCTATAATGTAGTCAGTGTGTGAGATTGCAAGAATCGTATGGGGGTAACTTTTATGACAGAGTTTCAAGACAAGAAATATAGAAATCTTTTCGTGGAGATGGGCAAGAGCGAAGCAGAGGTACAGGAGAAGCTGCAGAGTATTTTCCACACCTTTTTCTACGGACCGGAGGAGGAGCGAATCTACCATCCCGCCGGCGAGGATATGGGGTATCTGGAGGATACCGGCAATCATGATGCCAGAACCGAGGGAATGTCTTACGGAATGATGATGTGTGTGCAGATGAACATGAAGGAAGAGTTTGACCGCATCTGGAAGTGGGCCTGCACCTATATGTGGATGACGGAGGGCTTCAGCGAGGGGTATTTTGCCTGGTCCTGTGGTCTGGACGGAACCAGGAATGCAGACGGAGCTGCTCCGGACGGAGAAGAGTTTTTTGCAATGGCCCTGTTTTTTGCCTCTCACAGATGGGGTGACGGAGAGGGGATTTTCAATTATTCCGAGCAGGCGAAGAAGATCTTAAGAGCCTGCCTACATAAGGGTCAGAACGGCAGGATCGGCGTTCCCATGTGGAACCCTGAGAACAAGCAGATCCTGTTTGTACCCGGAATTGATTTTACGGATCCTTCCTATCACCTGCCTCATTTCTATGAACTGTTTGCTCTTTGGGCTGATGAGGAGGACAGGGAGTTCTGGAAGGAAGCTGCCAAAGTCAGCAGACAGTATCTAAAGGCGGCCTGCCATCCCAAGACCGGCATGAATGCAGAGTATGCGGAATTTGACGGCACGCCTATGCGCAGACCTCTTCCCTGGTCCAGCGACAGACACGACTGGTTCTATTCCGATGCCTACAGAACCGTTGCGAATATCGGTCTGGATTATGAATGGTTTGGTATCGACGAAGGACAGGCGGATGCGGCTAAGAACCTGCAGTATTTTCTGGGAGAGGTTCGGGCTGAGGATCCCTGGAAGATTTATGAGATCGACGGAACCCTGATCGATCAGGACGCACTCCATCCTGTAGGAATGCTGGCTACTACGGCCCAAGGCGCACTGGCGGTTTTGGGACGTACCGATGATGAGGCAGCCATCAAGATGGCTTGGAAGTGGGTCGAGAGATTCTGGAATGAGCCGCTGCGAAAGGGAGACAGAAGATACTATGACAATTGTCTGTATCTGTTTGCTTTTCTGGCGTTGAGCGGCAATTACAGGATCTGGTAAGCTTCTGATCCGTTAGGTTATCTTGTGGGGGTTATTTTATGAAGAAAATTGCTTATTTCAGCGGGCAATTATTTGGGGAATATATTATCGAGGTGACGAGAGCACTGATTCGCAAGGCAGAAGAATTGGGCTATCAGGTGGACGTGTTCACCAATTTTGGGGTGTATGGCAACAACTTTATGTATGCAGAGGGAGAGAAGAGCATCATTCAGCTTCCCGATCTGTCTAAGTATGTCGGGGTCATAGTTGCTTCGGATAATTTTGAGCTTTCCGGCTTTGATGATGTTCTGTATGAGAGACTGGAAAAAGAGTTCTCCGGACCGGTGGTCAGTCTGAGGAAGAAAGAAGATCAATTCTACAGCATTACCATAGATGACTATCATTCCATGAAAGCTCTGATGGAGCATTTAATCGTTGAACACGGCTATCGCCGCATCTGCTTTATGACGGGCAGAATGGATTTAGAGGATGCCAGGAGGCGTTTGGATGCCTATTTGGATACCATGAAGCAGTATGACCTTGATGTGACGGAACACATGATCTTTGAGGGAGATTACTGGAGGTTCAAAGGTGCTGAGGCCGTAGCCTGGTTCTTCGATCAGGAAGAACGGCCGGAGGCCATCGTCTGCTCCAACGACTATATGGCACTGTCTGTTTTCGAAGAATTGGTCTCAAGAGGGATCAGAATACCGGAGGACATTGCACTCTCAGGCTATGATGATCTGGAGGAGACGAAGTTCAGTGTACCACCGCTTACTACCTTGCATACACCCAATGACCTGATTGGTCAAAAGGCTGTGGAGGTGGTCGATGCCTTGCTTCGAGGGATGAAACCGGATAAGGTACAGGTGATTCCGGCACGACTGTGTGTCAGAGGCTCCTGCGGCTGTGAATGCCAGCCGGATATTCGGTCTGTGAGGGAGTTGCTGTCTAAAAAGGGTGCCATCGAGACCACTATGTCGGAGATGGCTTATATGAGCGTTTCCTTTGACAATGCACAGGACATGGATTCCCTGCTTCAGACCGCCAAATTCTATTCACAAAATTTATCATATACCCGGATGTTCGTCTGTCTGTGCGATGATGAAGAGAGGGAGCAATCTGAGGACAGAGGGCCTTATCTGTGTACGGAGCACATGATTCTCACTGCCATTCTGGACAAGAAGAAAGAGATTCGTGTGAATGAGCGGTTTGAGAGAACGGAGCTGTTGCCTGCCAAATACCGGAATGAGACCAACTGTATGTATTACGTGGGTCTGCATGACAAACTGGATTATTACGGTTATATCGCCATCCAGATCGAGAAACTGAACGAAATGCACCATGCTTTACAAACGTGGAATCTATGTTTTGCGGATGCTCTCGGGCAATTGAAAATGTATGCCAACAATGAATTGCTTGCCACGCTGCGCAAACAGTTTGAGATCGACGAACTGACCGGCATCGGCAATCGCAGAAGACTGGAACGGGTAGTCCGCTCTCATTATGATAAGCTTCGAGCCGCCAACGAACAGTTTGCGATCCTGAGCATCGATATGGATGGACTGAAGCTGATCAATGACAATTACGGTCATCTGGAGGGGGACAATGCCCTGAAGCTGCTTGCGGTCATTCTTGAGGAGGAGACCATGGGCAAGGGCGCTGCCATGCGTACCGGCGGAGATGAGTTCCAGGTCTGCCTGGATACCTCCAGACCGGAGGAGGTGGAGGATTATATCAGACGGGCGCGGGAACGTATCGCTGCGGAAAATGCCAAGGGACTGCTTCCCTACGAACTCTCTGCCAGCTTCGGCTATGCAATCTGTGCTAAGAGAGGACTTTTGTTGGAAAGCATGCGTATTGCGGATTTAAATATGTATGCCGAAAAACGTAGCAAGAAAACCCATCGACAGTAAGAAATGTCTATGCTATGATCAGGACTGATAAAAAGAATGAAACCGGTCACAGGTATCGGTTTTGAAAAGTATTTCATATGACAAGGAGGATTTCAGTATGAAGTTCAGCAACGGTTGCTGGCTGCAGAAGGAAGGCTATGCCTGCTTCTCTCCGGCAGAGGTCTATTTTACCAGGGTGGAAGAGGATTGTGTGACTCTGTGTGCGCCTACCAGCAAGATTACATCCAGAGGAGATACCTTGGGCGGAATCAATCTGACCATCAAAATCTCTGCGCCCTATCCTGAGGTGCTGCGCGTACAGACCTATCATTATTTGGGCGTACAGAAGAAAGCGCCTGAGTTTGAACTGGCAAAGATGCAGACCGGTTTGATGAAGGCAGAAGACAGCGAAGCGGTGATCAAGGTAAGCAATGGGACTCTTCGCGTCGAAGTAAACAAGTCAAACGGCAGAATCACCTTCTTCCGCGGTGAGGAGAAGCTGACTTCCAGCGGTGCCAAGGATCTGGCTTATATGAAGACTGACTGGAAGGGTGACGCATATAATCTTAGAACCGACGACGCCTATATGAGAGAGCAGTTGACCTTGGGTGTAGGCGAACTGATCTATGGTTTGGGCGAGAGATTCTCTGCTTTTGTCAAGAATGGACAGACTGTGGATATCTGGAACGAAGACGGCGGCACCAGTACCGAGCAGTCCTATAAGAATATTCCCTTCTTCCTTTCCAACAAGGGGTATGGTGTATTTGTAAATCATCCGGAGAAGGTTTCCTTCGAGGTAGCCAGCGAGATGGTACATAAGGTTGGTTTCACAGTTCCGGGAGAGAGCCTGGACTACTTCCTGATCAATGGACCTACCATGAAGGACGTACTGGTGCGTTACACGGACATCACCGGAAAGCCATCTCTGCCTGCACCTTGGACCTTCGGTCTGTGGCTGTCTACCTCCTTCACCACCAACTATGATGAAGAGACAGTGATGAGCTTTGTAAACGGTATGATCGACAGAGGGATTCCTCTCTCTGTATTCCACTTTGACTGCTTCTGGATGAAGGATTTCTCCTGGTGCGATTTCACCTGGGATTCCAGAGTATTCCCCGATCCGGAAGGCCTGATCAAACGTCTCCACGACAAGGGTCTGAAGGTCTGCGTATGGATCAACAGTTATATCGGCCAGGAATCTTCTCTGTTTGCAGAGGGCGCAGAAAAGGGTTATTTCCTGAAGCGTGCGAATGGTGATGTATGGCAGTGGGATATGTGGCAGCCCGGTCTGGCAATCGTAGACTTCACCAATCCCGAGGCCTGCAAGTGGTATGCATCCAAGCTGGAAGCACTGATGGATATGGGTGTGGACTGCTTTAAGACAGACTTCGGCGAGAGAATTCCCACCGATTGCGTTTACTTCGACGGCTCTGATCCTCAGAAGATGCACAACTTCTATACTTACCTGTACAACAAGTGTGTTTTTGATGTGATCAAGAAGAAAAAGGGGGAGAAGGAGGCGATTCTCTTCGCCCGTTCCGCTACCGTGGGCGGTCAGAAGTTCCCAGTGCACTGGGGCGGTGACTGCTGGTCTGATTACGAATCCATGGAGGAGAGCCTTCGCGGCGGTCTGTCCCTGACCAGCTCCGGATTCGGCTATTGGAGCCATGACATCGGAGGATTTGAGGCTACATCTACCCCTGACGTCTACAAGAGATGGTGTGCATTCGGACTGTTGTCCTCTCACTCCAGACTCCACGGCTCCACCTCCTATCGTGTGCCCTGGGCATATGACGAGGAAGCCGTCGACGTGGTTCGCTTCTTTGCAGAGTTGAAGGCTTCTCTGATGCCTTACCTGTACCGCAACGCAGTGGAGACCTCCAAGACCGGTATCCCTATGATGCGCAGCATGGTATTGGAGTTCCCGGAGGACAGAAACGTCAGCTACCTGGCAACCCAGTATATGCTGGGTGATTCCCTGCTGGTAGCACCTATCTTCAATGAGGACAGTATGGCAAACTATTATCTGCCTGAAGGCAGATGGACCAACTACCTCACCGGCGAGGAAAGAGAAGGCGGCAGGTGGTACACCGAGAAGCACGGCTACTTAAGCATTCCTCTCTATGTGAAAGAGGGCAGCATTGTGGCAGTGGGTGCGGAAAACAAGAAGGCAGTCTACGATTACGCAGACAATGTCACCTTCCGCGTATATGCTCTGGCAGACGGCAAGACTGCAAACAGTGTGGTATACGATACCGAAGCAAACCCTGCAGCAAGCGTAACTGTGGACAGAAAGGGTGACACCTACACCATCGCAGTAGAGTCTGCCAAGCCTTGCAAGGTTGTACTGATGAACGTGGGCGGTGAGAACAAGACGGTTGAATTCACCGGAAGCGACAAGGTTGTTGTGAACTGCTGAATCAATATATTATGGTAACTTGATCCGAAATGATGAACGGGAGAAGCAATTTCTTGCTTCTCCCGTTTTTTATCCAAGTGCACTCTTTTTTGCGTGAACCGGGAATCTTCGCTCAGTCCGGGTGTAATAAGCTGAAATACACATTAGAAATTCCATTAAAATAAGGAACTCTACATTTCGTTGGTAGACAAAAGAGCTTGTTTTTTGTTAAGATGTGACCTGAAAGGAGGACGCTCATGGAACTAAGTAAGATTGGTAAGTTTATTGCAGAGGAAAGAAAGAAAAAAAATTATTCCCAAAAGCATCTTGCAGATATTCTGAATGTTAGCGATAGAACAATTTCGAAATGGGAATGTGGAAAAGGATTTCCAGAAGTTGTATTATTACTGCCACTTTGCAATGAATTAGGGATTACCGTAAATGAACTGCTGACAGGTGAACGCATGGATAAGGAGAATTATATAGAAAAAGCAGAACAGGTTATGGTAGATTTTGTAAAAGAAAAAGAAGAAAACAGAATAAAAATGCAATTAATTGTTCTAATGGGAATCATATCTACAGTTTCTTTTATAACGCTGTTGTTAGTTGTATGTATCTATACAGAAGTAATCAGCGTGCCCGTCAAAGGCATACTGATATCGATTGCATGTGTTATTTTTGCAATTGGTATCATTACAATGATGGTGGGAGGTCGCACTTTTGGATATTATAAGTGTTCATGTTGTGGCGAAACCTTTGTTCCTGATTTTAAAAATTTTGCGACAGGAATAAATGTTGTTGCTATGAGAAGATTGAAATGCCCATGTTGTGGCAAAAGCAATTGGTGTAAAAAAGTACTGACAAAGAAAGAAGACGATGAAGAAAGTGAAAGAACGTAAAAAAGTAATAGCACAGATTGTGATAGCGATAATTGGTGTAGTTGTAGGCTTATTGGGTGTTCATGCATTTAACCGATATGTGCTTATGAGTATTCCGCTTGTTTGGCGTATGCTTTTGATGATTGTGACATATTTTCCAATCGCGTTGGTTCCTTTCTGTATTGCAATTATTCATAAAGATAAGTGGTCGGATTACGGCTTTTCGAAAGAGAAGATCGGATGTCAGGTGTTGATTGGCCTTGGACTCGCGTTGGGTATGTCATTTGTTTTTACGGTGATACCGCATCTGGCAGGAAAAAGTGACTGGGTTAACAATCAACATCGGTATCAATATATGTGGCAATTTCTGTACGATTTTAGTTATTATATTTTTACGATTGCGTTAGTGGAAGAGTTTGTATTCCGTGGATTCTTCTATACAAAGCTGAAAACACTCTTTGGTTCTTCGACAAGTGCAATCATAGGTTCGTCGCTTCTGTTTGGATTGTTTCACTTCTTGGGCGGAAATATAGCACAGTTGATCGCAACTGGTATAATTGGAGCTATCTTATGTATATGCAGAGTCAAAATCAGGAATTGCACACTGTTGTCACTTATTATTGCGCATGGTGTGTATGATGCATTTATTACAGTATGGCTAAATGTTTTTACATAAGAAAGTTTACAAGGGGCGATTATCTCGCCCCTTTATCGCTGCTTTGATAAGGTGTTTCTTAATTCGTTTTTTTAGTTGGAATTATCATTGGTGCTTCCCGAAGAAAGATAGGTTCTTTCGTGTTAGCTTCAATAGATAAGTTTGAAATTATTGCGACATCTGAACTGCAGCGATGATAAAGAGGAACAGGAAGTTCAGTCCTAAGAATACGCCCAGATACTTCTTTACATGCTCGCGGTCTCTGCGACGATACTCACTCAAAGTGATCAGACTCGCCAGCGAGGCAATGGGAGTTCCCAGGCCCCTACATTGACTGCAACCAAAAGGTTAGCGTAGTCAGTAGTGAAGTGTGACAGCATAACTGCGGTAGGAACGTTGCTGAAGAACTGGCAGCAGCATAGACTAAGCAGAAGTGTTCTGCCCTGAATCAACACGGAGACGATCTCCTGCACTGCACTGATGCGGGCCATATTGCCAGAGAAGACAAAGAACACGGCAAAGGTGGCCAACAGACCGTAGTTCACATCCAATAGAGCCCTCCGGTCTACCAGAAGCATTGCTGCGGTGACGAAGAGAGTACACCACTGATAGGGGAGAAAACGAAGAACTGCCAGAATAGACACCGTAAAGAGGATACTGTAGATCACCGTCTTCGGACCGTGGAAACTGTACGAATTCTTTTCCACCAGTTCCATCGGCTCGGCGGGAATGAGCAGACAACAGATGATAATCAAGATCAGGGCTACCAGAAAAGGCAGGAACATGATCTGCATGAATTCCATGGTGTCGATCTGATAGTAGGAATATAGGTACAGGTTCTGCAGATTGCCGAAGGGATTGATCATACCACCCAGATTCGCTGCAATGTTCTGCAGCACAAAGGTATAGGCCATGTACTTTTTCTTCCCGGTAGTTTTCAGAACGAAATACCCAAGCGGTAAGAAGGTCAGCAGAGCCATATCGTTTGCAAGAAGCATGGAGCCCACATAGGTGATGAAGACAACACCGGTGATCACGTTGCGCGCATTACTCAGGTTGTGCACCAGTTTTTCTGCCGCAAGCTCGAAGGTATGGATTCTGGAAAAACCACATACTACCTCCAGGGTACAGAAGAGACAGGACAGCGTTTTGAAATCAAAATAGTCCAGATAATCCTTGTCCGGATGGATGAAGAAACAGGTGATCAGCATGGCCACTGTAGCGATACAGAGAACCGGTTGTTTTTTTGTGATAGTAATCAGTCTTTTCATGTGAATGTGAATGCTCCCGAGGATAATTCAAAACCAACTATCATATTTATCCCTGTTTTAGAACTTTGTCAAGAGAAGGCATAAAATAGAAAGGATTTCTTGCACAGATCCCGCATTTGGTGTAGAATGTAGAAGTTACCTCTATGAAAGAAGTAAGTATTTGGAAGGGAATCGACGGATTTCTGAATTCTTCTGAGAGAAGTGTCCGAAAAACGAAGGGCTTAAGAAAGAGGGGTTAGTATGAAGAAGATATTAGTTGTGATTGACATGCAGAACGATTTTATCGATGGGGCCTTGGGAACCAAGGAGGCTGTGGCAATTGTGCCGAAGGTAGCTGAGAAGATCAGCCTGTATCCCGGTGACTGTATGATCGCTACCAGAGACACTCACCAGATAAATTATATGGAGACCTCGGAGGGCAGACATCTGCCTGTAGTGCATTGTATCGAAGGGACGAAAGGTTGGGAGATCCGTGAGGAACTGCAAGAACTGCTGACCGGCGCAGTCATTCTGAATAAGCCTTCCTTTGGATCCTTAGAATTGCCGGAGACAGTGAAGCGTCTGGCCGGGAATGAAGAATTTGAATTGGAACTGATCGGACTTTGCACGGATATCTGTGTGGTCTCCAACGCGCTGCTTTTGAAGGCAGCCTTTCCGGAGGTGCCTATCCGCGTGGATGCAGCCTGCTGCGCGGGAGTGACACCGGACAGCCACCGGGCGGCACTTCAGACGATGAGAATGTGCCAGATCGAGATCGCGGAATAGGAGGCAATATGCGCAAACTGGAGTTTAAGATGGAGCGGGAAGGACTTCTGAAGGCAGGGGATAAGATTACTGTGACAGAGGGCTTGCTTCCCAGCAACTATTATTATACAATTGACCCGTCACTTGCTATGTCCGCCAATATTCCCTTCCGTTTTCGACTGAAAAGCAGAGAGGGAGTTGTGACAGCAGTGGTGGAGAATTCCAGAGGATTTTATGTCACTGCCCAGTTCGATGAACCGGAAGTAGATTATACAAAATAGATTTGGAGGGAAAAATATGATACAGAAAATTTCAACAACAAAGGCACCTGCGGCAATCGGACCTTATTCTCAGGGAATCATCTGCAATGGAATGCTGTTTGCATCCGGTCAGATCCCCATCAATCCTGCCACAGGTCAGATCGAGGGCAGCGATATCAGGGAGCAGGCTGACCTTGTCTGCAGGAATATCGGTGCTCTGTTGGAGGCGGCAGGCACGACTTATGAGAAGGTGGTGAAGACCTCCTGCTTCCTGGCAGATATGGCTGACTTCACCGCATTCAATGAGGTGTATGCGGGATACTTTACCGGAAAGCCTGCCAGAAGCTGCGTGGCAGTGAAGACCTTACCGAAAAATGTTCTGTGTGAGGTAGAAGTGATCGCAAGCGTGGAATAAGCGCGGACAGTAGAACGAAAAAGTTAGGCAGGTAGGCAGGAGGATCCTCTTGTGTACCTGCCTTGTTGGGAGAAAACAAATGAACCGCAATATTGTATTGATTGGAATGCCGGGGGCCGGCAAGAGCACAGTGGGAGTAGTGCTGGCCAAGAAGCTGGGATATCGCTTTGTGGATTCAGATCTGGTGATCCAGGACACCTACGGCAAGCTGCTGCATGAACTGATCGAGGAGCACGGCATCGAAGGGTTTTGGAAAATAGAGAACGATGTGAATGCATCGCTTGATCTGAAGAAGAGTGTCATCGCCACAGGCGGAAGTGCCGTCTACGGTGCAGAAGCGATGGAGCACTTGCGTAGGATCGGTACAGTCGTTTATCTGCAGCTTCCCTTTGAGGAGATAGCCGGACGACTGGGGGACTTAAGCGCCAGAGGTGTGACCCTCCGGGAGGGACAGACGTTATTGGACCTGTTTGCTGAGAGAGTGCCGCTCTATGAGAAGTATGCACACCTGACCATCGACTGCAGAGACAAAATGCTCAGGCAGGTGGTGGAGACCATTGTGGAGCAGCTCGGAAAGGTGGACTTTAGATGAGTAAGAAGACCAAGCACAGCCTGCTGCTCTTACTGGCAGCATTGATCTGGGGACTGGCCTTTGTCTCCCAGAGCAAGGGAATGGATTATATGAAGCCCCTCACCTTCAACGGTGTCAGATCGCTGATCGGAGCATTTTCTCTGCTCATGTTTATCCTCGCCACCGGCCGATACAAGAAGGAACGCCATGTGAACTGGAAAGCAACAGGGCTCGCCGGCATACTCTGCGGTATTGCGTTGACCTCCGCCAGCACCCTGCAGCAGTTTGGAATTCTCTATACTACAGTTGGAAAGGCCGGTTTCATTACTGCGCTGTATATTGTTTTCGTGCCGATTTTCGGTATTTTCCTGAAAAAGAAGGTGTCAGTTGTGGTGTGGTTCGGCGCCATACTGGCAGCTGTGGGCATGTACTTCCTATGCATGACAGAAAGCTTTCGGCTGGGAACCGGAGACATTCTGATTTTCTTATGTGCAGTGATCTTTGCCATCCACATCATGCTGGCAGATCATTTTTCGGTGAAGACAGACGGAGTGATCGTATCCTGTATTCAGTTTACCATCTGTGGACTGGTCTGCACCACCGGGGCACTGATCTGGGAGCATCCAACCTTCAGCCAGCTGGGCGATGGTCTGGGGGCACTGCTGTATGCCGGAGTGTTAAGCTGCGGTGTGGCCTACACTCTTCAGCTGGTGGGACAGGAGGGCGTGAATCCCACCGTGGCAGCGCTGCTCTTAAGTCTGGAGTCGGTGTTTGCCACTATCGCAGGCTTTCTCGCATATAAAATCGGTTTTCTGACCACAGACCAGACCATGACGGGCAGACAGATCGCCGGCTGCGTGCTGGTGTTTGCGGCGGTGATCCTGGTACAGCTCCCCGCCAAGTGGTTCCGGATCGGGAAGAATCGGTCTTAGGCAAAGGACCCCTATTTTGAAAAGATGTATAAAAAGGTCCGTCATTGCAGATACTCTTGGAAAACAGTTTTCGAAAAGAGGAGATGCGATGACGGACTATTTGTATGCGTTTTTGATTGGCGGAGGGATCTGTGCACTGGTTCAGATCCTGCTGGAGAAGACGAAGCTGATGCCGGGACGGATCATGGTGCTCTTGGTGGTGACCGGTGCGGTGATCAGCTTCTTTGGATGGTATGAACCTTTCCTGGAGGTGGCCGGTGCAGGCGGAAGTGTGCCCCTGTTGGGATTTGGCCATGTCCTGATGAAGGGTGTGAAGGAAGCAGTAGATGAGAAAGGCTTTATCGGAGTGTTTACAGGCGGGTTCAAGGCGGGAGCGGTGGGCAGCAGCGCCGCACTGATCTTCGGGTATCTGGCCAGCCTGATTATCCGACCCAAGATGCGAAAATGAGAAAAGAAAACCGTCCACTTGAAATCCAGGACGCGGGGGTGTATTTCTTCAGACGAAGCAGCACTGTTTTATTTACTCTGGGAAGCCCGGACGCCGGGGGGTGTCCTGCATGAAAAAAGCATTGCGAGGCTTCCGTTAGGAGGTTTGTGCTGCCAGCCTCCACCGAGGGCACTGTCTGAGCCACGCGAAGCGGGGCGAGTTCGCCCGAATGGAGGCGAAAAGGGCGCACGAACCGAGTAGGAAACGCAGCATGTTTTTTCAGCAGGATACACCCCCGGCGTCCGGGCGTTTAGAAAATACCAGGTTCATCGGATACCTGCGCCGCTTCATTCCATCAGCTCGAAATCGATTCCCTTTTGCAGGAAGAAATTCTGAAGTGCCTTGTCCCAGATGGCATCCGGCTCCTTGGAGAGGACGAAGGTGGTGAAGGCGGTTCCGGTGGTGACAGTGGCCTTCGTTCCATCATAACGGATGGTGATGGCCAACGCCTTGACCAGATCGGAGGCTACGCTGCAGTCGTTCTTTGCTAACAGTGAGGTGACCTGCTCCGGTTTCAGATGCAGTACAAATCGAAAGGCAAGGGGCGTCCGCTTTCCCTTGATCAGATCAAAACAGAGGCTTCTGATCTCGCTCCAGGGACGAAA
This sequence comes from Acetatifactor sp., assembly GCA_051880235.1. Classification (GTDB taxonomy): domain Bacteria; phylum Bacillota; class Clostridia; order Lachnospirales; family Lachnospiraceae; genus Acetatifactor. The sequence continues at coordinate 50,414 of JBJENO010000010.1, read as the reverse complement.
CTCATAGGGCAGATCGGGCCGGTCTGATTCCGGTACGCCCTCAGTGTAGAATTCTTTGTTGATTCTCCCATCGATGGAGATGGTATTCGCCGCCTTGACCATGGCCTCCTCCAGCAGAAAGCAATCGAAGGTATCTGTGGCCAACAGCTGACTCATAAATTTTTTCAGGGATGTAATCTGCAGTGCAAGCATAAGCTTCTCCTATCCGGGTGTGATTGATTGTAAGTATAGCACAGTGAGAAGTATTTGAACAGAGGGGAGTCTGTCCTCAGCTCCTTCGATAGGCGCCGGGTGTGACGCCCATGATCTTCATGAACATGCGATTGAAGTAACTGATATTGTTGAACCCCACCAGGGAGGCAATCTCAGTTACTTTTTTGTCGGTAGCAGACAGCAGCTCGCAGGACTTCACGATCCGGATCCGGTTCAGGTATTCAAAGGGAGTGGAGCCTGTGTAACGACGAAAACTGTGGCAGTAGTAACTTTCGCTGTATCCGGCAGACTGTGCCAGAAGACTTAAGGACAGAGGGTCAGCGTAATGCTTCAGCATAAGATCAAGACTTCGAAGCAGATCTCTGTGAAGAGCCGTGTCTTCTGCCGTGGACGTGATTTTGGACAGGTGCAGATTGTACAACTCCTGCCAGCATACGAACAACAGCCCCTGCAGATAGAGCTCGCAGGAGGATGGTTCTGCCTCCCGAAAACGAAGAATGTCCCTCATGTGTGACAGCAGCTGTGCATGCTCCGGACAAGCCGCGGATAACGGGAAGACACAATCCTGACGACGGCAGGTAAGTGCTTCAAAGTAAGGGCTCCCCGAGGGAAAGCATCTCTCCAGCGGCTCGGTGGAGAAGACAACTGCGAAGTGTCTGCAGGATGCTTCTCCGGTATCCGTTCGAAGGGCCTGGTGCAGCATTCCCGGAGGAATGAAAATGCCGTCTCCGGGCTGCAGGGTGTAATGTCTGGATTCTACCTCAAAGTCCAGGGTCCCGGATTCCAGCAGAAAGAATTCTGCCTCAGGATGACAATGCAGGTAGAGTGCACTGTTTTGCCCGAAGGGAACCTCCGTGAAATGCAGGGAGAAGGGACTGGAACCGGTCTTATGTATGATTTTTTCTGCGTGAGATAAATGTTTTGCTTTCATAGAAACTTTCCGACCGCATAATTGTGCAAGTGATATTGTTCACTTCTTCAAGGTATTCAGGAGAAAGAAACACTGATTTGTGTGAAAAACAGATGATACAGGAGCGTTCCCTCTCTTCGCTTATTGTACATAGAAAAACAAAATTGTGCAAGACAGAAGCATAAAAATGCAAGATTTTATCTTACGGGAGCAATATACTATAGGCAAGACAAAGCGAATAGCTGAGCTTATCAATGGAAGCCCGATTCCCGAAAGGAGAGAAAGCATATGAGCATCACAGTGGAAAACAATCGAATTATTTTTGAGAGAAGAGATGAATTGACAGTGGTGGAACCCTATGGGCCGAACTGTATCCGCTGCAGATCCACCAAGAACTGCAAGCTGTCAGAGGAGAACTGGACATTGCTGCCTGCAAAGGAAGGAGCCGAGGTGAAGGTAGAGTCCGACGGAAACAAAGCTACCCTGATCAATGGCATGATGTCTGTCACGGTGGATGCCGGTACACCATGGTATGGCGGAATCATCACCTATTATCGTGACGGAGTATCTATTCTGCGCACCAAGTACGAGGGAGATTACACCTGCAGAAATCTACATACGGAAGGAGATCACTATCAGGTGAAGGTGATCTTTGAGTCCAATCCCGGGGAGCACTTCTATGGTCTGGGACAGGAGCAGGAGGATTTCTTCGATCGCGCGGGCAGCAGCTGTAATCTGATGCATTATAATACCAAGTCCGCGGTGCCCGTGCTCTACTCCTCTTTGTGCTATGGCTTCTTTTGGAACAATCCTGCGCCCGGCAGATGCGAGACTACCAAGAATCATATCATGTGGGCAGCAGACAGTGCTTACCAGGCAGATTATCTGGTCTATGCCGGTGAGACACCTGCCGATGTGATGAAGATCTATTGTGACCTGACCGGTTATGCACCCAAGTTCCCGGAGTGGGCAGCAGGCTTCTGGCAGAGCAGACTGCGCTATGAGTGCCAGGAGGATGTGCTGGAGGTGGCCAGAGAGTACAAGAGAAGAGGTGTGCCCCTTGCAGCCATCGTCATTGACTATTTCCATTGGACAGAACAGGGCGAATGGAAATTTGATCCGAAATATTGGCCGGATCCGGAAGCGATGTGCAGGGAGCTTCAGGAGATGGGAATTCAGCCTGTGGTTTCCATCTGGCCAACGATCAATCCTGCCAGCGAGAATTACCGGGAGATGAATGATGGGAATATGCTGGTGCGCACCGAATGTGGCCAGTTCGGCACGTTTGACTTCTATGGTCAACAGACCTTTATCGATGTGACCCATCCAAAGACAGGGCCTTTTGTCTGGGACAAAGTGAAAAAGAATTATTATGACCAGGGGATCCATAATTTCTGGCTGGATGAGGCAGAGCCTGAGGTACATCCCCAGCAGTTTTCCAATCTGAAATTCTATGCGGGCAATGGTGCCCAGACTGCCATGCTGTATCCCTACTATTACAGCAAACTGTTTTATGACGGGCTGAAGGAGGCAGGTGAGGAGGAGATCATCCTTCTGACCAGAGCAGCTTACCCGGGCAGCCAGAAGTTTGGTTCCCTGGTATGGAACGGAGACATCGGCTCCACCTTCCTGAATCTCCGTATGAGTGTGAAGACCGGCCTCTCCATGGCAATGAGCGGTATTCCCTGGTGGAACAGCGATATCGGCGGCTTTCATTCGGGAGATACTACGAGTCCCTACTTCCGGGAATTGATCGTGCGCTGGGCACAGTTTGGCGTGTTCTGCCCTGTCATGAGATTACACGGCGCCAGAATCCGTACCCCGGAGCAGACCGATCGCTTCCCCGGCATCAAGGAACGCACCGGCGGCGAGAACGAGATCTGGAGCTTTGGTGAGGAAAATTATGAGATTCTCGCAGAGTTGGTGAAGCTTCGCGAGCGCCTGAAGCCTTATATCTGCAAGTACATGGATATCGCTTCCACAGAGGGCAAGCCCATCATGCGTCCGATGTTCTTCGACTATTACAGGGATCCGGTGTGCTATGAACTGGAGGACCAGTATATGTTCGGCGAGGAGATTCTCTTTGCACCGATCACAGAGCAGGGCTGCACCTTACGAAAGGTTTATTTACCGGAAGGCAGCTGGCAGGATGTGAATACATGGGAGATCCTGCCCGGCGGACAGTGGGTGACCTGTGAGGCACCCATCGATAAGTTTATTGCATTTGTAAAAGAAGGCAGTGAAGCGGCGAAAGCTTTTCGTGCCTGATGAAAAGAGACAGCCTTGATTCGGAGGAGAAGAGTATGGCATATCTGAGAGTGTATACCCGTGAAATTCTGGGGGAGGAGTACCCAAGTGCACTGGCGAACAGTGTACATATGGCGCTTCGAGTCGAAGGAGAAGAGGAAATTCCGCTGAACCAGAACTATGGAATCCTGTTTCCCAAGGCGAAGATTTGCCGAAATAATACTTTGGAGGAGCGGGGAATCCGTTCTCCCAGAGTATTCCAAAGAGGAAATACCTATCACATCTATGGAGAGCAGGTGGACCGGCTGGGCCAGCCGGTCTCTGCAGAAGAGAATACTTTGATCGCTTGGGAGACCGAGGATTTTGTACATTTTCGAGAGAGTGCGGCAGAGGCTGACTTCGAAGAGACATCGGAGATAATCTTTCTTCCGGAGGAGTTGATTCCGGGAATCAGGGAGCGCTGGATCCCCCTGCAGGCAGTCAGTGTTTCTGTGCCGGAAAAGCTTGTTCTGGGAAGTCTGGAGGAATTGGAGAAGGTTCGCGGAACAGTGACTTATTCGGATGACTCGGTGGATGAAAAGCCCATCTGCTGGGAGAAGTCTTCCCTGCAGAGGCTGAGGAACAATACTTATCGAATCAAAGGAAGAATGGAAGCCATCGACACCGGATTTCCTCTCACCGTGGGGCTGGCGGATCCTGTGATCTTTGCCTGGGAGGGAAAATGGTACTATATCGCAACAAATGACAATCGGAATGATATCGGTCTGTATGTGCGATGTGCAGATTCCGTGAAGGGACTCTTTGTGGAGGGAGCAGAGGAGAAGTGTATCCTGGACTATGATGAGGCCAGAGGTCTCTGCCAGACCTTCTGGGCACCGGAGTTTCATGTGATCGGGGAAAGACTCTATATTCTTTTTGCAGTAAGTGATCAAAATTGGGGGCCCCAGTGTCATATGATGCGCCTGAAGGAGGGCGGAGACATCATGCGGGCTGAGGATTGGGAGGACCCCATTCGGGTGCGCAGACAGGACGGTTCTTATCTGACCGGGGATGGCATCACACTGGATATGACCTACTTTGAGGCGGGAGGGAAATCCTACCTGGTATGGTCCTATCGCTATGGCATCGGCTCAAAGCAGGACACCGGTTCCATGCTCTACATTGCTGCCACGGACAAGGAGTCACCCTGGCAATTAACCTCAGAACCGGTGCTTTTGTCCAGACCTCTGTACGGTTGGGAAAACCAGTCCGGCACTATCAATAACGAGGGCCCCTACCCGTTGATCTTAGGGGATACCATTTATCTGGCATACTCCGGCGGAGCAGCCTGCGGTCCGGCCTATGTGGTAGGGTATCTAAAAGCAAAGAGAAACGATGACCTATTGGATGCTTCCGCATGGGAAAAGGAGCCCACGGCAGTATTCCATCTGCAGTCCATAGACGGCATACAGGGACCCGGTCATAATTCCTTCTTCTATGACGAGGAGGGGAGACTGATGATCGCCTATCACGCTCAGGAGAGGGAAAAGTACTTCTGCAGATGCAGTGCCTATCATCGGGTGCATCTGTCCAGATCAGGATTTCCCCTTCTGAACGTGGCAGGACAAAGAGACCTGCCGGAAGAGTTGGCAGGGATCAGTTTTACATTTGAATTGCAGAGGAAACCGGAAGAATAAAGCAATTACTGTTCGCTTAATACTTCTCGAAGACGTTTTGAAATGGCGGGGCTAATATGAAATTTAGCTCCGTCTTTCATTGCAGCGGAAAACAGACCGGTATGCTCCACCTGGTTTAAGTTGACGACGATCTTGTCGGACAATGCCACCAGATTTTCAAATTGATCCAGTCCGGCGTAAAAATTCATGGCGCTGTCCAAAATTGTAACGACGGAACCGTCTGTGAAATGAATGTGCAGAGAACGACCGGCTTCCACCGCATACGCAATGGACTCCTCGGTGACATAGCGGGTCTCGTTCTCCACCCGAAGTTCGATCATTGCCTTGGCGGCATTTTTGATCTCCAGTGCCCGGTCTACACTGGCGGACAGCTCCGCAACCTTTATGGGTTTATCCAGAAAGAAGCAGTTGTCCGGAAAGTTCAGCGCTCTGTAATCGATTTCGGAGCAACAGAGCACCATGGGAGCATTCACCCCTTTTTCCAGGAGGGCACTGACCACATCGGCACCGGTAGTCCCTTCCGTATGACACAGATCAATGTAGAACACATCGTACTGCATGGGATTCGTCAGCAGCGCCTCAGGACTTCCGAAGGAATCCACATAGAGAATCCCGTCGGTTGCTGCGCGACGATCGGACTCCCGCTTCATCAGCCGTTCGAATTGTTTTCTGTCAGCTACATTGTCATCACAAAGTGCAATATGCATTCGTTATTTCCTCCCGTATAGAAACAGACCCAACCCCACCTGCAGCAGAAAAATCAGTGGAAAACCGTACTTGAAATACCGGTGTTTGGTCTTGTGCCGGAAAAACTGCATTCCTAAGATTCCCCCCATACTTCCGCCCAGAATAGCAGACAGGAAGAGGTGCTTCTCGGGAATGCGCCAGGCGCCTCTACGGGCCTTTTCTTTATCAATGCCCATCAGAGTAAAGGCGAACAGATTGATGGTGGACAGGTAGATCACAAGGATCCATTGCAATATAGTCATAGGAACATAATCCTTTCAAATTCACTGCCTCTATTATACAAAAAAATACAGGATAAGACAAGCCGATGTTTCCTGCTTTGGTTACGCATCACAGGTGTGAAATGAATCAGGGGGGGCAAAGAATGGAAGAATTTACTAACAGGTGTAATACAATGCCGCAGCATATGCCATAATGTGCGCAAGCCAAAAACCAAGCGATGCGGAAGGCTGTCCCTTTTCGGAATTGTGTTTCCGCTTAATAGCGCAGCAACAGAAAACTATCAATTGATTTTTCAAAGATAGTACGATATATTATAGAAAAACATAGAATAATAAATAGGGAGGATTTTATCGTGAAAAAGTTATTTTTTGTTACTTTATCTGCTTTAATGATGTGCTTAGGGGTGGCTGGATGCGGAACAAAGGAAACACAAGAGACTGCGCCTTCAATGGAACAACATACACGAAATGACGGCTTAGAAGATACATCACCGAAGAATGATTCCCTTACTGAATTAGAACAAATGATATTAGGAAAGTGGTCTTTTGAAAGAGAAAAAGAATTTTCCTTGACATTTTTCATGACCTTTTATGAAGATTATACTGCAGCAATGCATTATCCAGATGAGGTGATTGATCTTAAATGGAAATATGATGAAACCCAAGACACTTTTTTCGTTAGTAGAAGAGATCAAGACGATTATAGGACAGTTTATCATAGTATTGATGATGATGGTAGAATGACTATCACATATGCCAACACAATAGGCTATAAAATGAAAGAGTAAGGATATTACCCAATATTCAAGTTGATTTAGGAACACTTTTCCGAAAAAGGAGTTCGTGTACAGTGCCATTCGCAAGTGACCGGAAAGCGTTTGGACGCAAATGAGAAGAGAAAGGCTAAAAGATAAAATGTTTCGTGTTGGAATCGTTGGCTGCGGCGGCATCTCACAGGTACACGCCTGGGCAATCAGCAGACTGCAGGATTGCAGTCTGGCGGCAGTGTGTGATATTGAGATCGAAAGAGCAGGGAGGCTGGGGGAGAAGTACGAAGTCCCGGAGGAAATGATCTTTGACTCCTATGAAGAAATGCTGGAGAGAGGGGAACCGGATGCGGTACATATCTGTACTCCGCACTATCTGCACGTGCCCATGGCAGTCAGTGCGCTGAAACGGGGGATCGCAGTCTTTATGGAGAAACCGGTGGCGATCAGTGAGAGACAGTGGGAGGAACTTATCGGTGCTGCGGCAGCCTCTGACGCGAGGATCGGCTTCTGCTTCCAGAATAGGTACAATGTGACTACCGGCAAGCTGGATGAGATCGTGGCAAGCGGCGAACTGGGGAAAGTCCTGGGCGGACGGGCCTTTGTGACCTGGCGGCGGGACCGGGATTACTATGACGGCAATCTCTGGAAGGGCAGATGGGAGACCGAGGGAGGCGGTGCGCTGATCAATCAGTCCATCCACACACTGGATCTGCTGCTGCGTTATCTGGGGAAGCCTTCCCACGTGGAAGCCTCACTCCACAATCATCATACCGCTGATTGTATCGAGGTTGAGGACACGGTAGAGGCATGGATGGAGTTTGACGGAGGCCGTCGCGCCTGCTTTTATGCAAGCAACGGTTATGTCACCGATGCGCCGATTCTCTTGGAACTGACGTGCGAGAAGGGCAGCATTACCCTTTTGGACAGGACGGTGCTCGTGAATCGAAACGGACAGGCGGAAGCGATTTCCTGTGAAGAGCATGCCGGAATCGGCAAGAATTACTGGGGCGGCGGGCATCTGGTATGCATCCGGGATTTCTACAGATGCCTGGAGTCGGGCGAGCCATTCCAAAATGATTTGGAGGGTGTGAGAAACACCGTGCAGACGACCCTTGAGATCTATCGGAAGGGCTGCAGGAATGAATAAGACGAGGAGGAGAAAACGATGCAATTTGGTTTTGGAGTGATAGGAGCTATTTTCCCGATTATATTCTGTTTGATTTTTTTGTGCGTATTCAGTATGTTTGCGTTCATTATGATTTCTACACTGAAAACCTGGAATAAGAATAATCATTCTCCCAGACTGACTGTAAATGCAAAGGTGGTTGCCAAGAGAGAAGATGTATCTCACCATCATCACCACAGCAGCGCGGGAGCCGGCGGATATCACACCACTTCTTCCACCAGCTATTATGTTACGTTTGAAGTGGATAGCGGGGATCGCATGGAACTTCACGTCCCCGGAGAAGAGTACGGAATACTGGTTGAGGGTGACTGTGGAAAACTGAGTTTTCAGGGGACACGATATCTGTCCTTCGAGAGAGGTTATTTTTCGTAAGTCGTGGAGAGGATGAATGGGAGAGACCTATTATTACCACCAATTGAACAAACAGCAGCAGACGATTTACTATGCGATCATGAAGGGTGTGCAGAATCTGGAGGAAGAGTTTGTGATACCGCGCTGTAACGCGGAGGAACTGTATGATATTTTCTTTCGCATGCGATTGGATCATCCGGAAATATTCTGGGCGGTGGGATTTCGCTACAAATACTACAGGGATTCCCCAAATCTGATCTTTGTCCCCGACTATTTGTTCAAGAAGAAACAGATTTTAGAGCATCAGAAGGCAATGAATGCCCGTGTGGAGAAGCTGGTCAGGCCGGCACAGAATTTCTCCGAGTGGGAGAAGGAGCGCTACGTGCATGACTTTATCTGCGAGAATGTCTGCTATGACAAGTTGAAGAAGCCCTATTCCCACGAGATCATCGGACCCTTAGGGCAGGGAGTGGGAGTATGCGAAGGAATTGCCAAGACGGTAAAGATCCTTCTGGATGCCCTGGGAGTACCCTGTGTCATCGCCCTTTGCGGAAACAATCCGGAGAAGGGGATCAAGTATCGTCATACCTGGAATATCGTGAAGGTGGGAGGGCGATTCTATCATCTGGATGCCACCTTCGATACTACCCTGGGCAGCAATGACACGTCACAGGAGATTCGCTACGATTACTTCAATCTTTCGGACAAACAGATCTTCCGGGACCACGAACCGCTGATCGCTCCGGCACCGCGCTGTGAAGACGGAGATCACTTTTACTACAAGGAGAAGAAGCTGTCCTTTACGAAAGAGGAGGATGTCTACAAGCGCTGTCTGCAGTCTGCAAAGAAAGGGAAGGCACTGACGTTTCATTGGCGAGGAGGGTACCTGACCAGAGAGGTGCTGGAAGCACTTCTTGAGCAGATCCGGAAGGCCGGGCAGGAGAAAAACAAAACCGCTAAAGTGGGCGTGAACTGGCCTCAGGCAGTCATCCGGGTTTCCTACCGGGAAGAGCAGCTGCCGGAGGCAGTTTTGATGGAGGATGCAAACATTTCGGAGCAGTGCGAGGAGGAGACGACATGAGATACGGTTCCATCTACCTGGTAGTAAAAGACTTTGACAAATCACTGGATTTTTATGAAAAAGTTTTGGATAGGAAAGTGAGTTATTGCTCAGTCGGTGATACTTTTTGATCGGTTATTCTGTACGAGGAAAAACAAGAAGGAAAGAGAGGAAAATTGAACGATAACCTCCTCTAACATGCACCTTTTGAATCTGTATTTTCTTTGGTATTTGTTTTATGATGAGGACAGATAACAAAGAATCCATGTATCTGCGAGAAGGAAACAAACGAGGTGCGAAAATGAGTAAATCAGAAAAGCTGGTTCAATTAGGGTCATTCGTTGTATTGATAGTTGGAATCATACTGAAGGCCCTTATAGGATACGAAGATATGGGCGTTTTTGTGATTTTGGCTTTCGCAGGTATCTTACTGTGGGTCTGTCTGGCTGTTGCTGCTTTCTTCCCGGCCGATTGGAGAATGACGGAACGGCAGAGACAGAAGATAGGTGATATGGACAGCTATCAGGCCAAATATCGGAAGATTCTCATAGGCGTCAATCTGGTTTTGACAATCGGGTTTATGATATTGATTTTGGTGATTGGTTAATGAATCAGTATTGAGGCTCGGAAGGAAATCAGAATGATCGTAGTACTTTTGGTGATTGTGGCAGGATTAAATTCTGATGAAGACAAAATACACTGTTGTCAAAGGAGGAAACCCAATGTCACTTTTTTGGATTTTCATTGTACTGATATCCATACTGGCTATTCGATTTTATAGGCATAATGCAAAAGAAATGTTCGAGGATTATCAGTTCATGCGTTCTGAGTTGGAGGCTCGAGATTTCAAACAAGATATCACAGACAAGATGTGCACCTCCATGATAGGGAATGATTTTGTGCAGAGCATGGTGGATGTTTCCATGTTGAATCATCCGAATAGAGAGGATTAGTTTCGGCCTGTGTTGTAATTTACGGAAAATTTCTTTGATACATATGTTGTTCCTGCGGATATACAGAGGAATGGATTGACAGAGAAGATTTGGATCAAATTGTAAAGAGTAAGAAAGCGAAGCGATAACGATGAAATACGAAAAGCAGCACCGTAGGATTAAAATCTCCTACGGTGCTTGTATTTTGCATGTTTTTTTTCTTACATTAAGTCGATTCCCTGCTCCTGCATCTTCATAGCGCGAACCTTGCAGGACAGACCGAACAGATTGATGAAGCCCTCTGCATCGTGGTGATCGTAGAGGTCACCGGTAGTGAAGGAAGCGATCTTCTCGTTGTACAGGGTGTAAGGAGAAGTGGTGCCGGCCTTGATGATGTTGCCCTTGTAGAGCTTGAACTTTACTTCGCCGGTCACATACTGCTGTGTGGTCTCGATGAATGCCTGCTCTGCTTCGCGGAGAGGGGTGAACCACTTGCCTTCGTATACAAGGCTTGCGAAACGGGAACCCATCTCTTTCTTCATGGCGTAGGTATCGCGGTCAAGGATCAGTTCCTCCAGCTGCTGATGAGCCTCCATCAGGATGGTACCGCCGGGAGTCTCGTACACGCCGCGGGACTTCATACCAACCACACGGTTCTCAACGATATCGATGATGCCGATGCCGTGCTTGCCGCCCAGCTCGTTCAGGGTGCGGATGATATCGGAAACCTTCATCTTCTGGCCGTTTACGGAAGTGGGAACACCCTTCTCGAAGGTCATAGTAACATACTCGCCCTCATCGGGAGCCTTCTCGGGAGTGGTACCCAGTACCAGCAGATGATCGAAGTTGGGCTCGTTGGCGGGATCCTCCAGCTCCAGACCCTCATGGCTGATGTGCCAGATGTTGCGGTCGCGGCTATAGGAAGAGTCTGCGGAGAAGGGAAGATCGATGCCATGTGCCTTGCAGTACTCGATCTCGGACTCACGGGAATCCATGGTCCACTTATCGTTTCTCCAGGCTGCGATGATCTTGATGTCGGGAGCGAGAGCCTTGATGCCCAGTTCGAAACGGATCTGGTCGTTGCCCTTACCGGTTGCACCGTGGCAGATGGCGGTAGCGCCTTCCTTGCGAGCAATCTCTACCAGCTTCTTGGCGATCAGGGGACGTGCCATGGAGGTACCAAGCAGGTACTTGTTCTCATAGATGGCATTCGCCTGAACACAGGGAACGATATACTCATCGCAGAACTCATCGATCACGTTCTCAATGTAGAGCTTGGAAGCACCGCAGAACTTTGCTCTCTCTTCCAGACCGTCCAGCTCCTCTGCCTGTCCGCAGTCGACGCAGACACAGATTACCTCGTAGTCGAAATTCTCTTTTAACCAGGGAATAATTGCGGTGGTGTCAAGACCACCGGAATAAGCAAGAATCACTTTTTCCTTCATAATAAATAGTATCCTTTCTGCTTTATGGAATAATGTTGTAATTAACTATACACCAGTTATTTTCTGTTTGCAAGTATAAAATAGGAATAAAAAGAACCAAATAATACATAAATATACGGATTATATGCACGAATATGCATAAAAATAAAATAGAATGCATAAATATACCAAAAAATTGAAATTAGAGGTAGACATTTATTTAAAAAGTGATATGATATAGAGAAATGACAGATTTTGGAAGGGATGGATGTGCGATATGGTAAGAGTAGGGATTATCGGCGCCACCGGTTATGCCGGCGGAGAGCTGGTTCGAATTTTGATGGGACATAAGGATGCAAAGATCTGCTGGTATGGTTCCAGAAGTTATATTGACAAAAGATACAGTGAAGTCTATCAGAATATGTTTGAGATCGTGGAGGACATCTGTAAGGATGATAATCTGGAGGAACTGGCGAAGCAGGTGGATGTGATCTTCACGGCAACTCCCCAGGGATTTTTGGCAGGGCTCTTGACCGAGGAGATTCTCTCACAGGTGAAAATCATTGACCTGTCTGCAGATTATCGCATTAAAGATGTAGCGACTTATGAGAAGTGGTACGGCATCGAGCACAAGTCCCCCCAGTTTATCGAGGAAGCGATCTACGGTCTCTGTGAGATCAACAGAGGCAAGGTGAACGGTGAGACCAGACTGATCGCCAATCCGGGCTGTTACACCACCTGTTCCATTCTGACCGCGTATCCTTTGGTGAAGGAAGGTCTGATCGATGTGGACACCCTGATCGTGGATGCCAAGAGCGGCACCTCCGGAGCAGGCAGAGGGGCCAAGGTGCCCAACCTTTTCTGTGAAGTCAATGAGAATATGAAGGCGTATGGTGTGGCCAGCCACAGACACACTCCTGAGATCGAGGAGCAGCTGGGGTATGCGGGCAACTGCCGGGTGACCATCAATTTTACCCCTCATCTGGTGCCGATGAACAGAGGAATTCTTGTGACAGAATATGCGAAGCTGGTGAAGAAGGCTGACGGAACGCTTCCTTCCTATGAAGAAGTGAAGGCTGCTTATGACAAGTACTACGCGAACGAAAAGTTTGTCCGCGTGCTGAACAAGGGTGTTTGCCCTGAGACAAAGTGGGTAGAGGGCAGCAACTACGTGGATGTGAATTTCGTCATCGACGAGAGGACAGGCCGCGTGATCATGATGGGTGCACTGGACAATCTGGTAAAGGGTGCGGCCGGTCAGGCAGTTCAGAATATGAATCTGCTGTTTGGTTTGCCCGAGGGCGAGGGCTTAGAGTTGGTTCCCTGCTTCCCTTAAGGCAACACTTCCCTGCAAATAAATCGGAAAGGTCCTGCATATATGAAGAAGTATACGATTCGAGCGATGACAATAGAAGATTATGATGGACTGCATGCGCTCTGGATGACCATTCATGGGTTTGGCATCAGAAGTATCGACGATTCCAGAGTCGGTGTGGAGAGATTCCTTCGGAGAAATCCTGCCACCAGTGTGGTGGCAGTGGCAGAGGACGGCAGCATCGTAGGAGGTATCCTTTGCGGCCACGACGGCAGAAGGGGGTGCCTCTACCATGTGTGCGTGCGGGAGGATTACCGAAGACTGGGTATCGGCAAGGCGATGGTCGTGTTTTGCATGAACGCACTGAAGGCGGAGGAGATCAACAAGGTGAGCCTCATCGCATTTACCGTCAATGATATCGGCAATGCATTCTGGAACTGCATCGGCTGGACGAAGAGAGAAGATTTGAATTATTATGATTTTACACTGAATGAGGCGAACATTACCGCATTCAACAAATAAGGAATATTTCGGGATCGATGTTCCTCGGCCTGAAGACACGAAGGGCTTGATGGGAATACAGTCCCGAAAGGAATCTGGAACGATTGGAGGAAGAGAAAATGAAACAGATTTCAGGTGGAGTGACAGCTGCCAGGGGGTACAAGGCAGCTTGTTGTGAGGCAAATATTAAGTATCAGAACCGTACCGATATGGCGATGGTAGTATCAGAGGTTCCCTGCGAATGTGCCGGAACCTTTACCACCAATGTGGTGAAGGCTGCCTGTGTGCAGTGGGATCAAAGAATCGTGTATGGCGGAGGTAAGATGCAGGCCGTAGTAGTAAACTCCGGTATCGCAAATGCCTGCACCGGTAAGGAAGGCTGGGATGCCTGTGAGGCAACTGCCAAGGCAGTAGAGGCAAATCTGGGAATAGCTGCAGACACGGTTGCTGTGGCATCTACCGGTGTGATCGGTATGCAGCTCCCCGTGGAGAAATTGACATACGGTGTGTCAACCATGAGTAAGATTTTGTCCGATACCGAGGAGGCCGGAACGTTTGCTTCCAAGGCGATCATGACAACTGATACGATCAACAAGGAAATCGCTGTCACCTTTGAGGTGGACAAAGCGACAGTTACCCTGGGTGGTATGAGCAAGGGCTCCGGTATGATCCATCCCAATATGTGCACCATGCTTGGATTCCTGACCACAGACCTTTCGATCGACAAGGCGCTGATGCAGGAGGCACTCTCTACGGTGGTGAAGGATACCTTCAATATGGTCACGGTAGACGGAGATACTTCCACTAATGATACCCTGCTGTTGATGGCAAACGGTCTGGCCGGCAATGAGAAGATCACGGAGAAGGGTGAGGCTTACAACAACTTTGTTGAGGCGCTTTCCTTCGTATGCACCTTTCTGGCGCGCAAGATGGCAGGAGACGGTGAGGGCGCAACCAAGCTGTTTGAGGCCCATGTAGTCAACGCCAAGAGCAAGGAGGACGCGAGAATCCTTTCCCGTGCCATCGTTGGCTCCAATCTGTCCAAGGCAGCCATCTACGGCTGTGATGCCAACTTCGGACGTTTCCTGTGTGCCATGGGCTACTCCGGTGTGCAGTTTGACCAGAATGATGTGGAGCTGTTCTTTGTGAGCAAAGCGGGAAGGCTTCAGGTGTTTGACAAGGGAACGCCCCTTGCCTTTGATGAGGATTTTGCGAGGAAGATCATGGAAGAGTCTGAGGTCACCGTATTCGTGGACATGCACGAAGGCGAGGCAGAGGCAAAAGCCTGGGGTTGCGATCTGACCTATGATTATGTTAAGATCAATGCGGATTACAGAAGCTGATCCTGTGTAGTCAGGTCGTATCGACCAATTTGGAATCGTCAAAGAAAGGTTTGGGAACATTTTATATGGAAAAGGATATGGAGAAGGTACTTGAAAAGGCCGGTGTATTGATCGAGGCACTGCCTTATATTCAGAGATTTAACCGCAAGATCATCGTTGTAAAGTACGGCGGCAGCGCTATGAGCAACGAGGAACTGCAGAAGAACGTGATCAAGGACGTCACTCTGTTAAAGCTGGTAGGCTTTAAGCCCATCATCGTTCATGGAGGCGGTAAGGAGATCAGCCGTTGGGTAAGCAAGGTGGGCAAAGAGGCAAAATTTGTCAACGGTCTTCGTGTCACCGATGCAGAGACCATGGAGATCGCCGAGATGGTGCTGAACAAGGTGAACAAGAGCCTGGTAGCCATGGTGCAGGAACTGGGGGTGAAGGCAGTGGGTATCAGCGGCAAGGACGGCGGACTTCTGACCGTGGAGAAGAAATATTCCGACGGGCAGGACATCGGTTATGTGGGAGAGATCACCAAGGTAGATCCCAAGGTGCTCTATGACCTGTTGGAGAAGGATTTCCTTCCCATCGTAGCCCCCATCGGTATGGACGAGAACTTCGAGACCTATAATATCAATGCGGATGATGCGGCCTGTGCCATCGCAAAGGCAGTGAGTGCGGAGAAGCTGGCGTTCCTGACGGATATCGAGGGATTGTATAAGGACATCAATGACAAGTCCAGCTTTATCTCCAGACTCAGCGCTTCCGAGGCGGATGCACTGATAAACGGTGGATTTATCGGCGGCGGTATGCTTCCCAAGCTGAACAATTGTACCTCTGCCATCAAAAACGGCGTCAACAAGGTACATATTCTGGACGGCAGAATTCCTCACTGCCTGCTTTTGGAGATCTTTACCAATCAAGGAATTGGTACCGCCATTTTTGCAGACGATGAAGAGAAACACGACTGAATTGAGGGTAGAAAAATGACTATGCAGGAATATATTGCAGACGCGGAAGGCGCGCTGCTTCATACCTATAACCGTTACCAGATCGTATTGGACAAGGGAGACGGCGTCTATCTGTATGATTATGACGGAAAGAAGTATCTGGATTTTGTGGCAGGCATCGCGGTGTTTGCCCTGGGTTATCACAATGAGGAGTACAATGAGGCGCTGAAGGGACAGATCGACAAGCTGATCCACACCTCCAACTATTACTACAATGTTCCAGCCGTGAACGCAGCCAAGGCGTTGAAGGCTGCTTCCGGAATGGACAGAGTGTTTTTTACCAACTCCGGTGCGGAGGCAATCGAAGGTGCTATTAAGACTGCCCGTAAGTATGCTTATCTGAAGGATGGCAGAACGGATCATGAGATCATTGCCATGGAGCATTCCTTCCACGGCAGAACCATGGGTGCTTTGTCCGTAACGGGTAATCCCAAGTATCGTGAGGCCTTCCAGCCTATGATCGGCAATATCCGTTTTGCACAGATGAACGATATCGAGAGTGTGAAGTCACTGCTCACGGATAAGACCTGTGCCATTCTGTTGGAGACCGTGCAGGGCGAGGGCGGTCTGGTTCCTGCCACGGAGGAATTCTTAAGTCAGATCCGCCGCATCTGCGATGAACGCGATATTCTGATGATTCTGGATGAGATCCAGTGCGGTATGGGACGCTGTGGCACCATGTTTGCCTGGCAGCGCTACGGCGTGAAGCCGGATGTGATGACCAGCGCCAAGGCCCTGGGATGTGGCGTGCCGGTAGGTGCATTTCTGATGACCGAGAAGGTGGGGGCCAATTCTCTGGCAGCCGGAGACCATGGCACTACCTACGGCGGCAATCCTTTGGCTTGTAAGGCTGTGGAGACCGTGTTTGAATTGTTTGAAAAAAATCATGTATTGGAGAACGTGCGAGAGGTGGCTCCCTATCTGGAAGAGAAACTGGAGGAACTGAAGGAAAATAATCCCGCAATCATCGAGAGACGCGGAACCGGCCTGATGCAGGGTCTTGTCTTCGACAGACCTGTGGGCGATATCATCCAGGCAGCGATTTCAAAGGGATTGATTCTGATCAATGCAGGCCCCAATATCATTCGCTTCGTCCCGCCTCTTGTGATCGGCAAGGAGCATGTGGATGAAATGATCGCAATTCTCGAGACATGTCTTCCGAAGTAAGATGCTTTCGGGAGGAAATAAGTCCCCGCGAAACGGTGCGGGAACCCTATAGATTGGAGTTTTCATGAGTTTTAGAAAGAGATTATATTCGGTGGCGGCCATTGTGCTTTTGGGCATATTGGTTGTCTACGGAAGTACCTTTGCCCTTCAGGTTGGGGATGAGGATCAGCCCCAGACTGCTTTTCGCAGAGAAGAGACCTTATACTTCTGGTATACGGATGAGGCCATGACACAATATATCAACAGTGCCGCGGTTGCTTTTGGAGAGCAGGAGAAGGTTCGTGTGATCCCGGTGCTGACATCGGGAAACGAGTACCTGGAACAGATCTACGATGCATCTCTGGAGGGAAAACAGTATCCCGATGCTTATATCCTGGGTCATGATCAGTTGGAAAAGGCATACTTGTCCGGGGTTGCCTCAAAGATTGCCGATACCTCAGGCATTTGTTCGGAAGAGTATTTCCCCAAAGCTGCAATATCTTCAGTGACCTACCACGGAGCAAAAATTGCATACCCGTTATCCTTTGAGACCAGTGTGCTCTTGTATAATGAGGACTACCTTCAGACCTGGGCAGAGCAGAGGGCCTACTATGAGCTGACCCATCAGCTGACAGAGGACCCGGAGACCGGCGAGCAGGTAGATACGGTCATCGAGGGCTACGAGCCCTCTGCAGAAGAGATCGCTGAGAAGGCGATAGAATGCTTTGCAGATGCAATTCCCGGTTCCCTGGAGGATATTCTCTTCCTGGCGGATACCTTTGATGTGCCGGAGCAGGTGGAGGGTATTATGAAGTGGGATGTATCGGACATTTTCTATAATTACTGGATCGTAGGCGACAGCATCACGGTGGGCGGAGAGTGCGGTGATGAGGAGGAGAACATCTCCATCAATAATTCAAAGACCTTGGAGTGTCTGAATGCTTATACCGCTTTGAATCAGTTCTTCTTCATTGAGCCGGAGACCGTCACCTACGAATCTGTGGTGCAGGATTTCCTGGATGGGAAGATCGTGTATACCATCGTGACTTCCGATATTATCAGAACACTGCAGGAGGCAGAGGAGACAGGAGAGCTTACCTTTCATTATGGAGTTTCCACTATGCCGGATGTGAGCAGTACGCTGCCGGGGCGCTCCATGTCCACCACCAGTACTGTGGTAGTGAACGGCTTTTCGGAGCATGCGGAGAATGCCAACAAATTCGCAGCGTTTCTTGTGAAAGACCAGGCAGGCGGTTTCTTTGAAAAAACAGGAAAATTGCCGGCGGTTTATGAGGAAGCAGGAGAACCGGGGATGGCGGATATCTTTCGATTGGAGTATGCTGACAGCATTCCGCTCCCTAAGATGATGAAAACCAGCAATTTCTGGGTGATTTTGGAACGAGTATTCTCTAAGGCCTGGCAGGGTGTAGACGTGACCGCTCTCCTGCAGGAGATGGAGATTCTGACAACCTATTAGGCATATTGAAACCGATCGTTGGGTACACTTAAGGTAGAAAGGCAGGTGTATCCTATGATCGGTTTTTTTATTGCAATGCTTTCGGGCGCGCTGATGAGTATTCAAGGGGTATTCAATACCCAGGTGACAAAGGCAACCAGTATCTGGGTGGCCTCAAGCTTTGTGCAGTTTACGGCTCTCCTTGTCTGTCTGGGTGCCTGGGCGGTGACGGACAGGAGCAGTTTCTTAAAAATCGGACAGGTTTCGCCAAAGTATATGCTGTTGGGAGGCGCCATCGGTGCATTTATCACCATCACAGTCATCAAGAGCATGGATATGCTGGGTCCCGCAAAGTCTGTTATGGTGATCGTGATTGCCCAACTGGTGGTGGCTTATGTGATCGAACTGTTTGGAATGTTCGGGGTGGAGAAAAGTCCTTTTGAATGGAGAAAAATTTTGGGTGTAGCCGTAGCTATCCTGGGAATTATTATTTTTAAGTGGAAATGACTTGTAAAGTCGAGCGGATTTCGGTACAATAAAGCCATTCAGCATAGAGAGGCAATCCTCAAATTTTGCGCAGGATAATCGCTGCGCGGGAGAATGAGGAACTATGAGGAAGAATTTTTTTAGAAAGATACAGTATGCAGGGAAAAGAGCGTTGCGTCTCTTGTTCCTGTTTGGTTTGCTTGTGCTTTCCGGGTGCGGAGAAGAGGAGGGTGTTCTCATCGGACAGCCCTCTTCAGAAACAGGTGCCGGGCAGCAGGTCCCGGAACTGGAGGTTTTGCCTGAGTCTGAGGATCCGGAGGAGACGGAGACGATCGTGGTGTTTGTCTGCGGAGCGGTGCGATTCCCAGGCCTGGTCACATTGCCGGTCGGGAGCAGAGTGGGGGATGCCCTGGAGCTGGCAGGGGGATTTGCGGAGAATGCTGACCCCTGCTGGGTGAATCTGGCACAAACCGTAGGGGACGGAGAGAAGATCTATTTCCCTACCATAGAGGAAGGTGTTTCCCTTTCGGGGGACGGAGAACAGCGGGAGAAATCGCTGGTCAATCTGAATACAGCGGGAAAGCAGGAACTCTGTACCCTCCCGGGAATCGGCGAGAGCAGGGCGGCGGATATTATTGATTATCGCGAGGAAAAGGGAAAGTTTCAAAACATCAGGGATGTGATGAAGGTTCCGGGAATCAAGCAGACTTTGTACGATCAGATCAAGGATAAAATTACCGTGGAATAGGCATCAGGATAGGAGGAGAACGATGAGAAGAGTTTTGGTTGTAGATGATGAGAAGCTGATTGTTAAAGGAATTCGCTTCAGCTTAGAGCAGGACAATATGCAGGTGGATTGTGCATATGACGGTGAAGAAGCAGTGGAATATGCCAGAAATAATCAATATGATATCATTCTGTTGGATGTGATGCTGCCGAAGCTCACCGGCTTCGAGGTGTGCCAGCAGATCAGAGAGTTCTCCAGTGTCCCGATCATTATGTTGACCGCCAAGGGCGAGGATATGGATAAGATCCTCGGATTGGAATACGGTGCAGATGACTATATCACGAAACCCTTCAATATTCTGGAGGTGAAGGCGCGAATCAAGGCAATTATGAGACGGACCGAGGGCAGAAAGAGCGGGGGCAATGAGGCACCGAAGATCGTGGAGAGCGGGGATCTGAAGCTGGACAGAGACGGCAGAAGAGCTTATATTGCAGGCAGAGAGATCGGTCTGACAGCCAAGGAGTTTGAAGTGCTGGAGCTTCTGATGCTGAATCCCAACAAGGTATACGGCAGAGAGAGTCTTCTGCACCTGATCTGGGGATCCGACTATCCCGGAGATGTGAGAACAGTAGATGTGCATATCCGAAGACTGAGAGAGAAGATAGAGGCAAACCCCAGCGAGCCCAGATATGTACATACGAAGTGGGGAGTGGGATATTACTTCTACAATGAGTAGAGCGTGCTGAGGGGTTTCTTATGTTGCGAACGATTTGGACGAGGGTGAAAAACCTTGTTTCTTTGCGGAGTCTTCAGACCCGCATCTTTCTGCTGATCCTGGTGGTGGGAATCGTGCCCTGTATTTTAGCCCGTGTGGCAATTCTGAATAATTATGAAGAGCGGGCCGTAGAACAGCGCAGTGCTACGGTTTCCAATCAGCTGATGATCGTGGGAAATCATCTGCTGACCAACAATTATTTCAGTGACAACGGTAATATCAGCGCTACATCCAGGGTGGCCATCAATGCGGAGCTGGAGATGATCTCCAACCTGTATGCGGGACGTGTCATGATCATCAACCGCGGACTGAAGGTGATGAAGGATACCTATGGAATCAGTGAAGGCAAGACGATTATTTCCGAGGAAGTGATCCGTTGTTTTCAGGGCAGCAATTCCACCCAGTACGACCGTGAACATGGATTCATTGAACTGACGACTCCCGTTGTCAGCACGGGGGCGGACGGAAAGAGTACCGTGATCGCCGTGATGCTGACCAGTATCTCCAACGATTACATTGTTTCTACCATGGAGGCGCTGCAGCGAAAAGCACAGGTATTGGAGAACCTGATCATATTATGTATTCTTGTTCTGGCGATCGTGTTGTCTGAGATTTTGGTGCGTCCCTTCAATCAGGTATCCAATGCGATCATGGATGTGGGAACGCTGGAGAATTATGAACCGATCTCCGTTCCGGATTATGTGGAGACGGTACATATCGTAGATGCCTTCAATCGAATCTTAAAGCGTATGAAGAGACTGGATGATTCCAGACAGGAATTCGTGGCCAATGTGTCTCATGAACTGAAGACGCCCATGACATCCATCAAGGTTTTGGCGGATTCGCTGTTGGCGCAGCCGGATGCTCCTGCAGAGCTTTACCGGGAGTTTATGGAGGACATTGTATCGGAGATCGATCGGGAGAACCGTATCATTACCGATCTGCTGGCTTTGGTGCGATTGGACAAGAAGGCCAACGGGCTGAATATTTCTGTGGTGAATATCAACGAACTGACCGAATTGATCCTAAAGCGACTGCGTCCCATTGCGCGTAAGAAGGATGTAGAGGTCGTGTTTGAGAGCATGCGGCAGGTTGTGGCAGAGGTGGACGAGGTGAAGCTGACCCTGGTGCTGACCAATCTGGTGGAGAATGCCATCAAGTATAACAAGGACCACGGGTCCGTCCGGGTAGAACTGGACGCAGATCATCAGTATTTTACAGTGAAGGTCAGTGACTCCGGATTGGGGATACCCGAGGAGGCAATGCCACATATTTATGAGAGATTTTATCGGGTGGATAAGTCTCATTCCCGAGAGATCGGCGGTACCGGACTGGGACTTGCGATCACCAAGGGGGCAGTGTTGGCCCACAAGGGTTCCATCAGTCTGACCAGTGAGGAAGGGGTTGGCTCCTGCTTCAGCGTGAAAATACCGCTGAATTACATCCCGGATACGACTTCCGCAGGTGCTTCCGAGGGCACCGGAAAGGTGGAAGAATGAGGAAGAAGATACTGTTATTTTGTGCACTGGTGTGCCTGCTTTTTTCAGGATGCAGCAAAGAGCATCCTGCTGCGGTGGATGGCACGTCGGTGTATTATCTCAGCAGCACTGAGACAAAGGTAGAAGCCCACAACGTGGTGCTCTCCGGAACCGAAGATGAAGAGAAGCTGGAGGAATTGCTGCAGTGGCTTTCCACCAATCCCGACAAGCTGGAGTATAAGGCACCTCTGTCCTATGGTTTTTCCATCCTGGATAAGACCTGCAGTGACGGAAAGGCTGTTCTGAATGTGAGTGCCGAATATTTGTCCCTGCCGCCTTTGAAGGAGGTGCTGATCCGGGCAGCTATCGTGAGAACGCTCTGCCAGATGGATTTCATCACTTATGTTTCCATCACAGTGGAGGGAGAGCAGCTGTTCGATGGAATGGGTGAACCCATCGGTCTGATGAGTGCCGATCAGTTTATCGATAATGACGGCAATGCCATCAATGCCTACGAGCAGGTGCGAATCAAGCTTTATTTTGCGGACACCACCGGAGAGAACCTGATCAGTGGATTTCGGGACAAGTACTATCTGTCCAATACTTCCGTGGAGAGACTGGTAGTGGAGGAACTGATCGCCGGTCCCAGCGGCAAGGTAGATTATTTGTTTCCTACCATCAACCCGTCTACGAAAATCATTAATGTCATGACAAAGGACGGAGTGTGCTACGTGAATTTAAGTGAGGATTTTCTGACGGTGGTGGGAAACGTCCCCACGAAGGTCTCCGTATATTCCATCGTCAATTCTCTGGTGGAGCTGAATTCTGTCAACAAGGTACAGATTCTGGTGAATGGTGAGGTGCCTGTCAGTTTTTCCAACACAGTATATGAGCGTAATTTGGATATTGTAACAACCATTGACAGGTAGGCCCTCTATCCGGAGGACTTGGGGCTGCACAATAAGGAGAAGTAGAATGAAACGACCATTGTTTTTGGTCTGTATACTGCTTCTGGTGATCGTATGGTTGAGATTGTTATCAGGAGGCTATGAACGGCCTCCTGAGGATCCTTTCCTTTGCCTGCGGGAAAAGGAGAGATATACTGTCATCGGGCAGATATGCAAAAGGGAAGAAAACAGTTTCTGGATTCGGTCGGAATCCATATGTTCTGAAAATCATGGGGAGAATTCTTCTCCCGAATCAATCCTGAAAATCAAAGAAAAATTCATATGTGAATGGGAAGGCATGGAGGTACCCGTGGGGACATGGGTCACCTTGTCAGGGGAGTTTGCGCTCTTTCGGCGGGCTACCAATCCGGGAGAGTTCGATGGGTTCCGATATTATCGGTCGTTGGGTGTTTCCGGCAGGTTTTTCAATGTTTCCATAGAAGAGCTGAAAGACGGCGGATGGTCTGTCAGAGAGGCAGCCTATCAAATCAAATGCTTCCTGAAGGCAAGGCTGTTTGAGAGATTGCCTGCCACGGAGGCGGCGATGATGAGCGCTCTGCTTCTGGGGGACAAGTCGGAACTGGACACAGAACAGAAGGACCTCTATAAGCGGAACGGAATTCTGCATATTTTAAGCATCTCGTCTCTGCACATTACGATCCTTGGGATGATGTTGTATCGGTTGCTGCGAAGATGTGGTGTTCCTGTGGTACCTGCTGCATGCATCGGTGCAGCGTGTCTCTTATTCTACGGGGCGATGGTAGGCTTTAGTGTGTCCGCCTGCAGGGCCATTGGGATGTATCTGATCCGAATGCTGGCCGAGGTGTTTGGGAGAACCTATGATTGCCTGACGGCCCTTGGCATGTTGGCGGCGATCATGACGATCTATCGGCCCTTTTACCTGGAGAATACCGGGTTTTTGTTATCCTTTGCCTCTGTGGGTGGAATTGGGATCGTCTTGCCGATCCTGACGCAAAAGGGCGAAGAACCACTGCAGCTCTATAGGGAACGGCATTTTTGGAGGGAGTGTCTGGATAAGCTGTGGGACGGAATGAAAAGCTCTATGCTGGCCAGCCTGTCCATTTCCTTGATGACCTTGCCGATCCAGCTGTGGTTTTTTCACGAGGTTCCGGTCTGGTCTGTGGTGATCAACCTCCTGGTGCTTCCTCTGGTGAAACCGTTGATTTTGTTTGGACTGTTGTGTCTGCTGCCCTTCGGCGGTTTCTTTTCCTATGGTCCGATGTGTATTCTTGGGTTCTACACCTTTGTCTGCCGGTGGTTTGATGAACTGGCTGTTCGAACCTGGAATCCGGGACATGGGGCACTCTGGCAGATCACGGTATACTATGGCCTGTTGGCGGTGGGGCTTTTCCGGCTAAGACGGGTAAAGGACAGCAAGCTTCAAAAGCCGGAGATGTCTGTCACTTATCCGGAGAAGGCGAAAGGACCGCAGTGGGGCGTACTTGGCGGTTTTTTGTGGCTGATTCTGGCTGTGGGAGTGTATCTGCTCCCGGGAAGGAGAGGGAACAGGGTGATATTCCTGGATGTAGGGCAGGGAAACAGCGTTCTGTTGCAGATGGCATCCGGGGAGAATTATTTATTTGACTGCGGAAGCAGCAGTCGGTCTGAAATCGGAAGGTATGTGTGTTTACCTGTGTTGAAATACTATGGGGTTGAGAGACTGGACGCAATCTTTGTATCCCACCCGGACGCAGACCACATCAATGGAATTCTGGAATTGTTGACGTTGGCGGAGGAAAACCACCTGGAGATCGTACAGATGGTGCTGCCGGATATCGAGGAATGGGCTAAGGCCGAAGAATATCAGAGCATTTTTTCCGTAGTGAATGGTTTGCCGGAGGATACCAGGCCGGTTGTCACGTATCTGTCGGCCGGAGAGAACTGGGAAACAGGGACTGCTTCCTTTGCCTGTCTCCACCCCGGGAAGGGGATAACTGCAGACGATTCCAATGCCTACTCCCTGGTGCTGTTGGGAGACTTTGGAGATGCTTGTGTGCTTTTGACCGGAGATCTGGAGGCGGAAGGAGAGGAAGAACTGATCGGAAGACTGTCGGAGAGGAGCCCGGAGGAAACGGTAGTGTTACAGGTTGCGCATCACGGGTCGAGAAAAGCTACTTCGGGGGAATTTCTGCAAGCGTTACGCCCCGCAGCGTCGATGATTTCTGCGGGCAGGAACAATCGCTACGGACACCCGCATAAGGAGACACTGGGGCGTCTGGAGGATGTGGGCAGCATGGTGTTCTGCACAGCGGAGTGTGGTGCAATCACGGTGGAGTTTGGACGGGAGATTCGTGTGAAGAGTTTCCTCAC
Organism: Acetatifactor sp.; assembly: GCA_051880235.1. Lineage (GTDB taxonomy): Bacteria > Bacillota > Clostridia > Lachnospirales > Lachnospiraceae > Acetatifactor. The sequence continues at coordinate 25,177 of JBJENO010000010.1, read as the reverse complement.
GGACTGAAGGAGCCCTCGACAGGGCGAGCTGTCACCTGGGGACACCCTCCTGTCCCATCCGAAGTAGGAAGAAGAGTCGAGGGATGGGAGGAAGAGTCGTCCAGGACACCCTCTTGTCCCATCCAAAGCAGGAAGAAGAGTCGAAGGATGGGAGGAAGAGTCGTCCAGGACACCCTCTTGTCCCATCCAAAGCAGGAAGAAGAGTCGAAGGATGGGAGGAAGAGTCGTCCAGGACGCCCTCTTGTCCCATCCAAAGCAGGAAACATTACCAACGGATGGGAGGAACAGCCGCATAGGACGCCCTCCTGTCCCATCCGAAGCAGGAAGCATTACCAACGGATGGGAGGAACAGCCGCATAGGACGCCCTCCTGTCCCATCCGAAGCAGGAAGCATTACCAACGGATGGGAGGAACAGCCGCATAGGACGCCCTCCTGTCCCATCAAAAGCAGGAAACTATAAAAACAGAGGGGACATATCCCCTAACACACCCCATCTATCAAGCCCTAAAGATGCTATGGATGGGAAATGATCAGAAGAAGGAGATGGATTATGAATTCGATAGAACGAGAATTGAGCAGAGAACAGAAAGAACTGAAAAAGATCATAGAGGCAGTGAAAGCAAGACTGAAGAAGGCTCCCCGAGGATGTCTGTTTCTGCGGGAAAAAAGAGGATATCTGGAGTGTTATATCCGAGATGGTTCAAAAGATTGCCATACCAAAGGAAAATATGTGCGTAAGAAAGAGATGCCGCTTGCCAGGAAAATCGTGCAGAGGGATTATGACGAGACTGTTCTTCGGAGAGCAGAGATGAGAATGAAAGCGATTGATACCTTTCTGGAAAAGTATGCCGCCAATGACGTAAAGAGCGTATATGAACATACCCATCCATTGCGAAAAAAACTATTGGATCATGCCTTTCTCACGGATGATGAATATGCATTTCAATGGCAGAGTGAAACCTACAGTGGGAAGGCCTTCTTCCGGGAGGATGCCGAGATCGTGACAGAAAGGGGAGAACGGGTGAGATCAAAATCTGAGAAGATCATTGCAGACAAGCTGTATAGACTAGGGATTCCCTATCGTTATGAGTGTCCGCTTTTGTTGGATGGAGAACTGATCATATATCCCGACTTCACTATTCTGAAGAAATACACTCGTGAAGTAGTGTATCTGGAGCATTTCGGCAGGATGGATGATCCGGAGTATGCGGAAAAGACATGGAGGAAACTGGACACCTACTCCAGAAATGAGATTTACCCCGGAATCAGGTTATTTTTCACGTATGAGACCTCTAAGAAACCACTAAACACAATGACGCTGGATGGTTTCCTGCGGCAACTCTTTTTGGAAAACGGAAGCTAGTACATCATTCTGTAAATACCCAGACCAAATGACTTGTCTGAATTTTCATCTGCCGCATCAGAGAATTCAGATGCAGCCCGAAATTGAGTGACAAAAAAAGCGATGAACTGTTTGACAAATTATTACGCAGGGTTATATAATGAAGTACAAGTGTGTGCCCGGGAGAGGCTTTGACGTGGCATGCGGATAGATAACGACAGAGTAGGAAGAAAGGAGGTGCCCGCTTGAGAACGCGACGTTGGAATGTTGCTTCAATTTTTCTGGCTTTTGCAATTTTTATTTTCACCGTGGTGGGACTGGGATTCCCCCATACTGTGAAGTACGTTGCCACTTCTGTCAAGGAGCAGGAGATGGAGGAGCATTTACGAGTCTTGGCAGCAGAGCTGGCACATTCCTTTGAATTGAGAGACACGAAGGGGGCAGGCTTTTATCTGGCGAATGGCGATCTGATGTGCGGAGACAAAAATGTCAGATTGGATGACGTTCTGATGGACGATCTGCGCGCCTTAACAGACGTTCACTTTGCTGTTTTCAACGGCAGCAAGCGTGTCAGCACTACGATCACTACAAAATCCGGCACCAGATATGTGACCACTTTTGAGATAGAAATCTGGAATCAGTACGGTAGTCAGGGAGAGACCTATTTTACCACAGATGAGGTGATCAATGAGAAGCCCTTCTGGGGATATTATTACCCTATTCAATCCAAGCAGGGGTTTCCCCTGGGTATGGTCTACGCCGGGGTTGAGGCATCCAAAATGGAGGCTTCCATTGAGAAAACAGTGAAACCGTTTCGCATATTGGGCAATATTTTTTGTGCCGTGGCGTTCGTCCTGTTGGCAGTGGCGGCATATTTTGTTTTGCGAAGCCAGAGAACTGTTCTGAAATTTATGAGAATGTTTGACAAGGGAGATTTTTCGGAACAGGTGCCGAAGTGGCTGCTTGAGAGCAAAAGCGAGTATGGTGAGATCGGCAGGCATCTGGTGTCCATGCGGGATTCCTTAGACGGCAGAGTGCAGAAGGATACGCTGACAGGGCTGTTCAATCGCCGCGCTGCGATGTACACATTGAAGAAGTATTTTGTGGAAGCGAATACCCCCGGGGGAGAGACTTTCTGCTTTGCAATCGGAGATATCGATTTCTTCAAGAAGGTCAACGATACCTACGGGCATAACTGCGGTGATGAAGTGTTGAAAAAGGTGGCGCAGATATTGTCCAACAATATGCAGGACTTTGGCTTTGTGGCAAGATGGGGCGGTGAGGAGTTCATCCTCGTGTTCAAGGGGAAACTCCCCCAGGCGATACGCCAGCTGGAATACATTCTGGCTTCCGTGCGATCTGCGGTGGTGGAATATGACGATTATGAGGTGAAGGTCACGATGACCTTTGGCATTGTTCAGTACCATGCCCCCAACAATCTGGACTATGTGATCTCCGCAGCCGACAAGCTTCTCTACAAGGGAAAAGAGAGCGGAAGGAATCAGATCGTCTCCTAAATCATTACAGGAAAAAATGGGCATACTATAAGCGGGTTCTGTGTTTGCAGCACAGCCCCGCTTTTCTTGCAGTCAGGGGAAATTAATCCTGTCTGCGGAATTCGATGGAACCCGTGGTCCAGTCCATGGATTCCACGATTGCAAGGGATTCCAGATGAATGCCCTTCTCACGAATCATGGCACCGCCCGGCTGGAAGCCCTTTTCGATGGCAATACCGACACCCTCCAGCGTAGCACCGGAAGCGTTGATCAGTTCGATCAGCCCCATGACAGCACAGCCGTTGGCCAGAAAGTCATCGATGACAAGAACGTGATCGTCAGGGGAAAGATATTTCTTGGATACGATAATGTCGTAGACTCTCTTGTGGGTAAAGGATTCTACCTTGGAAGAGAAGACCTCACCGTCGATATTCAGACTCTTCGCCTTCTTGGCAAAGACAACGGGAACATGAAAACTCTGCGCTACAACGCAGGCGATACCGATACCGGAGGCTTCGATGGTGAGAATTTTGTTGATGGGGCGGTCCGCAAACAGACGCCTGAACTCTCTGCCCATCTCATCAAACAATTCCACATCCATCTGGTGGTTCAAAAAAGCATCCACCTTTAAAATATTTCCTTCTTTGATCAATCCATCTTTGCGGATTCTATCCTCTAAAAGCTTCATGACTCGGTCTCCTCTTGTTCATTTCGTATTATTTTTTCCTATGCTAACACATTCTGACAGAAAAAACCACAATATTTCAGGATTTATGCGAAAAATATTTGCAAAATAGAAGGGAAGTAGATATAATTGTTGTGTTTCTAAGAAATGCACTCCGGGAGACGGAGCGCCCAACAAATCATATTCCGCATGAGGCGGAAAGGAGGACATTATGAAAATCAGAAAGTCTTTATGTCTCCTCTTGGCACTTGTAATGATGATCGGACTCGTTGCATGTGGCGGAGAGGCAGACAAGAGCGGCAGTGATGCTGCATCCAAGGTGAAGATCGGTGTGATCCTTGTCGGTGATGAGACCGAAGGATATACCGCAGCGCACATGGAAGGCATCAAGAAGGCAGCAGCAGAGCTGGGTGTTGCAGATAGCCAGATCATCTGGAAGTACAAGACACCCGAGAATTCTTCCTGTGCCGATGCAGCTACCGACCTGATCGGTTCCGGCTGCAACCTTATTTTTTCAAACAGCTACGGTCATCAGACCTTCATGGTTGAGGCAGCAAAGGAGTATCCCGATGCTACTTTCGTTGCTATGACCGGTGACTTCGCTGCAATCAGCGGATGCAGCAACTTCAAGAATGCTTTCACCAGTGTTTACGAGTCTCGTTACGTATCCGGTGTGGTTGCAGGTATGAAGATCAAGGAGCTCTTGGACAACGGTACCCTGAGCACTTCTACCCAGCCTAACAGCTTTGATGCTGACGGCAATGTAAAGATCGGTTATGTAGGAGCATTCAGCTACGCTGAGGTAGTATCCGGTTATACCGCTTTCTATCTCGGAGTGAAGTCCATCGTTCCCAATGTAGTTATGGAAGTTATGTACACCAACTCCTGGTTCGATATCGACAAAGAGGCAGCAGCTGCTGAGGCTCTGATCGCAAACGGTTCTGTTATCATCGGTCAGCATGCAGACTCCACCGGTGCTCCTGCAGCTACCCAGAAGAGACTGGACAACGGTACCATCTGCTACTCTGTTGGTTATAATGTAGATATGCTTGGAACTGCTCCTACCGCAGCTCTTACCTCCGCTACCAACAACTGGAGCGTTTACTACAAGCACGCAATTGAGTGCGTTATGAATGGCAAGGAACTCGAGGCTGACTGGGCAAAGGGTTATTCCGAAGGCGCTGTAGGCATCACTGATCTTGGTCCTTCCTGCGCAGCAGGTACTGCTGAGAAGGTTGCTGAGGTTGAGGCAGCATTAAAGAACGGTACTCTGAAGGTATTTGATACCAACACCTTTACCGTTGGCGGCCAGAAGGTTACTTCTGCTCCCTGTGACTTGAGCTTTATGGATTGGTCCACCATGACCGCAATCTATAAGGGAGAGACTGTTGAGGCAATCAAGGATGGCGCATTTGCTGAGTCTACCTTCAGAAGTGCTCCTTACTTCCAGCTTCGCATCGACGGCATCGTTGAGGATGCAGATCCTGTACAGTAATCGAATAATCTTGTAATCGAAAACCATCAGAAAGAGGACGTGTAATTTGTCCTCTTTTTCTGGTTTTTGACAAAGAAAGGATAATGACCTATGGAATGTGCCATCAGTCTGAAGCATGTTACAAAAACCTTTGGCAGCGTCGTAGCCAATAAGGATGTTTCGCTGGATATTTACAAGGGCGAAATATTGTCACTGCTGGGTGAAAACGGCAGCGGAAAGACAACGCTCCTGAACATGATCGCCGGAATCTATTATCCGGACTCCGGGGAGGTTTTCGTGAATGGAAAACCCGTAGAGATACGTTCCCCCAGAGATGCTTACCAGTTGGGAATCGGTATGATCCACCAGCATTTCAAACTGGTGGATGTCTTTTCCGCCACAGAGAATATCGCGCTGGGCCTGGATGCAAAGGAAAAATTTGACTTAAAACAGGTTAAGAAAAAAGCGCAGGAGATCTGTGACAAATATCAGTTTGACATGGATTTTGATCAGAAGGTCTACGCCATGAGCGTTTCTCAGAAGCAGACGCTGGAGATCATCAAGGTGCTGTACCGGGGCGCCGATATTCTGATCTTGGACGAGCCCACTGCCGTTTTGACTCCACAGGAAACCGAGAAACTGTTCCAGGTCATCCGCAATATGCGTGCGGATGGCAAGTCTGTGGTCATCATTACCCATAAACTCCATGAGGTGCTTGCGATCTCCGACAGGGTCAGCATTCTGCGGAAGGGAGAATATGTGGGAACTGTGGAGACCAAGGATGCCACGGAGAGTCTGCTGACCGAGATGATGGTCGGCAAGAAGGTGGAGCTCAACATCGACAGACCTATCCCCATGAACCCCGTGAAGCGTTTGGAGATCCGCAATCTTTCCGTGACCAGCCCGGAGGGGGTGAGAGTCCTGAGTGATATCAATTTCGATGCGTTCGGCGGAGAGATCCTGGGAATCGCAGGTGTATCCGGCAATGGACAGAAGGAACTGCTGGAAGCCATCGCAGGACTGCAGCCGGTGGAGAACGGCGGAAGCGTGAAATACTACAATTCCGAGGACGGACAGGGCCCTGCCATGGAGGTTATCGGCAAGAATCCCAGAGTGATCCGCAACGCCGGAATTCATATGTCCTTCGTTCCGGAGGACCGTCTCGGCATGGGACTGGTAGGCTCCATGGGTATGACCGGCAATATGATGCTGAAGAGTTATGACAGCGGCAAGGCTCTTTTCCTGGATCAAAAGAGCCCCAAGAATCTTGCGGAGCGTATCAAGGAGGAACTGGAGGTCGTGACTCCCGGCATCAACACTCCTGTCTCCAGACTTTCCGGCGGTAATGTGCAGAAGGTGCTGGTAGGACGTGAGATCGCAGATGCGCCGATGGTGCTGATGACCGCGTATGCGGTGCGGGGCTTAGATATCAACACCTCCTACGCCATCTATGATCTGTTGAACCAGCAGAAGAAAAAAGGTGTCGCTGTGATCTACGTTGGTGAGGACCTGGATGTGCTGCTGGCTCTCTGCGACAAAATCATGGTGCTTTGTTCCGGAAGAGTGAACGGCATTGTGGATGGAAGGACCGCTACCAAAGAGCAGGTGGGTCTTCTGATGACGAAGTTACAGAAAGGAGGGGACAAGAATGAGTGATATGCAAGTGAGAGAGCCCTTTGTTCGAATCGTAAAGCGGGAACAGGCTCCGATCTCAAAACACATTTCCGTGCGCGCACTGGCTATTTTGCTGGCACTCGTGCTGGATGCGCTGTTTATCTTCTTCGTGACGGGATTGAATCCCTTCTCCGTGTATTTTGTAATGTTCAAGGGTACCTTTGGAACTGCCACTCGTTTCTCCTGGGCCATGCGTGACCTGGTGACTTTATTGTTGATCGGTATCGCTTTGGCACCTGCCTTTAAGATGAAGTTCTGGAATATCGGAGCGGAGGGGCAGGTCCTGATGGGCGGACTGTTGACTGCCCTTGTCATGGTCTATTGGGGCGAGAAGCTTCCCGGTCCTGTATTGTATCTGGTGATGCTTTTGACCAGTATCGCCGTCGGTGCAATCTGGGGCCTGATCCCCGCCTTCTTCAAGGCAAAGTGGAAGACCAATGAGACCCTGTTTACCCTGATGATGAACTATGTGGCCACCAGCTTTGTGGCATGCGCGGTAAACATTTTAAGGGGCCAGGCATCCAGTCTGGGAAAGCTGAACATGGGCACCCAGATCGGATGGTTCCCGAAGCTGTTCGGCCAGAGATATAACATCAACATTCTGGTAGTGGTGATCCTGACCTTTGTGATGTTCTTCTATCTGAAGTATACCAAGCACGGATTTGAGATCTCGGTCGTAGGAGAGTCGGAAAATACCGCCCGTTACGCCGGCATCAATGTTGGCATGGTCATCATGCGTACCATGGCCATCTCCGGTGCCATCTGCGGACTTTGCGGTTTCCTGCTGGTATGCGGCAGAGACCAGACGATCTCCACGAACACAGCCGGCGGCAACGGCTTTACGGCAATCATCGTTGCCTGGTTGGCAAAGTTCAATACCTTCTATATGGCATTGATCGCCTTCCTGCTGATCTTTCTCCAGAAGGGAGCGGGAGAGATCGCTTCTGCCTATGGCCTGAACGATTTTGCGGCTTCCATCATTACCGGTGTGATTCTGTTCTGTATTCTGGGCAGTGAATTCTTTATCAATTATCGTCTGATCTTCCGTTCCTCCAAGGAAGGAAAGAACGACGAGGAAAGGGGTTAGGTATGAGTAGTTTGATCGCATGGATTCTCAGAGCAATTCCCTTTGGGACGATTATTATGTACGGTGCCATGGGAGAGATCGTCACCGAGAAGAGCGGCAATCTGAACCTGGGTGTACCGGGAATTATGTATCTGGGCGGCTTCGCAGGCTTTGCCAGTGCCTTCCTGTACGAAAATAATACATCGAATCCCAGTAAGCTTGTGTGCATCCTTCTGTCCCTTACCTGCTGTCTGATCGCTTCTGTGTTGGGCGGACTGATCTTCAGCTTCCTGACCATTACCCTTCGCGCCAACCAGAACGTAACCGGTCTGGCGCTGACTACCTTCGGAATGGGTGTTGCCAACTTCTTCGGTGTCTTCATCTTGAATGGTAAGAGCTACAGTGCTGCACCTCTTGCAAACAGTGCCTACTCCGCAAAAATGCCCGGATTGTCCAAGCTGGGAGTGGCAGGGGATATCCTGTTTGGTTATGGTTTTCTGGTGTATCTGGCAATTGTCATCGCAGTGCTGCTCCACATTTTCCTGAACAAGACCCGTGTGGGACTGAACCTTAGGGCAGTGGGAGAAAATCCTGCCACAGCAGATGCCGCAGGTATCAATGTCACACGCTATAAGTACATCGCCACCTGTGTGGGCGCCGGTCTCTCCGGTGTAGGCGGTCTGTACTATGTATTGGATTACAATTCCGGAATCTGGGCTACCACAGGTCAGATCGAAGCACTTGGCTGGTTGGCCGTTGCGCTGGTGATCTTTACCACCTGGCGTCCCCTGAATGCCATTTGGGGAGCCTATCTGTTCGGTGTGCTGTACTGGCTGTATCAGTTTCTGCCCAGTCTCCTGGGCTTCACCGTTGCGAGCTATGTGACGGATCTGATTCAGATGGTTCCCTATGTGGTAACGATCATTGTATTGATCGTCACCAGCCTGCGTAAGAAAAAGGAGAACCAGCCCCCTGCGCATTTGGGACTGGCCTACTTCAGAGAAGAAAGATAAGGTTATCCCGGGAGAAACACGAAAGATATGCCGTGTTTCTCCCTTTTTTCGTGATATGGTGTGATGAGGGGGACAATATCGGAAGGATTTGCGGGCTTCAGGAGCCTGCCACCGGTAAATATAGCTTATACGGAATAACATTTTCTGTGATACAAAGATTTTACCTTGCTTTGGTATCAGAATTTACAAGGCATCCTTATAGTGAGAATTGCCTGATAAAGTAGGATAGCCGAATATGTACACTCATCCCGCATTTAACGACGGTTGGGAATTGCAGAAAGACAGTTATCTGATTGTCAGGCAATCACCTGATTTTGATCGGGAGAACTTACATATTTGGAGGAGAAAAAATGAAACGATTAACAAGCTTTTTGCTGGTGATTGTTCTTCTGCTGTCATTGAATTTCAATGTTCTTGCAGAAGGCGGGGCAACACTGCCGGATAAGATCGACGGTACGACGGTATGGTCTTATCTGGATGACAACAGCGATCCGGCGGGAGACCCTTCTGAGGCAGGGTATAACAGAACGTCATGGACAGCTGCGGACTTTGACGACAGTGCATGGAAAACGGGTGCGGGCGGTTTCGGAGCGAAGAACGGCGGCGCATACAGTGGAGCTGCAATCACACTTGCAGGCTGCCCGGGGGATGAAACCAATTATCCCACCTATTATTTTCGCACGAAAGTTCATGTGAATCAGGCGTCTGCCGTGACGGCGATCAAGGGAAGCATCTCTTATGATGACGCTGCGATCATATACATTAACGGAGTAAAGGCCGCCGCCTTTAATGAGGCCGGGTGCGACGCAAACAGCAGTTATTCCGCAAACAAGGCAAATACCACGGACAGCTTTGAGATTACTGATCTGTCTGTACTTAACGCTCTGAAAGACGGCGAGAATGTTGTTGCGGTTGAGGTGCACAATCATTACGACAAAAGCTCAGATATTTGGTTTGCAATGAATGAGCTGAGCTTTTCAACCGATAACCTGCTGCTGCGCAAAACATCGGTATGGAACTATCTGGACAATAACACCGACCCTGCAGGAGATCCTTCAGCATCGGATTATAACCGTACGGTATGGACAGCCGAAAGCTTTGCTGCCGACGGCTGGAAAACCGCCGCAGGCCCGTTCGGCTCCAAAAGAGGGGGTGCGGCATATGACAGCACGCATACCGCCGCTACCATACTGGAAGGATGTGACGCAAGCAACGATACCCCTGCGTATTTTTTCCGCACGACCTTTCACATCAGAAATCTTGAAGGTTATACAAAGCTTGTGGGCAGCCTGGAGTATGATGACGGAGTGATCGTCTATATTAACGGTCAGCGCATTGCGGCAGGTTACGATAATGCCTGCGATGAAAACGGCAATTCACTCGGTCACGGTTTTGACACAAATCTACAGTACGGCGGCTCCAATCAGGGACCTGACACTCTTACATTCTCCCTTTTGGATTTAAGCGTGCTTCATAACGGCGAAAACACCATTGCTGTTGAACTGCATAACGGGCGCAAAACAAGCTCTGATGTATGGTTCTCCTTCAACGGACTGTATCTTTCTGACGAGGAGGTCATTTACCAGAACAACCTGAGCCTGTCAGTAGGCGCAGATGAAAGCAGAATGAACTTTGCATGGTATTCGCCCCTTGCAAACGCTTCGGTTACGGTATCTGAAAACCCGGATATGACGAACGGCAATACATTTACTGCGGCCTCTGCTCCTGCCAATGACGGGCAGTATAGCTGCAAAGCAACGGCGACAGGACTGAAGCACAGTACGACCTATTATTATCAGCTCAGCAATAACGGAAAAGCAGGACAGGTCTATTCCTTCACCACGGGAGGGGACGGCGCGTTTTCCTTTGCCTTGGTCGGTGATCCGCAAATAGGAGCCGGGAATACGGCAAGTGACACCGCCGGTTGGGAAAACACCCTGAATACTGCGGCAGGCAGCCCGGTTTTCACCGACATCTCGTTCCTTGTTTCTGCGGGAGATCAGGTAAACTCAGCATCAGACGAAGCACAGTATGACGGTTATCTTGAACACAATGTTTTGTTCGGCTTACCCGTCGCTACCGCAATCGGCAATCACGATTCTTCCTCTAATGCTTACGGTCAGCATTTCAACATCGCCAATGAGTCCGACGAATACGGCGTGACTGCGGCGGGCGGAGACTATTATTTTGTTTACAATAATGTAATGTTCTTTGTCCTGAACAGCAACGCGCAGAGCGAAGAAGCTGTCAACGGTCACAAGGCGTTTATGGAGGCTGCGGTTGAGGCTACAAAGGACAGAAACATTTCATGGAAGGTAGCGGTATTCCACCACACCTTATTTACCGTAGCCTCCCACGCGCACGACGGCTATATCGATAACGCCGACGGCTTTAAAAATCTGATCATTCCTGTTTTGGAGGAGCTTAACATTGACGCAGTGCTTATGGGCCACGACCATGTGTATTGCAGAACATATATTATGGATGGCACAACGCCTGTAACTGAATTTGACGGTTACGAATACGGCAACGGTACAGACGCGGCTCCGACAGCCGTGAACGATCCCACGGGAATCCTTTATATTACCGCAAATACAGGGTCCGGTTCAAAGACCTACGGTATATTAAATGAAACCTTCCCGTTCTCTGCAGTTTCGAATCAGGAGAACAGTTCAAATATTTCCAAAATAACTGTTTCCGATTCTGCTTTCACCGTCACCACCTACCGTGTGTCGGATATGAGCGTAATGGATTCCTTTACGATCAGGAAAAACAGCGAAACACAGACGGTAAACCCGATGATCGAGCAGATTTACGGAGGAGGAAAGGGAGAAACTCCTATTTCCAACAGCTTTATTGAACTTTACAATCCGGGCAACGAGGAAATAGACCTTTCGGCTTACTCCCTCAGATACGGCGACAAAACTCTCACCCTTAACGGAGTTATTCCTGCGAACGGTTCCTATCTTGTTGTCGGTGCGGCTGAGGCTACCACAGACGAGTTTTTGACATACGATTTACCGGCCGCCGACCTAACCTGCGACTGGGCGATCAATAATAAAAGCTATACGATTGAGCTGATAAAAGACCAGACGGCAGTTGATTCCGTGACTGCAGGAGACAACGCGGCGACTAAAATCTCAAAGCAGAAATCGCTGAAGCGGGCAGAGCACGGAGATTTCGGCCTGGTGGTATGGGAAAAAGGCACAGCAACGGTAGACGAAGCTTATGTGGCGGCTAATGCCCCGCGCAACAGCAAGGGTGAGTTCGGACGCGTTCACACCGTTGCCTGGGAGCCTGTTTACACACCTGTTCAGGCAGGAGATGTCCGTGTGAACGGATTCTTTGACGCGGCGGACACGGTTAAGTTAGAGCTTGCGGGCAGATACAATTCAGGCGCTATGAACGCCGACGGCGGAAGTCTTGAAATTGTAGCCTACAACCCCGAAAACGGTTTTGCCTATGCGGTAAGCGGCGTGAAAGGAAAGCTGATCGCCGTGGATCTGAACGGAAATACCGACGGCGATAAGGTAAAGGAACTTACAGGTACAGAATATGACATAAAAAGTCTTGTAAACGACTTTCCCTACGGCGACATGACTTCTGTTGCAGTTTCTCCGGATGGGAAAAGGCTTGCAGTGGCTATTCAGGCGGAGAGTTATGCTGACAAAGGGCTTGCGGCAATCTTCTCCTGTGCAGAGGATGGCTCAATTACCTTACTCTCCACCGTCAAGGTAGGTGTTCAGCCCGATATGATAACCTTTGCCGACAATGAGACAGTTTTGACGGCGGATGAGGGCGAGCCCCGGGAGGGCGTGAACGGTACTGACCCGAAAGGCTCTGTAAGCATCGTAAAAATCGGAAACGATAACGCCCTTACGGCAAATACCGTATACTTTGACAGTTTTGACGAAAAGCGGGACTCTCTTACGGCAAAAGGCGTGCTTATTCAGAAGAATATTCAGCCCTCTACCGATTTTGAGCCTGAATACATTGCGGTGAGCGGCAATATCGCCTACATTTCCTTACAGGAGGCAAACGCAATTGCGGTGCTTAATATCGCTTCGGGTGAATTTACGGGTGTGTATCCTCTCGGGTTTGCAGATTACGGTGCAACAAAGGTTGACCTTCAGAAGAACGACGCGATCGAGCTCAAAATTTATCCGAATGTTTACGGAATTAAGATGCCCGACGGCATATCCGTGACCGAGATCGGCGGAAAAACCTATCTGCTTACCGCGAATGAGGGTGACAGCCGCGCCGACTGGGCGGGGCTTGACAACGAATATGAAAACGTGACTTCTCCCACGGGGAATGTCACGCTTGAGAAAAAGGTCGTCTGGTTCAACGCAAATATGTGGGACGGTCTTGACAGCGATAAGGCCTATGTGTTCGGCGGTCGCTCCTTCTCGATATACGAGGTATCCGATAACGGTCTTAAGCTTGTATATGACAGCGGCAGCGAATTTGAAGAAATAACGGCCCAAAAGCTTCCCGACTATTTCAACGCCTCGAACGATAAAATCAGTCCTGACAATCGTTCGGGCAAAAAGGGTCCCGAGCCTGAGAGCGTGGTTACAGGCGTTATCGGCAATAAGACCTTTGCCTTTATCGCGCTGGAGAGAATCGGCGGAATCATGGTTTACGATATTACAGACCCCTCAAACAGCAAATTTTCAAACTATATCAATTCCCGTGAGTTTGATGAGGCAATTAAGGGAGATGTATCTCCCGAGGGGCTTTGCTTCATCCCTGCTGCAGGCAGTAAATCAGGCAAGCCTATGCTGCTGGCCGCCTGTGAAGTGTCCGGTACCTTAGCCGTATATCAATGCGATTATGAACAGCCTGCGATATCAAACACCAAGGCAGATTACAGTAAAGTTGACGAGGCTATTGCAAAGGTAAACGCCCTGAATAAAAACGATTACAAGGATTTTGGTGCGGTAGAAGCAGCTGTAAACGCGGTTGTCCGTGACAAGGATATTTCCGAGCAGGCGGAGGTTGACGCTATGGCGGAGGCGATCGAAGCAGCGATTGCAGGACTTGTTAAGCGACCTGAAACCCACTATTACAGTATCATCGAAGGTGCAAACGGGGCTTGGACTCAGGACAGCGATGGGACGCTTACCTTCCGCGCAAACGGTGATTTTGCGAAATTTATCGGTGTGAAGATAGATGATATCTGGCTTGATTATCAGAATTATACGGCAGTTTCCGGATCTACGGTGATTACCCTGAAAGCAGATTACCTGAAAACACTCTCTGAAAAAACATATAAACTTACAGTTGTTTATTCAGACGGCGAGGCCAGCACGAATTTTGAGGTCAAGAAAGCCTCTTCGACGCTGACAGGAGGTTCCGATGTGAAAAGCCCGAAAACAGGTGACGACAGTATACAAGCGGATACCTTCAGCCCGCGAACGAGTGACATCAGTCTGCAGACAGTCCGACACAGTGCACAAACAGACAACACCGGTTCGATCGTTCTTTGGATTGCCCTGCTTCTTGTCAGTGGCTGTGCCGTTCTCGGAGTGATCGTTTACTGCAGAAAGAAACACATCCTATAGAACAAAAGAATGCGTCTGTGATTTAGACCTGAAAAAGTCCCTCCCGTCAGAGAAAACGATATCTGACAGGAGGGACTTTTTAGACGATCATGTTCACGAACTATTTCTCACAAACGAAAAGCAGACGAGGGAAAAAACAGTGTCCGTCGGATCATTTCCTGAAATGATCCTTACAGCACGGTCAGAATCAGGATCTCTACACTCATGCGGTCGTTCATGCGGCCGCTTTTGACTGCCTCTTCGGTCTCGGCACATTTTTTAAGCGCCCTCTTCAGGGCGGCTTCGGAGAATTTCGAGGACTGGGTAATATGTTTGTTCACTGCGAAGGGAGGAATGCCCACCCGGGAGGCAATGGAGCGGTTGTCCTGACCGTGAGATTTCATTTCCTTCACCTGCAGCAGAATATTACACTGTCTTGCGATGAGATACAGAATACGCATGGGGGACTCCTTCAGGGCAAGCAGATCATAATACAGATCCAGAGCCCTTCTGGTCTGACCGTTGGAGATGGCGTCCACCATGTCGAAGATATGTCCGGTGACGCGGGTGGTACAGACTGCTTCTACGTCTGCGTCCTCAATGACTTCTCTGTCATAGCAGTAGCAGATCAGCTTTTCCAGTTCCATCTCGATATTGCTCATATCAGTGCCTGTCTTGGAGAGAAACAGCTGCACGGTACTTTCCCGTATTTTCTTACCTTCCCTGGCCAGGGTAGAGGCTACCCAGCGCTTCAGCGTGTCCGTATCCTGAAGCTTGAACTCGCAGGCATAGCCAATGGTGTTGACGGTTTTATAGAGCTTGCTTCGCCGGTCTACTTCGCTTTCACTGAAGATGAAGATGCAGGTCTCGTTGGGAGCGCTCAGGTATTCTGCCATCTGTTCGCCGTCGGAGGAGAACAGGCCGCTGTCCGTGAGGAAAATCACCCTGTGCTCCGCCAAAAAAGGCATGGTTTCAGCCAGATCGATCACCTGACCTACGGGGATGTTCTTCCCTTCATAAAAGTGGGTATTCATTGTATCACCGTCAGCGCAAAGCGCCTTCATAAGTCTGTCTCTGTACTGCCTGCGCAGGTAGCGCTCCTCCCCGTAGAGAAGATAGACGGATTTGAACTGTCCTGATTTGATGTCGGCCTGAAGCTGTTTCATGATAACCCCTCTGTTTTTGCATCATACTAAAGATCAGTATACCAAATTTTTCTGTCGGGGAAAAGAAAAAGTGAAAAAAACACAGGGAAAAATCTTGGGGAACGCAAATGGAATTTGAGGGGAAAGGGCGAAAAAGTTCGATGGCTTTGGGTTGCTGTAGGAAAGGACTTTATTTTATAATAAAACAGTACTTTTAGACATCGGGCCGGTGGGCGCGGTGGCTGCTTTTGTAATCCCGGGAAAGGTGAGGAGAATGATGGAAAGCTTGAGTCTTGCGGATGCAAAGGATAATGAACAGATATACAGAATAATCGATGATTTGATAGAGAAGAACAGGGAGTTTCAGATTATGATTACCGTCACCGGCAAGGAAGGAATAAAGCAGACAGAGGGGGGAGAAGTGAGGACCCATGCGCCCGCAGTGCATGATCTGGAGAAGGATGTGACCGGGTTGATCCATGAGATCGGAGTGCCCGCCCATATCAAAGGATATCAATATCTTCGGGAAGCCATTGCAGCCTGTGTGGAGGATCCTTCTATGTTGGGCTCCATCACAAAGGTGTTGTATCCCACCATCGCAAAGCGCTTTCAGACAACACCCAGCCGGGTGGAGAGGGCGATCCGGCATGCGATAGAGGTAGCCTGGAGCAGGGGGCGGATGGAGACGCTGGACGCGATGTTTGGCTATACCATCGATACCAGCAAAGGGAAGCCTACCAACAGTGAATTCATTGCCCTGATTGCCGACAGAATCAGACTGGCCTACAGAGAATAATTGTAAAAAACTCTTCCCAGAGAATTTAGAATGGTGTATAATAAAAGAAATATTATACCTAAGAATTCAGGGAGGGTTTACCATGAAGAAGATTCTTTTCGTTGCATCTGAAGGTGTGCCTTTTATTAAGACGGGCGGATTGGCTGATGTAGTCGGTTCTTTGCCGAAGTGTATCGATAAGCAGTATTTTGATGTAAGAGTGATCTTGCCCAAGTATACCTGCATGAAGCAGGAGTGGAAGGACAAGATGAAATATGTGAATCATTTTTATCTTGATTTTCATTGGAAGAGCGAGTATGTAGGTATTCTGGAGGCGATCGTTGACGACGTACACTATTACTTTATCGACAATGAATATTTCTTCAGTGGGCCTAAGGTATACACCGACGACCCGAAGTGGGAGATCGAGAGATATTCCTTCTTCTCGAAGGCAGTGTTGTCTGCGCTTCCCGTGATCGGTTTTCAGCCTGATCTGATCCATTGTCATGACTGGCAGACCGGACTGATTCCCGTCTATCTGAAGGAACGTTTCCACGACGGTCCCTTCTTCAGCAGAATGAAATCAGTGATCACCATTCACAACCTGAAATTCCAGGGCAAGTGGGACACGAAGACGGTGAGGGACATCACCGGACTTCCTGCCAGCTATTTTACTCCGGACAAGCTGGAGGCGTATAAGGATGCCAATCTGTTGAAGGGCGGTATCGTATATGCGGATGCAGTTACGACTGTAAGCAACACTTACGCGGAGGAGATCAAGACTCCCTTCTACGGCGAGGGTCTGGACGGATTGCTGCGCGCCAGAAGCGGTGATCTGAGAGGTATCGTCAACGGTATTGACTATACTGACTTCAATCCTGAGACCGACAAACATATCGTGAAGCCCTACAATGCAACCAATTTCCGCAAGGAGAAGATCAAGAATAAGCGGGCTTTGCAGCAGGAACTGGGTCTGTGCCAGGATGACAAGAAGATGATGATCGGCTTGATCTCCAGACTGACAGACCAGAAGGGCCTGGATCTGATCGCATATGTGATGGATGAACTGTGCCGGGATGATATTCAGTTCGTGATACTGGGCACCGGCGAGGAGCGCTATGAGAATATGTTCCGCCACTTTGACTGGAAGTATGCGGACAAGGTTTCCGCTAATATTTTTTACTCTGATGCACTTTCCCACAGAATTTATGCGGCATGTGATGCCTTCCTGATGCCTTCCCTGTTTGAGCCCTGTGGTCTGAGCCAGCTGATGAGTCTGAGGTATGGTACCATTCCCATCGTCAGAGAGACCGGCGGTCTGAAGGATACCGTGATCCCTTACAATGAGTATGAGAGTACCGGTACCGGATTCAGCTTTGCCAATTACAATGCCCATGAGATGCTGAACACCATTCGCTATGCGGAGCATATCTATTATGACAAGAAGCGCGAGTGGAACAAGATGATCGACCGGGCAATGGCAGCAGATTTCTCATGGGGAGCTTCTGCGAAGAAATATCAGGAAATGTACGATTGGCTGATTGGTTGATCCTCTTGGACCCACAGGCGATCATTTGCAACGAAATGAATTTATGAAAGAGAAACATTCAAAAAGCAATTTTATCATGCAGGCAGGTATTCTGGCGGCTGCCGGAATGATCAGCAGAGTAATAGGGCTCCTGTACAGGAGCCCTTTACATCGTGTGATCGGAAAGATCGGTCTGGGGTATTATTCCTCGGCGTACAACTATTACACCATCATTCTGTTGATTTCTTCCTACAGCATTCCGTCGGCGATCTCCAAGGTCATCGCACAGAAGCTGGGAGCCAGGGAATACCGAAATGCCCACAGGATTTTCCTCTGTGCGATCTGGTATGTGCTGGTGGTAGGAACTGTCGCCAGCCTGTTTTTGTTTTTTGCGGCAGGGCGGTTTGTGGCACCGGAGGCAGTACCGGTTCTTCGAACCTTCGCTCCCACGGTATTTATCTATGGACTGCTGGGTGTGCTGCGAGGGTATTTCCAGGCACATCGCACTTTTACTCCGACCTCTGTCTCCCAGATCCTGGAGCAGATCGCCAATGCCGTGGTGAGTGTTGGCGCAGCCAGTCTGTTGATTCGGATCGGGTTGGATCACGGCACTATCCCCGCCGGAGAGTCCGGAGTGGCCGAGCGGGGGATCCAGGGCGCCATCGGAAGCGCAATGGGTACGGGTGCCGGTGTGGTGACAGCCCTTTTGTTTATGACTTGGGTCTACTTAGCCAATCGCAAGGATATCTTCCGGCGCATCCGCAAGGATACCCATGAGAAACAGGACTCCTATGCGGAAATCTTTAAGATGATCACACTGGTGGTGACGCCCTTTATCTTAAACACTGCAGTCTACAATCTGTGCGGTACGGTGAACAACTATCTCTTTACGAAGATCTATCCGGCGGTAAAGCAGCTGGATACGGTGGAGATCCATGCGCACTGGGGACTGTACTCCGGACAGGCGATGACCATCTCCAATATTCCGATTGCCTTTGCCTCCGCTACGGCGGTGGCAATGATCCCCACCGTGTCTGCCCTGACAGCGGAGGGTAAACTGGATGAGATCCTGCGAAAACTCCATCTGGCAGTAAAGTCCACGATGATTTTGTCCATCCCCTGTGCAGTGGGATTGTTCGTGTTGGCGGAACCGGTGACCCACCTTTTGTTCCCCACCAATTCCCTGCAGGATGATCAGACTTCTGCGGGTTATTTGATGGCGCTGGCCCTTTCTGTGGTGTTCTATGCGTTGTCCACCTTAAACAGCCAGGTGCTGCAGGGACTGGGCAGGGTGAATGCGCCCATTGTCAATGCAGCCGTTGCCCTTGCAATGCAGACTGTTCTGGCGGTAGTTCTCGTCTTCTTTACACCACTCGGCCTGATGGGAATCGTGGTGTCCGGCACAATCTATGCGGCGGTGATGTATTATCTGAATCAACGTTCTGTCCACAGGGCAGTGGGATATGTGCAGGAATTTCGGGAGACCTTTTTCCTCCCGTTGTGCGCATCTGTTCTGATGGGAGTGGCGGCTAAGGCATTCTATGAACTGATCTATGCTTTTTCCGGGAACAATCCAATCGCGTTGTTTTTAGCAATCGGTATGGGTGCCGTGATCTATTTTATTGCTCTGTTACTGCTGGGTGGTGTTTCCGAACAGGAACTGTCTGCTTTTCCCAAGGGACAGATACTGGTGAAGATCGCAAGAAAGTGCAGGCTGTTGCGATAAAAACGAAAAATAGTGCCTACTGCTTGACTTTAGATACAAAGATATCATATAATCATATGGTATATGTGGATAAGAATGTCCTTATCCGGATAGGAGAGCTGATGATCAAGAGTATGACCGGTTTCGGCAGATGTGAGGTTGCCGAGAACATGCGAAAGTTTACGGTGGAAATGAAGGCTGTGAACCATCGCTATTTGGATGTAAACATTAAGATGCCGAAGTCCCTGAATTTTTTTGAATCGGCGATCCGCAGTGAACTGAAGAATTACATCTCCCGCGGCAAGGTAGATGTGTTTATCACTTACGAGGATCTCTCAGAGAATACTTCCACAGTCCGCTATAACCGTGAACTGGCCGCAGAATATCTGAAGTACCTGCGCCAGATGTCGGAGGATTTTGGCCTGGACTGTGATATTCGTGTGTCTACCCTTTCAAAATACCCGGAGGTATTTACCATGGAGGAGGCAGGCCTGGATGAGGAGGAACTCTGGAAGGAGCTGAAGAAGGCTGTGGTAGGCGCTGCGGAAATGTTTGTAGCGAGCCGCATCACAGAGGGTGAGCATCTGCGGGACGACCTGATCGGGAAGCTGGATCATATGATCACTCTGGTTGATTTTATCGCTGAGAGATCTCCGAAGATCGTGGCAGAGTACCGCAGCAGGATCGAGGACAAGGTGAGAGAACTTCTGGCAGACAATACCGTGGATGAGGGAAGACTTCTCACGGAGGTCACCATTTTCGCGGATAAGGTGTGTGTGGATGAGGAACTGGTGAGACTGAAGAGTCACATCGAGACCACCAGAAATGCGTTGATCGAAGGAGGCTCCATCGGACGAAAGCTGGACTTCATCGCCCAGGAGATGAACAGAGAGGCCAACACGACTTTGTCCAAATCCAATGACCTTGAGATATCCAACTGTGCTATTGAGCTGAAGACGGAGATCGAGAAGGTGAGAGAGCAGATTCAGAATATTGAGTGATCAGGCTTTTCGGATCGGATAAACTGCAAGGGGGGACCTCATGAGTCATTTGATTCATATCGGTTTTGGCAACAGTGTCAACGCAGATAAGATCATTGCTGTCGTCAGTCCCGACTCTGCACCTATCAAACGCATGGTTCAGAGTGCCAAGGAGAAGGGGTTCGCTATTGATGCAACCCAGGGGCGCAAGACCAAATCCGTACTGGTGATGGAAAACAACCATGTGATTTTGTCGGCGCTGCTTCCCGAGACGTTGGCAGGCAGAGTGAGAAACATGGAAGAAACAGGTACGGACGGTAATGAGGAACAGTCCGGCATATCGGAATAGACGAAAACTGGGAAAGAGGCAGATCAATTATGAATAACAAAGGAATATTGATTGTGATATCCGGCTTCTCCGGTGCGGGAAAGGGAACGCTTGTGAAAGAACTGTTGAGACAGTATGACGAGTATGCATTGTCTGTCTCCATGACCACCAGGGCACCCAGAACGGGAGAGAGAGACGGTGTGGACTATTTTTTCACCACCAAGGAGAAGTTTGAGGAGACGATCGCGGCAGGAGGGCTGTTGGAGTATGCCTCCTATTGCGGTAATTATTACGGCACACCGAAGGCCTATGTGGAGGAGATGCTTGCCGCAGGCAAGAACGTGATCCTGGAGATAGAGGTACAGGGGGGAACGCAGATCAGAGAACTGTTCCCGGAGTCTCTGCTGTTGTTCGTCACACCGCCCAGTGCGCAGGAGCTGGAGAACAGACTTCGTGCCAGAGGAACCGAAACCGAGGAGGTCATTCTTCGGAGATTGGCCCGGGCGGCACAGGAAGCACCTTATATGATTAACTACGAATATATCGTGATCAATGATGACCTGCCAAGGTGCGTCAGTGACATCCACCGCATCGTAGATGTCGCCCGCAGCAAGCCTGACAGGAAAACTAAATTTATAGAGACCATTGGTGAAGATCTGAAACAGATCTCGAAAGGAGCAAAATAATGTTACATCCATCTTATTCTGATTTAATGAAAGTCGTAAACAAGGACGTGGAGCAGGGCGAGGCACCGGTCGTCAACAGCCGTTACTCTATAGTAATGGCTACCGCCAAGAGAGCCAGACAGATCATTGCCGGCGAGGAGCCTCTGGTACCCGGTAAGGACAGAAAACCTCTTTCCATCGCAATCGATGAGCTGAATCAGGGGAAGATTACCATTCTCGGAGACGACGAGGAGTAATCTGTTCACTGCCTCAGGTCACTGAGGAGAGAATGGGTAGCTGGTAGAATACCAGCTACTTTAAATGTAAGGACATATGTTTATGAAAATAGTTTTTGTATCGTTAGGCTGTGACAAAAATCTGGTGGATACAGAGATGATGCTGGGACTTCTGCGGGAGAAGGGATATTCCTTCACCGATGACGAGACCGAGGCGGATATTGCGGTGGTAAATTCCTGCTGCTTTATCGGAGATGCCAAGGAGGAGAGCATTCAGACCATCCTGGAGCTGGCACAGCTGAAGGAATCGGGACAGCTGAAGGCTTTGGTGGTGACGGGCTGTCTGGCCCAGCGCTACGCCTCTGATATCCGCAGTGAGATCCCGGAAGTGGATGCGGTGGTAGGCACCATGGCCATTGAGGATATCGTGGCGGCAGTAGAGGGCGCAGTGGCAGGGGAGAGACCGGATTTCTTCCGGGATTTAAGCAGTGCTCCCGCAAGAGTGCAGGACAGAGTGCTCACTACAGGCGGACATTACGCTTATCTGAAGATCGCCGAGGGTTGTGACAAGCATTGTACCTATTGTATCATTCCCAAGGTGCGCGGACCTTATCGAAGCGTTCCGATGGAGAACCTGATAGAACAGGCAGAGCGCCTGGCGGAAGCCGGCGTGAAGGAGCTGATCCTTGTTGCCCAGGAGACCACCCTGTACGGTTTGGATCTCTATGGGGAGAAATCTTTGCACCGGCTGCTTCGAAAGCTGGCTCAGATCCCCGGAATTTTCTGGATCCGCATTCTCTACTGTTATCCGGAGGAGATCACGGATGAATTGATCGAGGTGATTCGGACAGAACCCAAGATCTGTCACTATCTGGACATCCCCATTCAGCATGCCGCTGATTCAGTGCTTCGGAGAATGGGCCGGAGAACCGATCAGGCCCAGCTTCGCAGACAGATCGAGAAGCTGCGGGACCGCATTCCGGACATCTGCCTGAGAACCACGCTGATCAGTGGATTTCCGGGAGAGACCCAGGAGGATTTTGAAGAACTGTATCGGTTTGTCAACGAGATGGAGTTTGATCGTCTTGGTGTATTTGCTTATTCTCAGGAGGAGGATACCCCTGCGGCTGTTATGCAGCCCCAGATCCCGGAGGAAGTAAAGTGCAGCAGAAGAGATGAACTGATGGAACTGCAGCAGGCCATCGCCTTTGAAAAAGCAGAGGAGATGATCGGCAGGAAGCTGTACGTATGTGTGGAGGGAAAGGTCGCTGAGGAGGATGTCTACGTGACCAGAACCTACAAGGATGCACCGGGAGTGGATGGATTCCTCTTCCTGCGGACTTCCGCAGCGCTTATGACCGGAGATTTTGTGAAGGTCTGTGTGACGGACTGCAATGAATACGATTTGATCGGCGAGATCTGTGAGGATTGACTCGCTGAAAATAAGGAGGTGTGCAAGTATGAAAGCAATGAACTTGCCTAATAAACTGACTTTGTTCCGTGTTTTTCTGATCGTTCCCTTTGTTTTGGCTCTGTTGGGGGGCTATGAGGGATGGTTTGGCGTGAGCAGTACCGTGGCGGACTGGATCGCATTGGCGCTCTTTATTCTCGCAAGCCTGACGGACTTTGTGGACGGCTGGATTGCCAGGAAATACAATCTGGTGACCAATTTCGGAAAATTTATGGATCCCCTGGCGGACAAGCTGCTGGTTGGTGCTGCCCTGGTTGCCTTGGTGGAGATGGAGCGGATTCCGGGCTGGATCGTCATCGTCATCATCAGTCGGGAATTCATCATCAGCGGGTTCCGTCTGATTGCCGCCGACAGCAATGTGGTGATCGCTGCCAGCTATTGGGGAAAGTTTAAGACGGTCTTTCAAATGGTGATGGTATGTCTGATGATCGCCAATCTGGGGACGGTATGGGTATGGATGAAATGGCTCACCGATATCTGTATGTGGATCGCGCTTGGACTGACCGTGATATCTCTTGTGGATTATATTCTGAAAAACAAGGGCGTTCTGTCCGATGATCAGAATTAGGAAAGAAGGCTGAAGCTATGACAGTGGAAATCATTTGCGTTGGAACAGAGCTGTTGTTGGGAAATATTGTCAATACCAATGCGGCATTTCTGGCAGAGCAATGTGCAGGACTGGGGCTGGAGTGTTATTACCAGACTGTGGTGGGCGATAATGCACAGCGACTGAGCCTGTGTCTTCAGACAGCCATGGAGCGCTCGGATGTGATCCTTCTCTCCGGAGGGTTGGGACCTACGGAGGATGATCTGACCAAGGAGACCGTGGCAAGGCTTTGCGGCAGGGAGCTTCTCCTGCATGAACCCAGCAAGAAAGCCATTCAGGAATACTTTGAGAGACGGGGCATTGAACTGACGGACAATAATTGGAAGCAGGCGATGCTGCCGGAGGGCTGCATCGTGATGGAGAATCACAACGGAACCGCCCCCGGTGTGATCCTTGAGACTGAAAACACGAAGATCGTCCTGTTGCCCGGACCACCGGGCGAACTGATTCCCATGTTCCGGGAGAGCGTTGCGACCTATCTGGCCGGGTTGACCGAGAAAGTCATCTGCTCCCAGACCGTAAAATTGTGCGGGGTGGGCGAGAGCAAGGCGGAGATGATGATCAAAGATCTGATCGATACACAGACCAATCCCACCATCGCCACTTATGCGAAGACCGGTGAAGTCCATATCCGTGTCACTGCCTCCGCCCAGGACAGCAAGGTCTGCAGCAAACTGATCAAGCCGGTGGTCAAGGAATTGAAGAACCGTTTCCAGAATCTGATCTACAGCACCGAAGAGGATGCTACCCTGGAGAAGGTAGTCGTTGATCTGCTTCGAGCCAATGATCTGACGGTGACCTGTGCAGAGTCCTGCACCGGTGGTCTGCTGGCGGGCAGACTGGTCAATGTGCCCGGTGTGTCGGATGTGCTGAAGTTCAGTGTCATCACCTATTCCAACAAGGCAAAGCGCAAGCTTTTGGGACTGCGCAAGCCTATGCTGCAAAAATATGGCGCAGTCAGCCCGCAGACTGCCGAGGAGATGAGCCGGGGGGCTGCTGCACTTGCCAAGGCAGATGTGGCTGTAGCCATCACCGGACTGGCGGGACCCGATGGGGATGGCGAGGAGAAACCTGTGGGGCTGGTCTATATCGCTGTCAATGTGAAGGGGAATGTGACGGTGGAAGAGTATCACTTCTCCGGCAATCGAAGCAAGATTCGGGAATCTGCAGTGTCTGCAGCACTGGTATTGCTGCGCAGCTGTGTACTGGAATATTTCAGTGAGATCACCTTCGGCAAGAAGAAATAAAGGCAAAAAGCGGTTGTATCAAAGAACATGTACCGGATTTGATAAAAAACCGCTTTTTTTGTTGCGAAAAATAGGAGACTGTGATAGAATATCCTTGTCTGATGATTCTAACGTTCTGTCGCAGTGTCTGACCTGCGCATATCTTTTTGGCATTCGCCATGATTTTCCGAACGTTTACTTTTTGAAAAGATTG
>JBJENO010000009.1:0-30056 GCA_051880235.1 Acetatifactor sp. | reverse complement strand
GACAATCACTCTATACACGTGATATACAAACGACCTCAAAACCCCGGTAAATCTGTGGACACCTCAGAAACTGCTATGACCGCTCAGGGAATCGTTTAATAGCTGAATTCTAAGATAAAGATGATATGGAGAAGTCCCGGAAATGATGAATTTCCGGGACTTCTTTGTCTTGATGGCAAAAATTAAGAAAAATGTATGGATTTTGTGAGAAATTACCATCAAAAAAGTGTTATATTTGATATACTGGGAGTAAATATTTGGAAGGGAAGTTCATTATGTCAGAAAAGATTTTGGTGGTTGATGACGAAAAGGAGATAGCTGATCTCATTGAAGTGTACTTAAAGAATGATGGCTACACGGTATATAAGTTCTATAATGGAACAGACGCATTAAAATGTGTGGAAAGCACAGAAATAGATTTGGCAATCCTGGACGTGATGCTTCCGGATGTGGATGGATTTCATATCTGTCAGAGAATCAGAGAACATTTCTTCTATCCGATCATTATGCTGACTGCGAAGGTTGAGGATACCGATAAAATAATGGGGCTGACCATTGGAGCGGATGATTACATAACCAAGCCCTTTAATCCTCTGGAGGTGCTCGCAAGAGTAAAGACACAGCTTCGTCGTTATGTCCGGTATAACAATGCTGCTAACGGAAAGGAAGAGGATGAACTGATTACGGAGTATGATGTCAACGGACTTGTTATCAACAAAAATTCGCACAAATGTACCTTGTATGGGAAAGACATTACCCTCACCCCCATCGAATTTTCTATACTCTGGTATTTGTGTGAACACAGAGGAAAAGTAATTCCATCGGAGGAATTGTTTGAAAAGGTTTGGGGAGAGAAATTCCTTGACAATAACAATACGGTTATGGCGCACATCGGGAGGTTGAGAGAGAAACTCAAGGAACCGTCTAAGCATCCGAAATTTATAAAAACTGTATGGGGAGTTGGATATACCATTGAATAAGAAAAAGACAGAACGAAGATTTTCCGATGATTATAGGCAGCTGCGGACAAAGATATCTATCGGAACGACACTTGTGATGACCGTCGCCATAGTTATTACATTTGGCTTGTATGATGCTTTTTTGAGGGGGAATATTGCCAATGCCGTTGTTGGATTTTTGAATCACTATATCTATAAGGATTATAACTATGCATTGTATGTATATCAGAAGGTAGTCAGAGATAACATGGGTCTGTATGTTATAATAGCTATATTAGGTGTTTTTTTGATTATTTTACGGATATACCTGAGAAACTTTACAAAGTATTTCAATGAGATTAATCATGGCATTGATGCTTTAACAGAAGAAAATGCAGGAGATGTGGTTTTGTCTTCCGAACTGGCGGCAACAGAAAAGAAAATCAATTCTATCAAGCACACGTTGGAACAGCGAAAACTTGCAGCAGAGGTTGCTGAACAACGCAAAAACGACTTGGTGGTATATCTGGCCCACGATTTAAAAACGCCTCTTACGTCGGTGATCGGATATTTGACATTGTTGCGGGATGAAAAACAAATATCCGAAGAATTGAGGGGGAAATATTTGTCTATTTCTCTGGAGAAAGCAGAGCATCTGGAAGATTTGATTAACGAATTTTTTGAGATTACGCGGTTTAATCTCTCCAATATTACGCTTGAATACAGCAGGGTGAATCTGACCCGGATGCTGGAACAGCTTACCTATGAGTTTCAACCAATGTTTCTGGAAAAAAATATAAAATGTGAGCTTAACATAGCTCCGGATACAATGATAAAATGTGATGTGAATAAGATGCAGCGTGTCTTTGATAATCTGCTGCGGAATGCAGTAAATTACAGCTTTGAGGAGAGTACGATTCACATTAGTGTCACGCAAAGCCGGGACTGCCTGAGCATTCGGTTTACAAACAGCGGAAATACCATTCCTGAAGAAAAACTGGAGCGTATCTTCGAACAGTTTTATCGCCTTGACACAGCACGAAGCTCAAGAAGCGGAGGGGCTGGACTGGGTCTTGCCATTGCAAAAGAAATTGTTGAACTTCATCGTGGAACGATAACGGCCAGAAGTGAAAATGAGGTCATCGAATTTGAAGTGATCATTCCTGTTTTGTAAGAAAAATGTAAGATATTTGTCATATAAAGCGTAAGAAAAACATTACTGAAGTTGTTATGCTATGATAGCAACTGAAGTAGTGTTTTTTTATGGACAATTGGAACAAGGAGTTTTTATGGAACAGATGGGAAGAAAAAAAAGAATGCGATCAGGAGAACGGAAACGTATCATTAGGCGAAGGGGCATATTGGGATACAGATGTATTTGCATAGGCATTGTGGCAGCAATCATGATATTTGCCGTAAAATTTTTGCCGGACATTGTTCCTGCAGTTAAGGGTGGCAAGTCGCTGGTGGAATATCCTCAAAGCTTACTTGACTTATTGGAACGGAATCCGGAAACAAAGGAGTTTGTGTTAGATTATCCTGTAAATAAAGATCTAGATTTTGAAATTGATTTATCAAGTGAATTGAAGGAAGGAGCTATACCACTCTTTCTGCAATGGGATATACGATGGGGATACGAGGTATACGGCAGTGACTTTTTGGCGATAACCGGCTGTGGACCTACCTGTTTGTCAATGGTACGATGTGGGTTGAGTGGTGATGATGAATGGAATCCCTTAGAGGTTGCGAAGATGTCGGAAGAGCATGGCTTTTATGTGGAGGGAGCCGGAACCTCATGGGAGTTAATGTCAACAGGAGCAAAACAATTAGGGCTCGATGTATACAATGTAATCTATGATGAAGCTCATATTATTGCAGAACTGGAAAAAGGAAGGCCAATTATTTGTATTATGGGACCGGGGGATTTTACAACATCAGGGCATTTTATCGTTTTGACAGGAGTGGATGAAAATGGTCAAATCAAGATTTGTGATCCGAACAGTAGGATGAATAGTGAAAAAAGCTGGAAGGCAGAGGACCTGATTCCCCAAATGAGGAATCTATGGAGTTATTCATATTCCTATTGAAGGAAGAGAATGTAAAAGTCATTTTCTGCAGAAATACCATACCATTTTCCCCGGAAATATGTTAGAATAGAAACGTTATGAGTATTCGTCAAAAAAGAAATGGATAAAATGAACGGAAGGATAGGGAGATAAGCGTATGGCACAGGTGTTTATGAGATTTCCGGGAGGAAAATTGAAGGCATTGACCTTCAGCTATGATGACGGAGTGGAGCAGGATGTGAAGCTGATCGAGATCTTCAAAAAGCATGGACTCCGCGCAACATTTAATTTGAACAGCGGGCAGTATGCACCGGAGGGAATGAAGTGGCCGGAGGGACAGATCCACAGGAGAATGTCCGAATCCCGGGTGAGCGCTCTGTATGCCCAGGACGGTATCGAGGTTGCTGTTCACGGTTCTACCCATCCCTGGTTGGATCATATGCCCCAGAATATGTGTACCAAGGATCTGATGGACGACAGAGAGAAGCTGGAGCAGCAGTTTGGCAAGATCGTTCGCGGTATGGCGTATCCTTTTGGCACCTACAATGATACAGTCGTGGAGAGCATGAGAAGTGTGGGCATCGTTTACTCCAGAACCGTGCATTCCACCCATGCATTTGATATGCCCTCCGATTGGATGAGACTGCCTGCCACCTGTCATCACAATGATCCCGAACTGATGACACTGGCCCATCGATTTCTGGAGGACAGTTCCTGGGGAAGACCCTGGATGTTCTATCTCTGGGGACACAGCTATGAGTTTGAGGAGAGAAATAATTGGGAAGTCATCGAAGCATTCTGTGATCTGATGGCAGGCAGAGATGACATCTGGTATGCCACCAATATTGAGATCTATGACTACCAGGATGCCTTCAAGCGTTTACTGTTTTCTATGGATGGCAGTGTAGTCAAGAATCCAACCGCCTATGAACTGTGGTTCTTCCTGAACGGCAAGGAGTACAGCGTAGGACCCGGAGAGACATTGCGTATTGAGTAGGCATATAGATCCGCTGGCTTTCACGGAGCAGGAAGGACACGATGAAGCTCTTTCTGCAGGGAAGTTTTTCGGGAGACAGGAGTAATGGGTCGTGGCAGCAAAGAAATATTACGCCGTTAAAAAAGGCAAAATAACGGGCATTTTCGACAATTGGGACAGCTGCAGGGAGTCAGTGGACGGGTTTCCCGGTGCAGAATATAAGGGTTTTTCTACTCTGGAGGAGGCCGAAGCATATCTGGGCACCCTCGATGACACCGGCTCGAATGCCCCGGTGAAGACCGGAGTGGAGATACATGCCTCGGAACAGAAGGAGAAGGTCTATTTCCTTCCCTCTGATACGGACGAGTTGGTCGCCTATGTGGACGGAAGCTACGAGGATTCCATCAAACGATATGCCTTTGGCTGTGTATTTCTTGTGCCGGACGGCAGGATCTTCTTACAATACGGAAGCGGCAACAACGAGCAGTCTCTGCAGCATCGGAATGTGACCGGTGAGATGCTGGGGGCAATGTATGCAGTGAGAACTGCGATTCTTGGCGGATATCGCCGGATTCAGATCTGCTATGACTACGAGGGAATCGAAAAGTGGGTCACCGGAGTCTGGAGAGCAAAGCAGGAGCTGACGGCAAAATACGCAGAGAGCATGCGAAAGTGGGGACAGTCGATACAGATTCGCTTTACCAAGGTGCCGGCACATAGCAATGTGACTTATAACGAGCTGGCAGACCAGACGGCAAAGAGAGGACTGGTGGAAACGGATCAGATTCCCAAGGTGATACGTATCGAGGAGATGATGCCCCTGTGATCGGATAGGAGAAAAGAGTAGAGAGGATGGAACTGGTAAGACTAAACAAATATTTAGCCCATGCCGGCATCTGTTCCAGACGGGAAGCAGATCGGCTGATCGAGAGCGGAAGAGTTTTGGTGAACGGCATTGTTCCCTCCGCCGGATCGCAGGTTAGCGTGAAGGATACCATTACGGTGGACGGAAAGGTGGTACAGGGACAGGACCGGACTGTGGTACTTGCCTACTATAAACCGGTGGGTGTTACCTGTACGGAGCGGGATCCACACGCGAAAAAAACCATTGCCCAGACAGTAAAATACCCCATCCGTGTGACCTATGCGGGCAGGCTGGATCAGGATTCGGAGGGGTTACTTCTTCTAACAAATGATGGTGATCTGATCCAGGGGATGATGCGAGGAGCAAATCGGCATGAGAAGGAGTACATCGTAAAGGCAGACAAGGAAATTACCGAGGATTTTCTGGATAAGATGGGGCAAGGGGTATATCTTAAGGAGTTAGAACAGACTACCAGACCTTGCACGGTGGAGAAAATCGGAAAATATACTTTTCGGATTATTTTGACTCAGGGCCTGAATCGCCAGATCAGGCGGATGTGTGAGACTTGCGGATTCAGGGTGAAGAGTTTGAAGAGAATACGCGTGATGCATGTTCTCTTGGGAAACCTGAAGCCCGGTGAGTACCGGGAACTGGGGCAGGAGGATATTGACAGACTGTACCGGGACTGTGGCTTGAGAGCAAAATAATCCTTCGTGAAGGAAAACGATCCCGAATAGGGTGAAAAATATTGGGAGTATAGAATGCAGAACAAAATAGAACGAATCAAATACCTGGTAGAGACCCTGAATACAGCGGCGAAGGCATATTATGCTGAGGATCGGGAGATCATGAGCAATCTGGAGTATGATGCGCTGTATGATGAACTGGTTTCCCTGGAGAAAGAAACGGGAGTGACCCTGGCCAACAGCCCTACCGTCAATGTGGGGTATGAGGCTGTGGATGAACTGCCGAAGGAGAGGCATGCATCCCCTATGCTGTCTCTGGCAAAAACAAAGGAACGGGGCGAGCTGCAGAGCTGGCTTGCCGGGCATGAGGGCGTGTTGAGCTGGAAGCTGGACGGACTCACTGTCGTTTTGACTTACCAAGACGGAAAACTGGCGAAAGCGGTCACCCGGGGCAACGGTGAGATCGGCGAGGTGATCACCGCCAATGCCAGAACTTTTCGGAATATACCACTGTCCATTCCCTATGCAGGAGAACTGGTGCTGAGGGGAGAGGCAGTGATCACCTACGCTGATTTTGAGAAGGTGAATGCCGAGATCGCGGACGAGGCGGCAAAATATAAGAATCCCAGAAACCTCTGCAGTGGTTCCGTTCGTCAGCTGAACAGCGAGATCACGGCAAAGAGAAGTGTACGTTTCTACGCCTTCCAGCTGGTGAGTGCAGAGACGGAATACGAGGGAAGTGAGACTGTTCTGGGACGGTTTGACTTCTTGCAGAAGCTGGGTTTCGAGGTGGTGGAACACTATGCTGTGACAAAAGACTCCATCCTGGAACGAATCAGTTACTTTGAGAAGGCGATAGAGACTTATGAGGTTCCTTCCGATGGATTGGTATTGACTTACAATGACATCGAATATGGAATCAGTCTGGGCAGAACAGCCAAGACACCCAAGCACAGCATTGCCTTCAAGTGGAAGGACGAGTTGAAGGAGACTACTCTTTTGGAGATCGAGTGGAGTGCCAGCAGAACAGGACTGATCAATCCGGTGGCGATCTTCGAACCTGTGGAACTGGAAGGGACTACGGTGAGCCGTGCCTCTGTCCATAATGTCAGCATCGTTAAGGGATTAAAGCTTGGAATCGGAGATAGGATCACCGTGTACAAGGCCAATATGATCATTCCCCAGATCGCGGAGAACCTGACCTGCAGTGACACGCTGGAGATTCCTGCAGTGTGTCCTGTGTGTGGAGGTGCAACCCAGATCCGCAGTGCCAACGAGGCCCAGTCTCTGTACTGTACCAACGAGGCCTGCCCTGCGAAACAGATCAAGTCCTTCACCCAGTTCGTCAGCCGGGATGCCATGAATATCGATGGGCTGTCCGAGGCTACCCTGGAGAAGTTTGTGGATATGGGCTTCCTCACCGAGTTTGCAGACCTGTATAAGCTGGATAGGTATCGGGACAAGATCGTGACCATGGAAGGTTTTGGTGAGAAATCCTACCGGAATCTGATGGAGAGTATTGAAACATCCCGTAAGACTACCCTTCCCAGAGTGATCTACGGGTTGGGCATTGCCAATATCGGCGCGGCCAATGCGAAGATGCTGTGTAAGTTCTTTCAATATGATCTGGAAGCTATGCTTTCCGCAGACGTGGAGACACTCAGCGCCATCGATGGGGTGGGAGAAGTGATCGCCAGGGCTTTTGTGGAATACACCCACGATCCGGGCAATCTTCAAAAGATTCACAACCTGATGCCCTGCCTGGAGGTGGAGGTTCCCAATGTGGAGGCGGGCAGTCAGACGCTGGAGGGCTGTATCTTCGTCATCACGGGTAGTCTGAATCATTTCGACAATCGGAATGAATTAAAGGACTTGATCGAGTCAAAAGGCGGCAAGGTCACCGGCAGCGTGACCGGCAAGACCACCTGCCTGATCAACAATGATGTGACATCGTCTTCTTCCAAGAATAAGAAAGCAAAGGAGTTGGGAGTGCCAATCCTTTCGGAGGATGATTTCCTGGCAGAGTACGGTCTTGCATAAGAAATAGATGTAGTAAGGAGAAAGAAAAAATGCCAATTAAGACACAGAGCGATCTTCCGGCGAAGGAGATCCTGGAGAATGAAAATATATTTGTGATGGATGAAAACCGGGCAATGCATCAGGACATTCGTCCTCTGCAGGTACTGATCTTAAATAACATGCCCATCAAGCAGGATACGGAGCTGCAGCTGCTGCGCGCGCTGTCCAATACCCCCCTGCAGATCGATGTGACCTTTATGAATGTGCAGAGTCATGTGTCTGTGAACACCCCGGCAAGCCATCTGAACAAGTTTTATACTTCCTTAAATGAGATCAGAGATCGGTACTTCGACGGCATGATCGTTACAGGTGCCCCGGTGGAGGATATTTCCTTCGAGGAGGTGGATTACTGGGAGGAGACCTGTGAGATTTTTGACTGGGCCCAGACGCATGTGACAAGTACCCTACATATCTGCTGGGCAGCGCAGGCGGGCTTTTATCACTATTACGGTATCAATAAGCGCCTGCTTCCTCAGAAGCTGTTCGGAATCTACGAGCACAAGGTGGCAAACCGCAAGATTCCGCTTGTTCGTGGTTTTGATGATATTTTCCTGGCTCCTCACAGCAGACATACGGAGACCCCTGCCGAAGCGATCCACGCCTGCAAGGAACTGACTGTGCTGGCAGAGTCTGAGGCGGCCGGAGTCTTTCTTGCCATTGCAGAGGGCGGCAAGAAGATTTTTGTCACCGGTCATCCTGAGTACGACCGCTACACCTTGAACAATGAGTACTTCAGAGATCTGAATAAGGGACTGCCCATTCAGGTTCCCTACAACTATTATCCCGATGACAATCCGGAGAATAAGCCTCTGCTGCAGTGGAGATCCCACAGCAACAATCTGTACAGCAACTGGCTGAATTATTATGTGTATCAGATCACACCCTATGACATTTCTGAGTTGGGCAAGAAATAAAGGCCGGATTGGCAGTGTTATAAGAACGTACTCCCGGAAAAAGGGAGATCACGAAAGAAGAAAAAGATTCGAAAAGAACCGAAGGAGCAATCATGAAAGTAAAGTCCAAGAGAGCATCCTCCCAGGCAAGCAAGGTTTTTACAGACAGAGAAGAGCCCAGAAAATCTTTCTGGAAGAACTATGATTTGATGTGTGACTGCATGAAGAATGACGATGGCGAGATCAAGGTTTTGGCTTACTATGGCATCGGCGGCATCGGAAAGAGTTCTCTGCTGAACAAGCTGATGCTGGAGATGGAGGAGAGACTGGAGAATCCCTTGTATGTCTCGTTTGACTTTGATATCAAACAGGACTGCCGTGCGGTGTTGGAGAGCATGAAAAATATGCTGGCGCGCAAGTATAGGTTCTCATTCCCTCTCTTTGATATGGGACTGTATCTCTATGCCCAAAAGATCGGAGAGAACGTGGAATCTCCGGAGATCAAGGGACTGGTGAGTAAGAGTCCCACTCTGGATCTGATTTTGTCGATCACTTCCGAACTGCCGGTGATAGGTTTTACCTCAAAGGTGCTTGGTCTGGCAGACAAAGCGGGGGCCTATCTGGCCAATCTGGTGTCTTCTCATAAGAAGGAGCTGTATGCAATCGAGAGCAAAGAACCTACGGATCTGTACCAGTTTCTTCCCTATCTGTTTGCACAGGATCTGGCTGATAATCTGGAAAAACAGCAAGGACTTCTCGTTGTCTTTTTTGATACCTATGAGCAGTTGGTCAATGAGATGGCAATGGGAAATTCTCTCAATAAGGATCTGTGGATTCGCGGTGAGAATGGTTTGATTCAGAATATCCCCAATGTTATCTGGGTGATCGCCGGAAGAGAAAAGCTGAAGTGGAATGCAAATGACTGGGGAGAGTCTCTGGAACAGCATATTCTGGGAACGCTTTCTCCCATCGATGCAGAAAACTTTTTGGAGAACGCAGGAATCACCGATGAGAAACTCCGAGTAGAATTGTATCAATTGACCAAGGGTACGCCTGTCTATTTGGATCTGTGTGTGGACCGATATTATTCTCTGAAGGATGAGGGCGATACCCCTGCCATAGAGCAGTTTGGTGACAATGAACAGACACTGATCGAGCGATTTGTCAGATATATGGACGATGCCAAGAAGGAGATGGTCTATTTCCTTTCCTGTCTGGATTCCTGGACGGATGAGATGATATGTGGTACAGGAAATACTGTTTTGTCCGGATCCTTTAATCTGGTTACCTATCAGAATGTGAAGGGGTTATCCTTTATCTCAGAGTCTGAGGACAATGAATATACCATGCACCAGATCGTCAGAAAGGTGCTGTATGAAAATTGCCCGGAGATCTTGAAGAAGAGAGCGATCGATACGGTATTGACGTATTGTGAAGACAAACTGAAGACCTGCAATGTTTATTCGGCGGAGTTTGAGACTTATCTGAACTGGACCATAGAGTGTGCCATGAAGAGCCTGCCGGATGAGGAAATGGAGTCCTATTTCACCGAGCATTTATGGGAGTACTGTGAGCAGCTGTTCCGTGCCGGACGATTTGACTCTGCTTATATCGGAATCGATAAGCTGTATCAGTATGTTTCTGCCAAACCGGAGAGTACTCTGGCTGCAATGATGGAATATTATCGCGGAAAGATTTTGATTGCAGAGGGAAAGTATGAAGAGTCGGAGAAGGCATTGAAGACTGCGGCAGAACGGTATCTGCAGCGTGTGGGCGCTTTGGACGACAGATACCTGGAGTCGGTCAGACAGCTGTCGAAATGTATCTACTATCTGGGACGTTACCAGGAGGCGGCGGATCAGATTAAGGAAGTTTATGAGACCTACATACAGAAATACGGCGAGAACGATAAGCGGTCTGCACAGGTGCTTTCGGAGCATTCCTGGTATCTGTCATTTTTGAAGCATTATCATACTGCACTGGAAGAAGCCGAACAAAGTCATCACATTCTGGAAGGGCTTGTGGAGGAGACAGATCAGGCTTATCTGGACAGCCTTCGTTCTCTTGCCAATGCATATTTCGTTCTGAAACGCTATGAGGAAGCCCTGCAGTTCTTTCAGAAGGTTGAGGAACTTACCCGAAAAAAGTACGGGGAAGATGATTTGAGGACATTGACCTCGGACAATAACCTCGCCATTATTTTATCTCAGATGGGGCGACAGGAGGAGGCCATGAAGATCCGTATCGAGGTGCTGGAAAAGCGAAAGGAACTGCTCGGAACGGATCATCCGGAAACGCTGACTGCTCAGTATAATCTGGCCAATACCCTTGCCAACGAGAAGCGCTACGAGGAAGCGGTCACGATGGTGCAGGAGGTCTGGGAAAAACGAAAGACCATTCTGGGAGAAGAGCATCCTGCTACGATTGTCGCTTTGCGCAGGCTGAAAAACTATCTGGCCAACACAGATCGACTGGAGGAGCAATACGAGTGCAATCGGATCTATTATAATTATTTGAGGGAGAATCAGGGAGAGAGTGCCGCGGAAACTCTCGATGTTTTGAAAAGTATGATCAAAATTCTGAAGAGTCTTCACAGAGACGAGGAGGCGGAGGAACTGATGCAGAAATACCGGCGTCTCAAGAAGTTCATCAATTACCGCTATCAAAAATAGGGAAGTCTTTTTCTCGGTTTGAGAATATTTTCCAGTACTTGTCCATATACTTATCATAGAGCACAGCAAACCTATGTTGCTGTGAATAAAATATGGAGGAGTGTTGTATGGCAAGAGGTCAGAGAAAATCCATTGACGAAAAAATTGCAGCAAAAGAGGAATTGATCGAGGCATTACAGGCGAGAGTGGAGTCCGAAAAGAATGAATTGCAGGAGCTGCTCCGGATGAAAAAGCAAAAGGAACTGGAGGCGGTCAGCGACCTGATCGCAGACTCGGGTCTTTCCCCCGAGGAAGTGGCTTCCATGCTGCATAGATTCCTGGAGGAGAGAGCGGCTGCATCCTGATCGTTTAGGTTGCGCATATTTCCCGACCGGACAAAAAAGTAAGCCCATCGAAATGTGTATATATCACATTCGGTGGGCTTAATTTATGCTTGCTGTGTGGCAGAAGAAGCTCAGGTCCCGCCGTACAGGGTGTGTTTGTTGCAGACCGTCGGAAAAACGCCGGTACTTAGGCTGCGTCCTTTGCAGCCTTATGTACCGCTGCGCTTTTCCCGAGTGAGAACGTGTCTGCAACCAAATATACCCTGTGCGAGCGTGGACCTGATTTCCTTTACATTCACTTCAAATTCTTCTGGGCTGTGGACAGCATCAGCTTGATGCGGTTCAATTGGTTCACTTCGCTGGCGCCGGGATCATAGTCGATGGCCACAATGTTAGACTCGGGGTAGGCACTCCGCAATGCCTTGATCACACCCTTACCGACCACATGGTTGGGCAGGCATCCAAAGGGCTGGGTACATACGATATTGGGCACTCCGTCGTGGATCAGTTCCACCATTTCACCGGTCAGAAACCATCCCTCACCGGTCTGGTTGCCGATGGAAACGATGGGTTCTGCAAAGGAGGCGATCTCAGCGATCGGAGTGGGAGCCGAGAAGTGTTTGCTCTTTTTTAACTCATCCACGGTACTGCGGCGAAGGATCTTCTCGATGGCCCAGATGCCAAGTCGGGAAACCACAGCTGCTTTCTTGCTGGTGCCTAAGTGGTCAGCCTTATAGATCTGGTTGTAGAAGCAATAGAGCATGAAGTCGATCAGGTCTGGCACAACTGCCTCTGCACCTTCCTGTTCCAAAAGCTCTACCAGGTGATTGTTGCCGGCGGGAGAGAATTTGACCAGAATCTCACCGACGATACCCACACGGGGCTTTTTGATATCCAGAATCGGGATCTGATCAAAGTCGCGGATGATTTCCCGACAGAGTCTGTTGAATTTCCGGAAGGACAAGTGCTTTCCGCAGACAAATTCCTTGCAGACCGCAAGCCACTTTTGGTGCATGGCATCCACACTGCCGGGAGTAGCTTCATAGGGCCGCATCCGGTAGACACAGCGCATGAAGATATCGCCGAACTGGGCAGCCAGAGCAGCTCGTAACAGCATATCAGCATTGATATGGAAGCCGGGGTTCGTCTCAATTCCTCCCAAATTCAGGGATACCACCGGAATCTGAGCCATATCCGCCTTCTTCAGCGCTCTGCGGATAAAGCCTACATAGTTGGTCGCGCGGCATCCGCCTCCGGTCTGGGTCATCAGGATCGCAGTCTTGTTCAGGTCGTACTTTCCTGAGAGCAGTGCCTCCATGATCTGACCGACTACCAGCAGGGAAGGATAGCAGGCATCATTGTTTACATATTTTAATCCCACGTCCACGGAGTGCTTGTTGTCGTTGTCTAACACCACGAAATTGTATCCGCAGGACCGGAACGCAGGCTCCACCAGATCAAAGTGGATGGGGGACATCTGAGGGCAGATGATGGTGTAGTTTTTCCGCATTTCTTCCGTGAACAGCACACGTTCATTGGCAGAGCTTCGGATGGTCCGTTGCTTGCCCTGCTTTTCCCGTACCTTGATGGCGGAGAGAAGAGAGCGCACACGGATTCTGGCAGCCCCCAGGTTGTTGACCTCATCAATTTTCAGACAGGTGTAGATCTTGTCGGAACCGGACAGGATATCGTTTACCTGGTCGGTGGTAACTGCATCCAGTCCACAGCCGAAGGAGTTCAACTGGATCAGGTCCAGGAAATCAACGGTTTTCACGAAGCTGGCAGCTGCATACAGTCTGGAGTGGTACATCCACTGGTCGGACACGATCAAAGGTCGCTCCGGGCATCCTAAGTGGGAGACGGAATCCTCTGTGAGTACCGCGATATCGAAGGAGGTGATCAGCTCCGGGATGCCGTGATTGATCTCGGGGTCGATATGGTATGGCCGGCCGGCCAGCACGATTCCCCGTTTGCCTGTAGACTTTAAGTATTCCAAAGTCTCTTCGCCCTTTTTCTGTATCTCCTGACGCACCTTTGCCAGTTCCTCCCAGCCGGCCTGTACGGCAGCCTTCACCTCTTTGGCGGGAAGCTCTTTGAACTCGTCAAGCAACGCATCGGTTACGGTAGAGATATCCCGGAAGGACAGAAAAGGATTGCGCAGGCGCATTGCCCTGCTGGAGATCGCCTCCACATTGTTCTTGATATTTTCCGAATAGGAGGTGACGATGGGGCAGTTGTAATGGTTGTTTGCCCCCGGCACCTCATCTCTCTCGTAGAACAGGGCGGGATAGAAGATGAAATCAACCCCCTGCCTGATCAGCCATTCCACGTGGCCGTGGGCCAGCTTTGCCGGATAACACTCGGACTCGCTGGGGATGGATTCAATTCCCAGTTCGTAGATCTTTCGGTTGGAGCTGGGAGACAGAACCACACGATAGCCAAGATTTGTAAAGAACACATGCCAGAAGGGATAGTCCTCATAC
Source organism: Acetatifactor sp. (assembly GCA_051880235.1). Classification (GTDB taxonomy): domain Bacteria; phylum Bacillota; class Clostridia; order Lachnospirales; family Lachnospiraceae; genus Acetatifactor. Next base: position 16,075 of record JBJENO010000009.1, on the reverse strand, counting down.
ATGTTTAACACTCTTGGAATTCCTACCGTACCTCTGGGAGCCTTGTCAGGATCCAGGGAAGGATAGGAGAACAGGCGATGCAGCTTGTATTCAAACAGGTTGGGCACCTGGCTGGCATTCTTCTGACCGCCGATGCCGCGTTCACAGCGGTTGCCGGAGATATACTGTCTGCCGCCGGAAAACCGGTTGATGGTGAGACGGCAGGAGTTGGTACAGCCCTTGCACTTTGCCATGCTGGTCTCATACCGGAGGTTCATAAGCTGCTCATAGGAGAGCATCCGGGACTGATAGCCTGCTTCATAGCGTTCTCTGGCGATCAGTGCAGCGCCGAAGGCCCCCATGATGCCTGCGATATCCGGGCGCACCGCCTCGCAGTTTGCGATCTTCTCGAAGCTGCGCAGTACGGCATCATTATAGAAGGTACCGCCCTGAACCACGATATTTTCTCCCAGTTCGGAAGCGTCGGATACCTTGATCACTTTGAAGAGAGCATTTTTGATGACGGAGTAAGCCAGGCCGGCGGAAATATCGGCAACAGTAGCACCTTCCTTCTGGGCCTGCTTAACCTTGGAATTCATAAATACAGTACACCGGGTACCCAGATCGATGGGGTGAGGTGCAAACAGAGCAGCCTGCGCAAAATCCTGTACGCTGTAGTTCAATGATTTTGCAAAGGTCTCGATAAAGGAACCACAGCCGGAGGAGCATGCTTCGTTCAGCTGTACGCTGTCTACGGTCTGGTTCTTGATCTTGATACACTTCATATCCTGACCGCCGATATCCAGGATACAGTCTACCCGGGGGTTAAAGAAGGCGGCGGCATAGTAATGGGCCACGGTCTCCACCTCGCCGTCATCCAACAGAAATGCCGCTTTCATCAATGCCTCACCGTAGCCGGTGGAACAGGAGCGGACAATATGTACATCGGCAGGAAGTTTTTCGTAGATCTCCCTCAGAGAACGGATGGCAGTTTTCAGCGGACTGCCGTCGTTGCCGGAGTAGAAGGAGTACAACAGGGATCCGTCCTCACCGACCAGCGCGATCTTCGTGGTGGTGGAGCCGGCATCAATGCCCAGATAAGCGTTGCCGTGATAGGTGCTTAAGTCGCCGGTGCCAACCTTGTGGGCGGCATGCCGTAACTGAAACGCCTCGTAGGCAGCCTGGTCCTCGAAGAGAGGCTCCATACGCTCTACCTCAAATTCCATATGAATGTTTCCCGAAAGCTTCTGCACCAGTTCCTCCAGGGAGAAGGAAACCTCTTCCTTCGCATTCAGGGCGGAGCCGATGGCGGCAAACAGGTGGGAATTGTCCGTGTCAATGATATGCTCCTCGTCCAGCTTCAGTGTGCGGATGAAGGCGACCTTCAGCTCGGAGAGAAAGTGCAGGGGACCGCCCAGGAATGCCACGTGTCCCCGAATGGGCTTGCCGCAGGCCAGACCGGAGATGGTCTGGTTCACCACAGCCTGAAAAATAGAAGCGGACAGATCTTCCTTCGTGGCACCTTCGTTGATCAGGGGCTGGATATCGGTCTTGGCAAATACGCCGCAGCGGGCGGCGATGGTGTACAGGGAAGAGTAGTTCTTCGCGTATTCGTTTAAGCCGGCGGCGTCTGTCTGGAGCAGAGAGGCCATCTGGTCGATGAAGGAACCGGTGCCTCCCGCACAGATCCCGTTCATACGCTGCTCCACGTTGCCCCCCTCGAAATAAATGATCTTGGCGTCCTCACCGCCCAGCTCGATGGCCACATCGGTTTTGGGTGCCAGCTGCTTGAGGGCAGTTGCCACTGCGATGACCTCCTGGGTAAAAGGGACTTCCAGGTGACTTGCCAGAGTCAATCCGCCGGAGCCGGTGATCATGGGATGCAGGGTGAGATTCCCCAGCTGTGCGTAGGCTTTCTCCAACAGCCCCCGCAGAGTCTCCCTGATATTTGCGAAATGTCTTTCATAATCAGAAAAAAGTATATTGGACCGCTCATCCAGAATGGCAATTTTCACCGTGGTGGAACCGATGTCGATGCCCAGAGCAGCAGTGTTCCTTTTGTAATTCATAAACCTGATTCCTTTCCGCTGATTTCACGTCTTTTTCTCTATAAAAGACCAAAAATCGAAACGCATTTGATATTGATTATAGTACCTTCCGGGGAAAAAAGCAACCTTCCCGAGTATAGTTAAATCATTGAAAATTTTGACTATTTCACACAATTTGTGTGCTTTTCATTGAAAAAATCAGGAATACGTGATATATTTGTATTAAATATGGGGAACTATGCCCTTTTTGGCGAAGAAACAGGATATTTGTAGTCCAATAAAGAGGAAGGAGGAGCACGTAGATGAAGGTTTCCAATCGTTTGAAAAGCAAAATGCTGACGGCACTGATCGTGCTTCTCGTGGCTTTTTCTTCTATGGTGACTGCCACCTTTGCCTGGTACATCTACCAGACGGGAGCCCGTACCACGAATGTGAGAATGGCAGTGGGCACGGGTATGTCCCTTCAGATCAGCAACAATTATGAGGACGGCTACGGCAGCGCTGCGGTGCTTGAGGAATTCAAGGGCAGGCTGCACCCGGTCTCCACGGATAAGATCATCGGAGGCACCTTTCAGAAGGTGATCGGTTTCACGGACGGCAGCGAGAATCTGTCAAACCTCAAGGCAAACCTTTTTGCCAAGAGTGAGGGCAATGATTATTACATGACCAGCCTGTTTTTCCGCACCACCGGAGAGCGGAAGAAGGTCTATCTGTCCAATATCGGATTTCAGGACAGCGATGAGGAGAACCCGATCTCTACCGCCATCCGCATCGGTTTTGTAGTTCACGAGACCGGCAAGGAGAAGCCGGAGATGATGGAATATTTCTTTGAGATCACAGAGAAACACAATCCTCAGGCCAAATACAATACCTACTACGGTGAGGAGGGACATGTCTTGGACTCCACTAAGACCGACGGTTCCACCGTCCCCTTTTCGAATCTTCACGACAGCAGGAACTTCTGCCAATATGACAATGAAACCGGCGAGGTGACGCTGCTGCCTGACAGCCTGCCGTTGTTTGAGGTGGAGGGGAATGGCCCGATGGATTTCGGAGACAGTGTTCAGGTAGATGTCTACATCTGGCTGGAGGGCTGTGACAGCGACTGTATTAAGAATATATGCGGCACTTCTCTGAAGAATCTTGCATTGTCCTTTGCCTGCGAGAGAGAAGGAAAGCAGACAGAATAATTGATTGATGAAAAGACAGGCTTTCGCCCGGGAAAGGAGGAGACCATGAGTCAGGAACAGAATCAGACGAAAAAGGGAAAGAACATTTTCCTGACAGCAACCATCTGGATCGCTGCCTGTTGGGTGGTGATCGCCCTGGCGGCACTTGCCGGGGCAACCTATGCATGGTTTACCTTCAGTCCTTATACAAAGGTGGAACCTATGGGCAGCACGGTCAGTTCCGGAGAGACGGCACTGTTTATCTCCGACAGACCGGATCAGGGCTTTGATGTCTATTGCCCCATGCCGCCCAAGGGGGAGGGAGATCTGGAACCGATCTCCACATCCGATCTGAACCGGTTTTATTGCGCCACCATGCAGGACCGGCAGGGTATCACCACAGCGAATAAGGATGTCACGGCAGAGCTTGACCGCAAAGCCATCACCGGCACCCTCTATCTGAAGAGTCTGAAGGATGACTGCGCGGTGTACCTGTATCGGCCGAATCTGAAGATCGACACGGACGGACAGACATTGGCAGCCCTTCGGCTGGGGCTTCGTTTTACCACCGCCTCCGGAGTGGTCACGCATATCTTCGCCCTGAACAATATGGGCAATACCTCCGGCGCAGAGACCCGTCAGACAGTGCCTGCCGTGGGGACGGTGATGTCCGGTGTGGGAGAGAACGGAGCAGTTCCCTACGTGTCAGATCCCTGCAAGGAGCTGGCACCGTATCTGGCACTGCCGGACGGAGAGTATAAAGTGACCCCCGGCGCAGAGAGATTGTGTACCATCGGCGCCGACGAAGTGGTGACCGTTGAGTATTGGCTCTATCTGGAGGGGTGTGACGTGAATTGTTTCAACCCCGTGCAGAATAAGAACGTGGACTTCCAGCTGTCCTTTGCGGGAGTCAGCCCGGAAGATTAAATTCAGAAATTTCTTTATCATTTTGGGGAAAGGAGAAAAGGCATGAGCAGATTTGGTAAGATTCTGAAAAAAGTTTATCTGGCATTGACATCCCTTGCGGTGATTGCTGCCTTTACCGGGGCGACCTATGCCTGGTTCTCCGCCAATATGATTACCACTACCAGCATTGTCTCCTCCGCGACGGACACGAAAAACGTCCGACTGAGTCTGGCTTCTTCCCTGGGAGGAAGTGCACAGGGAGCGGAACAGGCGGCGATTACGAAGGTAAATACCGAGTCCGGACAGGAGATGATGCCTGTCTCCACAGCGGACCTGACGACCTTCTACTTTAACCCCTATACGGAGGACAAAAAAGCCACTGTCTTTACGAAGGTTGAAAAAGAGAAGTTCTATTATCACGGTCGGATCTATCTTCAGGCAGTTGCAGAGGGCATGCCGGACAACTGTAAGCTGAAGCTGTATCTGGATGAAAGCCAGTACGGCGGAGGAGGCATTCTTCAGAATGCGCCGGGTCTGGCAAGGAATGCACTCCGTGTGGGACTGAAATTTGACAATGGTTCTCCTTTGATCCTGCGGCTTTCGGAAGGAGCCAATCCCGACGGAAACCGGTTCTTAAACACGGTGATCGATGACAGACCGGTGGAAGGAAACGTGGTTCTTTCCTCTGCTGGAGAGAAAGTGATTGCAGTGCCTGATCCGTCAGTGCCATACACGTCCTTTTGCGTGGGGGAGAATGGTCTTCCCACAGACAGTAACGGCAAACCACTGACGGTATTGGATTTGAACCACGAATATGTTGTTGACATTTATGTGTACCTGGAAGGCTGCGATCCGGACTGTACCAATATTCTCAGCCTGGAGAACTTCGATTTTCACCTGGGCTTTTACGGTGTCCTGACGGAGGAGGCGAATGAATGAGCAGAGATAGAATGAAACCTCCGAAACAAAAAAATCCAGAGAGTCAGCGGGTGAAGCTGGCATTGCTGTTAAGTCTCCTGGCTTTGGTCAGTGTGACGGCGGCATCCGTGGCCTGGTTTACCATCGCAGACTTTACCAAGGTCTATTCCATGAGTATGGATATCACCTCGGGGACCAATCTTCGGTTTGACTTAGACGCTCATAAGACCTTTGAGGAATATGTGAAGGTGCTTACCTTCCAGCAGATCGCGGATCGGCTGAAGAAGGACCGAGGCTATGACATGCGGAAGAAACCTTTAGAGCCGGTGACCACGGCAAACTGTGAGACTTATTTCTATCAGGACGGCAGAACCGTGAATGTGAACTCCGGTGCTTACCTGGACTTTACCTTACATTTCTTCGCTACCAGTGATATGTACGTGCACCTGACAAGTGCCAACGGTTCCGGAGAAAAAGATGGAACAAGCATTACCTCCTCGAACAGAGACCTTCCCGGGGCTATGCGCATCAGCTTTACGATCGGCCGGAAGACTTACGTCTACGAACCGGATCGGGGCAAAGCGGAGACCATCGGCGGCATCACCTATTTTGGACTGCCTGCGGCAGAGAAGATGGAACTGAATGCTGACAACACTTTGTTTTACCTACCGAAGGAAACGAACCAGCCGGTTCAGGTGAGAGTGTGGCTGGAGGGAACGGATCCTGCCTGTGACGATGCCCTTCGGGCGGCGGATTACCGGATCAGACTGCGGTTCATCGGAACGGATGAGAATAACCGAATCTTGGACGGCTCTCAAGAGAGACAGTAAGAGATAGATACTTCAAAATAATGATGGAGGACTTTACAACATGAAAAAACTTAGCAAAATTCTGACGGTGGTGGCGAGTATCGCACTCTGGGTGATCATTCTGATCGCCGCACTCTTTGCGTTTACCACTCTTGCTACCCGAAAGACGGACTCTGTGGCGAATATCGCCGGCTATACGCCGATGGTAGTCAAGACCGAATCCATGGCGCCTACCTTTAATGCAGGTGACCTGATCATCATCAAGACCTGCGATACGTCCAAATTGCAGGTGGGCGACATCATCACCTTCCACACCATCATTATGAATGAGTACGCACTGAATACCCATAGAATTCAGAACATCGTGGATATGGGCGGAGCCAGAAGCTACACTACCAAGGGTGATAACAATGCGGTTGCCGATACCCACATCATCTCCGACGGCGATATCGTGGGTAAGTATCAGTTCCGCATCCCGGGTATGGGAAAGGTGATGGATTTCCTCTCCTCCAGCACCGGATTTTTGATCGTCATTGTATTGCCGATGCTGGCATTCTTCATCTACCAGATCTATCATCTGGTGGTGGTAGGCATCAACCTGAAGAAAGCCATCGCTCTGGAAGCGGCCCAGGAAGCAGCACAGGCGGCAGATGATACAGCCAGTGCGAAAATGGCAGAGGCAGAGGCGGCATTGGCAGAAGCCAGAAGGATGAAGGCAGAGGCTGAGGAACAGATGCGCAAGCTTCAGGAGAGCAAAAAGGAAAGTACCGAAGAGGATAATTGAGTATGAGCGAATTTTTAAAGCTGGCATATGAACTGATTGCGAAGATTATTTACAACATTGCACAGGTTTTTGTGGCCATCATCAAGCTGTTTTTCACCGGATGGCCGGAATACATCATCATCTTCAATACATACTTTTATGAGATGAATGTGGTAGGCAAGATCTTTGCCCTGCTGCTGGCACTGATACTGGTGGCAATTCCTGTGGTCATCATCTATCTTATTGTGAAGCGGACTGTTCTCTATGTCAAGCTTCGGGCGGACCGGGAGGATAACGCTACCCTGTATCGTGAGATCGGCAGACTGAACCGACAGGTACTGGAACTGGTGGATGAGAAGAACAAGCTGTTGGCGCTGAAGGTCAACGCCATCGGTGCAGGCAGACTGCCCTATGCGGGAGACAGTGCCTTGATAGAAGGAGCCATCCCTTCCGTGGGAAATGTGTTAAATGGTCAGATCACCACTGCACAGGGCGGCGGAGAGCTGGGGGACAATCCGGAGAGAAATCTTGGTAAGGTCACTGTCATGAAGGATCCCAACGAGGATCCCAACAAGACTCAGGCGGTTCGATTCCCCAAGCTTGCCCTGGTGGATCAGAAATACTTAAACTATGTACCGCTGCAGTATAACAACACTATTTCTCTGCAGGAATTTGCAGAGGGCTACAGACTGTTCGCGGCCAGCCAGATGAAGCTGTACTATACCCCTGAGATCGTGAGAAGATTTGTGGCCGGTATGGCGGCCAGCAAGCTGCTGATCCTGGAAGGTATCTCCGGTACCGGTAAAACCAGTCTTCCTTACTCCTTCAGCCGATATATGATGAACCCGGCCACCCTGGTTTCCGTACAGCCTTCCTACCGTGACAGAACCGAGCTGTTAGGTTACTTCAATGAATTTTCCAAGAGATTTAACGAGACAGAGTTTCTCCGGGCAATGTACGAGGCGGGATACAAGGATGAGCCCAGCCTGATCGTACTGGACGAGATGAACCTGGCGCGTATTGAGTATTACTTTGCGGAGATGCTGTCCATCCTGGAAATGCCCAGCCACGACGAGTGGATCCTGGATCTGGTGCCTACAGGCTGGGAGCAGGATCCCAAGCTTCTGGAGAATGGTAAGATCAGAGTATCAGATACCTTGTGGTTCGTGGGCACAGCGAACAACGATGACTCTACATTCACCATCACCGATAAGGTATACGACCGTGCTATCCCGATTGAACTGAATGAACGTGCAGCGGCCTTCGAGTGCGAGAAGTACCCTACCTGCCCTGTGACCACCGATTACCTGGAATCTCTTTTTGCCAAGGCGAAGGAAGAGCATCCCATCAGTGAGAGTACCATTGAGAAGATGAACAAGCTGGATACCTACCTGCAGACCCGTTTCAAGCTGGCTTTCGGTAACCGTATTACGAAGCAGATGTATGATTTCATCCCTGTGTATGTAGCCTGCGGCGGAACGGAGCTTGGCGGTATGGACTACATCATTGCCAGAAAGGTTTTGAAGAAGTTTGAGAGCTTGAACGTCAGCTTTGTCCGTGACGAGATCAAGGGTCTGATCGCCTATATCGAGAAGACCTTCGGAAAGAGTAATATGGAGGACAGCCGGGCTTATCTGACCAGAATTCAGAATCTCTATTAATGATACGAAAGTTAGGGAGATGCATCATCCATGGCAAATACAATTAATGATCTCTATTTAAAATATGTCAATAAAGTGGGGAAGACCCTGGAGAACGACAGATACTTCCAGTATCTGTTTGAGATGGTACAGGCCGGAGAGAACGTCCTGCACCAGAAACACCAGGTGCTCCACAAGGTGGTTGATGAGCGCTGGCTGACGACGATTGAGGAAAGCTTGGACGCAATCAATACGATCATTGAGAAACCCCGTCGCTACATCAAGACCAATGAGGAAGTGGTTCCCGTGGCTCTGGCCCGCAAGATCACTGCGGACAGTGTGCGGCATCTCAGCATGAACACCCAGTTCATCGCCAGCAGTGAAGACGGAGATATCCAACCCACCCGGGTCCTGAATGTGAGCACTGAGGAAACCTATGATCTCTATGAGAATCGATTCATCTATCACCTGATCCAGAGACTGGTGACCTTCATCGATAAGCGTACCGACGTGATCTTCTGGTCCACCGGCGATGAGACCACCAATACACTGAGTTATCAGAGTAAGGTGGACGATGCTTACGAGGAGATCACCTATAAGGTGGAGATGACGGTGAAGAACCGGCAGAGCTTTGCAGAGAATGACTCTGACAATATGTCAGTCTTCATGCGAATCGACCGCGTGCGTCGATTGGTTCTGGCCCTGCGCAACAGTTCCTTCTGCAGTATCATGGCAGGCTGCGCCAAGGTGCGAAGCCCTATCCAGCGTACCAACCTGATCATGAAGGATCCCAATTATCGAACCTGTTATCAGCTGTGGCAGTTTCTGGAGCGTTATGATGAGGTCGGTTACACCATCGAGGCTCAGGACAGCACCCTGGAGTTCGATGAGGAATATCTGATCCAGATGTATACCAATCTGATCACCAACTACACAGTTTTCAAGTCTCTTTTGGAAGCTGATCCGAGAAAGCTGGAGCAGGTACAGAATAAGCGCCGCCGTGTGATCAAGCCCAAGTTCATCAAGAAAATCGAGGAACAGTTCGTCGACGACCCGAATATTGAGGAGGTTGAGATTCGCAGAGTCTTCCTGGAGGAGGTTACTCAGGCACAGCTGGATGCTGAGGCGAAGCTGGCGGAGGAGACCAAAGCCAAGGAAGAGGCACTGGAGGAACTGGATCGAATCGACGGCGAGATGATCGGTCTCCAACAGCAGGTGGGTATGCTGATGGCACAGCTTCAGGAAGCTCAGATGGAACTGGAGGAACTCCAGGAACAAAAGGACCTGATGACTGCAGATCTGGAGGCCGCCAAGGAAGCATATACCGAGGCAGAAGCTGCGAAAGATGCAGCACAGACTCTTGCATCACAGACAAAAGAAGAAGCCGAGGCGGAAATCACCAAGACAAAGGAAGAGGCCGAAGCACAGATCGCCCAGACCAGGGCACAGGCCGAGGCGGAAATTGCTCAGACTAAGGCGGATGCAGAAGCGGAAGTGAAGAAGACCAAGTCTGAGGCCGAAGCACAGATCACCCAGACAAAGACACAGGCCGAGGCAGAAATTGCCAAGACTAAGGCGGATGCAGAAGCGGAAGTCTCCAAGGCACAGAAGGAGGCTGAGGACTTCGCAATGCGCACCAGGCGGGAGACTGCAGAGTCTGTCCTGAAGATTCAGCAGGAGGCAGACGAGAAGGTTGCCCAGATCAGCCGGAAGGCTGCAGATGCCGTGTCAGAAGCAAAGAAAAATGCGGATACTGCCGTGTCAGAAGCAATGAAGACCGCAGAGGAACTGGTGACAAGCACCAGACGTGATGCCAACGAGCTGATCGCCCGAACCGAACGGAAGGCTGCCGCAGATCTGGCCGACTTACAGCGCGAAAGCACGAACCAAATTCAGACCTTACAGCGTGAGAAGGATGAGCAGCTGGCTGCTCTGAAGGAAGAGACTCAGGCCCAGTTGACTGCGATGAAGGAAAACACTGACAGACAGGTTCGTACCATCCGGGAAGAGGCTGACAGGCAGATCACCTCCACTAAGACGGATGCCGATCAGCGCATTGCAGCCACCAAGGCAGATGCCGACAAGCGTATCACAGCTGCAAGGACGGATGCGGATCAGAGGATCGCTGCCACCAAGGCAGATGCGGAGGAACGCATCGCTGCTACCAAGGCCGAAGCACAGCAGATGGTGGATGCGGCCTGCGAGAAGGCAGAAGCCGAGATAGAGCGCACCAAGCAGGAGGCTTCCCGGACCATCTCCGAAGTCACCGAGCGGGTCAGCAGAGAATCCGCAGAATCCATCGCACAGACCGAAGCAAAGGCAAAACGCGAGGTGGAAGAGGTTCGAAAGCTTCGCAATGACGCGATGCGTGAGGCGGAGCTTGCCAAGGAACGTGAGCAGGCTGCCCTGAGACGGGTGGAGGAAGAACACAAGAGGGCCGAGGAAGAGTACGCCCGCGCCCAGGAGGAGGCAAAAGCCAGAGCCAGAGCAGAAGAGCGCGCTCAGGCCAACACTTTGTCCAAGAGAATTCTGGCAGCCTGGGATGACCGCAGAGCCAGATCCGGCGAAAAGAAAAAGAACGATAAGGATGATGAACAGTAGTGTGGAAAAAGATTCGTAGAGTACTTGTCAATCTGGTAAGCATTGTATCTGTTTGTCTGATCATAGCTTCTGTGCTGGTACTTTTGAAGGTGATCACCACCAGGCAGGGAGAAGCACCGAATATTTTCGGCTATTCACTCTTTCGGGTAGTGACAGGAAGCATGGAGCCACAGATCCCGGTGGACTCCCTGATCATTGTGAAGAGAGTGGAGGCTTCCACTCTTCAGGTGGGAGACGTGATCTCCTTCTATTCCCGTGACCCCTCTCTGCAGGGAGAGGTAAACACCCATCGAATCGTGGAAAAACACGAAGGAGAGAAGGGGTGGATCTTCACCACCAAGGGAGATGCCAACAATGTGGTAGACCGATATGATACACGTGAGGAAGACCTGTTGGGTAAGGTAGTTTTCTCCTCCGGTTTTATCGGTAAATTTGTCAGATTGCTGTCCAATCCGCTTGTCTTTTTCCCCTTTATCATACTGCCGCTGGCGATCCTGATCTTAAAGAACATCATAGACAGCGTCAGGGCTGCAAGAGCGCTGGTACAAGAGGAAGAAGAGGCCGCAGTCAGAGAAGCAATACAGGCGATCAAAGAGAAGAAAGAACAAGAATTGAAAGAGCAAGAACAGAAAGATTGTAGTAAGGAGTAGAAATGGCGGGAGCATTAAAGATAAAGAGTGGAACGAAGCTTCAGATGGCCTTCGACGTGGACGTGGATAAAGACCCGGTCTTTAACATGGTCTGTACCTTTAATAAAGCATTGGATGAGTCAGCGTTTCTGATCTCCATTCCTGCAGTGGACGGGAAACTTTTGGAGATCGACGAGAGCAAAAAGCTTCTGCTGCGCTACGGCTCCGGAAACGACACGATGTTTCTGGCTGGTTACGCAGATGATGTGGTAAAAGACGGCATTCGTAAGTACTGGAAGATCAGACGTGTCACAGAGCAGCGACAGTTCTTCCAGCGTGCTGACGAACGTCTGAAGGTGCTGTTGAAGGTCACCTACAAATCCGATACCTGGATGATGAACGATGACGGTGTTATCGAGAGCGAAGACGGTATGACACTGGATATTTCAGCCGGTGGTGCCGCTATCTACTTAAACAGCAGATTTGATGTGGGAGAAGTGATCACCATTTCCTTCCCCCGTGTGGGAACCAGTGAGAAGGGACGTGCCATCAACGATATCGTGGCGGCAGTCTGCTGGCTTCGAGAGGCGCCCAAGGGCAGCCTCTATCGCAATATCTGCGGTCTCCAGTTCCGTTTTGGAGAGAGCTCTGATCGCAAGAGAGTTCAGGCCTATATTGAAAATGTAAAGGAAAAATACAAACTGTGAAACTGAAAGACTTTGGTGAGGATACCCCGAAGGAGACTTCGGGAAAGAAAAAGAAAGCAAAAAAGAATACCGATCATATTGTCCGCATCGAGGAGTTAGAGCAGCTGATGACACAGTCCGGCGGGGAACTGGATGACGAGGCCATCGTCTCCATGTATATCCCCAGACGAAAGGCAAAGAGCCTGGGCGCAGCGCTGCTGCGTTTGGACCGGATGCAGCTGTTTCTGCTGATCATGGTGATCACCGTCGCTTTTCTCTTCGTCCTGGCATTTATGCAGGAGAAGATGGGTAACTTCACCATCAATCTAAACCGACTGGAGCTGTACCGCAAGGGCATCGCAATCTCCGCCACCGGTGATTTCGAGGATCCCACCGCCAGACTGGTAGTGGCTACCGTGGAGGATGCAACCAACACCACCCTGTCGGATCTCCCTGATAATCTGGATGACTTCGACGGCAGCCACAACGGCCGCGACTACATGGCCTATACCTACTATGTCCGCAACGCCGGCAAGGAGGATGTGAACTACGTGGCACGAGTGGTGCTGAACGCCTGCGCCAAGGGCGCGGAACAGGCCGTCCGGGTTGCAATCTGGCGAAACGGTGAGAGAGTGGTCTACGCCATGCCCGCTGCAGACGGAGGGGATGAGGAAGACTGCGTCAGCTTCGAAAGCGACAAGATCGTATGCACCTACACCGAGGAAAACTTCTTGGTCGGCAACGTGGACAAATATACCATCGTCATCTGGATGGAGGGCGAGGACCCGGAGTGCGTGGATTCCATCGTAGGAGGAAGCGTGGAGTTCTCCATGACCATCGACGCCATCGACAGCGATGAAACCAGCCTCCTGGTCAAGTTTATCCAGGATATCAAGGATACCATCACCGGAGACAAGCCCATCAGTGCCGCCGGAAACGAAGCACCTGACCACTGGTATCATTCCGGAGAGATCACCTGGGAGAACCGCAGAAATCAATAATTTTCGACATTTTTTCTTGTGGAACTGTAAGAAAATATTGCTATTTGTGTCAAAATATGGTACTATACCATTAAGAAAAACTATTTTTTGGTACTTTGAAATACTATAATACGAATTGAACGGTGCCACAACCACCGTTTGAGATAAAGGCGACCCGTTTCGAAAGAGCGGGGTGCAAAGCGAGAACCTAAGGTTACCGGAGTCAGATCGAGTCCCGCTAAGAGATGAAATCCTCACCATACGGTGTGGAAATACTCTTCTTCACCGGGCCCGGTGAGAGTGTCATCTGTTATCGGCACGAGGTATGAGACGAGGGGCTAAGGTAATCAGTTACCGAATGCGTTACCGACTGACAGGCGCATTCGTAGGATGAACCTGAGATACAGGGCATCCATCCAAGAATGTCAATCCGATGCCCTTGGTGTCGGATGGATTCTAAGGAAAAGGAGGAAAAATTATGACAGTTAAATCTTTAAAGAAACAGTTAGCAGCAGCAATCGCCATGGTATGCGTTGCCGCTATTGCGTTGGGATCAAGTACTTATGCTTGGTTCGTGACCAACAATACTGTAAATGCAACTACAGCAAATATTAGCGCACAGTCGAATGCGCCATTCTTGAGAATTGATAGTGTTGCAGTTACTGAAAGTTCAGGAACAAGTAAAACTCTTACAGCTGATGAAGCTAAATTGTATCCGGCACAGGTTGTTGGAGATGCAACTGCTCCAAAGTTTCAGTCAGCTTATGCTTCAGCAGCAACTGCAGCAACTGAGCTTGCAAATTCACGATTTGATGTAGGTGATGCAGCAGCAGCAGTTACTGGTAAGTATGCGATTAAACAAACTTTCTTCATCGGTACATCTGATGATAAGGCAGGTTCTTTCAAGAATTTGACAGTTTCTGCTGTAACAATTAATGCGACAAGTGGCTCTAAACTTGAAGATGCTATGCGTGTTTTGGTTGTAGGTGAAGATGGCTGGGTTGTATGGCAGAAAGGTGCCAACGCAGCTGCTGGCTGGGTTAAGCAGTATGACAACATGGGAGCCATGACAGATATTACTGGTTATGATGCTGAAGGATATTTGGACGATGAAATTGCAGCAGCCGCTTCTGGACAGGTTGATATTTACGTGTTCTATGATGGTGCTGATGATGACGTTTTCACGAATCAGCTTGCTGATTTGACTGGGTGTGGTGTGACTGTTGAATTCACAGCAACACCTGTTAATACTGACGGTAATGATGTAACCGCAAGCAATGGCGTATAATTTACTACATAAGTGTTAACGATTAATGCCCCCACGGTTGTGGCGTGGGGGCATTTGCTTAATGGATGTATAATCAACATTTGGTTTTGTGTACCTATTAGTATAAGGAAGTAATCAAATGAAACAAATTCAAAAACTAAAAATAGAGCTCATTGCAGCGATTGTTTCATTGATGATTGCCGCAGTGGGGTTAACATCGGCAACTTATGCTTGGTATGTGACAAACAATACTGTCAAAGGAACGACATCGACTATCAGTGCATCGACGAATGGATTTATTTTGCAGATTGCAACTCTGGAAGAGGGAGCACAACACGGAGGAGAGCAGAAATCGCTCGAAGCATTTACCACAGGTTCGACTTTAAGTCCCGCATCAACGGATGACTTGTTCAATTGGTATATATGCCAGGGATGGGATAATCAAGGAAAAGTAACGAGTTATAGTACGCCAAGATTTGAGTCTGGAAACGATGCAAAACCCGGAAACTATAAGGTGAATGGTAGCGATTATTATGCATTTATCAGAAGTGATTATATTGTGTATACGATTACAGAAACAGGTATGGCAGATGTTTATTTAGATGCCAGCGAAGGGGCTCCTATTTCAGTTACTGCAACAAATGGCAGTGGTTCAACTACTGTTACTGATTCTATACGTGTTGCTATAACAACGGAAACCTTAGATTCTGAAGGTAATCCAACTGGAAATGAATCTGAGTTACGCATAGTATATGCTGTTAAAAACGAAACTGGAAAGGGAAACGACAGCACAGGAATTGATGGCTGGACTAGTATTCAGAATGATTCAGGCATTGCCAAGTTGGGTGAGGTCACCTATCCGTATATTTATGAAGGACACTATACAGATCAAAGAGTGTCAGGGGCAAAGAACTGGGCGGCAACAAAGTCAGGTGATAATTTTGTTGTTCCGTCTGATTCAGAAGCAGTAGCAACAAATGTTGGATATGATGGAATCATTATTCATGTCTATATCTGGATGGAAGGAACCGATGCAGATTGTGTGAATGGTAAATCTATTGAAGATGACCCAAGCTCATATAATGTTACAGTTAAGTTAGCTGGTGTAGGGGCATAAAGAAATGTATAAGGAATAATTATTTGCCCCAAATAAACCTATAACTAATCAATCCCCGCACTTGGTAGTTGTGGTACCCGGTGCGGGGTTTTTCTATGAGAATTTTCGTATCAAGCACCATTGTCTGGTGCAATATTCTCCCGTAAATCTACCAGTCTCTCCCCCTCTTTTTCAGTACATCTGATGAATTGCTATTTCCCGAAAAAGTGATATAGTTCTATAACTAACAAAGGCCATCAGGCAGAAGAGAGGATTAGTATTATGGAAAAGAGACAGGATTCATATTGGATGGAATGCACACTTGACGAAAAGGTTGACCAGAAGGTGTGTGAATATTTAAGGGAATATCACGCAGAGTACCGGAACACGAAACAGAAAATGAAAGAACTGATGGAGCAGTATCCGAAGGTGCAAGCTGTGTTTGAGACAGATGATGAAGTTACGCTGACTGCGGAAGAACATGAGATATTACACACATATTTCCAACTGGAAAGCGGAGCAGAACTGATTGAAAGAGAGTACCATTTCTACATGGGGCAGTCCATGATGTTTTCCTACGGAAG
>JBJENO010000008.1:0-1656 GCA_051880235.1 Acetatifactor sp. | reverse complement strand
TTGGGACATTTTCATTTGTGGTATATTAGGACATTATCAAAAATGGCTTATACAACCGCGCAAGAAAAGAAGAAAAAGACTTGACAAAACGAAACAGTGACCGTAAGATAGGGTCTCAGATGCGAATGAATTGCATTTGCATCTGAGACTTTCGTTTTACAGAACAAGAAAAGAGGTTTTTCTATGATAGATGTATGTTTGGACGCTGTGCTGGATACGCTGAAACTGTTGCCCTTTCTGTTTCTGACCTACCTGGTCATGGAATATCTGGAGCATAAGACCGGCGAGAAGGCTGAGAAGATGATCAAGAAGGCAGGTTACTTTGGACCCTTTATCGGTTCCCTGCTGGGGGCATTTCCCCAGTGTGGATTCTCCGCTGCGGCTTCCAACCTGTATGCGGGACGGGTGATTACCCTGGGGTCTTTGCTTGCGATCTACCTGTCCACATCGGATGAAATGCTGCCGATCCTGATCTCCGAGAAAGCACCCGCGAAGACCATTGGGCTGATTCTTTTGGGAAAAATATTGACAGGAATGATCGTGGGGGTGGCAGTGGATGCAATTGTGCGTAAGTTTGGAAAACAGGAGCATGAGCACATTCATGAGATCTGTGAACACGATCACTGTCATTGTGAACAGGGAATCATTAAGTCTGCGCTGCATCATACGGTGCAGATCGCGTTCTATATTTTTCTGATAGGATTGGTATTAAATACGCTGCTCCATTTTGTAGGGGAGGATGTCTTGGGGAGTATTATCCTGAATCGCCCTGTGCTGGGGCCTGTTCTGGCATCGCTGGTAGGTCTGGTGCCTAACTGCGCCGGCTCCGTGGTGATCACACAGCTCTATCTGACAAATGTAATCAGTCCGGGCGCGGCCTTTGCGGGACTTCTGACCGGCTCAGGAGTGGGACTGCTGATTCTGTTCCGCGTGAACCATGACCGAAAAGAGAATGTCCGTATTCTGGCATTGCTCTATGGAATCGGAGTGGTGGTTGGTATCGCACTGGAATTGATGTTACGCGCTATCGCATAGGGAGGAATCGTTTGATGGAAAGAAAGGATGCTCATCACAGTGAAATCCATTTTCCCGAGGGAATCAAGTGGACCAGACAGCGGAAAGCAGTATATGAGGTCCTCTGGGAGGAAAAGGAGCCCCTTACCCCGGTAAAGCTTTACAATCTGGTAGAGCAGCGCACCGTCGATGAGGAATATGCGCTTTCTACTATTTATCGTATTCTGTCCGCCTTTGAAGAAAAAGGTCTGGTGGAGAAGGATGCATCTATGGAGGACGGAACTCTTCTGTACAGCCTGCGCCGGGGGAATCACACACACTATGCGGTATGTCTGGAATGCCACAGGAGAATTGCTTTGGCCAATTGTCCTTTTGCACACATGTCGTTGGAGCAGGAGACAGAGGATTTCACGATCACAAATCACAAGCTGGAATTGTATGGTTACTGCAAAGAATGCAGAGAATCCGGGAGATTGAGAAGACCGTAATGGCGAAAAAAATAAAATAAATTGTAAAAAGGTATTGATTTTTTCTTTGAGATAGTATACAATACCGATTGTTGTGGAGGAAACCACACAGTTTTCCAGGATGCGCGATTAGCTCAGTTGGTAGAGCACCTGACTCTTAATCAGGGTGTCCAGG
>JBJENO010000007.1:0-30205 GCA_051880235.1 Acetatifactor sp. | reverse complement strand
TCAGTTTCATGACGCATTGGTGTCTTTCGCAGAAAGACGGGAAATAAACATGAAAAAGAAAGGATTTGCATTGTTTTTTACGATAGGACTGGCTGTATGTTTTGTGGCTTGTGGGAAAAACGGGCCCGAAACGCAGGACTCTTTGACGGAGCAACAGACCATTGAGAGTCAGACCATAGAGGAGGCTCCTTTCGACGAGGAGGCATTTCTGAAGGAAACCACCGTTGAAGTGACGGATGCCCTTGCCGAGCTGATCTCCTGCGACGCTTATCTGGATGTGATGTCCGCCGCTCAGGAATTGAATCAGGTGATCGAGGGGTGGCGGGGTCTGAAAATCGATCAGTCCCAGCCTATCCATGTGATTCCATTGAATCTATCAGACACTGAGACCTATCTGAAGAGTTTAGCCGGAGAGGATCTTCCTTTGGACCAGATGCCCCAGACCGTGAAAGAGTATCTGCTCGGCAGAATGGGGGAGTCTTTCGGAAATGTGGTGAACTCCAGACTGGGCGGTGCCAGCGTGCTTGCCGCATCCTCCGTGGCCAGATATTCGAAGACCTATGTCCCGAAGGGAGCTGTGGAGAATCAGGTGTGGCTTGTGCCTGCAAGCGACACGGTATCGCTCTGCTTATCCTTTACCAACACCGGCAATGGCGTCCTGACGGTAACTGCGACTTATGCGGTTTTGGATCAGGAGATGAGAGAACTGTTATTTGAAAATGAGGAATTTCCGGCAAAGGAGATCCGCTGGTAAAGAGCGGGATACCGGACGAGGAGGTAATTGATCGTAACCCGAAAGTTTTAAGATTATTTAACATTGTTCCGGACCCATTGAAGGCCCTGTTTCCCTATGCTATAAGAAGAGTATAGGGAAGGGGGTCTTTTTTGTTGAAAAAAAGATTAGTACAATGTTTGAGCCGACTGTTGCTGGCGGTGGTGCTGCTTACCGGTTGCGGAAAGACGGAGGGCGGTGCAGTGGAGGATTTGGTAACGCAGGAGAACCGGACTCTGCTCATCACTGCCGGGGAGTATGATTACGACAGTGCCCGGATGAAGGCACCCGGAGAAGTACAGACCGGTGATGAATACGAGATTGTAAAATATCTGGAGCAGTCTGACGCCGATTCGGAGGAGTGGGCGGAGGCTTTGGCGGTATTTGACAGAGAGCGCAGTATTCGTGCAAAGGATATCTCCATGGAGTTTGGGGAGGATTCGAAACTGATGTACTTCGCCATTCCCACCGGGCAAGGTGGGAAGGATGTGACGGAGGCAATGCGGGAACTGACGGAAGGGGAAATGCCGGACTGGATCTATGGTGTGTATCGGGACGAAGAGGGATACTACTATATTCAGACTGCCAGACACATCTATCTGATGGATGGCGAGGGCAACCCTGTGGCAGCACATCGGATAGCAACCACGGAGTCCTGTTCCATTGGAGCCCCGATACTCAGCGATACCGGGAAATTGATTTTTTGCTCTATGGACAGTGCCTCTCACATGGCAGAGGTGTTCTGTTTTGATACCTCTTCCGGAAAAAGAAAGCTGATCACCCAATTTGAAGATACCTATTTCCGCACTCCCCTGTGTGCATTCCGGGGCACCAATCTGTTCTATCGAAGCAATCAGGATCTGATTCGTTTGGATGTGAACAGTGGGGAGCGGGAACGGGTCATGAAGCTGGGAGGCTTGGCAAAGGACAAGACGGTATGTATGGGCTTTACAGAGAAGGGTGAGACAGTGTTGTATGCGAATACCCAATACCGGACTTCAGAGGATCAGACTGAGGATGAGTGGATCGCGATGCTGGGGGTTGAGCCACCGCTCGCTGCCGTTGCCATTCGTATTGATGATCTGTATAACAACTGGGATAACAATATGGTGAGCCAGGCGATGACTACTTTCCGGGTAAAACACAGCGAGTTGTCGATTCAATATCGTGAGGGAAATGAGGAAGAGGAATTCCGAACGCGCATGCTGGCGGATCTGACAAACGGGCAGGGAGCGGATGTTCTTTTCGTCAATCGTGATGATCTGTATCTGCTGACAAAGAAGGGCGCCATTGCTGATCTGGCACAGATGATTTCCAAAACAACAATGTCGGAGCTTTTGCCGGGAGCAATCGAGTTGGGAACCATCGATGGAAAATTGATGGGAATTCCTCCTTTGGTCTATCTGGATTTTCTATGTGTCTCCAGGCAGGATTGGGAGAAGGATAACTGGAGCATGGAGGAATTCATGGAGTATACAAAGCGACATCAGAAGAAGTATGCATGGATCAACCCTGTGAACGGAGGCGATGGATTCAGTCACGATTATAATCTGATGTACTTCGCCGGGCTGGAAAGTCTGGAGGGTATGGGACTGTTGGACTTCGAGAATGGGAAGGCTTACCTGGATGACGGAAGATATGAGGAACTGCTGGAGTTTTGCAAAACCTATGGACAGGCGCAGGCTTTTTCGGAGGAGGAATTGGAGGAGTGCCTACAGAATGGCGATGCTGCAGCCTATATTCAGGGAGGGGCTTTTGACTTTTCTTTCTATGAGAACGTTGCGGAGCTGTTGGGAGAGAATCTGAATCCGGTTGGATTCCCTATGGGTGAGACCAGCTATAATACGTTGAAACCACACAAATATCTGGTTGTGACGAAGGAGGCCTATGAGAATGAGGACAAGAGGAAAGCGATTTCGACGCTGATCGAATACCTGTTGTCGGAAGAGGAACAGCGCAAGATCTCCTATAACATCAGTGTGCGCATTCCCGCACAGGACCAATGGGCAGAGGTCAGGACAGTGGACGGACGGGGGAATGAGACTGTCTGGGTGACGGATGTGACCGGGAAAGACAGGGGGCGCGCCAGAGCCTTGAAGCAGGATGGTTCTTCCTACGCGGAGGATTTCAAGAGGTTCCTGCTGAACTGTCGGGGCGTGTCCTATATGCCCGCTGATGTTAAGCAGATATTGAAGGAAGAGTTTCTGCCGTTCTTAAAGGGAGTGCGAGATGCAAAGACTGCCGCGAAGTACTCTCAGAATCGGGTGCAGTTGTACTTGGACGAACAGAAGTAGAAAAGGATAGGGGAGGGGGTTTGTAATGAAGAAGAAAGGTTACAGATGGGTCAGTGTGCTGTTGGTGTTGGCAACGGTTCTAACAGGGTGCAGCAGGGCAGGAGATGGTGAAGTGTCGGGTGATGATTTCCGGGAGAGCAAAATTCTGGTGATTGCCCCGGAGGAGTATGATTATGAGGATGCTCAGGTAAAGGAACCGGGAGAAGTGAAAACCGGAGAGGAATATGCCATTCTGGAGTATCTGGAGCAGTCTGACGCTGATTCGGAGAAGTGGGCGGAGGCTTTGGCGGTATTTGAGAGGGAACGAAATATCCGTGTGAAGGATATTTCGATAGAGTATGATGAGAATATGCGAGTGGCACACCTGACCATTCTCACAGAACAGGGCTCGTTGGATTTGACGGATGCTCTGAAGAAATTGACAAACGGAGAACTTCCGGATTGGATCAGCGGTGTGTACCGGGACGGAGAAGGCGTCTACTATGTGAAGACCTCCACACATATCTTTTTGGTGGATGAAACAGGGCAGCCGGTGGCATCCCATTTGGTAGTGACAACAGATACCTGCTATATGGGGGAACCGATCCTCAGCGATGCCGGGGTATTGATCTTCTGTACCATGGACAGTGCCTCTCACATGGCAGAGGTGTTCTGTTTCGACAATCAGTCCGGGAAAAGAAAGCTGATTTCAAGGTTTGAAGATACCTTCTTCCGCGCTCCCGTCTGTGCATTCCGGGGCACAAAGCTGTTCTATCGCAGTAATCAGGAGATCATCTGTCTGGATGTGAACAGCGGGGAGCGACAGCGGATCATTGAGTTGATGTCTACCGCAAGCGATAAGGATGTGACGATCGGTTTCACCGCAGAGGGAATACCGATGCTCTATGCGACAGCCAAGGAGGGGGTTACTCAGAGCGGGAATGGCGGAGACTGGATTGCCACTATCGGCTATCAACCGCCGCAGGCTTCTGATGTTCTGCGAATTGATGATATGTATAATAACTGGGACAACAAGATGGTATCCTCTACGGTTGCAGTCTTCAAGGCGAAGCACAGTGAACTGACTGTGGAGTACAAGGGCGGAAACGAGTCCGAGGAATTTCGGACCAGAATGTTGGCGGATCTGACCAATGGGCAGGGAGCAGATATTTTATTTGTGAGCAGAGAGGACATGTGTATGCTGCAGGAGAAGGGAGCCATTGTTGATCTGTCCCTGCTTTTGTCTGAGACGACTCTGTCAGAGCTTTTGCCCGGAGTGATCGAACTGGGAACTGTGGATGGTACTCTGGCGGGGATGCCGCCTCTGGTGTTCGGAGAGGCACTCTATGTGTCCAAAAAGGACTGGGAGAAACCGTCCTGGAGCATGGAGGAATTTATGGAGTACACCACTCAGCATGACAAGCAATATGCCTGGATTCGTTCCTACAACGGCTTCAATGGAGACTGCAATGGGCATGCCATCATGTATCTTGCCGGATTGGAAAGCCTGACGGATATGGGGCTCATTGACTTACAGTCCGGAACTGCCAATCTCACTGACGGCAGATATGAAGAACTGTTGGAGTTTAGTAAGCGCTATGGTCAGGAGACTTCTCTTTCCGGGGAGGAATTGGCAGAATGTCTGAAGGAGAACAGATCTTCTGCCTATAATGGAGGTTTTCTGAATGATTATCACGAATTTGAGAACATGGCGGAATTTCTGGGCGAGGATCTGAATCCGATCGGTTTTCCAAGGGGAAACGAAAGCTGCAATTTTCTGAACACCATGAAGTATCTGGTTGTGCCAAAGGCTGCCTATGAGGATGAGGAGAAAAGAGAGGCCATCATCACCTTTCTGGAATATCTTCTGTCAAGGGAAGGGCAGAAGAATATTGAATACAATCTCAGTGTCAGAATCCCTACCGACGAGGATATCAAAGAAGAGCGGGAAACAGATGCATGGGGGGAGCAGGTATTCATTCGACTTGGAGATATGAGATACTACGCCAAAGCGATCAAGAGTGACGGAACTACCTATGTAGAGGACTACAAGGAATTCCTGATGAATTGTCGGGCGGTTAATTCCCTTCCGGCCAACGTGATCAAAATCCTGAACGAGGAGATGACACCCTTCTTTCAGGGAGAGCGTGATGCCGCCACCGTGGCAAAGTACTCTCAGAACAGAGTACAGCTGTATCTGGATGAGCAGAAGTAGTATCAGAGCAGAAAGAAAACACCGAGGCCTAATTACGCGAGCCTTTCCGGTTGGAAAGATATCGGGTTTTGCCTCGGTGTTTTTATCGGTTGCTATTCGGTATGCCCGATCAGATGCCCCGTATACTCCGTCAGCGCATTTTCCGCATATTTTTGCAGGAATACAGTCAGCCTGTCCCCGCGGAAATGACACTGGATCAGGGCGTTGCCTACCAGAGAGTCGATCAGGCTGATGCGGATCAACAGGGTGGCATCCTCCAGCCAGACACCAACCGCCGCATAATGGTATCCATATTTGGGAAGAATTCCACAGACATGGGTGCCCAATCCGAAATCAATTTGATGAAAGGCACCGTTTGAGAGAAAACGAAGATGACCGACCCCGCGGCCTGAGTGTTTCGTGCTCAAATCCGGCTCAAAAGTAAAGGTAATCTCTTCAAAGTACTTAGGAGTATGTATCCGGTAAATTTTCCCACGGATGCTTTCCGTCATCGGGCTGGACATTGCTCCCCGGGGAAGAAAAAGAGTCCGACTATTCAGATATTGCCTGAAAATCGCTTCGGCTTCGGCGGTGATGTCATACTTTTCCCCATCGATATAGGGCAGCAGCTCCTCGTACAGCGCGTCAAAGATCACCTGGTTGCCGCCGTTCATCCCCTGAGTGTCCGCTGTGGTCACGCAGACCAGGTCGTAGTCCGGGAAGACAATGATAAACTGCCCGCCCATTCCATAGCAAAAGTAGTCGTTTTTCCCCTTCCCATGCCAGATCTGATAACCATATCCCCAGCGTCCCATGGGGACACCGCTTGTGGAAAAGGTCGGTGTGAGCAGTGAGGTGGCTTGGGCAAGGTATTCTTCGTCTATCAGTTGTTTGCCGTCGATGCAGCCCTTCTTTAATAAGAAGAAACCGATCCGCAGCAGATCCTCAGAGGTGGCTACCAGGCCGCTGCCGCCCAGGGAGACGCCGAAGGGATCCTTCAAGAGGTAGGACTCCCCGGACAACCCGATCGGAGCCAGCTTCACTTTCAAATAATCCAGCATATCCATGCCGCTTAATCGCTCCGCCAGTGCACACAGGGTGTGGGCAGCAGAGGTGTCATAGTGAAAGATCGTTCCGGCGGGATGAGAGGGTGCGGTGGTAAAGAAGCTTTCCACCCAATCCTTCGTCATATCAAACTTATAGGTAGTCTTGTCATGGCAGCTTCTCATCATCAACAGATCCCGGATGGTCATCTCGGCGATCAAGGGGTGCACATCGCCCGGAACCTTGTCCGGAAAATAGGAGATGATCCGGTCGTCGACAGAAAGCTTCCCTTCATCCGCCAGTAATCCGATGGCGATACCGGTGAGACTTTTTGTGATGGAAAACATGCGGTGCAGATCTCCTTTCTGACAGGGGGAGAAGTAGCACTCCGTGATCAGTCGGTCTCCTCGAAGCAGCAGAAAGCTGTGGAGCGGAACCTGGGAACGTTCGATTCGTTCTATACAATTGATAATTCGACCAGAAGGAACCCTCAAAGATTCCGGTGTTGCTGTTTGAAACTGTAACATGTGTACCTCGCTTCTTTTTTTGTAAGCAGTTACATTTCATGGAGACCGGATTCCGGGTCAGCCGGTGCGCCTTTCAAAAAACGTTATATTCTCCATAGAAGCTTGCTTGAATTTATGGTTTCTATTATAACAGTTGCGCAAAAGAATGACAAGGAAAGTCTGTTTTTTATCGGTTTTTGAGCCATTTGAAAGTGCTTACATATGCTGATTGGCTTTTTGAATTGTAAAAATTGCCATTTCACCTCTGAAATACCATATTTTTTCGGTAAAATGTATAAAAATCTCTTTACAAACTATAGAGCAGTGTGTTATAGTCAATGTAAGAAATGAAAGCGTTTACATTTGAAACGTAGATTACTATTATTTTCATTTAGGAGGTTATTATGAAGAAGAAATTAGTTTCCATGCTTCTTGCACTTGCAATGGTTGCAAGTATGACAGCCTGCGGCGGATCTGATGCAGGTACTGAAGGCTCCAGCTCACAGGGCGGTGGTGACAGCAAGCCCGTTGCTAGCTCTGATGCCGGCAGCAATGTAGTATCCGACTACAAGCTCGACAAGGTTGTAATGTACGTTGACGGTACTCTGGCTGCGAATGCAGAGGAGAACAGAGATGCGTTTGAGAAACAGTGGGAGGAAGCTGTAGGTGTGGATCTTGAGATCGTACAGCCTGACCACTCCGGTTATCCGGATGCAGTAGGTCGTGCACTGTTTGCCGGAGACCGTATCGATGTGATCCTGCTCTCTGCAGGACAGTATGCTGAGTATGCTTCCACCGGTATTCTTTGGGATATGACCGAGGCATATGAGAACGCAAGCTTCAAGGATAGAATCCAGTATCCCGCAGTAAACGAGAGAAAGAAGATCGACGGCAAGCTTTACGGCTTTGCTCCTGCATACGGTAACGGTGCTGTTACCTATGTGAAGAAGGCTTGGCTGGACAGAATCGGAATGAAGGCTGAGGATATTACTGACTTCGATTCCTACTATGAGATGCTGAAGAAGTTCTCCACCGAAGATCCCGACGGTGATGGCGTAAACGGAAACACCTATGGTCTGGTAGCTTCCGGCTACGCAAAGCTGAACGAGGCTCCTTATGTAATGTATATGCCTGAGTTCTGGCAGGATGCTTATCCTTCCTTCTATCAGGATGCTTCCGGCAAGTGGATCGACGGTTTCCAGACCGAGGCTTCCAAGGCTGCTATGCAGAGACTTCGTCAGGCTTATGTAGATGGCGTGATGCATCCCGATACCTACAAGTTCAGCACTTCCGATGCTCGTAAGAGCTGGTTCTCCGCTGATCAGGTTGGTTCCGAGGGCGTATTTACTTACTGGGCAGGTAACTGGTATCAGAATCTGACAGATTACCTGAATGACAACGGTGTGGACAGCGAGCTGGTTATGCTTCCTCCTATCAAGGAAGTAGCTGCAGCAGGCGGTTATATCAACAGAGATGCTCCTGTATGGTGTATCATTGATGACGGCGACGGCGACAACAGCCGTGAGCAGGCAATCTTCGATGCATTCATTGATACCATGATGGACGGTGACAAGGTTCAGATGCTCTGGACATACGGCGCAGAGGATGTTCATTGGTCTACCAAGGCTGAGACCTTCTCCATTACCACCAACAAGGGTAAGGACAATGAGAAGACCACAGAGTACACCTTCGAAGAGGGTCAGTTCCACTTAAGACCCAACTCCGCAGGAACCAAGCTTTGGTCCAAGAACGCTATCGATCCTACACTGTCTCTGTGTGCATTGACCAACGGCAACTATGCTCCTACAGATCTGATCGTGGAAGGCAACAAGTTCTTCCTTGCAAACTGCTACGATGCTCCTCTTACTCCTTCCGGCGAGAAGCTGACCGAGTACAATGGTGATATCGTTACCGCAAGAGAGAAGTGCCTTGCAGCAATCGTTCAGGAGGGTAAGGACGTTGAGACTGCTATGGCTGAGTATGTATCCAGCGTTGGATATGCTGTAGACGAGATCCTTGAGGAACTCAACAACAAATAAAGAAACGATAAGGAAAGGCAGCTGCCCTGCCGAAAGCGGGGCAGCTTTTTTACCGAACTGTGTCGGTGAATGTGTACTGAAAAAGGGAAAGGGTGGAAACGCCATATGTTCAAGAAAAAAACAAACGTGACCGCTAGCGGCGAAATGGTCCGCAAGAAACCGTTATCACTTCGCATCTGGAATAACAGAGGGTATTATCTGATGTTTCTTCCTGTGCTGCTTTTCATCCTTGTGGTGAAATACTGGCCCATGCTGGGTATCAGATGGTCCTTCTATAACTACAAGCCCATCGGCACGCCGAAGTTTGTAGGTTTTGACAACTTCGAGAAGATGTTCCGTACGGGTGATTTCTGGACTGCGTTCAAGAATACCTTGGTGCTGAGTGTGATGAAGCTGTTGCTCACGACCTTTGCGTCGGTTATTGTGTCGGTCTTCATCAATGAGATGGGAAATCTATTCGCAAAGAAGTCTTTGCAGACGATCATATATTTGCCTCACTTCCTGTCCTGGGCGGTTGTGGCATCTATCTTTACCATGCTGTTGTCCACATCCGTAACCGGTACCGTCAACGGAATCCTGAAGGATTGGGGACTGATCACGGAGGGAATCAACTTCCTCTCGGATAAGAGGCTATGGCGGCCGGTGTTCTATGTGATCAACATATGGAAGGAAACCGGTTGGGGAACGATCATCTTCCTGGCCACGCTGGCCGGTATCAATCCGGAATTGTATGAGGCCGCGGATATCGACGGTGCAACCAGACTTCAGAAGATCCGTTTTGTCACAATGCCTGCATTGTCCAATACCATCATCACTGTTCTGATCCTGAACCTTGCAAAGGTTATGAACATGTTTGAATCCGTATTCGTCCTCTACAGCCCTGTTGTATATGACAAGGCAGATGTAATCTCAACCTACATCTATCGTCAGACCTTCGGAAGTGCGATGCCTAACTACGGTTATTCCACAGCGGTAGGTTTGTTCAAGGCATTGGTAGGCGGCGCGCTGGTTCTGATCTGTAACTACTTGAGCAAGAAGACCCGCGGACGCGGAATCGTATAAGGAGGTGTGAGCGATGGCAAAAAGTGAAGTGGCCGGCCGTAAGAAAAAATTCGGTCTGTTTGACGCGATTAACTATCTGGTATTTATCATCATTGCATTGATCGTTGTCCTTCCTATCTGGAAAGTTGTTGTGGACTCCTTCAATGCTGTGGGTGTGTATAAGTTTCTGCTTTGGCCCACAGAGCCTACCTTAGGCGGTTACAAGACGATCATTGAAACGCAGGGATTGTACAGACCCTTCCTCAACTCTATTATTACTACGGTTGTGGGTACCTTTGTCGGTCTGGCAATCGCAACGCTGGGTGGATATGTACTGGCTCAGGAGGATCTGCCCGGACGTAATATTCTGGCATACATGTTGCTCTTTACCATGATCTTTGCCGGCGGTATGATCCCCGAGTATCTGGTAATGAAGAAGCTGCATCTGGTGAACAGCATGTGGATTCTCGTGGTAACTCACGGTATCAATGTGTATAATCTGGTTCTGATGAAGAATTTCTTCGAGGGAATTCCTGCCAGCCTGTATGAGGCAGCCAAGATCGACGGATGTTCTCCTATGGGGATCTTCTTCAAGATCGTACTTCCCCTGTCCAAGGCTGCACTGGCTTCCATCGGTTTGATGTTCGCAGTCACCATCTGGAACGACTATTCCACGGTAAAGATCTACATCACCAATCCGGACCAGACGAACTTCCAGTACAAGCTGAGAAACATGGTTATGGACGGCGATACACCGGTTACCTCCTATGCGGTATCCCAGAATACGCTGTTCAATGCAGGTATTATGGCTGCGATCCTGCCTTTCATGATTGCATATCCTTTCCTGCAGAAATATTTCGTGACCGGTGTAAATATCGGTGCGGTAAAGGAGTAAGAAGATGCCGAAGATTTTTTGGGCAGGAGATTCTACCGTGCAATATAATAATTTCCTGACCTTTCCCCAGACGGGGATGGGTCAGGTTCTCCCTATCTTCCTGAAGCCGGAGGTGGTGATAGAGAACCATGCCAAGAACGGCAGAAGTACCAAGAGTTTTCTGGATGAGGGAAGGTTGGAGCCGATTGCAGAGCAGATTGGAGAGGGGGATTTCCTCTTCATTCAGTTCGGGCACAATGACGAGAAGGTTTCTGATCCGCTGAGATTCACAGAGCCGGAGGGGGCGTACATACAGAATCTGGAAAGGTTTGTCAATACCGCCAGAGAAAAACAGGCATATCCTGTCCTGATCACCTCTCTGTGCAGAAGAACCTTTGACGAGAATGGACTTCTTACTGAGGGTGAATTCAAGCACAAGCCTTATGTGGAGGCGATGAAGCAGACGGCGAAACGTCTGGAGGTTCCCTTGATCGATCTGTTCGAGATGAGTTGGGAGACCGTTCAGGCGGCAGGAGATGAGGAGACCAAACAATGGTATATGCACGTACCTGCCGGTGTCTATCCCTACAAGCCTGATGGTTCGACTGATGATACCCACTTGAAGTACAAGGGAGCAGTGATCTTCGCAGGCTTGATTGCCAGGGGACTGCTCGACCTGGGTGGCATCTATGCTGATCTATTGCTCAATGAGATCGAAGATCGGCTATAAGATGAGAAATGAAAATAGAATGACCTGGCTTGCCAGGTCATTTTCTTGGTTTGAGAACGAAATCGAGAAATAAATGTATTTATAAATTAAGTGAGCAGAATTTTGAGCTTTCCGATGAAGGAGCATACATCCAATATGAATGCATTGATGCGTTGCCTGCAAAAACTGGATAAGGGGCATAACCGGAAACAGAATCGTGATCAGATCCTTTCCGGAAATATGATGCGCGCAATTTTATCTTTGGCTATCCCGGTAGTGATCAACAGTTTTCTGCAAACCATGTACAATCTGACCGATACCTATTGGCTGGGGACGCTGGGGACTGCGGAACTGGCAGCCATCAATCTGGTGACTCCGGTGCAGAATATGGTGGTGAATTTCGGCTCGGGGCTGACGGTTGCAGGTTCCGTGTTGATCGCTCAATTTTTAGGAGCCTACGAGGATGAGGAGGCCCGCTCCATGGCGAACCAGATCTTTCTGGCAGCCATGATGTTTGCCGTTGTGTGCGCGGTTGCCATCAATCTGGCAACTCCCGGGATCGTGACCTGGCTGGG
Organism: Acetatifactor sp.; assembly: GCA_051880235.1. Lineage (GTDB taxonomy): Bacteria > Bacillota > Clostridia > Lachnospirales > Lachnospiraceae > Acetatifactor. The sequence continues at coordinate 18,178 of JBJENO010000007.1, read as the reverse complement.
CGCTGACGGTGATACCTGGAAGTATGCCCGTACTTATCTGCAGCTGGTGATCCTGGACATGCCGTTCCTCTATACGGTGAATATCTTCGCGGCGGTCCATCAGGCGCAGGGGGATACTTTCCGCCCTATGCTGCTGAATTTTTTGGGCATTACGGTGAATCTGGTGCTGGATCCCCTCTTTATGGTTGGATTCAAATGGGGGGTGGCCGGCGCTGCGCTTGCTACTATCGCCGCAAAGGCTGTCCCGGCTGTCATTGCATTTATCCTGTTACATAACCGTTCGGAACTGATCTACCTGCAGCTGCGGAAGACCCGTTTTCAGAAGGAAAAACTGATGAGTATCCTGAAGGTGGGACTGCCCACCGCTATCGGAGGCTCTACCATGCAGCTTGGGTTCTTACTGATGAGCAAAAGTGTGTTCAAGTATGGCACTCAGGCTATGGCGGCCTATGGCATCGGTAATAAGGTGAACGGGCTGATCTCCCTGCCCTCCAATGGTATTGGTTCCGCAGTGGCAACCATTGTGGGTCAGAACATGGGAGCTAAGCAGCCGGAAAGGGCCAGAGAGGGGTACCTGCTGTCCATGCGGATGATCATCGTGTTTCTCTTCGCAGGAGGAATGATTCTATCCAGAAAACCTATCTCCACAGCTATTGTAAGTATTTTTTCCGACGACAGGGAAGTGATCGCCATGGCGGCTGATTTCTTAAGCGTCATGGCCTTCTGGGTATTTACCAACGGTGTCTACAATTCCACTATGGGTCTCTTCCAGGGCTCAGGTCATACCGAAGTGACTATGGCGGTGGATGTGACCAGACTCTGGGTGTTCCGCTTTGCAACCCTCTATGTCTGCGAGAATATTCTCCGGATGGGAGTTCGAAGCATCTGGTACTCGGTAGTGGTGAGTAACGGAATCTCTGCAGTGATTCTGTTTTTGGTGTACCTGACGGGATACTGGAGGAAGAAGAGAATCTAGCAGGCAATGCTTCGTTTGCTTCACCGGTTCATGCTCACTTCTTTATAAGTCTCTTTTCAATCGCAAGGACCGATATCGTATCGCGAATGGTACGATATCGGTTTGTTTTGTGCGGAGATTCCCTCTGTATTTTTCCCAGGTAAAGTGGTAAAGTATCTTTCATCAATAAAGCTTCAGGGAGGAAGGATGCAATGAAGAAGAAATATTTCGTTGGTGTGTTGTGTTTGGCGGCAGGACTTGCGCTGACAGCCTGCGGAGGGCAGGAGGCCGGCAGCAGTTCGGTGGAAAGCATTGTGAGCGAGGAGAGTTCCAGGGAGCTTGCATCTGTTTTCGAAGATGTTGCTCAGATGAGTTCCTCAGATGAAAACGACGCAGAGGAAGATTCTGATGAGGAAGGCGACGAGCTGGCAGCTTATCGCGAAACTGCAAAAAAGATTCTTGGAAAAACAGAAGAGTTATTCCGGGCGCTGAAAGCCGGGGATGTGGCGACGGTAGTAGAACTGGGATATCCCAAGGATGATATCACAAAGTCGCTTGCCAATGTGGTGGATTCTGAGAAGGCAAAGCAGATCATGCAGACGGTTTATGCGGATCTGTGCTATGAGATCAGGGAGCAGGATATCGAATATCTGGCTGAGCAGCTGTATGAGCTCGCCGATGAAACTTATGATGAGGATGAGGAAGGAAGCCTTAGCCTAGAGTGTTTTGCATACCGATGGATGTTAAACTTCGGATTGGCATCTTTGGATTACTTTGCAGACGGTGTGACTGTTCCGGAGGACTATAGGCCTGCCAGTGAGGAAGAGGCCTTTGCAATTTTAAATCATGCTCTCTCGAAGACACCTTTGACCTTTATGCACTCTATCAATATCACGGTGCCGGATCAGGAGGGCAATTTCTACTTCCTGTATGAGGATGATTATTTGTTTGAGGACGCAGGTATGGAATATCTGGGGCGTGCTTACGAGGAAGAGATGGCTGCTTACTATGTCAGCAAGCTGATGGATGTGATTTCCGATTATCAGATTGGCGATACAACAGCAACCTATGAGAGCAACAACGACCTTTATGTGGAAGCGACCAGGTTGGCAAAGGAGAAGAAGTTTGAGGAAATCACCGATTTGCTGGAAAATTCTGATGTGGCAGAGTGTGACTTCCGTGAGCAATTTGGTTCCTATGCGGATCTGAACGATGCACAGAAGGCTTTTGTGGATGAATATGTGACCAAGATAGAAGTAGCGGTGACTGACTATAGTTGGGTCCATGCAGATGGAACCAAGGTGAGAGCGGGCGGAATCAATCTTCTCTCCCCGGAACTTGAATTTTTCGGAAAACCTCTGGAGGCTTTCGCCGAAGAACATAATATTCAAAATGGCAGCAGTTATTTCTTTTATTCATCAAGCAGTCCCAAGACACTGGACAATGCGCTGCTGTATGACTATTATTGTGCCATCAGATATGCGAAGAATCATATTCAGTAGATTTGTTTCGCGACAGACCTCCCCGACCCGACGCAGGGTTGGGGAGGTTTTTATATATTGGTTCACTCGGGCGAGAGATCATTTTGCTATTTGCAAAGGAAAAGCTTGACAAACACAAATAGATGGAATAAAATAACACTATGTTATATAACATAGTGTTATTTTATGATATGGAGGTGCAAGATATGCCGGCAACAAAGAAAATTACGAGAGAAATGATCGTAGAAGCCGGAGTCAACGTGGTTCGAGAGGCTGGATTTGGGGCAATCAACGCAAGAAGTATCGCGCAGATGGCGCACAGTTCTACACAACCCATTTATAAGGAATTCTCCAATATGACAGAGCTGAAACAGGTGGTTCGGGAGGAAGTCTACAGGCTGACGAAGAAAATGGTTCAGGAATATCGTTCCCTTGGAGAAGAATATGAATATATGGCATATGGCCTGGGACTTGTAAAATTCGCAAGAGAAGAGAGACAGCTGTTTCGCTATATGTTTCTGGACCGGGAGATTGGAGAGGGTACTGTTTTGGAGCCGGACTATGATGACATCATTGCGATGATGGTACATAGGATGAACCTGGATCGGGAAACCTGTATCAGATTCCATCAGGATATGACGCTGTACACATTGGGGTTGGCAGTGACCGCATACAACGGCTGCCTGCCATTGACGGATGAGGAGCTGAAGGAATGCTTTTCCAGACAGTATGAAGCGTTGTTGCTTCTGTATCAATGATCGCACTGCAATCCCGGGGATGGAGAGACGTATGTATGAAGGGCAAAAAAGCCTTCCCAGGCAAGAAGGGTGCCGGAGGATGGAAAATGGACGAGAGGAGGAGTTTAAAATGACGATCAGGGAAATGAGGAAAGAGGATATTCCTGCATGTGCGGGGATTTTGTGTGCAGTCTATAACAATGAGCTTTGGATGTGCAGATGGGAGAACGAAATCGCTATCGAATATCTGAACGATTTCTTCGAGAACAAGAAGTTTGTGGGATATGTTGCGGAAGAAGAGGGGCAGTTGATAGCAGGTCTCTTCGCCCACGAGAAGGTATGGTGGAACAATTCAGAGGTTTTTGTGGAAGAGATGTTTGTGCAGCCCGCATTGCAGGGCAAGGGAATCGGTTCCGCACTGCTGCGACAGGTGGAGACGTATATTGCGGAGCACGGCTTGGCAGGAATGACGCTATCCACCAACAAATATGCACCGGCGCCCAAGTTCTATGAAAAGAATGGATTCGGACTCTGTGAGCATGTGATTTTCATGGCAAAGGAAGTGTAGCAATTCCACAGAGGGAAAAAGCCCCCGGCAAAGATGAGAATGCCGGGGGCTTTCTTGCGTATTTGTGATCTTACAGGTTGAAACCGAAGTAGCGGACTGCGTTGTAGTAGGAGATATCCTTAACGATCTCCCCGAGGATCTCCTCGTCATAAGGGAATTCACCGTTCTCTACCAGATCGCCGATCAGGTTGCAGAGGATACGGCGGAAGTATTCATGTCTGGTGTAGGACAGGAAGCTTCTGGAGTCGGTCAACATTCCCACGAAACCGGACAGGTTGCCTAAGCTTGCCAGAGAGAGCATCTGGTTCTGCATACCGATCTTGTGATCGTTGAACCACCATGCACTTCCCTGCTGGATCTTTGCCACAGCGGTAGAATCCTGGAAGCAGCCGAGGATGGTACCGATGGATTCGTTGTCGTTGGGGTTTAAGCTGTAGAGAATCGTCTTGGGAAGCTCATCTGTCTGAATCAGGGCATTCAGAAAATCTGCCATCTCAGAGGAAGGAGCATAGTTGTTGATACAGTCATAACCGGTATCGGGACCAAGCTTCTCATACATCAGCTTGTTGTTGTCACGCTTACAACCGTAGTGGAGCTGCATTACCCAGCCCAGCTTGTTGTACTCACGGCCCACGAAGAGCATAAATGCGGTCTTGAACTTCAACTCCTCCATACGGGTGACCGCTTCGCCTGCGAGACGCTTTGCAAAAATTGCCTCGATCTCTTCCTCAGAAGCGGGGGCATACATCACATACTCCAAGGCGTGATCGGAAACAGAGCACTTCTTGGAAGCAAAGTAAGACATTCGCACCTTCAGCGCTTCCTTCAGATCCGCGAAGGATGCGATCTTCACACCGCTGACATCGGCTAGCTTTGCCAGATAGTCGGTGTAATCGGGCTTCTCGATATTCATGGCCTTGTCAGGACGCCAAGCGGGGAGCACCTGAACCTCAAAGCTTTCATCCGCAGCGATGGCATCGTGCCACTCCAGAGTGTCGATGGGGTCATCGGTGGTGCAGATCAGGGTGACATTAGACTGTCTGATCAGGTTGCGAACGCTCATGGAATCCTCGGCCAGCTTGGCATTGCACAGTTCCCAAACCTCCTCTGCGGTATTTTTGTTCAGAGGCTTGTGGCAGCCGAAGTACCGCTGCAGCTCTAAGTGGCTCCAGTGATACAGGGGATTGCCGATGGCCTTGCCAAGTACTTCAGCCCATTTCATGAATTTTTCCTTGTCACTGGCGTCGCCGGTGATGTAGCGCTCGTCCACTCCGCAGGAGCGCATAAAACGCCACTTATAGTGGTCGCCGCCCAGCCAGACCTGAGTGATGTTGTCAAATTTTCGATCCTGAGCGATCTCCCTGGGGTTGATGTGACAGTGGTAATCCAGGACAGGAGTGTTCTCTGCGTAATCATGGAACAGCTTTCTGGCCGTGGGGGTGGAGAGTAAGAAATCTTCATCCATAAATGCTTTCATAATGATCCTCCTAAAATATTTATATGAATTTGGTTGTAGCCTTCTGAATCAGTTCGCCGGAGAAGATGGTCTTCTGGGGCATTTCCTCACCGTTTAAGGTAGAGATGCAGATCTTGACCAGCTGGGAGCAGAGGGTCTCCAGATGGTTGTCGATGGAAGTGATGGCCGGCTCGCTGCACTCTGTCAGCAGAGAGTTGTTGAAGCCGATGACAGACAACTCTTCGGGGATGGCCAGCCCCTGAGATTTCGCATACTTTACGGCGCCGGCTGCCAGCATATCGTCGGAAGCCAACACAGCGTGGAAGGTAATGCCCTGGTCTCTCAACTCGTTCAAAAAACGGCACACACCGGGGATGTCCTCCCTGGAACCCTGGTAGAACTGGATCAATTGTTTGTTGATAGGGATGTCCTTGGCAGTGAAGGCAGCCTGGTATCCGGATAATTTCTTCAAACCACTGTGAGATCTGGAATTGTACAGATAGAGTACATCTTCGATGCCGGAATGAAGCAGTGCCAGTGTGGCCTCCAGTGTAGCCTTGAAGTCATCACACATGGTACAGAACACGTTGGGGCAGTCGAAGTCTGCATTCAGCATCAGCACCGGAACCTGGGCAGCAGCGTCGGAGATGTACCGGTTATCATCCGGATTGGCCTCGATAAAGCTGGAACCAACCATAATGAGGGCGTCCACACGCTGGGCCAGGAGAAGATTCACTGCGCGCTGTTTGTTAGGCAGATCGTAGCCGCAGCACCGCAGGATACAGTTGTACCCTCCTTCGCGGAGGTTGCCTTCAATATAGTAGACAGCCTTGGCCAGGTAGATGTCGGAACAGTCCGCACAGAGGATGCCGATGGAATTCATGGAATCCAATCCCAAACCTCTTGCAAAGGCATTGGGAGTATACCCACACTTCTCGATGACATCCAACACTTTCTTGCGGGTTTTGGGCTTTACGCTGGAACTGCCGTTTAAGACTCTGGAGACCGTGGCGATGGAAACGCCGGCCTGCTTGGATATGTCGTAGATATTCAATAATTTTCTCCTCTCCACAGAAAGGGACGTATGTAAGCCCTTACGGGAAAACGCCGATTTTCTGAAATGTAACCGTTTACATAAAAAACTGAAATTATTATACTATATTTCACCAGAAGAATCAACTGTTAGATACACTTTCTTTGTGAAAAATATGAAAATAAGTTTGGATACCATCTAAAATGCTATGAAAAACCTATAAAACATTGTTGACGAATGGCCTTTTGCGTTGTAGAATAAAAAATGTAAACGCTTACACGAAATGTTCATTTTCTAACAGAATTAGTATGGAGGGGAAGATAAATGGATCGAATCAACAAAAAGGTTACGGGAAAGAAGGACAGACCGATCAGGGTTCTGCAGTTTGGCGAGGGGAATTTTCTCCGGGGATTTGTGGATTATATGATCGATATTGCCAATGAGAAGGGAATGTTTGACGGCGATATCGTTTTGGTAAAGCCCATTGAGTTCGGTTCTCTGGACCGGTTCCATGAACAGGATTGTCAGTACACGGTCTCTCTTCGCGGAATCGTAGAGGGCAAGGCAACCGTGATGGATCGTGTGATCACCAGTGTGGCAGATGCAGTGGGTGCCAATGAGGAGTATGAGAAGTATGCTTCCTATGCAAAGCTCGATACACTCCGATATATCGTATCCAACACCACCGAGGCAGGGATCGTCTATGAAGAGAGTGATCGACTGGAGATGAATCCTCCTAAGAGTTTTCCCGGTAAGCTGGCGAAGTTTTTGTATGAGAGATACAAGCATTTTGACGGCGCTTTGGACAAGGGTCTGGTGATGCTTCCTGTAGAGCTGATCGACGACAACGGGATCCATCTGAAGGAGTGCGTGCTGAAACAGGCAGAAAACTGGAAACTGGAGGAGGGTTTTGTCAACTGGTTGAACGAGGCTTGCGTCTTTACCTCTACATTGGTTGATCGTATCATCACCGGTTATCCCAGGGGAGAGGACGAGAGCCTTTGGGAGCAGTGGGGATATCGGGATGAGCTGATCGTTACCGGGGAACCCTTTGCATTGTGGGTCATCGAGAGCGACAAGGATATCAGCGGAGAACTTCCCCTGGATAAGGCCATGAGCGAACTTCCCGGTATGAATGTTATCTTCACCGACAATCAGAAGCCCTATAAGCAGAGAAAGGTGCGCATCTTAAACGGTGCACATACTTCCTTTGTACTGGCTTCTTTCCTGGCAGGCAATAATATTGTACTGGAGTCTATGCAGGATGAACTGATCTGCCGCTTTATGAAGGAGACTATCTTCGACGAGGTGATTCCTACACTGACATTGCCCAGAAAGGACCTGGAGGACTTCGCCGAGGCGGTGATCACCAGATTCAACAATCCTTATGTGAAACATGCACTTCTTGCAATTTCCCTGAATTCCGTATCCAAGTGGAGAGCAAGATGTATGCCCAGCTTCTTGGGGTACATCGAGAAGGAAGGCAAGCTTCCGGAGCACCTGACCTTCTCGCTGGCTGCGCTGATGGCATTCTACTCCGCAGACGAGATGCGAGACGGCGCTCTGATCGGTCATAGGGGAGAGGAAGAATATAAGATCATGGATGATGCTGCAGTGCTTTCCTTCTTCGCCGAGAACAGTGGGAAGGACAGTAAGACCTTTGCGGAAGGTTTCTTAAGCAACACCGATTTCTTCGGTCAGGATCTTACTCAGATCGACGGACTGGCAGACAAGATCGCATCCTATCTGGATGAAATCAGAGCAAAGGGTATGAGAAAGACCATGGAGGAGCACTTCTGATATGAAGATGTTTAGAATCAATGAGGCTGACAATGTTGCAGTGGCAATCGATTCCATTGCAGTGGGAACAAAAGTCGACGTGGCAGGGGAGAGGATCACGGCAGTGACCGATGTCCCTGCCGGTCACAAGATGGCACTGAAGGATCTGGCACAGGGAGAGGCTGTGATCAAATACGGCTGCCCAATCGGCACGGTGAAGGTGCCCGTGCGCAAGGGGGAGTGGATCCATGTGCACAATATTCAGACCGGTCTCGGCGACCTGCTGCAGTATTCCTACGAGCCTGTGGAAGTGAAGCAGCCTGTGAAGAGACAGGCTTTCTTTCAGGGCTTTGTAAGGCCGGACGGCAAGGTGGGCGTGCGCAATGAGATCTGGGTCATTCCCACCGTGGGCTGTGTCAACAATGTGGCCCAGGCCATCGCAAAGCAGGCCAATGCTTACGTGACCGGCAGCGTGGAGGAGGTGATTGCCTTCCCCCACCCTTATGGATGTTCTCAGATGGGCGATGATCAGGAAAACACCAGAACCATTCTGGCTGATCTGATCCATCATCCCAATGCCGGCGGAGTGCTGGTGCTTGGGCTGGGCTGTGAGAACAGCAATATAGATGTTCTGAAGAATTATATCGGTGAGTACGATGAGGACAGAGTAAAATTCCTGGTTTGCCAGGAATCCGAGGATGAGATCGCCGATGGTGTGGAACGGGTGAAGGAACTGATCCGGTATGCGGCACCCATACAGCGCGAAAGCGTAGATGCTTCCAAGCTGATCGTTGGCTTAAAGTGCGGCGGCAGCGACGGTTTCTCCGGAATTACCGCCAACCCTTTGGTGGGACAGTTCTCCGATCGCCTGATCGGTGCCGGAGGGACTACCATTCTGACCGAGGTGCCCGAGATGTTCGGCGCAGAGACTCTCCTGATGAACCGTTGTGCCAATCAGGAGCTTTTCTGTAAGACTGTGGATCTGATCAATGATTTCAAAAACTATTTCAAACGTCATGATCAGACGATCTATGAGAATCCATCCCCCGGAAACAAAAAGGGCGGCATTTCCACACTGGAGGATAAGTCCCTGGGTTGTACCCAGAAGTCCGGTTCCTCCCTTGTCCGCGGAGTGCTTGCTTACGGTGAGAGAGTGCAGAATCCGGGGTTGAATCTGTTGAGCGCTCCCGGCAACGACCTGGTGGCAGCCACAGCTCTGGCAGCCAGCGGCGCACACATCGTATTGTTTACCACGGGAAGAGGAACCCCATTTGCCTCCCCGGTACCTACCGTAAAAATCTCCAGTAACTCTACCCTTGCCGGAAAGAAGAACAACTGGATCGACTTCAATGCAGGGGTCTTGGTGGAGGATGGCGGCGAGATGGAACGCACGGCAGAAGAGTTCTTTGACTTTGTGCTGGCAGTTGCATCCGGAAGAAAAGTACGCAGTGAGGAGGCCGGCTTCCACGACATGGCGATCTTTAAACAGGGCGTGACACTGTAGCCTGTATCAAAAATGAAACGTTGTAAACCGGCATTTACCAGAAATGAAAAGGAAGCTACAAAATGAGTGAGAAGGCAAACCGATTTATTGAGCATTATCTTGCAACCTATCAAAACTACAAGACCTATTGGAATTACGAGGACGGCTGCGTTGTGATGGGAGCGAAATACCTATACGAGGCTACCGGAGATGAGATGTATTTTCAGTTTATCGAGAAGTATCTGAAGCATTTTATTCTGGAAGACGGCACCATCGACCATTACGAAATGGAGATGTTTAATATCGACAGCATCAACTGCGGTAAGATTTTGTTCTTCATGTATGATAAGACCGGCGAGGAGAAGTATCGCACCGCCATCGAGTTTTTGATGGACAGACTGCGCAAGCATCCCAGATGCAGCACCGGTAACTTCTTCCACAAGGAGATCTATCCCAACCAGATCTGGCTGGACGGCCTGTATATGGCACAGCCCTTCTATATGGAGTATGAGACCCGGTTTGACGGCAAGGAGAAATACAACGATATCGTCTCTCAGTTCGAGAATGTGCAAAAATATCTATACTGCCCGGAGAAGGGACTTTGCTTCCATGCCTGCGATATGGCGCATGAGCAGTTCTGGGCAGATAAGGAGACAGGCTGTTCTCCCAACTTCTGGCTCCGCAGCATGGGTTGGTATCTGATGGCCCTGGTGGATGTATGTGATAAGATGAGTATAGAGATCTATGAGCAGTATCGTAAGCTTCAGGATATCTTCAAGCTTCTGCTGACAGGCATTCTGCAGTATCAGGATCCTGAGACGAAGCTGTTCTATCAGGTGATCGACCACCCGGAAGCAGAGAACAACTACCTGGAGACCTCCGGCAGTGCCATGATCGGTTACGCGATCCTGAAGGCTTGCCGCATGGGACTGATCCTGAAGGAAAAGTATGAGTCAAAGGGTCGGGAGATCGTAGAGAGCCTGATCGACAACAAGCTGCTTATGGAGAATGGGGAGCTGCATCTGACCGGGATCTGTTCTGTGGCAGGACTGGGTCCGGATACCAACAGAAGACGGGACGGAAGTGTGGAATATTATCTCTCCGAGCCTGTGGTATCCGATGATTCCAAGGGCGTTGGCCCCTTTATGATGGCGTATGCAGAGTATTTGAGATTGGAAGGTTAAGATGAAGCTTTTGATGAAGACTGCCAGAAGCGTAAGCTTCGAGCTTGCAGACGGCGGAAAATATTACACAACAAAACCTTACAGAATCTTTCTGAACGGTGCAGAGGTGAAGACCGCAGATACGGTTGTCACCTCGCTGTTTGACTTAAAGCCGGAGACGGAATATCTGGCAGAGGTCTATGATGGGGATGCAAAAACGGATTCCCTGACCTTTACCACGGATAGAGAGTTTGTCACTTTGAATGTGAGAGACTTCGGCGCTGCCGGCGACGGCACAAGGGATGACACCAAATTTATTCAGGCGGCGATTCTGGCCTGTCCGGAAGAAGGACGGGTACTGGTACCTGCGGGAACCTACCGCATCAGTAGTCTGTTCCTGAAGAGCCACCTGCGTCTGGAGCTGGCTGCCGGCGCAGAGCTGTCAGCGATCCCGGACCGAAAAGAGTACCCGAAGTTCCCGGGAAGGATCGAGAGCTACGACGAGCAGCAGGAGTATGTTCTGGGAACCTGGGAGGGAAACCCCCTGCCCATGTTTGCCGGCATCATCACCGGTATCGGCGTGGAGGACGTGGTGCTCTATGGAGAGGGAACCGTCAATGGCAATGCCTCCAGGGAAAACTGGTGGAACAATCCCAAGGTGATGGTAGGAGCATTCCGCCCCAGAACCTTGTTCCTCAATCATTGTAATCAGATTTGTATGCAGGGTCTGAAGCTTTGCAACAGCCCTGCATGGACTATACACCCTTTTTTCAGTAATATGCTGGGGTTCTACAACCTGACGGTGGAGAATCCCAGCAACTCCCCAAATACCGACGGACTGGATCCGGAATCCTGCAAGGATGTGGAGATCGCCGGCGTGAAGTTCTCGCTCGGAGACGATTGTATCGCTGTGAAATCCGGCAAGATCTACCTGGGGAAAACCTACAAGACACCTTCTGAGAATCTACACATTTATCAGTGTCTGATGGAGAACGGTCATGGTGCGGTAACCATCGGCAGTGAGATGGCCGGTGGGGTAAAGAATCTGACCGTAGAGAACTGCCTGTTCTCTCACACGGACAGAGGACTTCGCATCAAGACGAGACGTGGACGTGGGGAGGATGCTGTCATTGACGGCATTACCTTCCGTCAGATCGACATGGACCATGTGATGACCCCCTTCGTGGTAAACTGCTTCTATTTCTGCGATCCGGATGGAAAGACGGAATATGTGCAGAGCAGAGAAGTGTATCCGGCAGATGAGCGCACTCCTGTATTGAAGAAGCTCACATTTGAGGAGATCGATGCCAGAAATTGTCACGTGGCAGCAGCATTCTTCGATGGTCTCCCTGAGCGCAAGATCGAGGAGATCGTGATGAGAAATATCGAGGTTTCCTTTGCTAAGGAGCCGAAGACGGATGTGCCTTCCATGTCCAAGGGCGTGGAGCCCTGTTCCAGAAAAGGAATCTTTGCAAACAATGTGGAGAGACTTACTCTGGAAAACGTAAAGGTGACAGGCACAGTGGGTGCACCTATCACCTTGCAGGGTGTAGATCAGATTACAGAGAAGTAACGGGACAATTCAGTACCCGCTCCCTTGTATAGAGGGGGGCTTCTTCCTCGGAGAGCTGATGAACGAAGGGATCCCGTGCTGAAGTGGAAGCGCCGGGACCGAAGTTCTGATATTCCGCGTAGTAGCACCGATCCCTGGCAGCAGGCTTGTTCCAGTCGTGGAAGCCGGCAGGGTGAATATGTTCTCCAAGATAGCAATGGAGCAGTACCGTCTTGGCGTAGTCTCGCCAGGGACGTCCCAGATAGACACTTCCCTTTGGCAGATTCCCTGTGAATCGACAGTGGTCGAAGACATAGCCGTAGGGCAGTCCCTCCGGCGTGGAGGCGGCTGTGGCATATCCCAGGACTGCAGCGCTTATATCCTCTGACACCACCGAGACGATTTCACAGTGGTCAAAGAAGGCGATGGCACTGCCGAAGATGAAATCGATATCACCACAAATGGTACAGCTTTCATATAATTGTCGACCTACCCTTCTGGGCGCAAATTCCTTGGGACCTATGAAACCGCCGGGTTTTATGGCAGTGGGTGGCAGAGGACCTGTAAACAAGGTGTCCTGAAAGCTTTCCAGACGGCAGTTTCGCACTGTCAGATGATCCCCATCAGCGTAGAGGGCAATGGCCTGTCCCACTTTACTTCTGGGGGCAGAGGAGTTGCGGATGGTGAGATTCTCCAGAGTGACGTGATCAGCATCCACGAAGCAGGTATAGGAACGAAAGGTTCCCCGTTTCGAGCCGTCCGGCATAGGGGCGAAGGCATAGTCGTCATAGGTGAGGATGCATTCCTCCGGGGTGGTACCGAGGATGGTCACATTGGGATGGGCAATCGTTACTTTTTCAGTATACACACCGGGCTGCACCTGAATCTCCACCAATTCCGGGCAGGATGCCGGGATGGCGTTCAGCGCATCGGTGATGGTAGGAAAATGATGAGAGGATCCGTCAGATCCTTTCGCTGACACGATGAATTGAAGCATAGATGACAGGTTCCTTTCCTGATATTCTTGCTGAAAGTATACCACAAAGTAAAGAGAAAGGGAATGAGAATGCAGATAGGAATTCGTTTGCACGATGTTGCAAAGGGCACCATCGAAGAGCGGGCAGGAATCGCTGCGAGCCAGGGCTTTGCCTGTGCCCATATCGCGCTGTCCAAGCTTTGCGATTACAAGATGACCCTGCCGGAGCTGACTCCCGGGTGGGCGATGCACATAAAGCATGTGTTTGAGAAAGAGCAGTTGGACATTGCAGTGCTTGGCTGCTATCTGAATCTGGCAACCCCGGATGGGGAGGCACTCAAAAAGAATCAGGATACCTACAAGGCGCACCTTCGTTTTGCTTCATTGCTTGGCTGCGGTGTGGTAGGAACCGAGACGGGAGCGCCCAATACCGCTTACAAATTCGAGGAGGCTTGCCATACAGAAAGAGCACTGCAGACCTTCATCACGAATCTGGGACCTGTTGTGGAATACGCAGAGAAATGTGGTGTGATCCTGGCGTTGGAGCCGGTGTTCAAGCACATCATGTGGAATCCGACACAGACCAGAAAGGTACTGGATGCTATCGATTCCCCTAATCTGCAGATCATCTTTGACCCGGTGAATCTGTTGGATGTCTCAAACTATGAGAGAAGGGAAGAGATTTTTGCAGAAGCGCTTCAGACCTTTGGAACAGAGATCGCCATGATCCATCTGAAGGATTTTCAGGTTCAGGACGGGAAGCTGATCGCCTGTGCGCCCGGAACCGGATTGATGGATTATGATTTGATCCTGAAATATGCCAAGGAGCATAAGCCCTATATTCATGCCACTTTGGAGAATACTACTCCTGAAAATGCGGTGTTCTCAAGAGAATTTTTACAGAAGCGGTACGAGCTGGTGTAAATCGCTTCTGTCAGTGCGAAAAGCAGATGATCGGAAACAATCAAACTATTCACATATTAAGGAAGAGAGGAAAACAATTATGGAACTTAGAACTGCAGCATCACCCCGCGATGTGAAGACCTATGACACGAAAAGACTCAGGGAGGAATTCCTGATTCAGGATCTTTTTGTGCCCGGCGAGATCAAGCTGGTGTACAGCCACATTGACCGTATTATCACCGGCGCAGCAGTGCCTACCGCACCGATCAAGCTGACTGCCGGCGATGAGCTTCGCGCAAATTACTTCTGCGAGAGAAGAGAGCTGGGTGTGATCAATATCGGTGCTCCCGGCATCATCACTGTGGATGGCAAGAAGTACGAGGTGGGTCACAAGGACGGTATGTACATCGGACTTGGCTCCCAGGATATCGTATTTGAATCTGTAGACAATGCAAATCCTGCAAAATTCTACTTGAACAGTGCACCTGCTCACAAGGCTTATCCCACGAAGCTGATCAAGCTGGAGGGTGTTTCTGACAGCGAGGACGTTGTCATCATCAAGGATGAAAACAAGGTTGAGCTTGGCTGTCTGGAGGAGTCCAACCACAGAGTCATCAACAAGTACATCCTGCCCGGTCAGGTGGAGAGCTGTCAGCTCGTCATGGGTATGACTGCGTTAAAGCCCGGCAGTGTGTGGAACACCATGCCTTGCCATACACACGATCGTCGTATGGAAGTATATTTGTACTTTGAGATTCCTGAGGATGCTTTCGTAGTTCATTATATGGGTGAGCCTACCGAGACTCGTCACATCATTATGCACAACGAGGAGGCTGTCATCTCTCCCAGCTGGTCTATCCACGCAGGCAGCGGCAGCAGAAACTATACCTTCATCTGGGGTATGGTAGGTGAAAATCAGGTATTCACCGATATGGACGGCGTTCGCAATCAGGATCTGAGATAGGAGGAAAAACATATGAGCTACACAAACATTTTTTCACTGGAAGGTAAGGTCGCTCTCGTAACAGGCGCTTCTTACGGTATTGGATTTGCAATCGCTTCTGCATACGCACAAGCAGGCGCGACCATCTGTTTCAACGACATCAAGCAGGAGCTGGTAGACAAAGGAATCGCTGCCTACGCAGAACTGGGCATCCAGGCTCACGGTTATGTATGTGATGTAACCGACGAGGATGCTGTCAACGCTATGGTTGCACAGATCGAGGCTGAGGTAGGTGTCATCGATATCCTTGTAAACAACGCCGGCATCATCAAGCGTATCCCGATGACCGAGATGACTGCAGCACAGTTCCGTCAGGTCATCGACGTAGACTTAAACGCTCCTTTCATCGTATCCAAGGCCGTGATCCCCAGCATGATCAAGAAGGGTCATGGAAAGATCATCAACATCTGCTCTATGATGTCTGAGCTTGGTCGTGAGACCGTATCTGCTTACGCTGCTGCAAAGGGCGGCCTGAAGATGCTGACCAAGAATATCTGTTCCGAGTACGGTCAGTACAACATTCAGTGTAACGGTATCGGACCCGGCTATATCGAGACTCCTCAGACTGCTCCTCTCCGTGAGATCCAGCCTGACGGCAGCAGACATCCCTTCGATCAGTTCATCTGTGCGAAGACTCCTGCCAACAGATGGTTGAAGCCCGAAGAGCTGCAGGGACCTGCAGTATTCTTAGCTTCCGATGCATCCGATGCTGTCAACGGACACATCCTGTACGTAGACGGCGGTATCCTTGCTTACATCGGCAAGCAGCCCAGCTAAACACGCCAAATACTCTCTTTTCATTTATTGAGGTCATCCTCCGGTTCGGAGGGTGGCCTTTCCTTTTCTGAAGAGTCTGCTTTACGATTTTGTACAGTACATGTTTGAGATAATCCATTGAAAATAAATTGAAAGATTATATAATTCTGTTTAGTCATGGAGGGATAAATGATGAAGAATTATAAAAAGACGAAATTAGCGTGCTATTTAGGATTTGTTACACAGGCAATTGCTGCAAATTTTGCACCTTTATTATTTTTGAAATTTCATACCGATTACAATATTTCACTGGGAAACATTGCACTGATATCAACCTCCTTTTTCTTTACACAGCTCTTGGTAGATCTGTTTTGCGCCAAGTATGTGGACAAAATCGGATATAGAGTATGCATCGTTGCTTCTGAAGTATGTTCGGCTGCAGGTCTTGTGGGTTTGGCATTTTTGCCTGAAATCATGACCAACCCGTTTGTTGGTATTATTTTAAGTGTCATCTTGTATGCCATTGGAAGCGGCTTGATCGAGGTATTGGGAAGTCCCATTGTGGAAGCGTGTCCCTTTGAGAACAAGGAGGCTACCATGAGCCTTCTGCACTCCTTTTACTGTTGGGGATCCGTTGGAACCATACTTGTGTCGACCGTTTTCTTTCTGATCTTCGGAATTGACAGCTGGAAATGGCTTGCTGTTATTTTCGCATTGATTCCGGCTTTCAATATTTACAATTTTGCAACTTGTCCGATTGAATCATTGGTAGAGGAAGGACAGGGAATGGGAATCAGAAAACTATTTTCAAATCCCATGTTCCTGATTGCCATTGTGATGATGGTCTGCTCCGGGGCATCCGAGCTTGCCATGGCACAATGGGCATCTGCGTATGCAGAATCTGCCCTGGGCTTTTCAAAGGCGGTGGGAGATATTGCCGGACCTTGTATGTTTGCTGTGACGATGGGGATTTCACGAGTGCTCTTTGGAAAAGCCGGTGACAAAATGAACCTGAACAGATTTATGATCGGCTCCGGTATCTTGTGCTTTGTATGTTACTTATTCGCGTCATTTTCAGAGAATCCGATCATTGGACTTGCCGGATGTATTGTATGTGGGTTTTCTGTGGGAATTATGTGGCCGGGAACGATCAGCATCTCTTCCAAGGCATTTCCCACAGGGGGAACTGCAATGTTTGCGCTCTTGGCTATGGCGGGTGATCTTGGAGGAAGCATAGGTCCTGCCATTGTGGGAAGGGTTGCGGACATGTTTGGAGGTAGTATTTATGTGGGTATGCGCATTGGACTCCTGTTCCCGATTACATTGTGCTGTATGCTGTTTTTATTCAATATACTGAACCACAATGCGAATAGGCAGAAATAGACACAAAGAATTCATTCAGTTCACACAGTTCATTCATATTATGGTATAATGAACTGTGTGATTTCCTGTCTATGTCTGCAGAAGAGCGCAGCTTCCGGATCAAAGAGGAACTGAATCATCAGTAGGTGGTGCAGAGAGAGCCGGGAACATTATTTCATATCGTCTGACTACTGGCGTAGCAACTTCCAATTGAGCATGCAGCGCAAGAAGAATGCAAATGGCACCGCATTGATAATCTGGAGTTGATTCTTTCTAAAAATTTTCAAAGAACCTATTCTTCGTATGTTACCACTCCTTTGATGATTACCAGGCTATTAACTGTTGAGGAATTAAGACAATTTGATGCCATTTTTGTCAGTGGTTATGAAAGTACAGTACTTTGCCGTGAAATGGTTAGAACTGGCTTTGATAGAATTCTCTATGATGCACATGTAGAATTTGTATGGGCATAAGGTAGACAAAAAATAGTATATTTACTTTCTTGCTAATTTGAAATATAATATTAGCAAGAAAGGAAGTGTAACTATGACGCAGCATGAGCAGATTAAAAATTTGATTATTTCCAATGATGGAATGCTTCAAACATCGCAAGTGATTGAGTTGGGAATTTCAAAACCGGTATTATACCAGTATATCAAAGAAAATGAAATGGAACAGATTGCACATGGTGTTTATGCGACAAAGGATACATGGATTGATTCTATGTATTTGGTGCATTTGCGATGTGAACAGGCAGTGTTTTCTCATGAAACGGCACTTTTTTTACATGATTTAACTGATAGAGAGCCGATGGAATATGAGATTACCGTTAAAACCGGTTACAATCCATCAAAGCTCAAGGAGGATGGTATTAAGGTATATACTGTAAAGAAAGAACTGCATGGAGATGGAATTGTTATGATGCAGACACCTTTTGGTCATTCTGTGCCTGTCTATAATATGGAGCGTAC
>JBJENO010000006.1:0-30209 GCA_051880235.1 Acetatifactor sp. | reverse complement strand
TGGGACATTTTCATTTGTGGTATATTAGGACATTATCAAAAATGGCTTATAAAAAAAGATAAAAAAATAAATTTACAGTAGATATTTTAGAAGGATTGTGTTATACTGATTAAGTCAGTTGGAGAGTTCTCCAAACAATCAGCAGATATAGTATATCGGTAGTACATCAGCTTCCCAAGCTGAGGAGGCGGGTTCGATTCCCGTTATCTGCTCTTAGCTGTTATTCCTCGATAGCTCAATGGTAGAGCACTCGGCTGTTAACCGAGTTGTTGCAGGTTCGAGCCCCGCTCGGGGAGTGTGAAGGCCTTTGAAAGCATACGTTTTCAAAGGTCTTTTCTTTCACAAAAAAATATACAAGGAGAATTCAGAATGGGAGCTTTATCGACATTGGAACCAAACAGTGTGTTTCACTTTTTTGAAGAGATCTGCAAGATCCCCCACGGTTCCGGAAATATAGAACAGATCAGCGATTATCTGGTTGCCTTTGCCCGTGAACGGGGACTGTACTGTGTGCAGGATGAACTGAAGAACGTAGTCATCGTGAAGGAGGCCACAGCCGGTTACGAGAAGGAACCTGCTGTGATCCTGCAGGGACATATGGATATGGTTGCGGTGAAGAAGCCGGATTGTTCCATTGATATGAAGACGGAAGGGTTGAAGCTTGGTGTGAACGGAGATGAGATCTATGCCGAGGGTACCAGTCTGGGCGGAGACGATGGAATAGCGGTGGCTTATTCCCTGGCACTGTTGGATGCCAGGGACATACCCCATCCGAAGCTGGAGGTGATCATCACGGTGGACGAAGAGGTAGGAATGGATGGTGCTACTTTTATCGACCTGTCCATGATCACCGGCAATCGCATGGTGAATTTAGATTCTGAGGACGAAGGTATTTTCCTCGTAAGCTGTGCGGGGGGAGCCAGGGTGAAATGTTCTCATCCACTGATCAGAAAGCCCGTACAGGGGGTACGGTATACCGTTCGGATAGGCGGTCTGCAGGGCGGACATTCCGGCTGTGAGATTCAGAAGGAACGGGGTAATTCCAACTGTCTGTTCGGCAGAGTGCTGTATCAGATCGGCAGAGAGATGAATGTGGCTCTGTTGTCCGTGAATGGCGGCCTCGCTGACAATGCGATCCCCAGAGAGACTGTTGCAGAGGTGGTCGTGGATGAAGAGAAGTGTGAAGCCTTTGAACAGGCACTTCAGGCGATTACCGCCGAGATCGCCGCAGAATTGATCACGAGGGATCCGCTGTTTGAAATCGTTGCCGTGCGGAGGGAGTGCGGGGAATTCTCGGCGATTCCTGCGGATCGGACGGAGCAGCTTTGTGCCTATCTGTTCTCTCTGCCCAACGGCGTGCAGACGATGAGTGCAGATATGCCCGGCTTAGTGGAGACTTCCCTGAATCTTGGCATCCTGAGAACGGATGCAGAGGAGTTTGTGGCAGAGTTTTCCGTGAGAAGCAGTGTGGAGAGTGCTAAGAAAGCGCTGATACAGAGACTGCGGGCAATGACTGGTCTGATCGGCGGACAGACCGCAGTTTCCGGAGACTACCCCGGATGGAAATATCGCAAGGATTCTCCTCTTCGGGACAAGATGATCGCAGTGTTTCAACAGATGTATGGAAGAGACCCGCAGGTGGAGGCGATCCACGCCGGTCTGGAGTGTGGTATCCTGGGAAGCAAGATCAGAGACCTGGACTGCGTTTCCATCGGCCCCGATATGAAGAATATCCATACCACGGAGGAGACGCTCAGTATCTCCTCAACAAAGAGGGTGTGGGAGTATCTCTGTGCACTGCTTGCCCGAAAGGATGGAGAGTAATGCTTTCCGATTCCTTTCAGAGATCACATCGTCGGTGAGATGCTTCAATATTGTAATAGGAACAAGAGAAGGAGAAACCTATGAGCTTTGATTATGAAAATGTAAAAAAGGTCAGTTTCTTTCAGGAGAACCGTCTGGAGGCACATTCCGATCATGTCAGCTTTGCTGACAGAGAGGAGGCTGTCCTTGGGGAAAGCAGCTTCCGCTATTGCCTGAATGGACTTTGGAAATTTCAATACGCCAGAAACTATGCGCAGGCACCGAAGGATTTTCAGACAGCTGCAGTGGACTGCAAGAGCTGGGAGGATATCAGAGTTCCTGCCCATATTCAGCTGGAGGGCTATGACGGACCCCAGTATTCCAATGTGGCATATCCCTGGGACGGACGGGAGACGATCGTGCCCGGGCAGATCCCGGAGCATTTTAACCCGGTGGCCTGTTATGTAAAGTATTTTGAACTGCCCGAAAACATGAAGGAAGGACCGGTGATCATTTCCTTCCAGGGTGTGGAGAGTGCCCTTGCCCTGTGGTGCAACGGCGAATATGTGGGTTACAGCGAGGATTCCTTCACCCCTTCCGAGTTTGACCTGACTGACTTTGTGAAGCGTGAGGGAGAGAACAAGCTGGCTGCTTATGTGTTCAAGTGGAGCTCCGGCAGTTGGTGTGAGGATCAGGATTTCTTCCGTTTTTCCGGTATTTTCAGAGATGTCTATCTCTACACCATGCCCAAGGTACATATCAGCGATCTTCGGGTGCAGACCATACTGGATGATTCCTATCGAAACGCTGAGCTTTTGTTGGATTTCAAGGCCACCGGCGCGGGCAAGGTGTCGGTGAAGCTGCAAAAGGAGAACAGGCTTTATTCTTATTCTCCGGAGTATACCGTCAACCTTGGACAGGTATGCGGCAGCACCTGTGTGGCAGAACTGTCCGGCAATCTGAACCCCGAGAGCCATTTCGTGCTTCCCGTGGCGAATCCGATGCTTTGGAGTGCAGAGGAGCCCAATCTTTACCTGCTGGAGATCGAGGTCACTGATACGGAGGGGGTGCATCAGGAGTACATTCCCGTGCAGGTAGGCTTCAGACGATTTGAGATCGCTGACGGTGTGATGAAGATCAATGGCAAGCGAATCGTGTTCAAGGGAACCAACCGCCACGAGTTTTCGGCGAGAACCGGTCGGTGCGTCAATGTCAGCGACATCTGGCAGGATCTGGTGACCATGAAGCAGCACAATATCAACGCCATCCGTACCAGCCATTACCCCAACGATTCCAGAATGTTCGACCTGTGTGACCGTCTTGGTTTCTACATGATCGGAGAGTGCAATCTGGAATCCCACGGTTCCTGGGAGCCGGCAGAACGGGGGGCGGTGCCGAAGGAAAACGTGGTACCCGGTGATATACCGGAGTGGGGGCCGGTACTGCTGGATCGAGCCAACTCCATGTTCCAGCGGGACAAAAATCATCCGTCGATCGTGATCTGGTCCTGCGGCAACGAGTCCTATGGAGGCAAGAATATCTACGAGATGTCTCAGTTCTTCCATCGGGTGGACAAGGGACGCATTGTGCAGTATGAGGGCATCTTCCACGACAGAAGATATCCCGCAACCAGTGATGTAGAGAGCCAGATGTACACCAAGGCTGCAGACATCGAGAACTATTTGAAGGATAACAGGGAAAAGCCCTTCATCTGCTGTGAATATATGCACTCTATGGGCAATTCCACCGGAGGCATGCACAAATACACCGAACTGGCTTACCGGGAGGAACTGTATCAGGGCGGCTTTATCTGGGACTATATTGACCAGGCGATCATCAGGAAAGACCGTTACGGCAAAGAATTCCTGGGCTACGGCGGGGATTTCGACGACAGGCCCAACGACGGAAACTTCAGCGGTGACGGAATCGTCTATGGGGATCGCAGCGTTTCTCCGAAGATGCAGGAGGTGAAATACAATTACCAGAATATCGTGATCGAAGTGAAAGAGGATCAGTTCCGGGTGTTCAACCGCAGCCTTTTCGTGGATACCAGTGATTTTGTATGTGTGGTAACCTTGGAAAAAGAAGGAAAGATGGTGAGAAGCAGCGTGGTGTCCACGGATGTGGAACCGGGAAGTGACTGCGTGTTCTTCCTGCCTTTCCGAATTCCTGATCATCAGGGCGAGTATGCGGTGAACGTTTCCTTCCGCCTGAAGCAGGACACTGCATGGGCGCCTGCGGGATATGAGATCGCTTTTGGACAGGGTGTCTTTACCCGCACCGAAGAGCTGATTGCGGACAGACCCATGATGCAGAAGAAACCGCTGCAGTTGATTCAGGGTACCTATCACCTGGGGGTAAGAGGAGAAGAGTTTGAAGTGTTGTTCCACTATACAGGGTTGGTTTCCTACCGATATGGCGGGAAGGAACTGTTGAAGAATATGCCCAAACCCAACTTCTGGCGAGCACCGGTGGATAATGATAACGGCAACCATATGCCTGCCAGATGCGGACAGTGGAAGCTGGCAAGTATGTATGGCGAGAATGCAGGACTGATCGATATCCGGCCCGGCGACGGCACCGTGACCGTCCGCTTCCGTTACGCCCTTCCCACCAGACCGGCAGCAGAATGTGAACTGAGTTATACTGTCTGCGGCGATGGCACCGTGGAAGTGAATCTGAAGATGGATCCGCCCGCAGAACTGGGCGATATGCCGGAATTCGGTGTGATCCTGAAGATGGACGCTGATTATGACAATCTGGAGTGGTATGGCAATGGCCCGGCAGAGACTTACGCAGACAGACAGCAGGGGGCAAAGCTGGGACAGTACCGTAACAAGGTGGCTGACAATATGGCACACTATCTGGTGCCGCAGGAGTGCGGCAGCAAGACCGGTGTCAGATATGCCAAGGTGACAGATGCAAGAGGAAGAGGACTGCTCTTTGCCGGCAAGGGGATGACCTTCTCCGCACTTCCCTATACGCCTCATGAGATCGAGAATGCGATGCACGATTTCGAATTGCCGCAGGTGCACTACACCGTGATTCGCGCTGCACTGGCACAGCTGGGTGTGGGTGGAGATGACACCTGGGGAGCGCCGGTGCACGATGAATACCATCTCCCCGCAGGGAAACCTTTGGAGTTTTCTTTTGTGTTCAAGGGAATCTAGTCCCGGTTGCCCTGTAAAATGAGGATTCTTGAAGAATTTTTCAAAAAATTAAAAAAATTTGAAAAAACACTTGCTTTTTTCCCCGTGTGCATATATAATCTTATTTGTTCACGGGGTGTGGCTCAGCTTGGTTAGAGCGCCATCTTAGGGAGGTGGAGGTCGCGAGTTCGAATCCCGCCACTCCGACGATCAGAAAGACCGAAATCCGAAAGGGTTTCGGTCTCTTTGTTTTATTGGAAAACGAATCTGTCGAGCAGGACCTATCCTGCTCGATTTTGTTTTACCCCGGAAAGAGTTTATGGTATACTGAAAGACAGAATGTAACAACCTGATTGCAGCGTGGAGGCATAGAGTGATGGAAGAGAAGAAGCCACAAGGAAAGAAGAACACACAGAGAAAAGCGGGACAGCCGGGAAGACCTCAGCAGTCACAGAAAACAAAGAGCCCAAAGATTCCAAAAAGATCCCCCGGGCTTTGCCCGCTGTCCTCAAAATGCGGCGGCTGTCAGTGGATCAACAAGCCCTATGCAGAGCAGTTAGCGGCCAAGGAGACCAGGGTGCGGAAGCTGATGGAGCCCTTCTGTAAGCCGGAAAAGATCATCGGTATGGAACATCCTACCCATTATCGAAACAAGGTGCACGCGGTGTTTGGAGAGGATCGCTTTCACAATCCCATTTCCGGCATCTACGAGGAGAAGAGCCATCGAATCGTTTCGGTGGACAGCTGCCTGATTGAAAATGAGACTGCGGACAAGATCATCGTGTCGATCCGCGGCCTGTTGAAATCCTTTCGAATCAGGCCCTACAATGAGGACACCGGTTACGGGTTGCTTCGTCACGTCCTTGTCCGGGTAGGCCATGCAAGCGGACAGGTGATGGTAGTGCTGGTACTGGCTTCCCCGATCATGCCCTCCAAAAACAATTTCGTGAAGGCACTGCTAACGCTCCACCCGGAGATCACCACGATCGTGATCAATGTGAACAACCGCGGAACCAGCATGGTTTTGGGCGAGAAGGAACAGGTGATCTATGGCAAGGGCTACATCGAGGATACCCTCTGTGGCAAGACTTTTCGCATTTCTCCCAAGTCCTTCTATCAGGTGAACCCGGTGCAGACCGAAAAGCTGTACAGCAAAGCGTTGGAATACGCCGCACTGACCGGTAAGGAGACAGTTCTGGATGCTTACTGCGGCACCGGCACCATCGGCATCATCGCCTCCGACAAGGCGGGCAAGGTTATCGGTGTGGAATTAAACGCAGACGCGGTCCGCGATGCCAGAGGGAACGCTAAGGCAAACAACGCTGACAACATCACCTTCTACCAAAACGATGCAGGGAAATTTTTGGTGGAGATGGCGGAGCAGGGTGCAAAGGTGGATGTGGTACTGATGGATCCGCCAAGAAGCGGCAGCAGCGAGGAATTCCTGCAGTCTGTGATCCGGATGGGACCGAAGAGAGTCGTCTATGTGTCCTGCAATCCGGAGACGTTGGTGAGAGACCTGAAGGTATTGACAAAGAACGGATATCGTGTGGAGAAATGTGCCCCGGTGGACATGTTTCCGTTCACGGAGCATTGTGAAAATGTTTGCTTACTCAGCCGAAAAGCTTGATTTTATGCGGTTTCCGGAGCTAGTTCCCGAAGACTGTACCTGTGTTTTAAGGTAGTATGTGGAAATAAATGTAATTGTTATGGAGTGATGCAGATGGAAGAATATTTGGAAAATACATACTATGTAAATAGGGAAAGGACTTGGAAATGAAGGAGATTCAGAAAAAAGGATTATCGATTGCAGCAGTGGTGTTTGGAATCCTGTGGATTCTTGTATTGAGCGAGATCGGTGCTCCTGCCTATGCGGAAGGACAGGTTGGAGTGCCCTGGAACTGGTGGTGCTTCGTCGGTCTGACAGGTGTGTGTGTACTCTATGCAGGCTGCTCCTTTTTGATCTATCGGCTCAGTGTCGTGGAGCATGTGGCGCTGTTTCTTTGCTTTCTATGCTTCAACTGCTGGGATGTTGTCGCAGAGTCTGCCTATGCGCTCTGGGAGAAAAACTACGAGATCAGATTCTGCACGGAGCACGGATTACATCCCTTAAGCATTGCTCTCTGGATGATTGCTTTGGTGTATCTGGGCTTCTGTGTGTATAGTTATCTCCGAGACAGAGAAAACTATCTGATCAGAAATATTCTGGCTGTGGTTGTGCTTTTTCTGGGTGCCATTGATTATCGGGTTATGACTTACGGCAGTGACTGGTTTTTTATCTTAGGTCTTGTTTATCTGCTTTTGATGATCGGACTGCGTCTGGGAATGGACATCAGGGAGGGCAGACAGCGGAAACATTACGTGGATACCCACACCCATTACTTTTTGAAGCAGATCGTGAACAAAAGGGAACGTCTGCTGCAGGAATCCAAGGAAAAGGGTGTGGAGAAATTTGTTTCTGTTGCCATTTCGAAGGAGAGTAATGAAGAGCAGGAGAGAATGTTTACACAGGATGCTTCCTTCTATTATGCAGCAGGTCTTCATCCTTCCTTCGTGAAAGCAGCCTCAGATGTGGAATGGGTACAGGAGGTACTTCCGAAATATCTCCATGGGAGGACGGTAGCCATTGGGGAAACCGGACTGGATTACCACAGAGAGGATACCACTCAGGAGGAAAAAAAGTGGCAGCAGGCCTGTTTTCGTGCCCAGATCAAGCTGGCAGTGGAGAAGGATCTTCCGCTGGTTTTGCATATTCGGGATAAGGAGAATGAGTCCTTCGCACTGAAAGACGGACTGGCTATTCTGAAGGAATTTTCTTTGAGACCTGAGGCAGGAGTATTCCATTGCTTTCACTATGCAAAAGAGCAGGCAGATCTGGTAAAAAAATATGAGAAGCTGGGATTCTGCTTTGGAATTGGCGGAAAAATATGTGACAGGAAGGACGAAAGCTTTCGGCAGATGGTTCGTCGGCTTCCTATGGAACGACTGGTTTTGGAGACTGACTGTCCTTATGTGAAACCGGAAGGAGTGTCCGGAAAAGTCAATTCCTCCGTCGCCATTCCCGTCATCGCCAGGGAATTGGCGCAGCTGAAGCGAAGGAGTCTTCAGGAGATTGCCGACTGCACCTCGCAGAATGCAGGAAGAGTATTCATCTGGGAGGAAAAGGCCAGGCTGATCAAAAAAACGGAAAAGACAGAAAAATAAAAAAATTGATATTTTTTTGCAACTCCTGGGAAAAGCTGTCGTCTTATAGGGAGACAACAGTAAACTTTGATTGATGTAGGAGGAGTATTTTATGAAGAAACTGGTTGTTATGATGTTGACAGGTGTTATGGTATTTTCTCTGGCTGCATGCGGCGGAAAGGATGAGATCACTCAGAATTCCGAGAGCAGTGTAGAGAGTTCTTCTCAGGTTGAGTCCAGTGTAGAGGAGAGCAGTGCTGAGGAAAGCAGTACCGAAGAGAATAGTCAGGAGAGCGAGGATGCAGAGGCTGTGGAGACAGAGGGCGCTGCAGGAATCCTGAATGCGATCTGGGAGAAGGTAGACCCCGAAAATCGTTTTGCAGTGGCAGGCGGCGGTGCGGAGAATTCCGTCATGGGAAGCGCAGGCTCTGTTGCAGTGACCGAAGGAGAACTTATCGACTCCATGCTCGGCTTTCCTGCTGACAAGATCGAACTGATCGACGATGCTGCATCTCTGATGCATATGATGAATGCGAATACCTTTACCGGCGGTGCGTACCATTTGGCAGATCCTGAGCAGATGGATGAAGTGGCAAAGGCTGTAAAGGAGAATATCCTGAACAGACAGTGGATGTGCGGTTTCCCTGAGAAGCTGGTGGTGGTATCTGTAGATGAGTATCTGATCACCTTCTTCGGAAAGAATGACCCCATCGCAAACTTCAAGACCGCCCTCTCAGAGGCATTTGAGAATGCTCAGATCATCAGCGAGGATGATATCGAGTAAATCGGAGGAATGGTGATCCATGTTATTTTCCAGTATTCCCTTTCTGTACTACTTTCTGCCCACAGTGATGCTTCTGTACTTCCTGGTGCCGAAGAAACTTCGTAACAGTGTACTCTTTCTCTCCAGCATGTTCTTTTATGCCTGGGGAGAACCGAGATACGTGTGGTTCATGCTGTTTTCTATCACCCAGGGATATCTCTTTGGCCTGTTGATCGAGAAATTTCAGGGTCAGAGACTTTCAAAGGTGTTTCTGACGTCGACGATCGTAGTCAGTCTGGGATTGCTGGGATATTGCAAGTATGCAAACTTTTTTCTTGAAAATTTTCATGCTTTGACCGGTGTGGCAGTGCCTGTTGTTAAACTGGCACTGCCTATCGGTATCAGCTTCTATACCTTTCAGATCGTCAGTTATACCATTGACGTCTACCGAGGGGATGTGAAGGCCCAGAGAAACTATATCCATTTGGCAGCCTATATCTCGATGTTTCCCCAGTTGATCGCCGGTCCTATTGTGCGATACTCCGATATTGAGAAGGAACTGGTGGAGAGAACTACCGATTGGGACAAGGTTGCGGAAGGAATACGGAGATTTATCATCGGTCTCTCAAAAAAGATACTTATCGCCAATCTTTTGGGGGAACTGGTTGCCATTTTCAAGGCATCCGATGAAAAGTCTCTGCTGTTTTATTGGGTTTACGCAATCGCATTTTCTCTGCATATCTATTTTGATTTTTCCGGTTATAGCGATATGGCAATCGGGCTGGGGAGGATCTTTGGATTTCATTTTCCGGAGAACTTTCAGTATCCTTTCATTTCCGGCAGTATTACAGAATTCTGGAGAAGATGGCATATCTCCCTTGGATCCTGGTTCAGAGACTATCTTTATATCCCTCTGGGCGGAAATCGGGTGAACCGGGTAAAATGGGTGAGAAACCTGTTCCTCGTGTGGATGGCTACCGGACTGTGGCATGGTGCGGAGTGGAATTTCGTCCTCTGGGGACTGTATTTCGCAGTTCTGCTCATGCTGGAAAAAATGTTTCTCCTGCCGATCCTTCAGAAACATAAGGTTATTTCCCATATCTATGTGCTTTTTTTGATCGTGATCAACTTTGTCATTTTTGATGCTTCCGGTATGACGGAGGTTTTTGCTCATCTGGCCGGAATGTTTGGACTGGCAGGGGGCCCTGTTTTGTCACCGGCTGCAGTTTACTATTTGAGAAGTTTTGGGTGCCTGATCCTGTTCGCTGTGATCGGCGCTACGCCGCTTCCGAAATATCTTGTGGGAAAAGTGCGTGGCAGAAAGGGCGGAGAGATGGTTCTCTCGATTTTAGAACCGATTTATTTGGTAGCACTGCTCATTGCCTGCACAGCATTTCTGATTGACGGATCCTTTAATCCGTTCCTGTATTTCAGATTTTAGGAGGGATTGTCATGAGTGAAAGGATGAAAAACAGAGTCATTGTCATCGTTACCATTGTGCTGGTGTATGGGTTCTTACTCTGGGGGATCTTTCAGAAGGACGCGAGTCTGTCTGTCAGCGAACGCAGAAAACTGGCGCAGTTTCCGGAAATATCTGTGGAGACGGTTCTCTCCGGTGAGTTCATGGAGAAGTTTGAGAAGTATACGCTGGATCAGTTCCCTCTCAGAGACCTGTTCCGAAGAGTGAAGGCATATACTTCCTTCTATGTGCTGCGGCAAAAGGATAACCATGACATCTATCTTCAGGACGGATATGCCATCAAGATGGAATATCCGCAAAATGACAAGAGTATTGAACACGCAGCGGACAGATTTTTGTATGTCTATGACAAGCTGTTGGCAGGAAAGGTGAACAACGTCTATGTTTCCCTAATTCCGGACAAGAATTATTTTGCGGCTGAAGACGCCGGGTATCTTTCGCTTAACTATGAGGATTTTGTCGGGAAGCTTACCGACAGGATGCCCTATGCGGAGTATCTTGATCTGTTCCCCATGCTTTCGCTGGAGGATTACTATGCCACGGATACCCACTGGCGTCAGGAGAAGCTTCGGCAGACAGCAGTTTTTCTGGCACAGGAGATGGGCGTGACACTGTCAGACAGCTATACGGTAAAGAAGGCAGAGGTCCCATTTTACGGTGTCTATTACGGACAATCCGCCCTGCCCCTGCCTGCAGAGCAGATTACCTATCTGGAGGCAGACTGGATGAAGGATTGCATCGTGACGGATTATGAGACCAACCGGCAGATGCCTTTCTATACGCTCGAGAAGCTTCAGGGAAACGATCCCTATGAGCTGTTTTTAGGTGGGCCGAAGTCTCTCTTATCCATTGAAAATCCCAATGCAACTACCGATAAGGAATTGATCGTATTCCGGGATTCCTTCGGCAGCAGCCTGATGCCTTTGCTGGCAGAAGGATATCGGAAAATTACTCTTGCAGACATCCGGTATATTCAGCCGGATATCCTGGCCGGGTTCTTGCAGTGTGAGGGAGCGGATGCATTGTTCCTCTACAGTACTTCCGTCATCAATCACAGTGAGACCTTGAAGTAGGAGAAACTTTGCCTTGAAAAAAGGAAGTAGTCTGGGTATACTGTAGATGTATACGCGCATAACAGCGAAAAAGAACGATATTTACGTAAGAAAGGCAAGGGTTTGGAATGGAGAGAAGAGTAGGAACTGTTTCAAGAGGAATTCGCGGACCGATCATCCGTGAAGGAGACAATTTGGTTGAGATTACCGTTGACAGCGTGCTGGCTGCGGCTGAGAGTGAGGGTTTTTCTCTGAGAGATCGTGATGTCATCGCTTTGACGGAGTCAATTGTGGCAAGAGCACAGGGCAACTACATTACGGTAGATGATATCGCCGCAGATGTGAGGGAAAAGCTGGGCGGAGAGACTGTGGGTGTGATCTTCCCGATCCTTTCCCGCAATCGTTTTGCCATCAATCTGAAGGGAATTGCAAAAGGCTGTAAGAAGGTAGTGCTGATGTTGAGCTACCCTTCTGACGAAGTAGGCAATGCACTTCTCACCTACGATCAGTTGGATGAGGCAGGTATCAACCCTTATTCTGATGTGCTGACACTTGAGAAGTATCGCGAATTGTTTGGTGATAATAAGCATGAGTTCACCGGCGTGGACTATGTGCAGTATTATTCCGACATTATCAAGGAGGCAGGTGCTGAGGTAGAGGTGATCTTTGCGAATCAGGCGAAGACGATTCTGAACTATACCGACTGTATCATCAATTGTGATATTCACACCAGAGTTCGCACCAAGCGTATTTTGAGAGAGGCCGGAGCAAAGGTAGTATGCGGTCTGGATGATCTGTGTACCGCACCTATCAATGGCAGCGGTTTTAATGAGAAGTACGGTCTGCTTGGTTCCAATAAGTCCACCGAGGATAAGATCAAGCTGTTCCCTCAGGATTGCAAACAACTGGTACTGGATATTCAGGCAAGTATCCTGGAGAAGACCGGCAAGCATGTGGAGGTTATGGTGTATGGCGACGGCGCATTTAAGGATCCACAGGGCAAGATCTGGGAGCTGGCTGACCCTGTTGTATCCCCTGCATTTACGGATGGTCTGATCGGTACACCCAATGAGTTGAAGTTAAAGTATCTTGCGGATAATGATTTTGCGAATCTGTCCGGTGAGGCTCTTAAGAATGCAATTTCTGAGAGCATTAAGGCGAAGGATGGAGACCTGAAGGGAAATATGGCTTCTCAGGGTACCACGCCCAGACAGTTGACCGATCTGATCGGTTCTCTCTGTGATCTGACCTCCGGTTCCGGTGATAAAGGTACGCCTATTATTCTGATCCAAGGTTACTTTGATAACTATACCAATGACTGATTGATTTGTTGAGGAAGAGATTTGGCATCCGTTTTCTGCGGGTGCCTTCTTCAATTTATCGATCCCGGAATTGTGAGACGGGCCCACGATTTTGGGATACATCTGAATTTACCTGTGCCCGGGAGGAAGGTGAGGATATGTGGAACAGAATGAAGAGGACGTTTTGCGGGATAGCAGTTCTTAGTACAATGGTTTTGCTTGCCGGTTGCGGGAAGAATGTGCCCACGGATCAGGATCCATCGATACCGTATACAGCCGCCTTGTCTGAAGAATCACCTCTGTTCACACAAGAGGTGGATCCTGTGGCAGAGGGGTCTGTTGCTTCTTTTGAAGATGACAGAACGGGAAATGCAGATTCTGCGGAGGGATCGATCTCAGACGCGATACCGAAGGATAGGGGCGAATACGACTTCACCATCGCTTTTGCAGGTGACATTAATCTGGATGAGAAGTGGTGTACTACCATCTATATGGACCGCCAGGAGAACGGTATCTATGATTGTATTTCCGCAGAATTGATCGACGCCATGAATGCGGCGGATATCTGTTGTCTGAACAATGAATTTACCTACAGTGACAGAGGAGATCCTCTTCCCGGAAAGGCCTACACCTTCCGCGCTAAGCCCGAGAGAGTTGATATATTGGAACAATTGGGAGTGGATGTGGTTACACTGGCCAACAATCATGTCTATGATTATGGGAGGGATGCGCTGGAGGATACCTTTGACACGTTGGCTTCGAAGGAGATCCCTTATTTTGGTGCCGGGCGAAACCTTTCAGAGGCAATGGCCCCGGTGATCCTGACTGTGGAGGGAAAGACAGTGGCTTTCGTAGGGGCGTCCAGAGCGGAAAAAAATAAGATGACGCCACAGGCAACCGAGGATTCCCCGGGCATTCTTCGATGTTACGATCCTGAAACTTTCCTGACGGCCATTGCTCAGGCAAAAGAGCAGGCAGACTTTTGTATAGCGGTGGTCCACTGGGGAACAGAGTACAGTGATCGTTTAGAGCAGGTACAGACAGAGACCGGAAGAGCCTACATCGACGCCGGGGCGGATGCTGTCATCGGTGCCCACAGTCATTGCCTGCAGGGAATGGAGATCTATAACGGTAAGCCTATCATTTACAGTCTGGGCAATTTCTGGTTTAATGAGAAGACCCTGGACACTATGCTGCTGCAATTAGAGTTTGCGGGCAATCATACCGAGCACCATGTAGGTGTTCGGGTGATACCTGCAGTACAGAAGGGGTATTGTACTCAGTATGCGGAGGATGAGACACAGCAACGTCGTATCTTTGATTATTTGGAGAGCATCTCTGAAAATATACAGATTTTAGAGGATGGCAGTGTGGTTCCGAAACCGTCCCCGGAATAGAACTCTTGCCTGTTCCGAAATTATTTGATAGAATAGCTTTGGAATACGTTAAAGGGGAAAAACTGTGAAGAAACAATCCGGTGGAGAAAAGTGGAAGAGCAGAGTGTTTGAGATCATTCAGATCGGCTACAAGAATGATATAGCCAGCAGAATGTTTGACTATGCCATCTCTGTGTTGATTTTTTTGAATATTGCCATTACGATTGCCATGACTTTTGATCAGTTGGCAGGATATAAGAACCTTCTTAATACGATAGAGTTTGTGACCATAATCGTCTTTTTAGTGGAGTATCTTTTGCGTATCTGGACGGCAGAATATCTCTATCCGGAAAGGAAACCCTTTGTCTCAAGGCTCAAGTTTATGGTTTCCTTCTATGGTCTGGTGGACTTTTTTACCATCATTCCTTACTTTCTGCCCTTTCTTTTCCCAACCGGTCTGGCAGCCTTCCGACTCTTTCGAGTAGTAAGGATATTCCGACTGTTCCGAATCAATGCAAACTATGATGCCTTCAATGTGATTACGGAGGTTTTAAAGGAAAAGTGCAGCCAGCTCCTGTCCTCTCTTTGCCTGATTCTTATGCTGCTGGTGGCATCATCACTTTGTATGTACAGCCTGGAGCACGAGGCCCAGCCCGAGAACTTTTCAAATGCTTTTTCGGGGATCTGGTGGTCGGTATCTACACTTTTGACGGTTGGCTATGGGGATATCTATCCTGTGACGGCAGGAGGCAGATTGATGGCCATTGTCATTGCGTTTCTCGGTGTTGGGGTGGTAGCGATTCCCACGGGTATTATTTCCGCAGGATTTATGGAGTATTTCACCCGCCTGAAGCAGGGAACATATACCCAACACGAGGCATCCTTTGCGACGATCAAGATTGATAAGGGACATTCCTATGTGGGGAAGTGTGTCAAAGAGCTGTCGATTCCGGAGGGAATGTATCCGGCTGCGGTTTTGAGGGGAGAGGATGTTTGGATGCCAACTCCCAACTTCTGTATTCTGGAGGGAGACCGCCTGGTGTTTGGTACTACCGGAGACTCCCGGATAGAATGTATGATGGAGGAGATCTGGTTGGAGAGTGGTCACCCTTGGATTGGACGCAGAGTGAAGCATCTGAATATTTCACGGAGGGATTTTGTGGTGATGGTACGCCGGGGCAACCAGAATATCCGACCGCAGGAGGATATGGTATTGAAATTAGGAGATAAGGTGTTGTTGCTGGAAAGCGCAGCGAATCGATAGAAGAAATGGAGGATTATGAAATGAATTATTCTGTGAGAAGAGAGTCGGTTTTGGAAAAGATGGAGGAGGGAAGCATTGCGATTCTGTATTCCGGTGCAGAGGTACATGTGAGTGCTGATTCCTACGCACATTTTGAATGTAATCGGAACTTTTTCTATCTGACAGGACTTCGTCGGGAAGAGATGGCACTTGTACTGGACAAGGCAGTCACCCCGGCAAAGGTAACGCTGTTCATCGAAGAGGCAGACCCTGCCATGGAGAGATGGTACGGCAGAAAGGTGACGGTGGAGGAAGCAAAGGAGATCACCGGAATCACAGATGTGTTGATGATCAGCAGTCTGGAGAGCGCTATCAACAGAATGATGACCAGAGAGGACGTGACCGGTGTCTATTTCGACACATACAGACATGCCATGAGCGATCTGCCGGATTATAATCTGGTGAAGGCGAGTGAGTTTAGTGCAAAATACCCCGGCACCCCTGTGAAGAATCTGTTCCCGCTTGTGGCGGCTCTGCGTATGTGGAAGGATGCTGATGAGATTGAGGCTACCAGGGCAGCCATCGGTCTGACGAAGGATGCATTGGAATATGTGATGGAGAACCTGACTCCCGGAATGTATGAGTACCAGGCTCAGGCAGATTTCGAATATCATATTATGAGAAACGGTGCAGACGGTCCCGGATTTCCTACCATCGCCGGCAGCGGTATCAACGGAACCATGCTGCACTATGACACCAACAGAGAGATTTGTGCGGACGGCAGCCTGCTTTTACTGGATCTCGGCGCCAGACTGAATGGATATAATGCGGACATCACCCGTACTTACCCTGTGAACGGAAAGTTTACCGAGAGACAAAGAGCAGTGTATGAGATCGTTCTGGCGGCAAACAAAAAGGTAGCAGCTGAGGCAAAGCCCGGTATGACGCTGGCGCAGCTCAATGATATCTGCAAGAGCGTTCTGGCAAAAGGCCTGATGGATCTGGGACTGATCGAAGAGGAGGCACAGGTCTCCAAATACTATATGCACGGCGTATCCCATCATCTGGGAATCGATGTGCATGATGTGTCCGTGGCGGCCAACAAGGAGCTTGCCCCCGGTGCCATCATCACTGATGAGCCCGGCCTGTATATTGACGAGTGGGAGATCGGGATCAGAATCGAGGATGATCTGCTGATCACAGAAGACGGCGCGGTAGTGCTTTCACAGGATATTCTCAGGGATCCTGACGACATCGAGGCATATATGACAAAAAAAGTCAAAAAATAAACATTTACAATTTGAGAAAAAATAGGTATTATATGAATATATGCAAATGAAAAACCTTGAGGAGGGTAAAAAAATGGGAAGTTATGCAAATGCAGCTAAAGGTATGAAACTGTTGTTCTTAAGCCAGATCGGTGCGATCATCAGTGCGGTTATCGCAATTATTCCTTTCATCGGAGTGATTGGCGCGATCGGTGCTTTGGTGTTTGGCGTTATGGGTGTGTATGGTCTGTATGTTGCAGGTCAGGATGTGGAAGGCTGTAAGACCGCTATGATGCTTACGATCGTGAATGTGGTTGTAAGTCTTCTTGGCAGTTTCTTCTGGAAGAGCTTTTTCTCTATCGTAAGCGAGATCCTTTCCCTGGCAATTGTTTATCTTGTATGCAAGAGCATTGGAGAGGCACTTTCCAATATCGGTGACAGCAAGACCGCAGCTTTCGGAGCGACCACAAGCAAGCTCTACATTGTATGTTACGCGATCGCGATCGTATTGTCCATCATCGGATTGATTCCGATTATCAAAATCCTTGCAGCGATCATCGCCGTTCCGGTAGCAATTGTTGAGCTCGTTGCAGGTATTATGTACATCATGTTCTGCTACAAGAGTTACAATTCTCTTCAGTAAGAGAAGCAAATCAAGGTCATTACAATGCCTCCTGATTGTGCACACAATACAGGAGGTATTTTTATCAAACAAAAGGAGGATTTTGGATGGAGAATGAATATCTGGCAAGGTATGCAGCCCTCTGCAGACAGGCAGACAGACTGGACGAGGGAATGTTTGATCAGTACGAAGTGCAGAGAGGACTGAGAGATAAAAACGGTAACGGTGTGGTTACCGGTCTGACGAATATTTCCAGAATTGAGTCTTTCAAAATGGTAGACGGAGTGAAGACTCCCTGTGAAGGAAAGCTTTGGTACAGAGGGTATGACTGTATTGAACTGGTAAACGGATTCCGGGGAAAGCATGCAGGCTTTGAGGAGGTTGCCTACCTGCTGCTTTTCGGAGAACTGCCCACCAGAGAACAGCTTACGGAGTTTCGAGAGATCGTGGCAAGCAGCAGGACCCTTCCCACCAACTTTACGCGAGATGTGATCATGAAAGCGCCCAGCAGTGACATCATGAACTCTCTTACGAGAAGTGTGCTGACTCTGGCATCCTATGACGAGAACTGCAGCGATACTACTGTGGAAAATGTTCTGCGTCAGTGTATCGGGCTGATCAGTGTGTTTCCCATGCTGGCTGTATACGGCTATCATGCATACAACCATTTCAACAATAATGACAGCATGTATATTCACAGACCGAACAGTGAACTCAGCACTGCAGAGAATTTGTTGATGATGCTTCGTCCTGATAAAAAATATACCGAACTGGAGGCCGGGGTGTTGGATATCGCTCTGGTGCTGCATATGGAACACGGTGGCGGAAACAACTCTACCTTTACCACCCGTGTCGTGACATCCTCCGGTGCAGATACATACTCTGTCGTCGCCGCAGCGCTTTCCTCCCTGAAGGGACCCAAGCATGGGGGAGCTAACATCAAGGTAGTGGAAATGATGCGTGATATCGAGCAGAATGTGTCTGACTGGACCGACGAAGAGGAAGTCAGGAGATATCTGAAGCGGATCTTAAACCGCGAGGTGTTCGATAAGCGCGGCCTGATCTATGGAATGGGCCATGCAGTGTATTCCCTCTCCGACCCCAGAGCCCAGGTGTTCAAGGGTTTTGTCCGGAAACTTGCGGAGGCGAAGGGAAGGCAGAAGGATTTCGAACTGTATTCCATGATCGAGCGGATTGCCCCGGAGGTGATCGCAGAGAAATCCCGTATCTACAAGGGCGTCAGCGCAAATGTAGACTTTTACAGTGGTTTTGTATACAGTATGTTGGAGATCCCCCTTGAAATGTATACTCCTATTTTTGCCATTGCGCGTATCGTTGGTTGGAGCGCACACCGTATTGAGGAACTGATCAATATGGACAAGATCATCAGACCGGCATACAAGAGTGTGATGGTTCGCAGAGATTATGTTGATATTGAAGATCGTTCATAGACTGATTTGGGAGAAGTATGGATACCATATTAGAATATATTGACAGATATAGCGATTGTACATTTGAAGAGAAGCCATTTAACGACGTGGACAGTCTGATTCTGTGTCAGCTGGCATACCTGAAGTTTGACGGGATCGTTCCATCGGTGAATTCTTTGGAAGACTCGGTGGTGCTGAAGGATCTGCCGCAGATGGAGGGATATGAGAGAATTTTCTCAGATGTGCGGTACGAAAAACCGAATAAGGCACTGATGAAGGGACTGCTCGCAAGCAAGCGATTCCGGACGCTTAAAATGAACTGCTTCATCGACATGGTTGAGAGAGAGTGGGAGATGCAGTTTTCCGCCATCACCTATATTTTGGAGGATGGACTGGTCTATGTGGCTTTTCGAGGCACAGATGAGAACATGGTGGGCTGGAAGGAAGACTTTAATATGGTCTATCTGGCCCCGGTGCCGGCACAGGAATATAGCGTGAAATATCTCAACACGGTTGCGTCCAGAGTCCGCTGTCCGTTTATCGTGGGAGGGCATTCTAAGGGCGGCAATCTGGCGATCTACAGCGCTATGAACTGTAAGCCTCAGGTTCAGGAGAAGATCCTTCGAGTCTACAGCATGGACGGTCCCGGTTTTCGGCCGGAGACTTTAGAGGCAGGAGGGTACGACAATATTTCAGAGCGAGTTGTGCGTATTTTGCCCCATTCCTCCCTGTTCGGCATGATTTTTGCTGCAGACCTGTCCTATCGGGTCATTGAGAGCAAATCCATCGGCATTGCCCAGCACGATCCCTACAACTGGATCGTGAAGGAGGATCATTTTAAGCCTGTGAAGAAAATATACGGAACCCGTATGCAGATGGACAACGCCCTGAACGCCTGGCTGTTGTCTCTGAATGAGGAGCAGGTTAGGGTCTTCGGAGACACGATGTATCATGTGATGCTTGCCTCCAAGACAGACAATCTGATCGATTTGACTGCGGATTGGAAGAAGAGTGTGAATGGGATCATCACAGCCATGAAGGAGGTTGACGAGGATTCCAAGAAGGTGTTAAAGGAGGTTATGAGAGCCTTCTTCGAAATTGCTGCAAACCAGATGAAGGAAGAGGTGGTCTCCGGGACGAAGAACGTCTTGGAGGGAACCAAGAAGCTGGTAAAGCGCGGAAAAGAAAAGAAGACGGACTGATCCAAGAAAACAGACTTCCCACTTACAGTTGTTGTTGTGAAAATGCTTTCCATTTGGTACAATAGCTGTAAGTAAGTTTTTTTGGAGAGGTCCGTTTGTCTATGAAAAAGGAGCGTTCTGTCTATTTGCTTTCCTTCCTGATACCGATAGGTATCATGATGGTTTTGTTTGTCATTAAGGGGATATATCCGTTTGGCGACAGGTGTTTCCTATCGGGAGACCTGTATCACCAGTATATGCCCTTCTTCAGTGAACTGTTACACAAGGTGCAGGGGGGAGAGAGCTTAAGCTTCTCTTTCAATGTTGGAATCGGTTCCAATTTCCTGGCACTGTTTGTCTACTACCTGGCCAGTCCCTTCCACTGGCTGGCGTTTCTTTTGCCGGAAAGATTTCTGATCGAATTCATCGGGTATTTAATTGTCTTTAAGACCGGACTGTGCGGTTTGACAGCCGGCATCTACTTCTGCAGGCATTTCCGGACAGACAATCCGGCAGTGATTCTGTTTTCCCTGTTTTACGCCTTCAATGGCTTTATGATGGCCTACAATTACAATATCATGTGGGTGGATTGCGTATGGCTGTTGCCCCTGATCGTGTTGGGACTGGAACAGCTGGTAAAAGAGGGAAAATATGCTCTTTACTGTATCAGTCTTTCGATGTCCATTCTCACCAACTACTATCTGTCCATCATGATCTGTATCTTCCTGGTACTGTATTTTGCGGTGCTGTTTGTGAATGAGAAGAAGCACAGACTGCGCAGTATCGGCCTGTTTGCCTGTTTCTCGCTGCTGGCCGGTCTGATGGCGTCAGCGCTGCTGGTGCCGGAGGTCTGCGCGATCCTTCAGACGGATTTCGGGGATATGGATTTCCCGGAGAAGATCGAGACCTACTTCTCCGTATTGGATGTGTTGGCAAGACATTGTGTCTGCGTCTCCTCAGAGAGAGGTCTGGATCATTGGCCCAACATTTTCTGTGGCAGTGCGGTATTGATGCTGGTTCCCATGTATGTGATGAATGCGAAAATCTCTGTCCGGGAGAAATTTACCAGACTGGCACTGATCGGCCTGCTCCTGCTGAGCTTCTCCGTGAATATACTGGACTTTATCTGGCATGGCTTGAACTACCCGGATTCTCTGCCTGCCAGACAGTCTTACATCTATTGCTTTCTTGTGCTGACCATCTGTTACCATGCCTTCCATCAGGTGAAGGAGGCGGACAAGCAACAGATCGTGACAAGCTTCCTTATCGGAATCTCTTTCGTTTTGTTTGTGCAGAAGTTTGTGGACCATGATGATTTTCAGCTGGGGGTGAAGCTGGCCACCATCGGTTTTTTGGCTGTCTATGGTATCTTGCTGTATCTCTACCGAACCAGGGAAAGGAAGTTCGTGCTGGGCGCACTGTTTGCAGTCGCGCTGGTAGTCGCTGTGGTGGAATGTGGTGTGGATGCAATCAATACCAGTCTTGGTACGGTGTCCAGAAGTGCCTATCTGGGACAACAGGAGGATTATCGGTCATTATATGAGATGACGGGAGAGTGGGAGAACGAACTCTATCGTGTGGAGAAATTTACCCGTAAGACGAAGAATGACGGTACCCTGACAGGGTATCCTACTGCCAGTGTCTTTTCCTCCACATTGAACTCTTATGTGATGGATCTGTACACCAGATGGGGAATGCGTCACAGCAAGGTGTACTATGGCTATGATGGCGCTACGGCATTGACACAGTCCCTTTTGAATGTAAAGTATATGTTCGGTGAGTCGGATGCTTATGAGAATGCGCTCTTTACCAAGGTTGCACAGAGCGGGGACATTCGCCTGTATGAGTGCAATGTATCCCTGCCCTTCGGCTATGTGGCTCCGGTGGGGTATGATCTACCGGAAAGTACCAAAAAAGCAGGCATTACGCTGCAAAATGAAATGGTGCAGGATTTGGGAATCGAAGGAGAACTTTTCGTGAAGAAGACATCCTACAATTCCACGGAATCTGCTTCCTTTTCTCCGACGAAGAGCGGAATTTATTATGCACAGCTCACCAGCTCCGGTACAAAAAAGATAAAGTATACCGGAGGTGCCACCGAGGATGAGACTTTTGGCGACCTGAAGACCAACAGTATTCTCTATCTGGGATATCTGGAGCCGGACAACAGTATTGTTCTGACCAATGGAGATGACAAGGATACCACACCAAAGTTTTCCGTCGCAATCTATCGTATGGATGAGGAGGTGCTGCAACAAGTCATCGAAGCCTTAAGTGCTCAGCATTTTGAGACTGCCTCTGTGGAGAGCGATTTGATTGCAGGAACGATTTCGCTGGAAACTCCGGGAAGGGTCATCTTCTCTGTCCCCTATGAGGATGGCTGGGATGTGAAGATCAATGGGGAATCGGTTACAGGCGAGAAATTTGGCGGTGTGCTGATGGCCTTTGATCTGGAACCGGGAGAGTATCAGATCGAGATGAAAAATCGCCCCCAGGGGGCCATCCCGGGAGCTTGGATGTCAGCGGGCGGAATCCTGATCTTTGTCTGTGTAGTTCTGTTTCACAGACGAAAAGCCGTGAGAAAGGAAACTGCAGCAAGAAGAAAGCAGAAGAGGCAGCTTTCGCCTGCTTTGCCGTCAGAGGAGGAGGTAATCGGTGAGAAACCGGAGGAAGAAATACCGGATCTGGATGAGTTGGATCTTGTGATAGAAGGGGAAGGAGGAGAAGAGAAGGATGAAGTATGATGTGATCATTGTCGGTGCCGGGCCCGGCGGAATCTTTTCGGCATACGAGCTGAAGAAGCTCCGGCCGGATCTGAAGGTGGCAGTGTTTGAGGCCGGACATGAGTTATCCAGGAGGCATTGTCCGATCGATGGGGAGCGGGTAAAGAACTGTATCGGATGTCCGTCCTGTTCTATTATGAGTGGTTTTGGCGGTGCAGGTGCTTTCTCAGACGGAAAGTACAATATCACCAATGATTTTGGTGGCACCCTGTATGAATACATCGGAAAAAAGCAGGCGATAGAGTTGATGCAATATGTGGACCAGATCAATATGGCGTATGGAGGAGAAGGAACCAAAATGTATTCCACTGCCGGTTCTTCCTTCAAAAAGCTCTGTCTGCAAAACAAGTTGAATTTGCTGGATGCATCTGTTCGACATCTGGGCACGGATATCAACTATGTGGTGCTGGAGAATCTGTACGCGGAGTTGAAGAAGACGGTTGATTTCTGCTTTGATCAGCCGGTGACTCATGTGGAATGTGTGGAGAATGGCTATCGCATCCTGTGTAAGAGCGGTGAATACACCTGTGATAAATGCATCATCTCAGTGGGAAGAAGCGGCAGCAAATGGATGGAGAAGGTATGTGAGGAACTTGGAATTCCGACTAAATCCAATCGAGTGGACATTGGTGTAAGGGTAGAACTGCCCGCTGTTATTTTCTCACACCTGACGGATGAACTG
This sequence comes from Acetatifactor sp., assembly GCA_051880235.1. Taxonomy (GTDB): domain Bacteria; phylum Bacillota; class Clostridia; order Lachnospirales; family Lachnospiraceae; genus Acetatifactor. The sequence continues at coordinate 6,893 of JBJENO010000006.1, read as the reverse complement.
TATGAGAGCAAAATCGTATACCGCACCGAGAAGTTTGAGGATAATGTGAGAACCTTCTGCATGAATCCTTACGGAATCGTTGTGAATGAGAATACCAACGGTATCGTCACGGTCAACGGACACAGCTATGAGGATGTGGAGAAGCGGACAGCCAACACCAACTTTGCGTTGTTGGTTGCCAAACATTTTTCGGAGCCCTTCAAGGACAGCAACGGTTACGGAGAGAGCATCGCCCGTCTTTCCAATATGCTGGGCGGCGGTGTCATCGTACAGCGCTTCGGCGATCTGGTGAGAGGCAGACGGAGCAACGAGAAGCGTATTGAGGAAGGGCTGGTGCAGCCTACGCTGCAGGCCACGCCCGGCGATTTGAGTCTGGTATTGCCCAAGAGAATTCTGGATGGCATTATCGAGATGATCTATGCTTTGGACAAGATCGCACCCGGTACCGCCAACGACGATACACTGTTGTACGGTGTGGAGGTAAAGTTCTACAATATGGAGGTAGAACTGGACAGGCATCTGGAGTGTTGTCACAAAGGCTTATATATCATCGGTGACGGCAGCGGTGTGACCCACTCACTGTCCCACGCATCCGCAAGCGGTGTCTATGTGGCACGTGAGATAGCGCAGCAATAGAGAAATCAAATGAGAGGTAACAGTATGAGTAACTACACACTTTCCGGCGAGAAATTCATTATTGAGGAATACGACAAAATGCCGCCTTTTTCCAGCTTCCTTCCGGGACTGGCAGGTGTAAAGGGCATTCCCATGTGGTCCTTCTACACCAACAGAGGGCAGGCAATGAACAGTTTCGGTGTCCACAATAAGGGGAATGCCATGATGGAGTTTAACCCCGCAAATACCGCCTACGAGAATACTCCCATCAAGGGATACCGTACTTTCCTGAGAATTGACGGCAATTACAGTGAACCCTTCTGTGCCTATGCTCCTTCGGTGAACCGCAGAATGGAGATCGAGAAGAATGTGATTACCATTGTGGAAGAGAACAATGACCTTCGCATGACGGTGGAGTATATCATCCTGCCCAATGAAAACATTGGAGCGGTGGTTCGGAAGGTGACATTGGAGAATATCGGAGCAGTTTCACATCAGGTGGAAGCACTGGACGGTATGGCGCAGATCATTCCCTTCGGTGTGAAGTTAAACCTGTACAAGGATATGTCCAACCTGTTCCGCAGTTATTCCGATATTAAGAATCTGGAGAACAATGCCCCCTTCTTTGCAACCAGATCCACCGGTGACGATACCGCAGAGGTGGTAGAGGTAGAAGGTGGTTTCTTCTATCTGGCTGTGAAGGACGGGAGATTAATGCCTGTGATCTGTGACAAACAGGTGATCTTTGGCTATGACAATTCCATGGTGCATCCTGTCATTTTTGAGGAGGGTGGCCTGCAGGAAGTGGCTTCCAAAGGAAGCTGTGTTGCCAACAAGATCCCCTGCGGATTTGTCGCTTTGGATGAGATACTGGCCCCCGGGGAGAAGGTGACCTTCACTGCATTCGCCGGTTTTGCTTCCTCTGTGGATCTGCTGAACCGTAAAGCGGCAGAATTTTGTACCGAGGGCTATGTGGAGGAGAAGATCGCACAGGCGAGGGTGCTTGTTTCTACCTTTACCAAAGATGTGAAGACCAGGACCGCTAACCCTCTGTTTGATCAGTATATGGAGCAGTGTTATCTGGACAACTTCCTCCGCGGTGGATATCCTTTCATTTTCGGAGAGGGAGACAACAAGTCAGTGGTACACCTGTTCAGCCGTAAGCATGGGGATCCGGAGAGAGACTATAACTTCTTCTCCATTGCAGGTGAGTACTATTCACAGGGAAACGGCAACTATCGTGATGTCTGCCAGAACCGCAGAAATGATGTATTCTTCAACCCTGCCATCGGTGATTTTAATGTACATCACTTCTACAGCCTGGTTCAGATGGACGGATACAATCCTCTGGAGATCCGACCCTGTACCTTTGTGATCGGCAAGGATCAGATGGCGAAGGCTTTGGAAGTGATCGATGCCCATGTAGTGGACACAAACGGTAAGGTTCGCAATGTGATCGAGAAGCCCTTCACTCCCGGCCAGATCACCAATGTGATCGCAATGTATCAGATGGAAGTAACCGGTGATGAAGAAGTGCTGGTGAAGGATCTGATCGGTCTTGCGACGGAGCGTATCGAGGCAAACTTTGCAGAGGGCTATTGGTCCGACCACTGGGATTACAATCTGGACCTCATCGAGAATTATCTGATGATCTATCCGGATAAGAAGGAAGAGCTGTTCTTTGGCCGGGAGGATTATCCGTTCTATGACAGCATCGGTGTGGTTCGTCCCAGACGGGATACCTATGTGCTAAACCGCAAGGGGAAGGTTCGTCAGTATGGTGCAGTAGAGGAATCTGAAGAGAAGGCTGCCCGGTCCGGTTTTGTGAAGGGCGGCACCAATTGGCTGAAGGATGCCAAGGGCAGAGAGGTTACCACAACCTTGTTTGGCAAGATGATGACATTGGCTGTCAATAAGTTTGCTTTGCTTGATTCCCTTGGCATGGGTGTAGAGATGGAGGGTGGAAAGCCCGGCTGGAACGATGCCATGAACGGTCTGCCCGGATTGTTCGGCAGCAGCATGCCTGAGACCATGGAGTTAAAACGGCTGGTGAACTTTATGTTGAGTGTTTTGCCTGCAGAGGGTGAGATGACTTTGCCGGAAGAATTGGCTGACTTTATGAGAGCGATTTATCGGGCACTTCTGGAAAAACTCTCTGATTTTGAGTATTGGGACAGGGTGGCAAACCTTCGTGAGAACTATAGAGTGTCTGTAAAGTATCAGGTAAAGGGCCACAAGACAGTCGTGACCTTCGGAGAACTTGAGGAGGTTTTGAAGGCATTTGCCGAAAAGCTGCAGACTGCCTGCGAGAAAGCCCTTGAGGTCGGGGAGGGCATCATGCCAACCTATTTCACCTACGAGGCAGACTCCTTCGAAGAGGTGAAGAATGCAGATGGCACGCCCAGAATCAGCCCATACGGACTGCCCAGCGTGAAGGTAAATTCCTTCCGTCTGGTGAGGGTTCCCTTCTTTCTGGAGGGACCTGCCAAGATGCTTTCCGCCTGTCAGGCGAAGGACAGACCCGTGGCAAAGGCAATGTATGCAAAGATCAAAGAGACTGATATTTATGATAAGAAGCTGAAGATGTACAAGACCTCCGAGTCCATCGACAAGATGTCTATGGAAAACGGTCGTGTCAGAGCATTCACGCCCGGTTGGCTGGAGAGAGAGAGAGTATCTTCCTCCATATGGAATACAAGTATTTTCTGGGTCTGTTCAAGGCAGGCTTGTATGAGGAATTCTATGAGGCGGTAGACGATGCACTGATTCCTTTCCAGAGTCCTGAGAGGTACGGCAGAAGTATACTGGAGAATTCTTCCTTCCTGGCATCCAGTGCAAACCCGGATCCTTCTGTACATGGACAGGGCTTTGTGGCAAGACTGTCCGGTTCTACCGTGGAGATGCTGTCCATGTGGATCGGTATGTTCCTTGGAAACGGCGGGTTCAAGATGGAGGAGGACGAGCTTCGCTTTGTCTTCGATCCCAAGCTGTCTGCGAAAATGTTTGATGATGCCGGAGAGGCAGCCTTTACTCTGTGCGGTAACTGTGAAGTCACCTATCACAATGCAAGCAGCAAGGCAACCTTTGGTGAGGATGCTGCAAAGGTAAATCGTATCGAGTATGTGGAGAATGACATGAGGATTACCGCTGCCAATACCTATCTGTGTGGCGAAGAAGCGCGCAAGGTTCGTGAGGGCAAGCTTACCCGGATTCATGTTTATCTTGCATAAGTGTGAGGCCCGTGAGCAGAAGGATGTCTATACCGGGGTGAAGGAATTGCGTCTGGACGGGAAAACGATTTCCGTCAATTCTGTGGACAGCCGGTTGCTTAGAGGCAGGAAATGCGTGGAGATCCGTGCAAGTCTGGAATAAAAGTTTGGAATGCACTTGATTTTTTCTAAGAAATAACATACACTCATTATGTTTCAAAAACAACAAGCAAAGGAGTAATATCATGAGCGTTCAAGAGTTAAAGCCCATCAAAGAGGGTAAAGTGCGTGAGATTTATGACAATGGAGACAGTCTGATCATGGTGGCAACCGATCGTATCAGCTGCTTCGATGTCATCCTGAACAACAAGGTAGATAAGAAGGGTACGGTACTCACCCAGATTTCCAAGTTCTGGTTTGACTATACCAAGGATATTCTTCCCAACCATATGATTTCCGTAGATGTGAAGGATATGCCTGAATACTTCCGTCAGGAGAAATTCGATGGCAACAGCATGATGTGCAGAAAGCTGGAGATGCTCCCTGTGGAGTGCATCGTACGAGGCTATATCACCGGAAGCGGTTGGGCCAGCTACAAGGAGAATGGCACCGTATGCGGCATCAAGCTCCCTGAAGGACTGAAGGAATCCGATAAACTCCCTGAGCCGATCTATACCCCTTCTACCAAGGCTGAAATCGGCGATCATGATGAGAATATTTCCTACGAGCAGAGTGTAGTGTACCTGGAGAAGAGATTCCCCGGCAAGGGTGAGGAGTATGCTTCCAAGCTGCGGGATTATACCATTGCACTGTACAAGAAGTGCGCTGAGTATGCACTGACCAAGGGAATCATCATTGCAGACACCAAGTTTGAGTTCGGTCTGGATGAGGATGGCAATATTGTGATCGGTGATGAAATGCTTACCCCTGACAGTTCCCGTTTCTGGCCCGCAGACGGTTATGAGCCCGGGCACGGACAGCCTTCCTTTGACAAGCAGTTTGCAAGAGACTGGCTGAAGGCAAATGAGAACCACAACTGGACCCTTCCTCAGGAGATCGTGGATAAGACGATTGCAAAGTATCTGCAAGCTTATGAACTTCTGACAGGCAAGCCTCTTGAGAAATAATGAAATGTTTCGCCCCTACGAATGACAAAATGAAGGTCGTTCGCAGGGGCTTTTTTCATTGTGGCTGCCAATTCTTAATATGTGGTTAAGATGCGGCTCAGACTCTAGCCAAAGAGGATGATTGCGTGTATAGTTATTCATTGGGGATGGTAGTATGGAAGACTCGTGATGCGACAGTGAGCGGAACAGAAATGATTTTCACAGTAAGAAAAAAGTTTATTCTTTTTTTAGAAATGTGTTTTTTCTGTGATTTTTTACTTGCCTATTACATAGGGAAGAAGGTATAATAGTAGTTAGCTTTCTCTGAAAGTATGCATTGATTTAGGAGTGAGAACCAATGAATGAAAAGAATAAGAAACTCTTAGGATATTATAATTATACAGTTGTGCTTACCTATATCGGAATGCTTGCTGCGTTCTATGGAATTATCCGTGCGATCGCATGTGATTTCAGGGGCTCGATTTTTTGTCTTCTTGTTGCCGGTGTGTGTGATATGTTCGATGGGCTGGTAGCTTCCACGAAGAAAAATCGGTCGGACAGCGAGAAAAATTTCGGAATTCAGATCGATTCTCTCAGCGATCTGATCAGTTTTGGCGTGATGCCCGGAATCTTTGTCTATATGATTTCCGGCAAGATCCTGGCGGTTGGTGTCATTTCCGCACTGTTTACGCTGTGTGCGCTGATTCGCCTTGCGTATTTTAACATTCTGGAGGAGGAGAGACAGAAGAAGGAGACCACAGCGAGAAAGGTATACCTGGGAGTTCCGGTGACTACCATCGCGTTGATTCTTCCTGCAGCGTATCTGGTATACGGCAGCGGTGTATGGGAGCAGATGATGTTGTTCCCTGTGGTATTGTTTGTGACATCCGTGGGCTTTATCATTCCCGTTAACATCAGAAAGGCAAAGACTTTGGGCAAGATTCTGATGCTGCTGATCGGTTTGGCAGAGTTCCTTGGATTAATTTTCTTCACACATTGAGGTAGATTATGAACGAATCACTTTCTCTGAGATTTTTATATCATACCACCGCAGGCAGAGCCTGCCTGAAAGTATTGGTGAGCCCCTGCATTTCTAAGATTGCCGGGGCTTATTTGGACAGCAGATTGTCCACCTGGCTGATTCCCATCTTTCAGAAGAAGAACAATATTTCGCTGAAAGGAATTGCAGTTCCTAAGAAGGGATTTGCATCCTTTAATGACTTCTTTACCAGAAAGCGGGATGAAATCCTGTTTGATGCAAGCGACAGTCATTTTCCCAGCCCCTGTGACGGTTTTCTCTCTGTCTCAAAGATACGGGATGGACAGGTACTGGAGATCAAGCATACCAGGTTTTCTATGGGAGAACTGTTGAAGAACGAGAGACTGGCTGAGGATTTCCGGGATGGACTGGCGTTGGTGTTTCGTTTGACCCCGGCGCATTACCATCGGTACAGCTACCCGGTGGATGGAACAGTCGTAGGAAAGCATCGTATCAATGGTGTACTCCATTGTGTGAGACCCATTGCAACGGAAAGCTTTCCGGTATTTGCCCAGAATAGCAGAGAGTACCAGGTGATCCGATCGGATCACTTCGGCAGATATGTTCAGATGGAAGTAGGCGCAATGATGGTCGGCAGAATCACCAATGTTCCCATTCGAATCGGCGACAAGGTAAAGCGCGGAATGGAGAAGGGTTATTTCGAATTCGGAGGGTCAACCATTATTGTGCTTCTGAAGGGTGAGGATATCGAACTGAATGAGAAACTGCTTGCGAGAAGAAACGCAGAGGGAGAGATTCCGGTAAAAGTCGGAGAGTGGGTGGCAACCAAGAGATAATTAAGTCAAAAAGGGAGAGATTTCGCTGTTTTTCGTGGAATTGAAAGAATTTTTATAAAAATTAAAAAAACTATGTCAAGCATTTTTGAAAATGTCCCAAAATAATTCAAACATTAGCCCCGGCATC
>JBJENO010000005.1:0-30984 GCA_051880235.1 Acetatifactor sp. | reverse complement strand
AGATGATATGGTAGATGAATATATTAGTCTTGTAGAACAAGTCGACAAATCAAAATTGATCGCTGAAACCTTACTTGCAGAATTGATAGTCTTATGGAATTTTTCGATTCATGTCAACACATTTTTCTAAAAACATAAGGAATTACGTTATAGTTCAAGGATAGATTGTAAGAATACTCAAGATGGGGAGGGCATCACATGGTAACCAACTTTGATTATTTGAAAAACGAATCCAAATTTTCGACCTTTGCCGATGTTGCAATATCAGCGGAAAAGATTATTCTTATGGACCCAGAGGCTAGTATTATCAATTGCCGTAGGGCGATGGAATTTGCCTTAAAATGGATGTATTCGGTTGACAAGGGCCTAGAGATGCCATACCAGGATAATTTGCAGAGTTTGATGAATACGGAAGAATTTCGGCAGATTGTAGGTACTGATCTTTGGAAGCGCATGGACTATATTCGCCGGTGTGGCAATAATGTGGCGCATAGCAATAAGAAGCTAGGTAGAGACGAGGCAATGCTTTGCCTTGAAAATCTGTTTATATATCTGGACTTTATTGCGTATTGTTATTCTGATCATTACAATGAACGCTCCTTTGATAGGAAGATGATTAGTGACCGAATCGACCAGGCAAAGGAATATAAAGAATCCGCAGCTCAGACAAAAAGAGAACTTGCAAGGGAGCAGGAGAAGAGTGCACAGCAGGAACTTGATCTTCAGAAACTGATTTCTGAAAATGCTTCATTGAAGGAAGAACTCTCTGCCCGTAGAGAGGAACAGCAACAGACATATGTTCCTAAGCCATTGGATTTGTCTGAGTATAAAACTAGAAAGCTTTATATTGATTCTATGCTGATGGATGCCGGTTGGATAGAGGGTAAGGACTGGATCAATGAGGTCGAACTTCCAGGGATGCCGAATAAGTCTGAGGTGGGATTTGCGGATTATGTTCTTTATGATGATATGCAGAGACCTTTGGCAGTGATTGAGGCGAAGAGAACTTGTGTTGATGTAGCTAAGGGAAGACAACAGGCGAAATTGTATGCTGATTTATTGGAACAGAAATATAGAAGAAGACCGGTAGTTTTTCTTACGAATGGATTTGAAACACATATTATTGATGGTCAGTATCCGGAAAGAAAATGTGCAGTGATTTATTCAAAAAGAGACTTGGAGAAATGGTTCAATTTATTAACCATGCGAACAAGTCTGAAGCATATTTGTGTGGACAAAAAGATAGCCGGCCGTTACTATCAGGAAGCTGCAATTAAGTCAGTATGTCATAGTTTTGACGAAAAGAATCGAAGGAAGGCTCTTCTTGTAATGGCAACCGGTTCCGGAAAAACCAGAACGGTTATAGCTCTGTGTGACTGCCTGTTAAAAGCCGGGTGGGTAAAGAACATTCTTTTTCTTGCGGATAGAAATTCTTTGGTTACTCAGGCGAAGAGAAGCTTTGTAAATATGCTTCCAAACTTATCCTGCACAAATTTGGTGGAAGAAAAAGACAATTACAATGCACATTGCGTGTTTTCAACATATCAGACGATGATGAACTGTATCGATTCCGTGAGTGATAGCACTGGAAAACTGTTTACCTGCGGTCATTTTGACCTTGTGATATGTGATGAGGCACATAGATCCATCTACAATAAATATCGAGATATATTCAACTATTTTGATGCTCCGTTGGTAGGACTTACGGCTACGCCGAAAGACGAAATTGATAAGAATACATACGAAGTGTTTGAACTGGAAAATGGAGTGCCTACTTATGGGTATGATCTGGCGCAGGCTGTCAAGGATGGTTATCTTGTTGATTATGTTTCAGTGGAATCAAAGCTTAAGTTCATTGAACAAGGAATTGTCTATGATGATTTATCTGAGGAAGATAAGGAAGAATATGAGGCAACTTTTGAAGACGAAAACGGAGAACTACCAGAAGCTATTGGCTCATCAGCGCTGAATACATGGGTATTCAACGAGGACACCATTCGACAGGTCCTGGATACACTGATGAAACATGGTATTAAGATTGATTATGGTCAGAAGATTGGGAAGACAATTATTTTTGCAAAGAATCATGATCACGCAGAGAAAATACTGGAAGTATTCCATAGGGAATACCCGCATCTTCCTGATTATGCGAAGGTAATTGATAACTATATGACTTATGCGCAGAGTGCCATCGATGAGTTTTCTGACCCAAAGAAAATGCCGCAAATCGCTATATCTGTCGATATGCTTGATACAGGAATCGATGTGCCGGAAGTGCTTAATCTTGTGTTCTTCAAGAAGGTTATGAGTAAAGCCAAGTTTTGGCAGATGATAGGCCGGGGTACCAGACTTTGTCCGGGACTTTTAGATGGAGAGGATAAGAAGAAATTTTACATCTTTGATTTTTGTGGAAATTTTGAATTCTTCAGAATGAACAAAGGAAAAGCAACTGCGAATATGATTGCACTTCAAGGTGCAATATTCAATCTGAAGTTTGAGATATCATATAAATTACAGGATATCAATTATCAGGTTGATCATTTGATTGTGTATCGAAATTTGTTGGTAAAGCAGATGGCTGAGAAAGTGCAGGAATTGCCAAGGGATAATTTTGCAGTACGCCAGCACCTGAAATATGTCGACCTATATTCTGTTGAAACCAATTATCAGAGCCTCACATATGAAGACACATTGATCGTAAGAGAAGAGTTGGCACCCCTTATTTTGCCGGATGGAGACGAGGCTAGCGCAGTGCGATTTGATGCACTTATGTATGGAATAGAGCTTGCCTATCTTATTGGAAAGAAATACAGTAAAGCAAGAGGCGACCTATATAAGAAAGTAAATGGAATTGCCGGTGTTGCTAATATTCCTGAGATTCAGGCACAGAGCGAATTAATCCAGAAAATTTTGACCACAGATTATCTGGATAATGCGGGGATTGATGAGTTTGAAGAAATCCGAGAGAAGCTTCGCGATTTGATGAAATATATTCCGATATATAAACATCACTATGATACCACATTTGATGACGATCTATTGTCTATTGAATGGAGGGAGTCGGAGCTGGAAAATGACGAGTTAAAGAATTACAAGGCAAAGGCTGAGTTCTATATCAGACAGCATCAAGACAATGAGGCAATTGCCAAACTCAAGACGAATAAACCGCTTACAGCAGATGATATCTTGGCGCTTGAAGAAATTTTGTGGAGTGAAGTGGGTACAAAGCAAGACTATGAGAATGAGTATGGTTCGAAACCTTTGGGAGAGTTGGTTCGTGAAATTGTTGGTCTTGATATGAATGCAGCAAAGGAGGCTTTCTCAGAGTATTTGACGAGTACGAGTCTCGATAGCAGACAGATCTATTTTGTGAACCAGATTGTAGAGTATATCGTTCATAACGGATTGATGAAGGATCTTTCGGTTCTGCAGGAATCTCCGTTTACAGATCAGGGAAGTATTGTTGAGATATTTACTGATTTGACGGTGTGGATGGGAATCAGAAAGGTAATAGAAACAATAAATGCCAATGCGGCAGCTTAATGCTGACAATGGGTTGGCTATTTCTCTGTATTGCAGTATTGGATACAAGGTCATCGGACATCTGCCATAGATGCATAGGAAGGTATAAGATGAACCAGACGAGCTGTGAGAAGAAAACCGCATACTACCACTTGCCGGGATTGTTCGAGTTCTATGAGCTGTACCGCGTCTTCCTCCCCTTGTATCGTCACCACAGAGAGTTTTTTTATGACTGGTGCGACATCGGCTCCATCTATGGTGCCCCGGCGGACTGTATCTGGGGCGGGGGCCGCGTGGGCTATGGAGACAGCGAACCCCGGGAAGTTTTTGACCTGATGGAGGAGTATGGAATCTCATCAAGACTGACCTTCAGCAATTCCCTGCTGAGGGAAGAACACCTCTTAGACAGAAGGTGCAACGCCCTCTGTGACCTTTTCCGGCAGAGCAAAGCGGTGCAAAACGGAGTCATTGTGCACTCGGAGCTGCTGGCAGATTACCTGCGGGTACACTATCCGGAGCTCTATCTGGTATCTTCCACCACCAAGGTTCTGACGGAATTCTCACAGCTTTTGCAGGAAGTGAACCGGGAAGAATTTCGCTATGTGGTACCGGATTTCCGTCTGAACAAATCCTTGGACCAACTGGGTACTTTGTCCCGGGCGCAGAAGGACAAGATTGAATTTCTATGCAACGAGTGCTGCTACTTTGGATGTCCTGACCGCAAGCGTTGCTACGAGGCGGTGAGCCGGAAAAGTCTTGGGGAGAATTGTCCTGAGCATCATTGTGCCGCACCGGGAGCAGAGGAGGGGTATCGCTTCAGCAGAGCAATGAAAAATCCCGGGTTCATCGGCATAGAGGATATCACGAAGGTGTACCTGCCTATGGGATTTTCTCATTTTAAGATAGAAGGCAGAAGCCTTGGAAGCGCATTGATCCTGGAGTTTCTGCTCTACTACATGACAAAGCCGGAGTACCGGCTGCAGGTCAGAGAGGAGATCTATCTGGAGAATACGTTGGATCTGTTTTGAGAAAAATATGGGGCAGGGGCCTTGGCCCTTTCGCGGCCCCGGGAACCTGCCCATGGTATTTTACGCTTTTTTTCTGCGGGTCTTTCTGCCGATCCATCTGATCAGCTTCACAAGGAGCTTGATGATCAGAATCAACAACAGGATGACAACGATAATAATGACTACGATCCCAACTGCAAAGCGGTTGGGATTTTTGATGCGGGTCCAGATTCCGGCATCGTCCTCCACCACCTTGCGGCCCTGGGGAGCGCTGTAGTCGGCGGACATATCGGCGATGCCGTCACCGTCCGTATCCTCCATGGAAGCCAGGTAGGAGGCGATGGCAGCCCAGGCCTTTATCTCTTTGCCATTCGCATAGACGATTGCATCTTCCGCGTTTTCGATGGCGGTTCCGTCGGCGAATCTGGGCTGGATGGAGAGAAGGCCGAAGGAAAGATCGGTTACATTTCCCAGCATCTGGCCGGTGTAGAGATCGCAGACCACGCGGTAAAGTCTGTCGTCTTCAAACTCCACGCGGTTCCCTTCTGCATCGGTGAGATAGCAGTCCGTCACTTTGTTCAGGATCATTCTGTGAGGATTGAAGGTAATGTTCATTCCGGAAGGATACAGGGTGGCACCTGACATCAGGGCGGAGATGGAGGCGTCGATCTCCGCAGCGGTCTTCAGATCTTTTCCGGAAATATAAAGGCTTAAGAGCGGGTAGCCCGCAACACCGTCGGGGCCGATGCCCAGGGAGCAGGAGTTATAGACATCCTCCACGGTGATCTCACCCACCGGAAAGGTCTCCCGGACCGTGCCGGCGGGAACGATGGCTACATCTACGGGGTGGGTGTCTGTGGTGTCGAAGGTATTCACTGCGTAGCGGAAGGCATCGGACAACAGGTTCCCCAGAGTGTGCTCCGTGTGGACCTTGTAGAGGTCTGCTGCGGAGGAAAAAACGTAGGGATTCTGCACCAGCACCTGTTGTCTGGAGGTGTAGCCGAAGTCCTTCAGATAGGTTGCATCCACCAGCTCGAAGAAACCGGAAATTTTCTCCTGCACTTCGGGATCCTCAGGAATGTCGGCACTTACAGGGACCAGCTCGTAGGCGGTCTGTTCCCAGCGTCCGTCTTCCCTCTGACGAAGGGAGATAGTGCCGATCTGTCTGGCATATTCGCCGGTGGAGCCGATGTAGGTGTCGCCGCACTGAATCGACTGGGGCAGGGTGGTATGGCTGTGACCGCTGATGATCAGGTCGATGTCCGGCACCTGACCGGCCAACTGTTCGTCCTCAGACTGGGAGGGTGTCTTGGAGGTACCGCTGTGGGAGAGGCAGATGATCAGATCGGGATTCTCCTGGGCCTTGATTCTTGCGACAGTCTCGGCGGCAGCGGCAATAGGCTCCTTGAACTTCAATACACAGGTAGGGGCACAGGCCAGGGAATCCTTGCCGAATAAGCCGAACAGAGCAATTTTCACATCCCCCTTCTGCAGGATGGTGTAATCTTTCATGCCGAAGTTCTCGAAGGCATCCTTCAACAGCTGCTGCTCTTCGGTGAGCCCTTCTGCTTCCATTGTCTCCCAGTCGATGTTGCAAAGCACCAGTTCGGGAAGCGCGTCGCCGGAAACCTTGGCGGCATCCATCATATCAGCCAGGCCCTGGGAGCGATAGTCAAATTCGTGGTTGCCCAGAGTGGATACATCGCAGCCCACTGCCCCCAGTGTGCGAAGCTCAGAGGCCTGAGTGCTGTAGATAGTCTGGGCCAGTGTGCCCATGGAAAAATCACCTGCATCCAGCACCAGGGTGTCGGGGTTGGTTTCCCGCGCCTGATCGATGATGGTCTTGATCTTTGCAAAACCGCCGGACAGAATTCTCTCCCCATTTTCGATGGTGGAGAAGGTCTCCAGATGGGAATGGGTGTCATGGAAGAAGATGATGTCCACTTCCTTGGGTGCGGCCGCTGCCTGTGCGGCAGCACAGGAGAGGAGAAATTCTCCCAAAACAAGCAGCAGGCAGGTGAAAAGGCAAACGAAAGGACTCCATCTATTTTTTTTCAAATGTTTCATATCACGTGCTCCTTCTATAAATCAGTAAACTCTCTTCTGCACAGTATACCCCAATTTGCGAGAAAGAACAAGGGCTTCCTGCCCGGAGGAGAGTACAAAATAGTCCCGCTCGGCACAAGAAAAACCATTGCAAAATAAGGGATTTTCAGAGATAATGAAGGTATCAATGACTACTACGAAAGGAAGGTTTTTTCTATGGAAAGATGGGCCAGAGCGAAATATACTCCTGTGCTGCCTCTGGGTGAGAACGGAGAGCGCATCACAGCCGGCAAGGCACATATCGAGCTGTCCAAAAATGCAGCAAAGGAAGGTATGGTGCTCTTAAAGAATGAGGGAGGGCTTCTCCCCCTGGCAAAGGGAACCAGGCTTGCACTGTTTGGCAAGGCCACCTTTGACTATGTAAAGGGCGGCGGCGGAAGCGGAGATGTGACTGTTTCCTACATTCGCAATCTGTATGAGGGACTGTCCCTGAAGGCGGATCATGTCAGCATCTTCGAGAAGCTGGCTGACTTCTACCGCGAGAATGTGAAGGAGCAGTATGCGTTGGGAAGAGAGCCCGGCATGACGGTGGAGCCCAAGGTTCCCACTGATCTGCTTAAGGAGGCCCGTGCCTTTACCGATACCGCGATCATCAGCATCTGTCGTTTCTCCGGAGAGGGCTGGGATCGAAAGAGTATCTATGACAGGGAAAGCAAAGTTGACGGACTGGCCATTGCAGGACTTCTTCCCAACGAGGAAGTGGAAGAGGATTCCAAGAAGGAGATCTTCGAGGACGGAGATTTTTATCTGTCTCACGCTGAAAAAGCAATGGTTGAGGATGTAAAGGCCGTATTCCCCAAGGTCATCGTGGTGATGAACGTAGGCGGTATGGTTGATACCGAGTGGTTTAAGGAGGATACCGGGATCCGGTCCGTGCTGATGGCTTGGCAGGGCGGTATGGAGGGCGGCCTGGCAGCAGCAGAACTGCTGATCGGTGACGGCAATCCCTGCGGAAAGCTGTCCGATACCTTTGCGAAGCGTCTGGAGGATTATCCCTCCACCTACAATTTCCACGAGTCCGATGACTATGTCAACTACACAGACGATATCTATGTGGGATACCGTTATTTCGAGACCATTCCCGGTGCGGCCGAGAAGGTAAATTACCCCTTCGGTTACGGTCTCTCCTATACAAGATTTGCCCTTTCCATGCCTGAGGTCGTAAAGTGCGGTGATACCATCCGTGTGAAGATCGATGTGTGCAACGTGGGCGACAAGGCCGGTAAGGAAGTGGTACAGGTTTACTTCAGTGCCCCTCAGGGGAAGCTTGGCAAGCCCGCCCGTCAGCTGGTTGCCTTTAAGAAGACGAGACTCCTTCAGTCCGGCGAGACCCAGACCGTGACCATGAGTTTTGCAGTAAACGCCATGGCTTCCTATGATGATCTGGGCAAGGTTGCCAAGTCCGCGTATGTACTGGAGAAGGGTGAGTACCACTTCTACATCGGTACCTCCGTTCGCGATACCATCGAGGACAACTATGTGATGGTTCTCACTGAGGATGTGATCACGGAGCAGCTCTCTGCCAAGATGGTTCCTCAGCTTCTGCCGGAGCGACTGCTTTCTGATGGTACCTTTGAAAAGCTTCCCCAGCTGCCCGGGTTTGACACCGATGCAAGCATCTTCCCCAGCAAGCTTTCCGGCGCAGAGGCAGACGGTACAGCTCCCAAGGTGCGCTTCCGGGACAGCTATCGGCTCTGGGGTGCAGTGGACAACAGACCGAAGCTCATCGATGTGGCTGAGGGCAGAATGACTCTGGATGAATTTGTGGCGGCACTTCCCGATGAGGAACTGGCAGTCCTTCTCGGCGGACAGCCCAATACCGGTGTTGCCAATACCTTCGGTTACGGTAATCTGCCTGATTACGGCGTTCCCAATATTATGACAGCAGACGGACCTGCAGGTGTGCGTATCGCTCCCTGCTGTGGTGTGAATACTACTGCATTCCCCTGTTCTACCCTGCTTGCCTGTACCTGGAATCCTGAGGTTGTGGAGCAGGTGGGTGCTGCAGGCGGTGCTGAGGCAAAGGAGAACAATATCGGCGCATGGCTGACTCCCGCCATCAACATTCACAGAAGTCCTCTCTGCGGCAGAAACTTCGAATACTACTCTGAGGATCCGGTGCTTACCGGTAAGATGGCGGGTGCCATGGTAACCGGAATACAAAGCAACCATGTGGCTGCTACCGTAAAGCATTTTGCACTGAACAACAAGGAGACCAATCGTCGTGAGAGCGATTCCAGAGCCAGTGAGCGTGCCATCCGCGAGATCTATCTGAAGGCATTTGAGATCATCGTGAAGGAGGCAAAGCCCTGGAGCATTATGTCCTCCTACAATATCATCAACGGTCACAGAGCTTCCGAGAATAAGGACATGCTGGAGGATATCCTGCGCGGTGAGTGGGGCTTTGAGGGCATGGTTACCACCGACTGGTGGACTTGCGGCGAGCACTACAAGGAAGTGAATGCCGGCAACGATATGAAGATGGCAATCGGCTTCCCGGAGAGACTTTTGATTGCAAAGGAAAAAGGTGAATTGACCCGTGAGCAGATGGAGCTTTGCGGTAAGAGGATCCTGGGACTGATCTTAAAGATCGATTAAGCTTTTTGATGAAAGTAAAACCCCCCGGCAGGGATTCCTGCCAGGGGGGTTTTTTTACAGATTCTCGTTCTTCAGGGCATCGATGGGATTGTCCCTTCTGATCTTCCGGATGGAGTAAAGCATCGTGATGAAGATCACGGCAAACACGCTGCCCACTGCGATCCCGATGCTGGGCCAGGGAAGGAAGAAGTGCAGTTCTACGGCATCAGTTGTAGCATTCCAGATCAGGTACGTCATGCCGAAGGAGATGGGGAGTCCGTAGAGCAGGCTCTTCAATCCGTAGATCAGGCATTCGTAATTCATCATTTTCTGCAGTGACCCTTCCGTCAGCCCCACAGAGCGCAGCATGGCGAACTCTCTCCGGCGCAGGGCGATGTTGGTGGAGATGGTGTTGAACACATTGGCAATGGCGATCATGGAGATCAGGACAATGAAACCGTAGGAGAACACCCGAATGACAGTGACCAGCATTCTCTCGGACTCTCTGTCCGCCGCATGATTGTGCAGCCTGGAGGTGTCAAGGCCGTGTTCCTGCAAAGCATTTTTGATATTGTTGTAGGCTGCCTCATGGTTTTGGGCCCGGATGGAATAGTTTATCACATAGGAGTATTCGTCCCCGATCACCGATTCTCTGCAGCAGTCCGGATAGAACAGCATAGGAGAATTGGTGGAGAAACCGGTAGGGGGAGTCTCTATCAATGCACCGATGGGGAAGGACGTCTTTTCTTCCACTTCATCTGCAGGATAGAGCGTTGCCATAGTTCTATCCAACGTGTCGATCTCCCCCCTGTGGTAGGAAAGCATATATTCGTTGGGATAGTAGACAACCATCTGCCGCCCGTCTTCCGTGATTTCCGGTCCGTAAGAGGTAAAGCCTTCGATCTCTTTGGTCTGAACTCGGACGACCTCGCAAGGCAGGGAGTCTTCCTGAAGCAGGGAGTAGGTTTTCCACTTTGCATTGTTATTCTCGTCTACCTCCATGGTCACTTCCCGGTTGAACAGCAGCCCTTGAGGGTGTTCGCGGTCCATATACCGCTCGGGGGACAGGTGATTTTGCGCACAGAGTGTCCGAAAGCCTGCATCATCCAGGAAGACATAGGAGAGATAGTACTCTGAGAGAGCATTGGTCTCCCCAAAGGCATCGTTTTTGCTGTGATGATCCTCATGAATCAGTTCCGGATCGATCCGGAAGGAGTTTCGATTTTCATCATATTGGTATACGCTGTCTACCCCCTGGGCGGCGGAGAGAATCTGAAATACTTCCTCTGCATCCGGTCTGATCCCCTCATCCCCTGCAATATAATAGGAGAGGTCTTCGTTGGAATCGGAACTCATGATTCCCTCCACGGATCTTGTCAGATAGGCACAGAAGGCCGAGGTGGAGATAAACAGTACGATACTTAAGAAGAGAGAGACGATGGTAGAGCGATACCTCTTCTTGTTTCGCTTAAAGTTTTTGGAGGCCATCATCCCCTCGAATCCAAACAGCTTTTTCGTAAGGGGCGAGGTGCGAAGCTTTCTCCCCCTTAGTTTAATATCCTGGGACAGCCGGATGGAGTCGATGGCACTGATGCGGATGGCCCGTCTGGCGGGGATCCAGGCAGAGATCAGCGTGATCACCAGGCTGATGATAACGGTGAGGACGAGCCCGATGGGGCTGACCACCAGCTTCATCTCCACGGTTGAGCCCATCAGAAAGGTAAAATTGTTCCGCAGGCACCAGAGGGTGATGCCGATTCCGATGCAGCCGGACAGGATACCCAGAGGAATTCCTACCAGACAGAGCAGGAAGCCTTCGAACAGGACGCTCTGCCTGATCTGTTTTCTGGTGGCACCGATGGACTTTAGGATCCCGAACTGCTTCGTCCGCTCGCTGACGGAGATGGAGAAGGAATTGTAGATCAGCATCACAGAGCCAAAACCGATCAGCAGTACCAGGATCATCACAAACCCATAGAGGAGACTGACCAGATTGCCGTTTCTAAAGCTTCCGCTTAATCGGATCAGGTCGCTGTGAGCCACAAATTTGTCCCGAAGGGGGGATAGAGAACCCGAATCCACCTGGTCATAGATTTCCTGCACCTTCTGAAAGGTCACAAAGAGTGTCCTGGGACCTTCTGCCGCACCCTTGGTCAGGGCAGTATATCCGGGGCAGGAGTAGGGCTCTATTTCATAGGAAAAGCGGTCATAGACTCCCACCACAGTATAGGTATGGGTAGTGCAGTTTACCAGTGTCTCCTCCTCTTTGACATAACCGTTGGCCATGGTCAGGGGGAAATACTGATCCAGAGGGGTTCTGGTCCCTACCTCTACAGTCAGCTCGTCTCCGATCTCAAAATCTACACCGCCGTTGTAGGAGAGGTGTTTGGGAAGCACGATCTCAGAGTCATTTTCCGGCAGTCGACCGGACAGAAGGTGCACAGCCACAAATTTCTCCAGGTCGTCGGGCACAGATTCGATCAACAGAAAAGGTTTGTCCTCGTTGGTGCTTCCGATCAGCGCCCAGCCCACCTCCTGCCAGACAGTCATGTCTTCGGCCAGGCCGGTCTGTAACAGGGCGTTGATCCCCGGAGCGTCAATATTGCGAAAGAGGGCGTGATAGGCGCCATTCTCTTCGATCTCCACACGCTTCAGATATTCCAATCCGCTGTTTGCCGCCTGAATCACTGCAGTCACCATGGCGGTGGAGAGAAGAATGCCGATGATCGTCACGATGGTGCGGGACTTGTTTTTCATCAGGGATCTGGCGGTATATTTCTGAAAAATATTCACCTATCTCACCTCCCGAACGCGCTCGTCCCGGATGATCTTGCCGTCGTCGATGGCAATGATCCGGTCGGCCTGCAGGGCGATGGATTCGTCATGGGTGATAACGATCAATGTCTGATGGTACTTCCGGTTGGAGTACTTTAAGAGCTCCACGATCTCCTGGCTGTTCTTGGAGTCCAGGTTTCCGGTGGGCTCGTCCGCCAGTACCACCGCAGGGGCATTCATCAGGGCTCTGCCGATGGAAACTCTCTGCTGCTGTCCGCCTGAGAGCTGGTTGGGAAGAGCAGTTTTACGTCGTTCCAGCCCCAGGGTGTGCAGCAGTTCGTTCAAGCGTTCCTGATTCACCTCCCGATTGTCCATCAGAACGGGGAGGGTCAGATTCTCCACTACGTTCAATACCGGAATCAGGTTGTAAAACTGGTAGATCAGTCCCACCTGTCTGCGGCGAAAGATGGCCAGCTGGTCTTCATTTTGAGCATACACATCCTGTCCGTTCAGGTAGATCTTTCCGCCGGTGGGGCGGTCCACTCCGCCTAAGATATGGAGGAGTGTGGATTTGCCGGAGCCGGAGGGCCCGATGATGGCGATAAATTCTCCCTTTTCCACCGTAAAAGAAATGTCGTCCACAGCCCGGACCGCATTTTCTCCCTTGCCGTATATTTTTGTCAGATGTTCCACTTTTAATAGTTCCATAGGTTCCCTTTCCGAAGGGCGCATGGTGATCGTGCCTTTGCACTGCCCTTTCTTTATGGTTATCCTAACAGGTGAAAGTGACAGAAAAGTGACTGAAAAAAATTTCCCATTGTCCGGACCGCAGCCCTGCGGTTTGAGGCCGGTATATCTCTTGCAGACACGTGGGGGTGTCCGGACCGCAGCCCTGCGGCTTGAGGCCGGTATATCTCTTGCAGACACGTTGGGGTTGCGGGGACCGCAGCCCTTCGGCTTAAGACCGGTATATCTCTTGCAGACACGCTTCCGCTTGGGCTGCATCGTAGCGGTACATAAGGCCGCAAAGTACGCGGCCTAAGTACCGACGATTCGCCGACAGTCTGCAAGAGGCACACCGGTCTCGCCGGGGCTGCGGTCCTCCAGCGAAAGTTCCGACATGTCTGCAAGAGACACACCGGTCTTGCCGGGTCTGCGGTCCTCCGCCGTAAGGGCGACAGTCTGCAAGTGATATACCGGGCTTGCTGGGGCTGCGGTCCTCACAATGGAGGTAGTATTACACCACACTTTTGTAGAAGCGGATGGTGAAGAGTGCTCCTCCCTCCGGGGCATTGGCGGCGGTAAGGGTCCCATTCTGGGAGGCGACGATCCGTCGTGCCAGCGCCAGGCCGATTCCCACCGACTCCGGGGAGGAGCCGCTTCCCTTGTAGAAGCGCTCAAACAGGTGGGGGATCTCTTCAGGGACAAATCCCGGTCCGTTGTCCCGGACGGTGATCTGGGTAAACAGAGGGGTCTCCAGGGCTTCGATCCGGATGAATCCTCCCTCCGGGGTGTGCTCGTGACAGTTTTTCACCAGATTGGCCAGGGCTTCGCCTGTCCAGGACAGGTCCCCGATGAAGGATTCCGCTTGCACGCAGACAGTCAGTTCCTGCCCTCGAAGCTCCATGGGGACCAGAAGATTTTCACAGGCTTTGTCGATAAGCGCTGCCACGGCAACAGGCGCTCGGGCGAACTGCACGGTCCCGGCGTCCAGCTTGGACAGCTTTAGCAGCGCTTCAATCAGCCAGTCGATCTTCTGCAGACTTTTTGACAGATCCCGAAGAAGCTCCGGTCGCCGTCCGGCAGACAGGTCACTGCTGCGGAGCATGGAGAGGGTCAGATTCATGGAGGTCAGCGGGGTCCGAAGCTGATGGGAGATGTCTGCCATAGCAGATGAAAGGTACAGCTTATCCTGCTGCAATGCGTCCGCCTGTTCCTGCAGTCTTGTTGTCATCTTTTGCAATTCTGCCTCAAGGATGGAGAGCTCTCCTTCCCTGCAGGCTGAGATCTGAATGGACTCCCCGTGCAGCAGTTTGTCGATGGACAGGCTCATCTCGGACAGTGCCCGGTAGCGTTTGCCGGTATACAGGAGAAAGAGCACCAGAAAAAAGATGCAGGCGATACCAAGTAATCCGCCTGCATAGGGGTGAATCAGGAAGCCTGCCAGGGTAAACAGACAGGAAAAGGTTCCGTAGAGCATGAGAAAATGTTTGATTTCCGGATTATTCCACAGTTTCATGGGCGGCCTCCTATCCATCGATGCGGTAACCGAGACCGCGCACGGTCTTTACGATTTTCGGGCAGGAGGGATCGTCCTCGATCTTCTCCCGGATGCGCTTGATGTACACCGTCAGCGTGTTATCGTTGACGAAGTCTCCGGCGATATCCCAGATCTCCTCCAGAAGCTTTTCTCTGGTCAGCAGAATCCCCTTGTTGGAGAGGAGAAAGAACAGGATCCGGTATTCCAGGGCGGAGAGCACCAGCTCCCTCCCCTGCTTGTATACGGTTCCGCCGGATACATCCAAGGTGAGATCTCCGGCGGTCAGCACATTGCGGTTCTGACTGCCCCGGAGAGCGTTTCGAATGCGTGACAACAGTTCTCTTGGGCGGAAAGGCTTTGCAATGTAATCACAGGCACCCAGATCAAAGCCCTTCACAACACTGCTCTCGTCGTCGGAAGCGGTGAGGAAGATCACAGGCACATCATACAGCCTTCTGATGGCGGCACAGGTGTCCCGGCCATTGCCCTCTCGCAGGGAGATATCCAGCAGCACCAGGTCGAAGGGACCGCTGCGCTTCAAAAGTTCCAGTGCCTTTGTCTGTCCGTCTGTCACGGAGACGGTAAATTGTTCGGTTTGCAGGTATTCCCGGAGACTGTCCTGAATCTGCCGGTCGTCCTCCACAAGTAAGATATGGTGCATGGTTTTTCCTCGCTCTTGTTATTGTTTCTTTGGGGGGGAATGCGGTCCCTTCGGCTTAAGACCGATATGTCTGCTTGCAGACACGCTTTCGCTTGGGCTCCATCATAGCGGTACATAAGGCTGCAAAGTACGTAGCCTAAGTACCGACGATTCGCCGACAGTCTGCAACAGACACACCGGTCTTGCCGGGACCGCGTTCCTTCGCCGTAAGTTCTATATGTCTGCAAGCAGACATACAGGCCTTAAGGCGTTGGAACGCGATCCCCACACCGGATGCTTTACTCCGTCACTGCATCCGGATAATACTGTGTGATCTCCTCTGTGGAGAAGCGAATGACGGTCTCTCTTAAGTCCTCTAACTGTGCCGGGAGACTGATCGCCGTGACCTTGCCATCACCGGCGGCGATCCGGTCACAGAGAAGTCGGTTGACGGATTCGGAAAAATGAAGAATATCCATGTAGTTGTCCAGGTTTTTGATGATTTCAGTGTCTCCCTGGAAGAAGTAGATGGACACATTCCCGTAGGCAGACAGGCGGTCTGTGATCGTCTGCAGCTTCCAGAGGACCTGGTCCAATCTGCCCTCCCGGTATTCATTGTCCCACCAGAGAATACTGATGGGGGAAAAACAGACGGTGAAGTCTGTGTCCGGGTGGGCGGCGATCCGTTGTTCCAGAAGAGAGAGATTCTCTGCGAAGAGGGGATCGATCTCCTCGATGGGGGCCTGATCCTTGAGAAAGCCTGCGGGAGAGTACCATTTCATCACTTCATCGGAGTGGAAGGTCTTGGTCTGATACCAGCTGTAGGGATTTCCTTCATCGTAGTCCAGCACAAAGGAGTAGGCGAGCTGCAGGGGAATCTTTTTGAACAACACGTCCTTGTTCCAGAGATATTCGATATCATCAAAAGGGTTTTTGTTGGTGAGAAAATCGGTATTACTCTGGGAAAAGGTGGGGGTGGTATCGCTCTCCATGGAGAACAGATCCAGGAAATAGAACACTTGCTTCAGATCATGGCTTTCATAGGCTCTGTCCAGGTACCAGAGAAGATCCGCATTGCTGCCCCCGGCACGGATGGCTTTCACGAAGGTCATGCCGAAGTTCTCGGAAAACTGACGGGTGTTGTAGTTCTCAGCGATACTGGTGCCCAGAATCAGGCCCTCATAGTCAAAGTGATCCAGCGTGCCCGTCACCTCATAGTCCCGTTCCTCCAACACCGCCTTCAGACCCGGCAGGGGGCCGTGGTAGTGGTAGAAGGGGTCCAGAAGCAGGACGATTCCGGCGATGAGAAGCAGGAAAAGCCCCAGTCCCAGGGAAAAGCGCTTTATGAACTTTTTGGCATGACAGGTTTCATTCATAGTATTGCTCCATCCTTGAAGATTCCCTTCGGAAGGGTGTGCCGGATGCAAAATGCGATTCCGAAGGGTCTTTTAGAAATTAAAGTACAGGAAGGTGCTGACCTGAGTCAGGGAAATCAGTGCCCAGCCCGTGAACACCACCAGAAACAGGGTGAAGGAGCGGGTAAAGCCCTTCTCCTTCTGGGAGGCCAGGAGCTCCTGAGTGTTTTTTCCGTGCAGTACAAAGGCAGTGACGGCCAGCAGCACGAACACCACTGCGGGACAGAAGATATTCATCAGATTGGGATCCTTCAGTGCAAGAAGCTTCACCGGCACGTATATCTCTGACAATTCCTTCACCGCACCGGTAAGCTCCGGAAAGAAGCCTGTGAAGGAAGGCACGAACATCGCCTTCAGGATGCGGCACATATTGTCCACTGTCTCACTGCGGAAGATGGCGGAAACCGGAATGGTGTACAGAAACATACAAGCCCAGGAAAGCCATCCGTCCTTCAGACGGAAGTGCTTTCTGTGAGACCAGGCCACAGAAAGTCCGTGCAGCAGTCCCCATATCACGAAGGTCCAGCTGGCACCGTGCCAAAGACCGCTGATCAGGAAGACGATCAGGATGTTGAGAATCGTCCTGGCCGTTCCCTTTCTGCTGCCGCCCAGAGGAATGTACACGTATTTTGTGAAAAATCTGGTCAGGGTGATGTGCCATCTCTTCCAGTATTCTCTGCCGGAGTGTGCTTTATAGGGAGAGTTGAAGTTGACGGGGAGATCCATGCGGAACATCTTGCCGATTCCCATAGCCATGTCACAGTACCCGCTGAAGTCCAGATACAGTTCGAAAGTAAAGCACAGTGCCACCAGCCATGCGGAAGGAGTGTCCAACCAGTAGATCTTCTCGAAGCCCTGATTGACGATCATCGCCAGGGTATCTGCCAGAAGCACCTTTTTCATCAGACCTAAACAAAAGAGCACGATACCGTCCGCAAAATCCTCTGCTGAGAAGGTTCTCTTTCGAAGATCCTTAAGCTGCGGGATCAACTCGCTGTGCAGTACGATAGGGCCTGCGATCAGCTGGGGGAAGAAGGTGACGAAGGCGGCATAATCCAAAAGCGGCAGGTGCCCGGCCTCCCCTCTGCTTCTGTCGATGACAAAGGAGAGCTGCTGCAGGGTAAAGAAGCTGATACCCAGGGGCAGGATAATGTTTTTTAATGGAAAGTCGGTATGAAAGACTGCATTCAGGTTGTCCAGAAAGAAGTCATAATACTTATAGTAACCTAACAGACCCACATTCCCCACACAGCCCACCAGGCAGCAGATCCTGCGCACCTTATCACCGGGCAACCGATCCATCACAAAGCTTAGACTGTAGTTGAAACCGATGCTCACCAAAATGATGGCGAGATACCGGGGATTGAAATATCCGTAGAACCAGAGGGACATTCCCACCAAAAACAATAGGGCGCAGCGGTAGGCCCTCAGGCGGTTGATGAAAAACCAGCCAAAAAGCGCCAGGGGCAAAAATAGAAAGATAAAAATCTGCGAGTTAAATAACATATCCTGTCCTTCTGCCGGGGGATTCCTCGACCTTGTGTGTACGTAACGTTATTATGACATAGATTTGGAGATTGTTCCACAGGATTTTTTGTGACTTATCCGTGAAACGCGCAAAAGACTGTCGAGGAAGCAGTCAAACGTTTCATGCAAGCCGGGGATAAAACGTATGATCATTTCGCTGTGAAAATATAAATTATCAGAAAATATAAAAATATTGAAAAAGATAGTTGACAATACAGATTTTCCGTGTTAATATAAAGACAACAAAAGAAGAGATACCTAACACAGATAAAGGAAATTTATTCCTGGCGGAGGAGCCGCAAGAAGTTAGCAAGCGATCGATTCTTTAGAAAACGGAGGAAGGTCCAATGGGTTAAGCAGTTGATTCACACGAAATCTCGAGGAGAGTTTACATAGATGGTACCTATTCACTTGATTCTGGGACAGGAAGGTGGTTCTTATGAAAGGTAGAGGTCCTTAGCAGATAGGTCGTTATGGAACAGATGGAGGTATCGTCCAATGAAAAGGTAAGTGTCCTACCAAAAATCTATGAAAGTTGAAGGTGTAGACAATGAAATTACAGGAAATTCATTGAAGGCCCGTTCGAGAGGAAAAAGAATCGAACGGGCTTAATTTTTTGCTGTAAATAGTCCTTTTGAGGGCGGGCTCTGTTGCACCGAACGCAAATCACTCGTAAAATGTGCAAAAAGAGTCCGTTTTGAGGCAGTATAGAAAAAAGAGAGTATCAAATGCCACCGTTTTGTGGTAGTATAGGGGAAAAGAATGCTAAATGGGGTATTTTATGAGATTGCGATACTTGATGACGATCCTTCTGCTCTGTCTGCTGACGGGATGCGGGCAGAAGGATGAGATCACCTGGAAGGAGCCCTATGAACCCTCCAAGCTGACAGAGGAAGCGGTGACAGAGGATAGCGCTTCGGCGCAGGCAACAATAGACAGTGAAAACGGGGAAAAGGGGGAGGAACTTCCCTCTTCCGAGGAAGAACCTAAGGAGAAGCTTCCCATCGAGATCACCATCTCCGCCGCCGGGGATGTGACGATGGGAGGATACCGTGGACAGGGCTATGAGTGGTCTTTTCAGGAGATGTGGGAGCAGCAGAACGATCCGGCCTATTTTTTTGAAAATGTTGAGCCCATCTTTTCGGCGGATGACCTGACCATTGTGAATCTGGAGGGGCCCTTGACAACCGCCACAGTCTTCCGGGAGTCCCAGACCTACTGCATCAGCGGGGACCCGGCATATGTGGAGGCGCTGACTGCCGGCAGCGTGGAGGCAGTGAGTATGGCCAATAATCACCTGATGGACTACTATGAGGCGGGGCGGGATGAGACCGTATGCGCTGTAGAGGGCGCAGGGATCGTCTATGCCTTCAATGACCGGGTGGGAATCTACGAGACCAAGGGAATCCGCATCGGACTGATCTCTGTGAATGTGATCGGTTACGGAAGCGGCGTGGAGAAATTTATCAAAAAGGGCATGGAGGAGCTGAAAGAGCAGCAGGCCAACCTGATTCTGGTGAACTGTCACTGGGGGGTCGAGCGGGAAAATGTACCGGAGGACTATGCCAGAAAGCTGGGGAAGAACTGCATCGACTGGGGCGCCGATCTGGTGATCGGGCATCATCCCCATGTGATTCAGGGCATTGAGCAATACAACGGCAAATACATCGTCTACAGTCTGGGAAACTTCTGCTTCGGCGGCAACAGGAATCCGGCGGACAAGGACTGTATCATTTTCCAGCAGACCTTCCGCTTTGAAGATGGGAAGCTTTTGGAGGATACATCCGCCGGTATCATTCCCTGTTCCATCAGTTCGGTGACGAACCGAAATGATTACAAGCCGACCCCGGCAGAAGGGGAGGCCTATGAGCGGATCCTTGGCAGGATGAACGAGTACAGTAAAGAGTTTGGTGTTTCTTTCGATGAAGATGGTGTGATTCATACAGATTGACAGGATATTCCATTTCCAAAACGGAATTTTTTTGGTAAAATATACCCATGTGAGCAAAAGAAAAAGCCTGACGAGGCGGTTTTGTGAATGGATTCTGAATGGTTACAGCAGATATAGAGGGGATTGGAGGTATTTTTCTATGGAGATGAGGACCTTTGACAAATTGGGGATCAGGACATCGCTTTTGGGCTTCGGCTGTATGAGATTTCCCGTGGATGCACAGGGGAAGATCAACGAGCCTGAGGCAGAGAGCATGATCGACAGGGCGATTGCCGCCGGTGTGAATTACATTGACACGGCATACCCTTATCACAACGGAGACAGCGAGCCCTTTGTGGGCAAGGTGCTGAAGAAGTACGATCGCAGCAGCTTCTATCTGGCAACCAAGCTGCCCTGTTGGAATGTGAAGACGTTAGAGGATGTGGACAGACTGTTCAACGAGCAGCTTTCCAGACTGCAGACCGATTACATAGATTTCTATCTGATGCACGCCTTAAACGGCGGAAGCTTTGCCCAGATGGAGAGCCTGGGCGTTGTAAAACGCCTGGAGGAACTAAAGGCAGAGGGCAAGATCAGGAATCTGGGCTTCTCCTTCCATGATAGCTTTGAGGCCTTTGAGAGGATCATCACCTACAGAGACTGGGATTTCTGCCAGATCCAGTTGAATTACATGGATACCAAGGACGGCCCCGGTATGCGTGGGTATGAACTGGCTGAGAAGCTGGGAATTCCTCTCGTGATCATGGAGCCCATCAAGGGAGGCTCTCTTGCCTGCTTTGCGGAGGACATCACGGAGGTGTTCCGCACCATGGACAAGGATGCTTCCATCGCCAGCTTTGCCCTTCGCTGGGTGGGAAGCCTGCCCAACGTAAAGGTGATCTTAAGCGGTATGTCCGCCATGGATCAGGTGGAGGACAATCTGGCTACCTTTGAGAACTTCAAGCCGCTCTCCGAGAAGGAGAAGGAGACGATCGAAGGTATCGTCACCCTGATCAACAGCAGAGTGCAGAACGGTTGTACCGGCTGCCGCTACTGCATGCCCTGTCCCGCCGGCGTAGACATTCCCGGCAACTTCAGCGCCTGGAACACCTATCATATGTACCAGAACTACAATGTTGTCAGATGGAACTGGGAGAATCAGCTTGGTGAGAGCAAGCAGGCCAAGAACTGCATTCAGTGCGGCAAGTGTGAGCAGGCCTGCCCTCAGAAGCTTTCCATTCGTGAGGATCTGAAGAAGGTACAGGCTGATCTGGACGCCAGGGAGTTTATTCTGTAAAGCTTTTCTTGTGGGATCTTTGAAAAAGATGTAAGATGAAGGAAGACTGATTCATAGGGCAGGGACCCCGGAAGGTCCACTGCCCTTTTTGTAAGCGCGGAAGGAATTTTATGAAGATTTTACTGGCAGCCATCAATGCAAAATATATTCACTCCAACCCGGCCATCTACAGCCTGAGGGCCTGTGTGAAGGAGGAACATCGGGACAGTGTGTTTCTGGCGGAGTACACCATCAATCAGTATGCCAGAGATATACTGGCAGATCTCTACCGGCAGAGGCCCGATGTGATCGGGTTTTCGGTGTATATCTGGAACAGGACTATCGTGGAGGAGCTTCTTTGCGAACTCCCGAAAGTACTGCCGGGAGTGGAGATCTGGCTGGGCGGTCCGGAGGTATCCTATGGATGCAAGGAGCTTCTGACAAGCTTCCCCGGGGTGAAGGGCGTGATCATCGGAGAGGGGGAGAACACCTTCCGGGAGATCGTCTGTCACTATCTGGAGGGAGAGGAGGCCTATCCTCTGTGCAGCATCCCGGGTCTGTATCTTCGCAGTGGATACACCCCGGTGAGGGAAGCTACCGATCTGAGCACGCTGCCCTTTCTGTATGATGATCTGGCACCCTTTACCAATCGCATCATCTACTATGAGACCAGCAGAGGCTGCCCCTACCGCTGCAGCTACTGTCTGTCCTCGTTAGAGAAGCAGGTGCGGTTCCGAAATATGGAGCTGGTGAAAAAGGAATTGCGGTTTTTTCTGGAAAAAAAGGTTGCGCAGGTGAAATTTATCGACAGGACCTTTAACTGTCACCATGAGCATGCCTGCGAGATCTGGCAGTTTCTCAAAGAAAATGACAATGGTGTCACTAATTTTCACTTTGAGATCTCCGCAGATATTTTGCGGGAGGAGGAGATCGCCTTGCTTGGTACCTTCCGGCCGGGGCTGGCCCAGCTGGAGATCGGCGTGCAGACCGCCAATCCGGACACACTGGCAGCCATCCACCGAGTTTCAGACTTAGGCAGGCTGGAACAGATCGTGGGGGCTCTGAGGAAGGGCAACAATATTCATCTGCACCTGGATCTGATCGCAGGGCTTCCCTACGAAGATTTTGAGAGCTTTGGACGTTCCTTCGACCGGGTGTATGGGATGAAGCCTCACCAGCTGCAGCTGGGGTTTTTGAAGGTCTTAAAGGGTTCCGAGATGGAGGAGAAGGCAGAGGAGTTCCACATTGTGTATCAGGACAAGCCGCCCTATGAAGTGTTGTATACCAGGTGGCTTTCCTATGAGGACGTGCTGAAACTGAAGGGTATTGAGGAGATGGTGGAGCTCTATTACAACAGCGGTCAGTTCACACATACTCTGCCGGTGCTGGAGCAGGCCTTCCCTTCACCCTTTGCCATGTATCGTGCCCTGGAGGAGTATTATCGTGCGGAAGGGTATTTTACCAACAGCCCCTCCAGAGGCTATCGCTACGAGATCTTATTGAAGTTTGCCCGTCAGGTGGACGGAGCCGGAGAGGCTTTGTACCGGGAACTGCTGACCTTCGACTATTATCTGCGGGAGAATGCCAAGAGCAGGCCGGATTTTGCACCGGATCGGGAGGAATATCGGGAGGACATTCGTTCTTTCTATCGCAGTGAGGAAGAGACGCGAGCATATCTTCCCTTCTATCAGGAGTACGACTGGAAGCAGCTGAGCAAGATGACCCATTTAGAGCCCTTTACCTATCCGGTGTGGGAGGAGGGTGTCAGCGACGCGGCAGAAGGCAGACCGGCAGGCTTCGTATTGTTTGATTATCGCTGCCGCAACCCTTTAAGCGGGGCTGCCGCCATTTCTGTGATTTCGGCCGCGGACATAAAGAAGGAGAACTGAGAATGCAAGATTATGTATGCATTGATCTGGAGACAACAGGACTGACCCCGAAGACCAACCATATCATCGAGATCGGTGCCGTCAAAGTGAAGGAGGGCAAGGTGGTGGATACCTACTCTGCCTTTGTGAATCCCGGGCGGCGTCTGGAACAGCGTATCATTGATCTGACGGGAATACGGGATGAAGAACTGGAGGGGGCACCTTCCATCGGGGAAGTGCTGCCTGATTTTCTGGCCTTCGAGGAGGAGCTGCCGCTGTTGGGACACAGCGTGTTGTTCGACTACTCCTTCTTAAAAAAAGAAGCGGTAAACCATAAGCTGTCCTTCGAGAGACAGGGGGTGGATACCCTGCAGATCGCCAGAAAATATTTGCAGACGTTGCCCAGCCGTTCCCTGGGGGTGCTGTGTGAATACTACGGAATTCCCCACAATGCCCACAGAGCATTGGAGGATGCTTTGGCCACCGTCCGGCTGTATGAACGACTGCTTGCGGACTTTTTCGATCCTGAGGAGTCGGTTTTTGTCCCCAAACCGCTGATTTTCCAGGTGAAAAGAGAGCAGCCTGTCTCCAAAAAACAGAAGGAGCAGTTGTATCGGCTGATGGAGCAGCATAAAATAGCAGAGATAGGGGTGGATGTGGAAATGCTTTCCAGAAATGAAGCCAGCCGACTGGCAGACAAGATCCGCAGCGGGGCGATTCAATAGTGAGGCTTGTCAAAAATGGCGAAATCATTTATAATGATAGTTTAGAAATCCATACGATCGCCCTTTTTGAGATGTTTTTGGGGAGTCGGATCAAAGCAAAG
This sequence comes from Acetatifactor sp., assembly GCA_051880235.1. GTDB lineage: Bacteria > Bacillota > Clostridia > Lachnospirales > Lachnospiraceae > Acetatifactor. The sequence goes on along the minus strand of JBJENO010000005.1, from coordinate 7,255 downwards.
GAGAGAAGCAAGTATGTTTAATCTGAATAACAAAAAGACACAGAGACGATTTACCGTTGCGCTGATCATTGTGTTGATCATTATGATGGTAGTACCTATGGCACTCGCCGCTTTTTAATACATCGATCTGTAGTTGGTGGACGATGTATCCGGGAAAAAGCGGCCACAGCTTTTTAGCAGGCAATAGCCTGACGAATAGAACAGTTGAGGTTTTGATGAAGAAAAGAACAAGAGGCGGATTAGGACTTCTCGTCCTGATACTGTGCTTCCTATTCTGTGGAATGACTGCTCTGGCAGAGGAGGAACCTACCATTCAGGCCGGCATCTATGCCGAGAACCGGAATCTGGAGGGACTGACGGCGGAAGAGGCCAGGGCGAATATTGAGAGCTATGTTGTGAACCTGATGAAGCAGGAGATCACGCTGGTAGGGGCAAACGGCACCGAGGTCAAGGTGACCCCGGCCCAGTTTAAGATGACCTGGGCGAATCCGGAGATCATCGATGAGGCCATCAGTATCGGCACAGAGGGCAATGTCATTCAGAGATATAAGGCGCTGAAGGATCTGGAGCACGAGAAGAAAGTCTATCCCATTAAATTCAAATTTGATATGCAGGCCATCAATGATGTGCTGCTGCACCAGTGTGCCATCTACGATCAGAAGGCGGTGAATGTTTCCCTGAAACGGGAGAACGGCGAATTCATACCGGTGGAGGGCCAGACCGGTTATATGGTGGATATTGAGGCCTCCATCGACCGGATCAATGACTATCTCACCCAGGAGTGGGACCACAAGCCCTGCCGTATCAGCCTGGAGATCATTGTGGATGAGCCCAAGGGCAGCGTGGAGGAACTTGCACAGATCACCGATGTGATCGGCTCCTTTACCACCTCCTACAAGTCCTCCGGCTCCTCCAGAAGGGGAAATGTGGAGAACGGCTGCGCACTGATCAACGGTACCTTCCTGTACCCCGGGGAGGAGTTTTCCACCTATGACGCAGTGGCACCCTTTACCTCAGAGAACGGATATTTCCTGGCCGGATCCTATGTGAACGGCAAGGTGGTAGACAGTCTGGGAGGGGGCATCTGTCAGGTGTCCACCACCCTGTACAATGCAGTCTTAAATGCGGAGCTGGAGGTCACCGAGAGACACAATCACTCGATGATCGTCTCTTATGTGGATCCATCCGCGGATGCGGCGATCGCGGAGAGTGCCGGCAAGGACTTCCGCTTTGTCAACAATACGGATACACCGATCTATATCGAGGGAATCACCAAGGATCGGAAGATCACCTTCAATATCTACGGCAAGGAGACCAGAAGTGAGAACCGTAAGGTCAGATATGAGAGCGAGGTGACGGAGGTCATCAATCCTCCAAACGACACCATCATCGCAGATTCCTCCAAGCCCATCGGCTATATTGTGGCGGACAGCAGTGCCCATATCGGGTACAAGTCCAAGCTGTGGAAGGTAGTCACCGAGAACGGTGTTCAGGTGAGCAGGACGCAGGTGAACAGCAGCAATTATAAGATGGTGCCCCGCAGTGCAACGGTAGGCACGGCTACCTCCGATCCCCAGGCCTATGAGGAAATCATGGCGGCAATCGGCACAGGCAGCATCGATCATGTGAAAAATGTGATCGCCATCCTGACGGCTCCCCCCGCGGAACAATAATCAGACAGTAGGAAAGTTTTGATATGAACATAGGAAAACTTCCGGAGAATCAGTTGAAACGCTCCGTTTTGAGACAACTGAAGACGAAGAGAAAAGAAATCATGCAAGGCGCAGGTGTAGGGACAGACTGCGCCTTTTTCAACTTGCCGGAAGAAAAGGGCATGCTGGTCTGCATGCAGGAGGCAGTGGTTGCCGCCCCGGAATATCCTGTGGCAGACGCCATTTCCGTCCCACAGCTTCTGCAGCGTGTGGCCAACAATCTGGCCGCGGGAGGCGGAAACCCGGTGGGTGTGGTGATCGGCCTGATGCTGCCGGCAGGCGCCCCGGAGACTACGGTGAAGGCATTGATGACCCAGGCGGAGAGCGCCTGCAAAGAGTTGCATTGCCAGATCGTGGGCGGTCAGACCGATCTCTCCTTCCGGGTGAGCACCCCTGTGATGACCGTCACCGGGTTTGGGACTCCCTTTGCGGAAGGCAGGCCGGAAGGCAAGGTGCATGCCGGTCAGTCCGTTGTGGTGAGCAAATGGGTAGGCCTGGAGGGGACCGCTCTTCTTGCAAAAGCCAACCGGGAGGCGCTTTTGGAAAGATACCCGGCGTATCTGGTGGATGAGGCAGCCGCCTTCCGCAGATTCCAGTCGGTGATACCGGAGGCCGCCACCGCCGTGAAGTCCGGCGTTTGTATGATGCATGATGTCTCTGAGGGCGGAGTTTTCGGTGCCCTCTGGGAACTGGCAGAGAGAGCAGGCGTTGGACTGAACATTGACTTGAAGAAAATCCCCTTACGTCAGGAGACGGTGGAGGTTTGTGAACTGTGTAATGTGAATCCCTATGAATTGTTGTCCGGTGGGAGTCTGCTGATGATCTCCGACAACGGGTCCGGCCTGGTAGAAAGGCTTCGGGAAGCAGGGATTCCTGCCGCCATCATCGGTGAAGTGACGGAGGGAAATGCCCGGATCATCACCAACGAGGACGAGGTCCGGTACATGGACCGTCCCAAACAGGATGGATGGTATGCTTTTTTAGAGACACATAGGATCCAGGAAGGATAGAAAAAATAAAAGAAAGACGTAAAGTGGAGACACTTCGTCGGAAAGGTGTAGAATGAATATGAGAGACGAATTACTTGCCATTATTGAGAAAAACAGTCGCTTTGACTTGAAGGAGCTGGCAATTATTTTAGGCGTGGAGGAGATCGACGTAGTCAACGAACTGGCTGCCCTGGAGAGCGAGGGCATCATCTGCGGTTATCACACGCTGATCAACTGGGAGAAGACCGATGTGGAGAAGGTGACTGCACTGATCGAGGTGAGACTGACCCTGCAGAGAGGTCAGGGGTTTGACACCATCGCTGACCGCATCAAGAAATATCCCGAGGTCCGCAGCGTGTATCTGATCTCAGGAGGTTATGACCTGATGGTGATTCTGGAGGAGAAGACCCTCCGCCAGGTGGCTGCTTTTGTATCCGATAAGCTGTCCACCCTGGACCAGGTACTTTCTACCGCTACTCATTTTGTGCTGAAGAAGTACAAGGATCACGGTACCAATATGAGCGAAGACCCCGATGAAAGAGAGATGATCACACCATGAGAAACCCTTTGTCAGATAAAGTAGTTGCAATAAAGCCCTCCGGCATCCGCAAATTTTTCGATATTGTCAGCGAGATGAAGGATGCCATTTCACTTGGTGTGGGCGAGCCCGACTTTGATACCCCCTGGCATGTGCGGGACGAGGGCATCTATTCCCTGGAGAAGGGAAGGACCTTCTACACCTCCAATTCCGGCTTAAAGGAATTGCGCCAGGAGATCTGTAAGTACCTCCACAGAAAGCAGGGACTGTCCTACGATCCCCTGACCCAGGTACTGATCACCGTAGGCGGTTCCGAGGCCATCGACATCGGCCTGCGTGCCATGATCAATCCCGGAGATGAGGTGCTGATCCCTCAGCCCAGCTACGTATCCTATGAGCCCTGCGCAGTGCTGGCAGGCGCCACCCCTGTGATGATCAATTTAAAGGCAGAGAACGAGTTTCGTCTCACCGCGAAAGAGCTGGAGGAGACAATCACGGACAAGACCAAGCTTCTGATCCTGCCCTTTCCCAACAATCCCACCGGTGCCATCATGGAACGAAAGGATCTGGAGGCAATCGCAGAGGTGATCTTAAAACATGACATTTTTGTCATGTCAGATGAGATCTATTCGGAACTGACCTATACGGACAAACACGTGTCTATCGCGGAGCTGCCCGGCATGCAGGAGAGGACCGTACTGATCAACGGTTTCTCCAAGGCATATGCCATGACCGGATGGAGACTGGGTTATGCCTGCGGCCCGAAGGAGATCATCCAGCAGATGACCAAGATCCATCAGTTTGCCATCATGTGTGCTCCCACCACCAGCCAGTATGCTGCGGTGGAGGCATTAAAAAACGGTGACGACGACATCGTACATATGCGGACTGCTTACAACCAGAGAAGACGGTACCTGATGCATGCCTTCAAGGAGATGCGACTGGAGTGCTTCGAGCCCTATGGCGCCTTCTATGTCTTCCCCTGCATCAAGGAGTTTGGCATGACCAGCGAAGAGTTTGCCACCCGTCTGCTGGAGGAAGAAAAGGTTGCTGTGGTACCCGGGACCGCTTTCGGTGACTGCGGAGAAGGCTTCCTTCGTATCTCCTATGCATACTCTCTGGATAAGCTGAAGCTGGCCATGGGCCGTATCGAGAAATTTATCACAAGGCTTCGGGAAGAGCAGAAGCAGTAGGAGAACACAGTGCACATCATATTGCATCAGCCGGAGATGCCGGCAAATACCGGAAATATCGGGAGAACCTGTGTAGCCACAGGTACCTCCCTGCATCTGATCGAGCCCCTTGGCTTTTCCTTAAGCGACAAGTACATCAAGCGGGCCGGTATGGATTACTGGCCCAAGTTACAAGTGAGCCGCTACATGAACTTTGAGGAATTCAAGGCAAGTCACCCCGGGGCCAAGGTGTGGATGGCCACTACCAAGGCAAAGCATATCTACACAGAGGTGGAATACGGACCGGACGACTTTCTCATGTTCGGCAAGGAGAGTGCCGGAATTCCCGAGGAGATCCTGGTGGAGAATGAGGAGAACTGTATCCGCATTCCCATGCTCCCGGATATCCGCAGCCTGAATCTGTCCAACGCGGCTGCCATCGTGCTGTATGAGGCCTTGAGACAGCAGAATTTCGCCCGGATGCAGTTTGCCGGAGAGCTCCATCGCCTCCACTGGAAGGAAGAGGAATAAGATAAAAGAAAATTCTTGTCTATTTGCGGAAAAAGAAGTAAAATATAGGTATCACATTAATCAATCTCACGAAAGGGAAAGGGTAAAAACTATGGGAAAATTTGTTATTAAGGAGACGAAGACCGGGGTGAAGTTCGATCTGAAGGCTACCAACGGTCAGGTAATCGCTACCTCTGAGGTATACACCACACTGGCAGCCTGCAAGAACGGCATTGAGTCTGTGAGAACCAACGCTCCTATTGCAGCAGTTGAGGACCAGACCAAGGAAGGGTATGAGACCGAGAAGAATCCGAAGTTCGAGATGTACACCGACAAGGCAGGTGAGTTCCGCTTCCGCCTGACCGCAAAGAACGGCCAGACCATCGCTGTCAGCGAGGGCTACACCACTACAGCAGCCTGCAAGAACGGCATTGAGTCTGTGAAGAAGAATGCTCCCGAGGCTGAGGTCGTAGAGGCTGAGTAGGCGATAAATGAATTAAATTTTGTGACGCAGGTGTCCGATTGGGCGCCTGTTTTTTTTGTGGTTTTTGCGTGCACAGGAGAGGGCAGTTCGTTGACAGATAATATTGCAAAAGGTATAATAAACCTATGGTTTTAAGGCGTGGGAGGAATTGGGATGGAGCTGAATGTACACAATTTGGTGAACTGTATCAAAACAAAATGTTCCGGAATCAGCGATGATTATGCAAAGTCCTATGCGGAAGAGCTGCTTGCAGACTTGGATCCCAGGCTCACTTCCAATCTGATGGAGTGGATGGAAGGAAAAGAGATTTCGGATATCTGGATTGGAAAATATTGTATCAACGCAATTATGTCTATCCGTGGAGACCGGGACTTTCTGAACGCTTTGAAGGCAATGAATACTTATTTACACGATGAAGAGGCAGGAATCAGTCTGATTTGGAGAGGAAAACGATAATGGCATCTAATGTTGGGTATGGAACACATCCTACGATTTTCGGGAGCTATTCCGACGAAGCATTGATGGATCTTTATCGGGAGAGCTCCTGGTTTTGTATGGGAGAAGACAGCAGACAACAGCTGCTTCAGGAGACTGTGAATCGTGCAGCAGCTGCAAAGGGTGAACTGGGAGCCTGTGAAGTGCGTTTTGCTGATTTAGACAGCGGAACGTTAGGAGAACAGAGCAGAAATGTGATCAGTGTAAATCGTTCGGTATTCGCACAGGATACTTATCAGCATGAATACAATGGGCATGTGATAGAGGAGCGGGTATTTGACTCCAACATGCGCGCGCTGGAAACAGTATTGCACGAGGATATCCACGCCTGGCAGAATCAGTGTATTGACGGAACGATTCCCTGTCCGGATGCCATACTTCTGGAAGAGTACACCGCAAACAATTTTTCGATTAGTGTAGTGCCGGATGGAAACGGCGGTCTCCGGGTAGGGTCTCATTATCTGAGTGGAGAGACACCGAATACCGGATACTATATGTACTATTTTCAGTCTACGGAAAGGGACGCCCACCTCTATTCAGAACAACAGACCTTGAATGTCATGCAAAATCTGCAGGCCAGATATGGTGACGACAAGTCTTTATTGACCTATCAGAAGGATGTCCTTCTGCATGGATATCAGACGACCTATCAGGAGGGTCAGCTGCTTTTTGGCAATGAGAATTTCGACAAAGAGATCAATCGGGTCCTCGTAAATCAATATTATAGAACCGATACTCCCGTCGATCCTGCGATTCAGGCAGCGGTACAAAATGAGATGATAAAAAGCTACGAAGCGCAGATGCGTGCATCCCTTGAGAATCAGGAGGATAATGCTGTGGACAAGGGATATTCCCCTGTGACAGCAGAAGAAGGCACCGAAACCGGTGACTCCGCTGCACTTGGTGATGACGGCGGAATTGCAGATGATGACGGAGGTCTTGAATAAGCGGAGGACTTAAGACAGATGAGTTACGATTTTACAGTGCACACCCCCGGCAACGCGCCCGCCGTGGGATCTGCCAATTCCGGAAGGAGCAGTTCACCGACTCCCTTAGGCGTGGAAAGAACGGTACTGTACGGAACCGATATCCGCCGGAGCTCTGTTCCACAGGAGACTTTTTTTCAGGGTGATTACCAGGTGGCTTTCAGAAATCCACAGGGACAAGGCTTTGGACTGAACAGGGAATTACTCTCAAAACACTTGTTATTGCTGGGAGGAATCGGCTGCGGAAAAACCAATGTATTTAACTTCATCATTGAGTCTCTTCAGAAACGAATGAACTATAATGATGTGATGATCATCTTTGATACAAAGGGAGATTTCAAAGGGAAGTTTTATGATCAGAGAAACCCG
>JBJENO010000004.1:0-7422 GCA_051880235.1 Acetatifactor sp. | reverse complement strand
ACTCATTAACACAAAAAAACGAGGTCAGATCTTGTCAAATCCGGCGAAAATCAGCCAAACAGAATCAAAGCCATAGATGCAGAAAAACCCCGGAAAACCTTGATTTTCCGGGGTTTTTGAGCCTTTTTGATTGTAAATGCGCGACCAATTATCTCTTGGAGAACTGAGGTGCGCGACGGGCTGCCTTGAGACCGTACTTCTTTCTCTCCTTCATACGAGGGTCTCTGGTCAGGAAACCGGCAGCCTTCAGAGCAGGTCTGTAGTCAGCATCTACCTGAAGCAGCGCTCTGGAGATACCGTGTCTGATTGCACCAGCCTGGCCGGTGTATCCGCCACCGTGTACGTTAACAAGTACATCATACTTGTCAGCATTGTCAGTTAAAACAAGGGGCTGACGAACGATTACCTTCAGAGTCTCAAGTCCGAAGTACTCATCCATGGTTCTCTTGTTGATAATTACATTTCCGTTGCCGGGTACGAGATATACTCTAGCGATAGATTTCTTTCTTCTACCTGTACCGTAGTATTTTTCAGTCTTAGCCATGATTTATTCTCCTCCAATCCTTTAGAATGTCAGTACTTCAGGCTTCTGTGCAGCATGCTTGTGCTCAGGTCCTGCGTAAACGAAAAGCTTTGTGTACATCTGTCTTCCTAAAGGTCCCTTGGGAAGCATGCCCTTTACAGCGCCTTCGATCACTTCTTCAGGCTTCTTAGCAAGCTTCTCTCTGAGAGTGGTCTCCTTCATACCTCCAACATAGTCGGAATGATGATGGTAAACCTTCTGATCCAGCTTCTTGCCGGTTACAGCGATCTTCTCAGCATTGATAACGATTACATAGTCACCGGTATCGATGTGGGGTGTGAAGATAGGCTTGTTCTTGCCTCTCAAAACCTTAGCAACCTCAGAAGCAAGGCGACCAAGTGTCATGCCAGTAGCATCTACTACATACCATTTTCTATCAATGGTAGCAGGGCTAGCCATAAATGTTTTCATGATATTCCCTCCGTATTCAACTCAAAATAAAGTAAGTACCGAACCAGTTTCAGCAGCTTCGGATTTGATGTTCTGTCTCTGATCAGATCCACAGATGTCCGGGCTGTGAATGAGACCTCCGCAGAACGAAATGTTTTCTATCTACATGCACCTGACCGGGGCTTTGGTCTGCAGTGCATAGAAACATCGTCACACAGTGATAAATTATATAATAACTTAAAACGCCTGTCAAGATGTTTTTCAGTTATTTCTCCGGGAACTCATAGCGAACCAGCGTCAGTCCATTGGCAGGTGCCGTAGGTCCGGCGGTGCCTCGGTCGCAGGCGTTAAGAATCTCCTTCACATGCTCCGGCTCATATCTTCCCCGGCCTACCTCCATCAGGGTACCGGCGATGATCCGAACCATATTGTAGAGGAAGCCGCCTCCTACGACCCGGATCACAAGGTCTGCTCCCTGTTCTTCCAACTCGATACTGTATATGGTGCGAACGGTTGTCTCCACCACCGCACCCGTCTGGCAGAAGCTCCTGAAATCATGCTCTCCCACCAGGTACCCGGCAGCAATCCGCATCTTCTCCACATCCAAAGGATTGTAGGTAAAATATGCGTACAGCCTTTTTACCGGCATGGGGAACTCCCCGCGATATATCCGGTATTCGTAGGTTTTCCGGCTCACACAATGCCTGGGGTGCCAACAAAGAGGCACCTCCTCCGATTTCTGTATTCTGATATCCTCCGGCAGTCTCTGATTCAGTGCATAAGACACTTTTTCTGCCGGCATAGGGCTAACCGTATCAAACACTGCGATATTTCCCAGAGCATGGACACCGGAGTCGGTACGACTGGCGCCGATCACTTTGATCTCCTCCCGAAACAGGCTGCTCAACGCCTCGTTGAGCACTGACTCTATGGAAACTCCGTTTTTCTGCAGCTGCCAGCCGTGATAGTTGGTTCCGTCGTAGGCAACCGTCAGGCGTACTCTTTTTTTACCCATACCTGATCCTTCCCCTCTATCCACAGACAAAGATTAGAATATACCGGGCACACTCAGTCTGCCCAAACAGATGGAAACGATCATATAAACCAGCAAAAACAGATAGGCAAGATGATCCCGCTTCCCGTAGACGAGCGGCTTCATCTTAGTTCTTCCGTCTCCGCCCCGATAGCATCTGGCTTCCATCGCCATAGCCAGATCATTGGCACGGCGAAAGGCGGAAATAAACAGCGGCACAAGCAGTGGTACCATCGCCTTTGCTCTGCGAACCAGACTTCCGCTCTCAAAATCCGCTCCTCTGGCCATCTGTGCCTTCATGATCTTGTCTGTTTCCTCCATGAGAATGGGGATAAAACGCAACGCTATGGACATCATCATGGCGATCTCATGGACCGGAACATGCAGCTTTTTCAGTGGACGAAGTCCCTTCTCCATACCGTCAGTCAGATGATTCGGCGTGGTAGTCAGCGTCATAATGGAGGATCCGATGATCAGCATAGACAATCTCACCGCCATGGTAATTGCCGCAGACAAGCCCTCCTTTGTGATGGTGATCTTTCCCAACGCTACCAGCGTCTCACCGGGTGTCAGAAACAGGTTAAAGCAGACGGTGATCGCCAACAGAAAAACGATCGCCTTCATGCCCTTGATCATGAATTTGAAGGGCACATGGGACAGTTTTATGACAAGCGCCAAAAAGGCAGCGGCCACCAGGTAACCGATATAATTTTTGAAGAAAAAAAGCGATAGGATAAACAGTATGGTACCCGATAGCTTCACTCTGGGATCCAGCCTGTGTATCACCGAATCTGTCTGATAATATTGTCCTAAAGTAATATCTCTCAGCATAACTACTCCTCTGCCCTTTGTTTACAGGCCATTTTCTGCCCGGTGTGTCCCCGACTGTAATGCATGATAGATGCTCTCGACTGCCTCGGAAAGAGTGGTAACGTCGGTATCCACATCCAACCCCTGTTCCTTCAACCGATGGCAAATATAAGTTACCTGAGGAGCGGAAAGGCCGATCTGTTCCAATTCCTCATGATGTTGAAAGACTGCCTTGGGAACATCATCAAACATGACTTTCCCGTGATTCATCACGATGATCCTGTCCACATACTCAGCCACATCATCCATGCTGTGGGACACAAGCAGTATCGTCATGCCGGTTTTTGTCTGCATCTCCTTGATCAGTTCCAGTATCTCCGTTCTTCCCTGTGGGTCCAATCCGGCAGTGGGCTCGTCCAGAATTAAGATCTGGGGTTTCATGGCAAGCACACCGGCGATAGCAACTCTCCGCTTCTGTCCTCCGGAAAGTTCAAAGGGAGACTGCTTGTAGTACTCCTCGGAAAGGCCAACACTCTGAAGCGCCTCTTTTGCCCGGGCTTCGATCTCCTCCTGCGGAAGTCCCAGATTCTTAGGACCAAAACACACATCGGAAAAGACATCGATCTCAAACAGCTGGTGCTCGGGATACTGAAAGACCAGTCCCACCTTGCTGCGCAGCATTTTTTTGTCAAAACCCTTCTCATCGACATTTTGACCATTAAAGCAGATGGTACCGGAAGTGCATTTTATCAGACCGTTCAGGTGTTGTACCAGTGTAGACTTGCCGGAACCGGTATGTCCGATAATTCCGATAAACTGTCCGTCCGGTATCTCCAGATTGACATCATCCAAAGCGGTGATACTATGTGGCGTATCCTGGTCATAGATTAAGCTGACATGCTCCAATGTAATAGGCATCTTTCCTCATACCTTTCCTGATTCTAAATTCTTTGCTCTGACGGCAACGAGTGCCTCGGCAAGTTCATCCACTGTCAAAATGCCATCCGGGAGAGGGATTCCTCTCTTCTGCAGTTCATACGCGACCAAGGTCACCTGTGGCACGTCCAGTCTCAACCGCTGAAGTTCCTCCACCCTGGAGAACACCTCCTTCGGGGTGCCCTGCATGGCAATCCTTCCCTGATCCATGACAAAAACGCGGTCTGCATGAATGATCTCTTCCATATAGTGGGTGATCAAAATGATCGTGATTCCCTCTACATCATTCAACGCTCTGGCCGCCCGGATGACCTCCTTTCTGCCGTTGGGGTCAAGCATCGCAGTGGGCTCATCTAAAATAATACACTTGGGATGCATCGCCAACACTCCTGCAATGGAGACGCGTTGCTTCTGCCCTCCGGAAAGCTTATTCGGAGAATGCAGCCTGTACCCATACATTCCCACAGCCTTCAGACTCTCTTCTACTCTTTCCCAGATCTCCTTCGTCGGAACACCCATGTTCTCCGGGCCGAAACCAACGTCCTCCTCTACGATCTGACCGATGATCTGGTTGTCCGGATTCTGGAAGACCATGCCTGCAGTCTGTCTGATCTGCCAGACCTTCTCCTCATCCCTCGTATCCATCCCATCCACAACAACAGTTCCTTCCGTGGGCGTCAGGATGGCATTGATATGCTTTGCCAGTGTGGACTTTCCGGAACCATTGTGTCCAAGAATCGCAATGAAATCACCTTGTTTGACCTCCAGGCTTACCTGATCCACCGCAGTGTTGACACCGATCTCATTGCCTTCTTCATCGCGCTTACTATATTCATATGTGACATCCTTTGCTCGGATAATCTCCATCTTTCTCACCCTCCGGCTGTATGCTCAAAAAAATACTATCCTCTATTATATCCAAACTGGTATATTTTTGCAAGCAAGACCTTGGCGCACCACCACGCAAAAGAACCGGCACCATATGATGCCGGTTCCTTATTTCACTCATTGTTCCGTCAGATTAAACCAACTCAAGTACTACTTCCATAGCAGCATCACCCTTACGCTGACCGATCTTGATGATTCTGGTATAACCACCCTTACGATCTGCATACTTGGTGCCGTACTCATCGAACAGCTTTGCTACCAGATCTACTTCCTTCTTGTCTTTCTTCTTATTGGAAGTAACCATATTGCCGTCCTTATCCTTTACCAGGGAAGTGGTTACAGGATTGAGAACCTTCAGCATCTGGCGACGAGCATGAGAACGGGTAGGAAGATCCTTCTTGATCTCCTTCTCAACAGTCTCAAACTTTGTAACCTTCTTGCCGTCTACAACTTCCTTCACACGCTTGCCGTTAGCGTCCTTCACAGGAACCTTTGCGGAAACGGTAACCATCTCGAAGTTATCCTTTTCTTTAACAGCCAGAGCGATCAGTCCCTCTGCGATCTTTCTTACTTCCTTAGCCTTAGCCTCGGTGGTAACGATCTTACCGTAGGTCAAAAGAGCTGTAACCTGATTTCTGAGTAATGCTTTTCTCTGGGAAGAAGTTCTTCCGAGTTTTCTGTACTTTGCCATTTTTTTATATTCCTTTCTCTTTTCATGGTACATCCGGCAATGCGCTTTGGACTTATACACCGAATGCGTTCACAGCCACTAGAGATAAACCGCAACCGAACTCTTTGGCTTTACCGATCACGGGTATCCTACAAATTAATCCTCGCTGGGGCTCAGCTGAAGGCCAAGTTCTTTCAGTTTTGCAAGAACCTCTTCCAGAGACTTACGTCCCAGATTACGAACCTTCATCATATCCTCAGATGTCTTATTGCACAATTCTTCTACAGTATTGATACCTGCTCTCTTCAGACAGTTGTAAGAACGAACGGAAAGTTCCAGTTCATCGATGCTCATCTCGAGAACCTTCTCCTTCTCATCGTCTTCCTTCTCAACCATAACCTCTGCGGTCTTAGCATTCTCGGAAAGGTCAATGAAGAGGCTCAAATGCTCGCTCAGTACCTTTGCAGCAAGGCTTACAGCCTCGTCGGGAGCCAGAGAACTGTTGGTATATACATCCATGGTCAACTTATCGTAGTCGGTAACCTGACCAACACGTGTATTCTGTACAGTCATATTAACTCGCTCAACGGGAGTGTAGATAGAATCGATAGCGATGACGCCGATGGGCAGATCCTCGTGCTTATTCTTGTCAGCACTTACATATCCGCGGCCCTCAGTGATCGTCAGTTCCATATAGAACTTGGTATCCTTACCGCTCAGATGAGCGATTACAAGGTCGGGATTCAAGATCTCGATATCCTGGTCAGCCTGAATATCGGAAGCATATACAGTACCTTCTCCATTGAACTCAATGTATGCAGTCTTCACTTCCTTGGTCTCGCTATTGTTTCTGATTGCAAGGCTCTTGATATTCATAATGATCTCGGTAACATCCTCCTTCACCCCGGGGATGGAGCTGAACTCATGCTGAACGCCATCGATCTTGATCTGGCTTACAGCTGCGCCGGGAAGGGAAGAAAGCATAATTCTTCTCAAAGAGTTGCCAAGAGTGATACCGTAACCTCTTTCCAAAGGCTCAACAACGAACTTGCCGTACTTCTTGTCTTCTGAAATCTCAACAACCTCAATATTAGGTCTCTCAAAATCAAACACTGCAAATACCCTCCTTTTGAATTTTGTTTATAGACACAAGCACTCCGAAGCCAAAAATCTGTTGCAGAAACAACAAACTAATGACCTCAGAGGCAAGCAGGGCTTACTTAGAGTACAACTCGACAATAAGCATCTCATCGACAGGAACATCGATCATCTCTCTGGTAGGAAGATGCTTAATCGTTCCCTTAAAGTTCTCAGTGTCAACATCCATCCATTCAGGAACAAGTCTGCCGCCGGTTACCTCAGCGATATCCTTGTATCTCTGCATGCTCTTTGCCTTTTCCTTGATCTCGATCACATCACCGGCCTTGATCAGATAAGAAGGAATATTGATTACCTTTCCGTTTACAAGAACATGCTTGTGATCAACGATCTGTCTGGCCTCTCTTCTGGTTCTTGCAAATCCCATTCTGAATACAACGCTGTCCAGTCTGGACTCCAGCATAACCATCAGGTTCTCACCGGTCATGCCCTTCATTCTATCAGCCTTCTCATAGTAGTTTCTGAAAGGCTTCTCCAGAACGCCATAGATGAATTTAGCCTTCTGCTTCTCACGAAGCTGAAGTCCATATTCACTTACTTTCTTTCCTGCTCTTGCGTTCTGTCTCTTAGACTTCTTGTCATAACCCAGGTATGCGGGCTCAAGGCCAAGGGAACGACATCTCTTCAATACGGGTACGCGATTTACTGCCATTTCTTTTCTCCTTTAATATAGATGTTTACAGTGCTGTGAAAGCACCTTCTTCCAACATGATTGTTTTCATTACCTCAGTGAGGTATTGTGATTAAACGCGACGTCTCTTAGGAGGACGGCATCCGTTGTGAGGAACGGGAGTTACATCACAAATACTGATTACATCAAGACCGCATGCAGAGAGTGCTCTGATCGCAGCCTCACGTCCTGAACCAGGACCCTTTACAAATACGTCAACGGATTTCAGTCCATGTACCAAAGCAGCCTTTGTAGCTGTCTCTGCTGCCATCTGTGCAGCATAT
>JBJENO010000003.1:0-97372 GCA_051880235.1 Acetatifactor sp. | reverse complement strand
AGAACAGGCTATTTCATTGGTAGGGAGAGATATCTACGAGAAGCTGGTCAAGGGTTATACCGAGAAGCAGTGGGGCCGTGACTGCAAGGATCTGCCTGCGTTTATTATCAGGAGACTGCCGGTTCGTCTGACCTTTGACAACAATTATTTTGACGCCCTCTATCAGGGCATACCTGTGGGAGGATATACGAAGCTGATCGCCGGTCTGTTGGAGGGAATCGAAGTTCGTCTCAACACAGATTATCTGGAGCAAAAGGTGGAGTTGGATTCCCTGGCAAAAAAAATCGTCTATACCGGACCGATCGATGCTTATTTTGGATATCGGCTGGGAGCTTTGGAGTATCGTTGTGTTCGCTTTGAGACAGAACTTCTGGATATGCCCAATTTCCAAGGCAATGCCGTTGTTAATTATACAGACAGTGAGACACCATGGACGCGAATCATCGAGCATAAGTGGTTTCAGTTTGGACGGGACGAGAATGGCAGGGAGCTTCCCGGAACGATCATCAGCAGAGAGTATAGTCAGGAGTGGAGGCCCGGAGAAGAGCCATATTATCCGGTCAACGATGAGAGAAACAATACGCTTTATGCCGCCTATCGGAAGCTGGCGGGTGCGGAAGACAGGGTGCTGTTCGGAGGACGGCTGGGCGAATACAAATACTATGACATGGACGTCACGATTGCATCCGCTTTGCAAATGTGCAGGAGAGAATTTCTGGAAGGAACGGGGAGAGTCCTATGATACCTATCGTATTTATTCACAGGGGATATGCTGATTATCTGGTACAGGTGATACAGCAGGCGGTGAGAACATGTGGCGCAGCCAATGTCTATCTGCTGGGGGACGAGGCCAATAGAGACTGCTGTGAGAACTGGTTTTCTATTGCGGATTTTGTGTCGGACGATTGCTTGAGACTGGAGAAAGCGTATGTTCACTACTCCTATACGGGGGAGCAATATGAGCGGTTTTGTCTGCAGCGGTATTTTATCCTGTCCGGTTTCATGGAGTATCATGGCTGGTCGGAAGCGTATCTGTGTGACAGCGATCTGCTGATTTTCGAGGACCTCGCAAGCCAGCCGATGGATCAATACGATGCAGCGTTCTCCGTATGTGAATATCCGGTCTATTTCGGAGAGTGTGCTTCGCCTCATTGCAGTTATTGGAAGAGGGAGCATCTGGAGGATTTTACGGGATATCTTCTTGATATTTATGAGCATCGCCGGGAGCTGATTGAAACGATCTATCAGTATCATTGTGATCACGATGTCCTGTGGGTAAGCGCCATCTGCGACATGGTCTGGTTGACCGGCTGGAAGCAGCAGAAGGTGAAGCAGGGCATGCGTTTTTTGAATATGAACGAGCCCATCGAAATGAACGGTGAGAAAGTAGTGTGGGATCATAACCTGTCGGTATCAGACAATGCCCATATGGGGGAGTATGCCTATCGAAGGAGTCTTCATATGAAGAGGGTATCTTTTCAAATACATAAGCCCTATTTTTTCCTGCAGAGCGGGGGAAAGGTCCGGGCGCTTACGCTTCATTGTCAGGGCGGCAAAAAGAAGTATGTTACTTTATTGGCGAGTTGTTCCAATTGTTATCCACGCTATTTGTGGACAAATATTGTTGATGTGATGAAAAAACGGGTCTTTCATCGGCACTGACCAAAACGGAGGGTAAAACGCATGGACGTATGCGCAGTTGTCGTTACATACAATCGAAAAGAGCTGCTGGAGCAGTGTATTCGGGCATTGTTGTCCCAGGAGACACCGCTGACGACAGTGATTATCATGGATAATGCCTCCACAGACGGCACGGAGCTTTTATTTGAAAAACCGGAGTTTACAAGAGGAAATACGCTGGTCAGGTATATTCGTATGGAAAAAAACCTGGGAGGCTCCGGCGGTTTTCATTATGGTTTCGAGGAGGCGGTAAAGACACAGTGCGACTGGCTGCTTGTGTTGGATGATGATGCCATCCTGGAACCGGATTTTTGTACCCGGATGTTGGAGGCTGCAGATGTATATCCGCAGACGGATTGCTTTACGGGAAATGTAAAATGGTTTACAAACGGCAGATGGAGATTGACCCGGGAGACAACGGATACCTATTCTGAGGTGGAGAGGGTTACCTTCGTGGGGGCTATGATCCGGAGAAGCCTTGTGGAGAGGATCGGATTGCCTGAGAGAGACTTTTTTATCTGGTATGATGATACGGAATACAGTATGCGTATGAGAATGCACACGAATATCATCTGTGTGAACGGTGCGGTTGCGGTTCATATGCAGAAGGAAGAAATCAATGTGGGACTGAGCTGGAAGAAGTTTTACGGTATGAGAAATTATGTGATCGTCCGGTTGAAATATACCAAAGGCCCGCTGAAACTCTTGAAAAAATGTCTCTTTGTTTGCGGCTACACCATTCGTTTTCTGGCAGCCTGCGTTGTCAAACAGCTTCTTCTTGAGCACAGTATCCGAAAGTTCCGGGTAAAGCTGGTGCTTGGTATGACAGCCATCGTGCATGGGGTTAAGAATATCCAGGGTGTCCACCCATTGTATATGCCGGGCAGACCGATCGGGGGTGTCTATGACGAAACAAAATCGTAAAAAGGTTCTGATCCTGGTAAGCACCAATATTTTTGGCGGGGCAGAACGTGTGATGGCTGATTATCTGCGGGATAATCAGGATTTTGAGTTTTTTCTGCTCACCAATCGCAAGCCCTCCGTCAGAGAAGAGTACGGGAAAGTTCTTCCGGCTGATCATATTTTTTCCAGTCGTTTTGTGTTGTGCCGATGGGATCTGAAAAAACATCCGTTGATGATGGTGATGTGGATTTTGTCCTATTTTCGTTCTGTCATGTTGGTCCTTCATCTGACCAAACGGTATCAGATAGAGGTGTTGTATGGAAATAATTCTACGGATCTTCCCATTCTGGCAGCAGTCAGGCGCCTTAGACCCGGACTGAGGAATGTGTCCCATATTCACGACATGCTGGAAACGGACTCGATGATGGGCAAGTATTTTATGAAGCATCATCAAAGTCTGGACCATATTATCGTGCCCTCCAAGGCCAATGCGGAATATCTTTCCGGACTGATGAAAAGCAGTGTTCCGATTACAGTTGCCTATAACAGTGTTCCTCTGGCCGGTCCGGACGATCATCCCTTCGACCGGGAGGACGGTGTGCAGACGTCACCAGCCGGATATCGGATCGCTATGGTGGGAACGATCTCGGATCGGAAGGATCCTATGGCCTTTTTAAGAATCTTAACCGAATTGCAGCTTCCCTTTCACGCGGTGATTGCCGGGCCTGTGATGGAGGAGCCGTTGTATCGAACGATGAAGGAGTATATACAGCAGAAGAAGCTTCCCGTGGAATTCCCGGGAACCCTTGACCGGGACAGTCTTGTGAAGCTGTATCTTTCCTCTGATCTGCTGCTTCTTACCAGCAAGAGAGATTCTCTGCCGAATGTGGTTCTGGAAGCGATGGCTGTCGGCACATTGGTGTTTGCCAAGGCGGTGGGCGGAGTTCCGGAAATGATAGAGGACGGAGTGACAGGATTTTTGTACACGGAGGAAGACAGTGAGAAGGAGTGTGCACGGCGGGTAGAGAGAATCCTTCGCATGGATCAGGCGGACAAGCAGACAATTCGAAAGAATGCCAGCGAAAAGGTTCGGACTGTGTTCTCGGAGCAGGAAAAGCGACGCAGAGTGTTCCGGGTCATTTCAGAAGGAGGGCAATCCAATGAATAAGCTTCGTATCCTTTTTGTTACCGAGGCATTCAACGGGGGCATCTACAGATTTTTGTTGGGGTTAGCAAACCGGTTGACTGACCGGGCACAGATCTATATTGCCTACGAGGACAATCACAGGACTTCCATGGTCTGCAGGGAGGATTTTGCGCCGGAGGTTCAACTGATTCCTTTGGAGCAGGGATTTTCATCGCACCGCAATTTGAATTGCCTGGCAGGGATCTGCAAGTACAGAGAGCTGGTAAGGAAGCTGCAGCCCGATGTGATCCATCTGCATTCTTCCATTGCGGGTATGTGGGGGAGATGGGCTTTTTTGAACAATCCCTGTCCTGTCTTTTACACCCCGCATGGCTTTGCATTTCTGAACGGAAGGCCCAGGTGGAAAATGGTGATCTACCGGTGGATGGAGAGGATTTCAGCCTGCAGACCCTGTAGGATCATTGCCTGTGGAAAGCAGGAGTATCAGATCGCCCTGAAATTTCGGAAGGACAGTGTCTGTGTGTTGAATGGGATTCCTACGGAAGAATTGCAAATGCTGCCCGGTTCCGCAGATCGCGGCAGGAAAGGGCAGCTTCAGGTGTTGACCGTGAGCAGAAATGTCTGGCAGAAGAACCCTGCATTGTTTAACACCATAGCCGGGCAAATGCCTGACGTGGCTTTTGTCTGGGTGGGAGATGAAAAGAAGGACACACTTACGGCAGAAAATATTGAAGCCACAGGACTGCTTGGCCACGAGGAAACGATCAGGCGTGTGAAACATGCGGATATCTTCCTCCTGACCTCTGTTTTCGAAGGATTATCGCTGGCACTGCTTGAGGCAATGGCACTCGGCAGGATCTGTGTTGTAAGCGATGTGCCGGGCAATCGTGAGGTGATCACGAACGGAGTGAACGGTTATCTTTGTTCCGGGGCGGAGGATTTTGTGAAGACGATACGAATGGTTGAACAGGCGGACGAGGCAACACTGGATCAGATCAGAAGCAATGCGTATCGGACGGTTATGGATACCTATAGCGTGGAGAAAATGGCGGATCAGTACTATTCCATCTATCGGGAGGCCGTCAGCAATCAAAAGAATCTCAGTAAAGGCGGGCAGCTGGTGGAATGAAAAAGGACGAAAAACAGGTATTGGTTTCAGGCAGCTGGTATATCGTTGGGAATTTTCTGATCAAGGCAGTTACCTTTCTGTCGGTTTCTGTGTTTACCAGAATCATGACGGTGGAGGACTACGGTCTGTACTATACCTATCTTGTATATGAAAGTATGCTGACAGCCATCATGGGGCTGGGCTTTGCAAAAACGATCAGTGTGGCAAAATTTCAGTTTCAGGATACATTTCATGATTATGTTGCTTCCTTGGCAGGGTACCAGACCGCTCTGGCAGTAGTGTTTGGCATAGCGGGAGTCATTGTTTGTCAGGTGACAGGGATTACTGCGGGGATGTTTGCAGCCGCCTGGATCGCCTCCTACGGCAATTGTATTTTTCAGCTGGTGGAACAGCGCTTTATTATCGAGAACCGTTATGTGCGGTATATCGCAATGACCTTCCTGAACAACATTCCGCAGATCATCCTTTCCATCCTGCTGATTTTGTTCTGGAAGAAGCAGTCCACCTATGTGGAGAGACTGATCGGGCATGTGGTTCCTCTGATCGTTCTGCTGGTGGTGTGTCTGATCTACATTCTGAAGAAGGGCAGAGTACACAGGCAGTATCTGCACTACAGTCTGAAGCTGGGAATCCCAACAATCTTCACGGCGCTCTCGGCAACGGTGCTCACACAGTCCGATCGTGTCCTGATCGGGTACTTCGCAGGAGAGGACAAGGTTGGAATCTATTCGGGAGTGGGAACCGTCGGCAGTATCCTGTATATTGTGATGTTATCACTGCAAAATGTGTGGATCCGAATCTTTATGACCCATTTCGCCGCCGGCCAATATCAGGAGATCAGGAAAAAAATGGTAGGCTATGTCTGTCTGTTCATGGTGGCAGTTTTTGGAATCATGGGTGCGGGCAGGGAACTTTGTTTGATCTTCCTTGCTAAGGAGTACAGAGTGGGAGATATCCTGATCGTTCCTCTGTGTTTGAGCTGGTTTTTCAATTTTCTGGGATGTATTTTGTCGGAAATTGAATATGCCGCCGGAAAGGCAATGTATCGCGCCGCAGGGATGGTGTTGGGTGCAGTGATCAATATCGGTACCAACCTGTTGTTTATTCCGGCTTTCGGGTATGAGGCTGCGGCCTATACCACCGCCTTCTCCTATCTGAGCGTTATGGTTTTTTATCTCCTTGTGGAACGGCGGGTCTGCAGAACCAATGCGTATTC
This sequence comes from Acetatifactor sp., assembly GCA_051880235.1. Lineage (GTDB taxonomy): Bacteria > Bacillota > Clostridia > Lachnospirales > Lachnospiraceae > Acetatifactor. Next base: position 91,297 of record JBJENO010000003.1, on the reverse strand, counting down.
CGTCTCTTTTCTGGGCATGTCTGTATTGGTGATGCTTAGTTTTTCTGCCCTGATACAGTGTTTCCTGGATCATATTTGGATGAGGGCGCTGATTGTCATTCTGTATTCGTTGGGAGTTGTTGGGTTTTATTTGTGTATCGGAAGAAAGCACGGACAGAAGTGAGAAGGGAGAGAGTCTCAAATGATCATTGTAATTGACGCAATATTAAGTCCTGTCAAGCCCAGAGGCGTGGCAAGGTATACCACGGAACTGATCAAAGGGCTTGCAGAGCTGGACAGCGAAAATACCTACTATGTTTTTTATGGAAGCTGGATGCGATCCTATGACTTTTTACAGGTACAGCAGCCCAATTTTCATTTCATCGAAAAAGATATCAAAACGGGGATGCTCTCGAGAAATCTGTATAAGTGCTTTGTTTTGCCCCTTTTGGCAAAAAAACTGCATGGGGATGTATTTCATGTGACGGACACATCTCCCATTCTCTATAAGACCTGTCACGTGGTCTCCACGATTCATGATCTTGCCGAATTTGTGATGCCTGAGAAGTATTCCCGTATTTCCGCTTTCTGCCGCAGAAAGTATCTTTGGTTTCAGACCAGACTCTCCGATCGTATTTTGACGGTATCGCAATATTCTGCGCTTCAGATCCAAAAGAGATTTCCGGCCTCTGTGGGAAAGATCACTGTCACCTATAACGGTGTCGATCAGAACCGATTTGCGGACGGTCAGGGGGAGTCAGAGGTTTCCTATGAACAGCCCTACTTTCTGTATATCGGAGGAATGGAGCATTCCAAGAATGTGCCCATTTTGGTGGAGGCCTTTGCGCGGCTGCCGGAAGAATATCGGTCAAAGTATCAGCTGAGACTGGTAGGGGAGCCCAATACCGATACGCCGCTGATTATAGAGACGATTGAAAAGTATCAGCTGCAGGATCGGGTGGTAGTGTGCGACTACGTATCGGAAAAGGAATTGATCGCATTGTACCGCGGTGCATTTGCCTTTGTTCATCCCTCCAAATACGAAGGGTTTGGAATCCCGATCATTGAGGCATTTGCATCGGGAATTCCTGTCATCGCTGCGGACGCAACCTGTTTTCCTGAGATCTGTCAGGATGCGGCATTGCTGTTTCAGCCCGATGATGCCGAAGACTGCACCAGTCAGATGATGAAGCTGATTCAGTCCGAGGATCTGCGGAAGGACATGATTTTGCGGGGAGACAGGAGAAGAAGAGAATTTACCTGGGATAAACTGTGCAGACAAACAAGAGATTGCTATTTACAATGGAGGAATTGAGATTAGGATGAGGAACAAAAGTGATGTGGTAAATGGATGCAGGGAATTCGGCAGATTCATGCTGATGGTTTTTTGTCTGGTATGGGTGAAGCTTATCGTACACGGGACAGTGATTTATTTGTTCCATGACTATCTTGAAGCTCATAAGTTTTATCTGGATGCAGGGATGATCTATCACTACTATGATACCATTGAGGGAAGCTGGATCCCGGATAGACTGGGGGACGGATACAGAAATATTGCAAGATTCTATCGGCTGGTGTTTTTGAATCAGGATCTGTCGCGGCAGGCATTCTATCTGGCATCTTCCCTGCTGTATGCCCTGGTGTATCATTTGATGGTTTTGCAGCTGCCGATCAAAAATAAGAGAAAATTTTTCCTGTTTTCCATGATCTTTATTTTTGATGCAGTATACTTATTTCAGCCGTCCAAGGAGATCACAGCCTTACTGTTAAGTATACTGGTAATGCAGCAGATCAAGAAGAAGGCTTCCGGATGGAGGAATTTCTGGATTCTGACGGAGCTTCTGATCTATGCGGTTTTGTTCCGCATCTATTTTGCGATTATGGTGTGCTTTTACGTAATTTACCTTATCTTCCGCAAGAGCAAGATCGTGGCGGGCATATTGACTTTGGCGGGATTTGCACTGTTCTGTGTTCTGTATCAGAAAGGTTATCTCACCAGATTGCTGGAAGCCAAGATCATTGTGGAGGATGCCAATACGGCTCTGACAGATCTGTTCACCAAAGAGCAGATGGCAGATAATGTTTTCCTCTATCTGTTGAATTACGCAGTGATGGTCGTTCGTCTTATTTTCCCGGTAGAAATCATTGTGAAATCCCCCAGCAGAGCGGTGCTGTTTCTGCCCATTTATTGGTATATGCTTTTTGAAGTGGTTTGTTGTATACGGAGCCTGTGGGCAGGAAGAACCGGGACAGGAAAGAACAACAGGGTGGTATCGGCCCAGGAACAGCGAAAGCTTTTGGATGTTGTCGTGATCATCTGCTCCCATATTCTGACGTCCGCATTTTTTGAACCGGATTTCGGCTCCTATCTTCGTCATGTGGTGGGGATTTTACCTTTTTATTATTATATTATGTTTTGTCGCACTGACGGCAAGACATATGGAAAAAAACCTTTTTTCGGAGGCAGCAAGAGAAAAACAGAACAGGTCATATCGGGATAGGATATTTCGAGAGAATGAAGTCAGAGCGATATGGAAATACGAATCTATGCTGAGATAAGAGCCCCATTAAACTACAGGTTTATAGACACCTTTCCTCGCAGACGATATAATCTCAACTGTAAAGAGCATTCTCTTTACATTCTTGTATGGAGATCAGTTCGTCTGATCTGAATCGTCCATCAGCAGAATTCGGCTGCCCATAGCTAGCAGTTCTTACTTCAAAACAACTGGTGAAAATAGGGCTGCAATACATGGGACCCAATAGCTGGTCAGGTTTACTTCTTTCCACCTATTACACAGCCCATAAGAATCTGACGATATCATTGCCGGCTGTATTCTGCTGACAGGAGGAAAGGAGGGAAAACATATGAAAGATATCTACAAGGATCAATTATTCAATCATGGAATTCTCGTCTGTGAGCAGAGGGTGACTCCGGATGTCGCTTTTGCAACAAGATTTCTCTTGGCCGGTACGTATGGAGTCCGCATTACTTCCGGTAAGAGTCTTGTGACAGAGGATATGGTTCCTTATGTTGCGGGCAGACTCGGAGAAGCGGTTCCCGAACCCTTTTACAAAGGGTTTCCTGAGAGTGTTAGAAAACTTGCACCCGATCAGCTTTTGTTTGATCAGGCGCTTCACTACTTTCGTACCTATGGTTTGGGTGATTTTTCCGGGCAGGGCCATTCTCTGTTGGAGGAGGACGTTGAGAGATTGGCGTTTCATGAGAAATGTGATCCCAAGGACTTCACCGTTCTGACGGAGAAAGAGGCAGTCATCAGGCTCTCAGAGTATGTGGAAGCGTTGACGGCGGGGACGAGACCACTCAGTGACGATCAGTATAGCTTCGTCTGCAGCTATATCAGAGATTACGAATACACAGTGAGAAACTGTGCTTCCAAGAATCTGGCAATTCGTCTGCTCCATGACTTCAGAGAGGTGCAGTACGCAGATTTTCTCTCGATGTCTGATGTCATGAAGCTGGTTGATGAGATCAATTACAGAGATTACAAGAACGACGATGTGAGAAAACTCAACCTGAAGAATCAGGACCGTAAGTTTCTTACAAAGGTGATCAATCACCTTTTCCGCTCCGACAGCTGCGATATTCGTAACTGCTGCCAGCAGAAGGCTCTCTGGTGTGGTCTGCTGCATCACATTCATTATAAACCTTTTGACGAGATGTCAGCCCGGTTCGTGGAGAATATGAGAGGAAAGGGCAATTTCTCAGTGCTTGCCGAGTTTGAGCATGCTTTGGCCGAGAAGGATATTCGGGCTGCGGTGAAGGCGTTACAGTCCGGCAAGGGAACCGGTGCGATCCTCAGAAATCTGAACTATATTGTCAGCAGATGTGAGACCGCTCAGGACATTGACTTCGTTTGCTCCCAGATCAGTTCCTCCAATGGAATCGTTCTGCTGCAGCTATTGATGAATTATTCCACACGCAATGGGCAGACCGGTGGCAGACAATTCAGGTTTACCAGACACAATATGCTCTGTGTTCACAGGGAAACGCCTGAAGAGCAGAACCGCAGAAGATCCTTCCTTTCCGACGAAGCGGCAGAAAAGCTTTGCAGTGTAATCAGGGAGAATTTGCAGAAAGTGTATGGCGGAAGACTGGGGAAGGTCTTTATTGATGCCGCAATGGAGAACATAGCGCTTCCTTTGCAGGAGAACACTTCTTCCGGCGGATATGGGGTGCTTCCCAGAGGTTCCAGACTGCATATCGAAGCAGACAAGAAGGTCCGTGCTTTCACCTACTGGGAGAAGGTAGATGATATCGATCTTTCTCTGATCGGAATCAGAGAGGATGGAAGTCAGATGGAATTCTCCTGGAGGACGATGTTCGGATTGCAGTCATCCGCTATCACATTCTCCGGTGATGAGACTTCCGGTTATAACGGAGGTTCTGAGTACTTTGATATTGATGTTCTGAAATTAAGAAAGCTGTATCCTGATCTGGAGTATCTTGTATTCTGCGACAACGTTTATTCCCAGGGAGTCTTTCGGGATTGCGTGTGTCGTGCGGGCTATATGCTCAGAGACCACCGGGATTCCGGCGAGATTTACGAGCCTAAGACTGTGAAGACTTCTTTCACAATTGATTGTGACAGCTCATTTGCTTATCTGTTTGCAATCGATCTTGAGAAGAATGACTTCATCTGGCTGAACGTCGCCAGAGAAAGTCTGGCGCGCATCGCAGGTACCACAGACCTGGATTTCCTGACTGCCTACTTTGACGTAACAAGCGTAATGAACTTAAAACAGTTCTTTACAATGCTTGCCTCCGAAGTAGTGGATGATATCAATGAAGCAGAAGTCATCGTAACCGACGCTAATATCGCCCCTGCCCCGGGTCAGAAGGTGATAAAAAGCTGTGACTTCGAACAGATTATCCGGCTGATGAACTGAAACCGATCGTCTCGTCCACATGTGCTCAAACGATAGAGTTTATACTTTTTTTCGAAAAATATAAGAAACTGTTTCTTGTATTATTTATAGGACTGCTGCACAATATTGTTATAGATCTTTTGAACGGGAAGTCTTTTGTGACGGAGGAACAAGTGATGCAGGAGATAAAGGAACCTAACAAGAAACCATTCATTTTCTACTATATGATCGTGCTGCTGGCGATCTTTCTGATCAACTCCCTTTTGGTGCCCAGGATCGCGGAGCGCGCGGTGAAGGAAGTAGATTACACGACCTTTATGCAGATGACCTACGACGGGCAGATCGGTTATGTGCAGATCGAGGATAACCAGATCGTATTCACGGATAAACAGGAAGAGAAGATCTACAAGACCGGTCTGGTATATGACCCGGGGCTGACGGACAGATTGTATGACAATGGTGCAAAGTTTTCCAGCGAGATCGTGGAGGAGATGTCTCCTCTCTTAAGTATTTTCCTTTCCTGGCTGCTTCCCATGTTTATCTTTATCCTGTTGGGGCAGCTGATGTATCGGCAGATGGCGAAGAAGGCCGGCGGAAATTCCATGATGTTCGGTATGGGAAAGAGCAACGCCAAGGTTTATGTGAAATCTTCTGACGGTATCAGGTTTTCAGATGTGGCAGGCGAGGATGAGGCGAAGGAGAATCTGACTGAGATCGTGGATTATCTGCACAATCCTGAGAAATACAAGGAGATCGGTGCTTCTATGCCCAAGGGTATTTTGCTGGTAGGCCCTCCCGGAACCGGTAAGACGATGCTGGCAAAGGCAGTGGCCGGCGAGGCCAATGTTCCGTTTTTCTCCATGTCCGGTTCAGAATTTGTTGAGATGTTTGTGGGTATGGGAGCCTCCAAGGTCCGTGATCTGTTCAGTCAGGCCAAGGAGAAGGCACCCTGTATCGTATTTATCGATGAGATCGATGCGATCGGTAAGAAGCGTGACGGTCAGTTGGGTGGTAATGATGAGAGAGAGCAGACGTTGAATCAGCTCCTGACAGAGATGGATGGGTTCGAAGGCAATAACGGCGTCATCATCCTGGCAGCTACCAACCGTCCGGAGAGTCTGGATCCTGCATTGCTTCGCCCGGGACGTTTCGACAGAAGAGTGCCCGTGGAGCTGCCTGACTTAAAGGGCAGAGAGGAGATCCTCAAGGTACATGCCCGCAAGATCAAGCTTTACGAGGATGTGGATTTCTCCAAGATCGCCAAGATGGCTTCCGGTGCTTCCGGTGCGGAGCTCGCCAATATCGTCAATGAGGCGGCCCTGAGGGCTGTCCGGGACGGCAGAAGTGCAGCTACCCAGGCTGATCTGGAGGAAAGCATTGAGGTGGTCATCGCAGGATATCAAAAGAAGAATGCCATCCTGACAGACAGAGAGAAGCTGATCGTAGCCTATCATGAGATCGGACATGCCCTGGTGGCAGCGAAGCAGACCGCTTCCGCCCCGGTGCAGAAGATCACCATTGTTCCCAGAACCTCCGGTGCTCTGGGCTACACCATGCAGGTAGATGAGGGGAATCATTATCTGATGACGAAGGAGGAGATCGAGAACAAGATCGCAACCTTTACGGGAGGTCGCGCTGCAGAGGAGATCGCCTTTGGCTCCGTGACCACCGGTGCCTCAAACGATATCGAGCAGGCCACCAGGCTGGCACGCGCCATGATCACCAGGTACGGCATGAGTAAGGATTTCGATATGGTAGCGATGGAGACCGTTAATAATCAGTATCTGGGCGGAGACAGTTCCCTGACCTGTTCTGCGCAGACCCAGACCGCCATAGACCGCGAGGTGGTGGAACTGGTGAGAAAACAGCACGAAAAGGCAGGGCAGATCCTGTTGGAGAATCGTGAGAAGCTGGATGAACTCTCCAGATATCTGTATGAGAAGGAGACCATCACCGGAGAAGAGTTTATGAGAATATTGAACCTCAACCATTAGTAGAGTAATGTTGAATACGTATCGATTGTATATCTCCTGTAAATTATGTAGAATAGCAACTGTAGAGAAGATGTGCACCTTTCTATATCAGAACAAATTCTAAATATAGTTGATAGGAGAAGTAAGAATATGTTAGGCAATCAGATAAAGTATTTTAGACAGCAAAAGCAAGTGAAGCAGGATGAACTTGCAGAGTATCTGGGAGTTTCATATCAGGCGGTATCGAAGTGGGAAACAGGTGCCAGTGATCCGGATATATCCCTGTTGCCCAAGCTGGCAATTTTCTTTGGCGTGAGCATAGATGAATTGTTCGAAATGCCATATGAAGAACAGATGGAACGGATTGAAAATATGATCTGGGATACAAGAGTCATCAATCCGCAAACCTTCCGGCAATCCATTAAATTTTTAGAAGGCCGTTTGCGACATGAGCCCAGGGATGTTCGGGCATTAGTAAATCTTGCATTCCTTTATAATCACAGAGCCAAGAGTGACCATGATGCAGCATCTGAATACGCTCAGAAGGTTATCGCAATTGACCCGGATGAAAAGGCAGGCTGGGTAGCATACCTTGAGGCCAACAACGGTTTATGCGGTGACAATTGGTATGACAATCACTTTGAGGTAATTCGATTCTGTCAGGATATTCTTCGCGAGAACCCCGGGAACTATCATGCCTTGTATGCATTGCTTGAAAATATGCTGGCGGACGGTCGGTTTGATGAGGCGCTTCCTTACATTGATGCAATCAGGAAGACCAGGAAAAACCATCAGTATCTTATGTATCAGGGCGATGTGCTCTTTGGTCAGGGCAAGATAGATGAAGCTGTGAAAATATGGGAGCAGATGGCAGTTGATTATCCTGAGATATGGCAGGCACATTGCGGACTGGGGGAGCGCTATCAGAAGGCTGGCATGCCGGATAAGGCATTGGTGGAGTTTGAAAAATCATTCATAATGCAGGATGCACCGAGGATTTATGATGGACTGTGTTCGATGGCGCAGATCCACGAACTTCAGCAGGATTACGGAAAAGCAATCGAGGATTATAAGCGTATTATTGCCTGCCTCAAAGAAGAGTACGGAATCACCGAAGGAGAGCAGGTTGATCGGTTTGTAAGAGAAATAGCGAGACTTAAGAAGCTTTCCTAACGTCTCATCCCTTGCTCGGCAGAAATGCCGAGCATTTTTTTATTGCCAAATTATTCCATATATGTTATGATAGCAAAAATGTAACATCGTTGAGCAGCAGAAAAGGATTGGTGATATGAAGACAGAAGAGATAATAAGCAGTGTTTGCGCGCATCTGGGAATTGCTAAGGCTGAGTTGGCAAAGCGAATGGGAATACAGCCGTCTTCTCTGTACAGAAAGCTTTCCAGAGAAAGTATGACTCTGGAAGAACTTCAGAGATGTCTTGCTTTTTTGGACGTTTCATTGGAACTTTTGGTGCAGTATCCCGATGGGGATATGCATAGTTCCAAGGATCACCATGAGCAGTTGGCTGACCGAATGGACCTGCTTCAGAAGAAGCTGGAAGCCGCTGACAAGATGGATGAGTTCCGGAAGAAATCATTGCGGGATCTGCGAACAGAACTGAATAGTGCGGTGGGCTATGTCGAACTTTGCCAAGGAGATGGCGTACAGACAAAGAAATATCTGGACAAGCTCTGTATGGTCCATCGGAACATGGAGCGAGTGATTTCCTTTGCATTGGGAGATCCTATCCCGGAAGAAGCGGACGAGGTGGATGAGGCGCAGATCGATGCCCTGCGGGGGAAGCGGGTGCTTCTCGTGGATGACAATGATCTGAATCGTGAGATTCTCGAGGAGGTACTTCTGCATCACGGCCTGTTGATCGAGAAGGTGGAGGACGGAAGGAAGGCTCTTTCGGCAGTGAAGGAGCACGAGCCCGGATATTATCAGTTTATTTTGATGGATATCGAGATGCCTCAGATGGATGGCTTTGAGGCAACGATGCAGATCCGGAAGCTTCCGAATCGAATTCGGGCAAATACACCGATCATTGCTTTTACGGCCAATGCGGTTTCGGAAAATCGTGACAGAGCATTTGCCGTAGGTATGGACGGTTTCCTGGTAAAGCCGGTGAATACGTCACGCTTACTATCCTGTCTGGCAAAGCTGCAGTGAGTGTGTGCATTTTCATAGAATCATCAAATTACGTGAAAGAGAGAAGAATTATGAAGAGACTGATTACCGTTATGTTGTCCTTGGTGCTGGCGGCAGCCCTGCTGACCGGCTGCGGAAGCAAGGGAAGCAACAGAGAAACTGCCGGGGCGAACAACGCGTCCGGGGGAGAGAATAAGGAGAAGGTTGTAGTGGCTTGTTGGGGCAATCAGATGCTGGATAGCTACACACAGTATCTCTGTGATCTGTTCCCGGAGGTGGAGTTTGAATTTGTTCTGGCCACCAATTCCACGGATTATTATCGTTTTCGTCAGGATCACGATGATATGCCTGATATTTTAACGGTGCGCCGTTTTGCCCTGAAGGATGCGGTGCTTTTGAAGGATTATCTGTATGATCTGAGCAATACGGAGCTGGCCAACACCTATTACGGTTCCTATCTGGACAGCTATACCTATGACGACGGATCGGTGAACTGGCTGCCTACCTGTGCGGAGGTGGATGGCATTATCATCAACAAGACGCTGTTCGATGAGTACAATGTTCCCGTCCCGACGGACTATAATAGTTTTATCGCTGCCTGCGAGGCATTTGAGGCGGTGGGGATCCGAAGCTTTGTGTCAGATTTTTCTGCGGACTATACCTGTATGGAGGTGCTGCAGGGCGCATCCATTCCCATGCTTCAGAGCTTAGAGGGGCGTAAGTGGCGTATGCAGTATGAGAGCGGAGCGACCCACGAACTCTCTGAAGAAGTATGGCTGCCGATTTTTGAGAACTTTTTCGATTTCCGGGAGAAGGTAGGACTGACGGAGGAAGACGCCACCTATCCCAACCGAACACCCAAAGAGATGTTCAGCGAGGGGAAGGCTGCAATGTTCCGCGGTACCGGTGCGGATGTGATCGCTTTTCCCGGTCGTGGACAGGACGAGGTGCTTCTGCTGCCGTACTTCGGTCAGACAGCACAGGACAATTGGTATCTGACTTATCCAACCTTCCAGATCGCGGCTTCCAACAAGGGAATGGATGATCCGGAGCGTGAGCAATTGATTCTGGATATTATGACTGCTATGGTCAATCAACAGGGACAGGACCACATTTCTTACGGCAAGAACATGGTGCCTTACAAGAAGGATGTGACGCTGGAGCTGATGCCGGAGATGGATAATCTGAAGCCCTACATAGAACAGAATAAGCTGTATATCCGTCTGGCGTCCAATGAAATGTTCCGCATTTCCAAGGATGTGGTGCAGATGATCCTGAACGACGAAGTGAAGACCGCAGAGGAAGCATTGGAAGCGTTCAATCGGGAACTGGCAGGAGAGGAGCCCGGCACAGAGATCGTTGCCCATATCGATACAGAATACTCAAACGATTTTACCGCAGAGCATGGAAATCAGGCGGCTTCTGCGATTGCAAATACCCTGCGCGTGCTTTCCGGTGTGGATCTGGTATTTATGCAGTCCTGTTATGTGGCAAGTGATATCTATAGCGGCGATTATTCCCAGAAGGATCTGGCATATCTGGCAAAGAATGACGGCGGTTGGCCTGGTCTGATGGAACTGACCGGGGACCAGATATACACCCTGGTGGAGACCACTCTGTCTATGACCGGTAACCGTGGTGCGGTCTGCAATGACAGCACCCTGTATGTTTCCAGCGGCTTCGAGATGGACATCACAAAGAAAGACGGCGGATATACGCTGAATGCCCTGACCATAGATGGGAAGGAGCTGGATCGCAGTGCCGCCTATTCTTTCCTGATCTATGGTGATCGTGACTGGTATATGACCGATGTGATGGAGCAGATGGGCGTGAAGGACGTGGATTCAACCGGTCCCAAGGCAGAGCAGTACCTGATGCAGCGTCTGGTGGAACAGAACGGTCAGCTGGAGAAGCCTACGGATTACATCGTGCTGCGATAATACGATATGCTGCAGGTTTGCTGAAACGAAACGTGATAGAAAGAGCCTAAGGAGAATCCCCGGATGCATGAGAAGAAGCAAAAAACTAAATATTTCATACCGGCTGCATTTGCGATGATTCTGGTTGTTTTGCTGGTTCTGGGCATAGTGTTCATGCAAAAATCCCTGATGAAGCTGACGGTTGAGGAACGGTCCAATCAGTTGGAGGAAATGGTGACGCAGATTCAGGCCAATCTGACCAACGGTCTTCAGACTCATTGGAATCTGGTGGAAGGACTGAATAACGCTGTCCAGGGAAAGCATTTTGAGAACAGACAGGAATTGTGTGATAATATCGTTCTCCTGGAGAAGGTGTTCTGCACCGATATGTATGGGAGTCGTGTGATGCTCCTGGATGCGCAGGGGACTGCGTATCTGGGAGATGGCCCTGTCGGGATCTGGAACGATGTCAGTCATCTGATAGACGGCAGCAGTCAGCATACCTTTGTCTCTGAAACCGATAATATTGATGGCTGTTTTCTGGTGTTTTCCCGGGAATTGACTTCCCCGATCACGATGGGGGAGGAGATGGTTCGCTTCACGCACGTGGTGCTGCTGAAGGATATCAAAACCATAAAGCAGTACTATACCACCTCCACCTATGGCGGCAGTGCGGCGACGTATTTTATTAAAAACAACGGAACTATGGCTTATTTCGATGCGAATGATAATGATGTGATCGATGCGAGAAATGTCTTCAAGGCTCTGAGCGAGGTAGAGTATATTCAGGATCAGGATTTTGACATGGTCAAAGCCCAGTTGGACAGAGACGGAATTGCCACTGCGAATATCCTTTTGAATCAGACGGAGTATTTTTATTGTCTGACCTCTCTGGATGACTATAAAATGATACTGATGCTTCTGATTCCTGCGGACTGTGTGGCAGTCAGCACGATGAATATGATGGAGTCCACCATTCGGACGGAGACGATTTTCATTTTGGCGATGGCGTTTATGATGCTTTTGGCATTTCTCAGCTTTGTGAGAGTGCAGCGAAGCAGACAGATCGTGAAGATGCAGCAGGATGCCAACAGAGAGCTGAATCAGCTGCGTATGGTGGCAGAAACAGCCAATGCAGCCAAGAGTACCTTCCTCAACAATATGTCTCACGATATTCGAACGCCGATGAATGCGATCATCGGTTTCACCAATATCGCCCTGAAGCAGAGTCCGCCTCCTGAGATCAAGAACTGTCTGGACAAGATCAGCGATAGTTCGGAGCATTTGCTGGCACTGATCAATGATGTGCTGGACATCAGCCGGATCGAGAGCGGCAAGATCATCTACACACCCACACCGGTTGATATTGCTGAAGTTTCGGAATCGGTGCTTTCCATTATGTACGGCTATCTTTCCAATCGAAGCATTACCTTCCTGACCGAACTGGAGGAGCCGAAGATGCGCTATGTGCTGACCGATGCAGTGCGTATTCGGGAGGTGCTTGTGAACATTCTTGGAAATGCAGTGAAGTTTACGCAGGATGGAGGTACCATCACTTATGCTGTCAGTTATCATCCGGGAATCGATGCACAGCACATATGTGTGCGGTATCAGATCTCTGACACCGGCATCGGTATGGCGGAAGATTTTGTCGGTCATATTTTCGACGAGTTTTCCCAGGAGGATCATGGAGCCCGGACCCAGTATAAGGGAACCGGTCTGGGGATGGCGATCACCAAGAAGTATGTTGACCTTATGGGCGGTACGATCAAAGTGGAGAGCAAAAAGGGCGTGGGTTCTACATTTATCGTTGAGTTGCCAATGGAGATCACGGATGCAGCCAAGGTGGAAAGCAAGGATTATTCTGTTGGCAAGATCGATTTGAACGGCCTGAGTATTCTGATGGCGGAAGACAATGATCTGAATGCGGAGATTGCAATCGTTCAGTTGGAGGAGTTGGGCGTTCGGATCACCAGGGCTGTCGATGGCAAGGAGGCAGTGACCTTGTTCGCGGAGAACCCGCAGGGCACCTTCGATTTGATTCTGATGGATGTCATGATGCCGAAGAAGAACGGATATGAGGCGACGAGGGCAATTCGCAGCCTGCAGAATCGCCGGGATGCCTATTCCATTCCGATCATTGCCATGACGGCGAATGCGTTTGCGGAAGATGTGCAGGCATCTCTGGATGCCGGTATGAATGGGCATTTGTCGAAACCCATCGTGATGGATGAGGTCATCAAGACGATCGCAAGAAATCTGGATCGTTAAACTTCGACTGGATAAAACACATACATATGATCGGGAAGTACTCATATATATCGCATTTTGATGCAGATGTGTATGAGTGCTTTTTTTATTGGGAAAAATGATGGACAGGTATCTTGACTGCTGTGAGTAGGTTTTGAGGAGGAATAGACAGACTATGAGAGAGAAACTATTTGCTGTTCTGCAACGGATCGGGCGAAGCTTTATGCTGCCCATCGCCATTCTGCCGGTGGCAGGGCTTTTGCTGGGAATCGGCAGTTCCTTCACCAATGAGACAATGATTACAACCTATGGTCTGGAAAAATATTTGGGAGATGAGACAGTTCTCCACGATCTTCTGGTGATCATGAACAGGGTGGGAAGTGCGGTTTTTGACAACCTGCCACTGATCTTTGCAGTGGGTGTGGCGATCGGGATGGCGAAGAAAGAGAAAGAGGTAGCTGCCCTGTCGGCTGTGATCGCTTTCTTTGTCATGAATACCGCCATAAGCGCCATGCTGGTCAACAGTGGGGAAGTACTGGAAAATGGAGAGATTGCAGCGGATGTTCTGGAGGGAACGATCACCTCTGTGTGCGGGATCAATACACTGCAGATGGGTGTGTTTGGCGGTATTATCGTAGGGCTGGGTGTAGCCGCGCTGCACAACCGGTTTTACAAGATAGCGTTTCCAAGTGCCCTGTCCTTTTTCGGCGGTACCAGATTTGTTCCCATCATCTCCACGATCGTGTATATGTTTGTGGGGATACTGTTGTATTTTGTCTGGCCGTCGATTCAAAGCGGAATCTATGCGCTGGGCAGTCTGGTGACGGGAAGCGGATACCTAGGCACCTTACTGTTCGGTTTGATCAAGCGGGCACTGATTCCATTTGGGCTGCATCACGTCTTTTACATGCCGTTCTGGCAGACTGCGGTAGGCGGAACCATGGAGGTAGGCGGTCAGATGGTTGCCGGCGGTCAGAATATTTTCTTTGCACAGCTTGCTTATTCCGGCAATATCCAGCATTTCAGTGCAGATGCCACCCGGTATTTTTCCGGGGAATTTATCTTTATGATCTTTGGACTTCCCGGTGCTGCGCTGGCCATGTATCACTGTGCAAGGCCGGAAAAGAAGAAAACAGCGGGAGGACTTTTGCTCTCGGCTTCCCTGGCCTGTATGCTGACCGGTATTACAGAGCCTCTGGAGTTCTCCTTTTTGTTTGTTGCGCCTCTGCTGTTTGCAGTGCAGGTCGTCCTGGCGGGCTTTGCCTATATGATTGCTCATATGCTGGATATTGCAGTGGGACTGACATTCTCAGGAGGACTATTGGATTTGTTCCTGTTCGGAATTCTGCAAGGCAATGAAAAAACCAGCTGGATGAGAATCCTGCCGGTAGGAATCCTGTACTTTTTCCTGTACTATTTCATTTTCAGGTTTTTGATACGAAAATTTGATTTTCAGACCCCGGGACGGGGAGAGGAGGATTCTGAGACAAAGCTGTACACAAGAGCGGATGTGAATGCAAGAAGAGAGCAGGAGAAAGCCGGCAAAGCAGGAGACTTACAGCCGGATCCTGTCAGTGGGGTAATTGTGGCCGGACTGGGCGGCAAGGCGAATATCAGCGATGTGGATTGCTGTGCCACCAGACTTCGGTGCAGTGTATTTGATGCGAAGCTAGTGGATGATGCTCTGTTGAAAACTACCGGTGCATCGGGAGTGGTGCACAAGGGAAACGGGGTGCAGATCATTTACGGTCCTCATGTCACAGTGATCAAATCTAATCTGGAGGATTATCTGGAGCAGGAGGGCGTTTGGGAGCAGACATCCGATCAGACCCGGGAATTCGGACTTACGCAGGCTTCCCCCGAAAAGCCTAAGGCGGATCGAAAACAGACCACAGATGGGGAGCAGGCTTCCACCATCCTGATCTCCAGTCCTATGACCGGAATTGCAGCCAGTCTTTCCACAGCGCCGGATGAAGGGTTTGCGGAAGGGATGATGGGGGATGGGGCCGTAGTCACACCCACAGATCCTATTGTCAGAGCACCGGAGGACGGGGAGATCAGCTTTGTGTTTGAGACAAAGCATGCCATCGGTTTTTTGACGGATTCGGGAATTTCTCTTTTGATCCATGTGGGAATCGATACCGTGAAGCTGGGCGGGGAAGGGTTTGAGGTCTATGTGAAAGATGGTCAGAGGGTGAAGAAGGGAGAGCCAATGCTCAGACTGGAACTGGATTTCCTGAAAGAGAATGCACCCTCTCTTGTGTCACCGGTGGTATGTGCGGAGCTGACTGAAAACAAACGGGTTCGCCTGCTGCGGGAGGGAGAGATCCGGGCGGGAGAAGCATTGTTTTCCATCGAAGCAGAGGAATGATCGCTTATCCCCATTGCTTCCGATACTCCCGCACCCCGATCCCTTCCACCTTTTTGAACACCCGGCTGAAGTAGTACACATCGCCGATGCCGCACTCCAGTCCGATCTGTTCGGCCGGTTTGTCGGTAAATCGGAGCTGGTTTTTGGCGTGGGTGATCCGCACGTTCAACAGGTAGTCCATGACGCTGACGCCGAACTGTTCCTTGAAGACTCTGGTGAGATAATATTTGTTGATAAAGTAACGCTCGGACAGATCGTCCAGCGTTATTTTTTCGGGGTAGTTCTGATCCAGATACTGCCTGATCTCCAGAAGCGTGGTGTTTTTTGTGCCGGACTGTATTTTCTCCGGATGCCAGGCATCTGCCATGAGGAGGGTGAAAAGTGCTGAAAGCACTGTGTTCAGTTCCATGTCTCTGGTAAAGGAAGAACCGGAAGCAATATGATACAAATGTTCGAAGCAATCCATGTATTTTGCAGTAGTCTCGGGTCGGAAGGCGGGAAGGCCGCCTCGCTCAATGTACTTTTGGTAGACGTTTGCGGCCGTTGGACCGTTAAAATGTACCCAGGACAGACTCCACAGGTTCTCGCTTGTCTCGTGAAAATAAGGCTTCCTGCAGTCGATAAAGACACAGTCTCCGGCAGTCAGCTCATATTCCGTATGGTCGTAGGAGAGTTTTCCTGCGCCGGAGCGGACAAGGAAGAAGAGGTAGGAGGACAGGTTTTCACGCTTGCTGATATGGGGTTTCGTGGCCTGGAGGGTGCCGATCTCCTGAATGTGAAACAGGGAGAGCTTGGCAAAATCCGAGGGAGTGTAGATGATACGGGTGGTATTGACTAAGTCGCCGTGAAAGAGTGGGGTGTTGTCCATTTGGTGAGCGCCTCCTTTTTAAGTGGTGGGAAAGCCGGGGGTCCCTTTCCTCTATTGTACACAAACATTTGATAAAGTCAATATTGTCCAAGTAAATGGCAACATCCTTCATTCAAAAGGCACTTTCAGGTGGATATAATGTGAGGCAAACGATGCTTTCGCGGCATCGCAGCAAAAGTGTATCGTATGAATGAACAGAAAGGATCTTTTGGTCCGCATAAGGAGACAAGACATGAGTAAAAAAGCATTGATCACCGGTATCACCGGTCAGGATGGTTCTTATTTGGCAGAGTTTTTGCTGGAGAAGGGTTATGAGGTTCACGGCATCACCCGCCGTGCATCGATTTCCAACACAGCGCGTATCGATCATATCATGGACAAGATCACCCTTCATGATGGGGATCTGTCTGATTCCTCTTCCCTGATCCGTATCATCAGTCTGGTTCGTCCTGATGAGATCTACAATCTGGCGGCACAGAGCCACGTTCAGGTGTCCTTTGATGTGCCCGAGTATTCCGGTGATGTGGATGCACTGGGAGTGCTTCGGATCCTGGAGGCCTGCCGGATCCTGGGTCTGACCAGGAAGACAAAGGTCTATCAGGCATCCACCTCGGAGCTGTACGGCAAGGTGGAGGAGGTTCCTCAGCGTGAGACCACTCCCTTTCATCCATACAGCCCTTACGCAGTGGCAAAGCAATATGGTTTCTGGATCGTGAAGGAGTACAGAGAGGCATACGGAATGTTTGCGGTCAACGGCATTCTGTTTAATCATGAGTCTGAGCGCCGCGGTGAGAACTTTGTGACCCGTAAGATCACTCTGGCAGCAGGTCGTATCGCGGAAGGGTTACAGGATCATCTGGAACTGGGCAATCTGGATTCTCTGCGTGACTGGGGATATGCCAAGGATTATGTAAAGTGCATGTGGCTGATCATGCAGCAGGAGAAGCCGGAGGACTTCGTTATTGCCACCGGTGAGCAGCATACGGTGCGCGACTTTACCGAGAGAGCTTTCGCAGCCAACGGTATTAGACTTCGCTTCGAAGGAACCGGTGTGGAGGAGAAGGGCTACGATGTGGAAACCGGCAAGATGCTGGTATGTGTGAATCCCCAGTGGTTCCGTCCTACGGATGTGGACAATCTGTGGGGAGATCCCACTAAGGCGAAAACAGTGCTTGGCTGGAACCCTCAGGAGACTACCTACGAACAGCTGGTGGAGATCATGGCCCGTCATGACCGTGAGCTTGCCAAGAGAGAGAAAGCGATGAAGAACGCGTAATCAGGATGATTGCAGGACTCTGTTCTCCACAGGACAAAAGTCCTGAAGCGGGATGAAGTGAGGATGAAAACGATGATGGAAAAGAATGCAAAAATATATGTGGCAGGACATAGAGGAATGGTTGGTTCTGCCATTGTCCGCGAATTGAATCGCCAGGGCTATACCAATATTATTACCCGTACCCATAAGGAACTGGATCTGACCCGTCAGGAGGATGTGGAGCAGTTCTTCGCCGAGGAGAAGCCGGAGTATGTCTTTCTGGCGGCTGCCAAGGTGGGCGGGATTATCGCAAATCAGAGCGCACTGGCTGACTTTATGTATGACAATATGATCCTGGAGATGAATGTGATTCACAGCGCCTGGAAGAACGGCTGTAAGAAGCTGGAGTTTTTGGGCTCCTCCTGTATCTACCCCAGAATGGCTCCTCAGCCCATGCCGGAGAGCTGTCTTTTGACCTCCGAACTGGAGAAGACCAACGAGGCCTATGCATTGGCCAAGATCTCCGGACTGAAGTATTGTGAGTTTCTGAATAAACAGTACGGCACGGATTACATCTCTGTGATGCCAACCAACCTGTACGGACCCAACGACAACTACCATCCTACCCACAGCCATGTGCTGCCTGCACTGATTCGCCGTTTCCATGAGGCTAAGGAGGCAGGGCTTGCCGAAGTGACCTGTTGGGGCGACGGTTCTCCCTTAAGAGAGTTTTTGTATGTGGACGATCTGGCAAATCTCTGCGTCTTCCTGATGAACAATTACAGCGGGGACGAGACCGTAAACGCCGGTACCGGCAAAGAGCTGACGATCAAGGAGCTGACCGAGCTTGTTGCGAAGGTTGTCGGGTATACCGGTGAGATCAAGTGGGATACCACCAAGCCCAACGGGACTCCCAGAAAGCTTCTGGATGTGAGCAAGGCGACCGGGCTGGGCTGGACCTACAAGACGGAGCTGGAGGAGGGCATCCGGCTTTCCTATGAGGATTTCCTGAACAACCCCATGCGAGCTGAGAGATAATGGTGAACAGAATGAACATAGTATTGTTATCCGGAGGCTCCGGCAAGCGCCTGTGGCCTCTTTCCAATGATATCAGAAGTAAGCAGTTTATCAAGATCTTCCGGCAGGATGACGGTACCTACGAGTCTATGGTGCAGAGAGTGTACCGTCAGATCAGGCAGGTGGACCCGGATGCCACAGTGACGATCGCTACCAGCAAGACCCAAGTCTCCGCCATCCACAATCAGTTGGGGGAGGAGGTGGGAATCTCCGTAGAGCCCTGCAGAAGAGATACCTTCCCCGCCATCGCCCTGGCTACCGCTTATCTGGTGGATGTGTGCGGGGTAGATCCCGAGGAGTCTGTGGTGGTATGTCCCGTAGACCCTTATGTGGAGGAGGATTATTTTGAGGCGTTGAAGAAACTCTCCGAACAGGCGGACAGGGGAGAGGCGAATCTGGTGCTGATGGGCATCGAGCCAACCTACCCCAGTGAGAAGTATGGGTATATTATCCCGGCGAGCGGTGAGTTTACGGCATGGGTGTCCACCTTCAAGGAGAAACCCACAGCCGATGTGGCTGCGGAGTATATCAGGCAGGGTGCCCTGTGGAACGGCGGCGTGTTTGCTTACAAGCTGAAGTATGTGATGCGCAGAGCCCATGAGTTGATCGATTTTACCGATTATCGGGACCTTTATGCAAAGTATGATACCCTGTCGAAGATTTCTTTCGACTATGCGGTGGTAGAGCACGAGAATCAGATCCAGGTGCAGCGCTTCGGTGGAGCGTGGAAGGATCTTGGTACCTGGAATACGTTGACTGAGGCCATGGAGGAAGCTGTCATCGGCAAGGGGACGATGAACGACAATTGTCGGAATGTGCACATCTTAAACGAGATGGATGTGCCTGTCCTTGCCATGGGACTGAAGGACGTGGTGATCTCCGCCAGTCCCGAAGGGATCCTGGTTTCCGATAAGGAGCAGAGCTCTTACATCAAGCCTTTCGTGGACAGGTTCGAACAGCAGATCATGTTCGCCGAAAAGTCCTGGGGCAGTTATAAGGTGATCGATGTGGAGGAAGAGTCATTGACCATCAAGGTCTCCTTAAATCCCGGACACGGGATGAATTACCATAACCACAAGAACCGGGATGAGGTGTGGGTCGTTCTCTCCGGTATCGGTGAGACGGTGGTGGACGATTGTCGCAAGAAGGTGAAGGCCGGCGATGTGATCACCATGGCTGCCGGCTGTAAGCATACGGTGATTGCCGAGACGGAGCTCAAGCTCATCGAGGTGCAGCTTGGAGAAGACATCAAAGTGACGGACAAGGAGAAGTTTTCGATGCCGAATCTGTAGGATCTCGAGCGTTTCCAAAATATAGTTTACTGAGTAAGGGAGAAGTGGGAGACCGACTTCTCCCTTTTCCTGTCAGGCTTAAGGGGTCTGTACCGATGGGCGTCAGGGCCCGCATTCCTGTAACACCCCAACACCTATTTGACAAAGGGAGGGGAAAAAAGTATAATTATCTTTACGAAAGTCGGGGAAAAGGAGAATTATTTCAGTATGGGTAGATATTTTGGAACGGATGGCTTCCGTGGAGAAGCCGGTATGACGCTGACCGCAGACCATGCTTTCAAGGTAGGGCGTTTCTTAGGCTGGTATTATGGCGAACGAAAGAGGCAGGCGAAGGATGCATCTCCTGCCAAAATCGTAATCGGGAAGGACACGCGTCGTAGTTCTTATATGTTCGAGTATTCCCTGGTGGCAGGACTTACCGCTTCCGGAGCGGATGCATACCTGCTTCACGTGACCACTACCCCTTCTGTAGCGTATATCGCCCGGGTGGATGATTTCGATTGCGGTATCATGATTTCCGCCAGCCACAATCCTTACTATGACAACGGCATTAAGCTGATCAACGGAAACGGTGAGAAGATGGATGAAGCTACCATCTCTCTGGTGGAGGATTATCTGGATGGAAAACTGAATCTGTTCGGGAAAACCTGGGAGGCCCTCCCCTTTGCCAGCCGGGAGAAGGTAGGCTGCACCGTAGACTATGTAGCCGGCAGAAACCGCTATATCGGCTATCTGATCTCTCTGGGCATGTATTCCTTCAAGGGAGTGAAGGTTGCCCTGGACTGTGCAAACGGCGCTGCCTGGAATGTTGCCAAGTCTGTGTTTGACGCTTTGGGAGCGAAGACACTGGTGATTAACGCCCAGCCCAACGGTCTCAACATCAACAATAACGCAGGCTCTACCCATATCGAGAATCTGCAGAGATTTGTGGTGGAGAATGGATGTGATGTGGGCTTTGCCTATGATGGAGATGCAGACCGGTGTCTGGGTGTGGATGAGCTGGGAAATGTGCTCACCGGGGACCATATCCTGTACATCTACGGGCGCTATCTGAAGGAACAGGGAGAACTTCGAAACAACACGGTAGTCACCACAGTGATGAGCAATTTCGGCCTGTACAAGGCTTTTGATGAGTGCGGTATCGATTATGCCAAGACGGCGGTAGGCGATAAGTATGTCTATGAATATATGACCAAAAACGACTGTTGTATCGGCGGTGAGCAGAGCGGTCACATCATCTTCAGCAAGTATGCCAGTACCGGTGACGGTATTCTGACCAGCCTGATGATGATGGAGGTCATGCTGGCGAAAAAGAAGACCATGTCGCAGCTTCCCGAGGGCTTCACCGTATATCCTCAGGTTCTGGAGAATGTTCGTGTGAAGGATAAGGGTCTGGCCCAGGCGGATGCAGACGTGCAGGCAGCAGTCAGCGAAGTGGCTGCCCTTCTGGGGGACGGGGGGCGGATCCTGGTTCGCGAGTCCGGTACCGAGCCTTTGATTCGCGTGATGGTGGAGGCACAGGACGAGGAGACCTGCCGCAAGTACGTGGCCTCAGTGATAGATGTGATTCATGCCAAGGGCCATACCCTCTAAGGCTTTGACAACGAAAGGAGAACACGTGATATGTGCGGAATCGTAGGCTTTACAGGCAGACAGCAGGCGGCCCCCATTCTGTTGGATGGGCTGTCCAAGCTGGAATATCGTGGGTATGACTCAGCCGGTCTGGCAGTCAGAGACGGGGAGAAGCTGGCTGAGGTAGTGAAGACCAAGGGTCGTCTTTCCAATCTGATAGAGAAGACGGATAGCGGTAACTCTTTGAAGGGAACCTGCGGTATCGGTCACACCCGTTGGGCAACCCACGGGGAGCCCAGCGTCACCAATGCCCATCCCCATGTGGCAGGCAATTGTACAGGATCCGGTTCCGGTGCGGTGGAGTCTGCAGTGGTTGGAGTACATAACGGTATTATCGAGAACTACCAGGAGCTTCGGGAGAAACTGCTGAAGCACGGTTATACCTTCTACAGCCAGACCGACACCGAAGTGGTCATCAAGCTGGTAGATTATTATTACAAGAAGTATCAGCTGGGCCCCATTGATGCCATTGCCAAGACCATGGTTCGTGTCCGCGGTTCCTACGCTCTGGAGCTGATGTTTACGGACTACCCGGGAGAGATCTGGGTGGCTCGTAAGGACAGCCCGATGATCATCGGCATCACAGACGGAGAGACTTATGTGGCATCCGATGTTCCCGCTATTTTGAAGTATACCAGAAATGTTTACTATATCGGCAACCTGGAGTTTGCCAAACTGACGCCCGGTCAGGCTGTGTTCTATGATCTGAACGGCGATGAGGTGCAGAAGGATACGGTGGAGATCAAGTGGGATGCGGAGGCTGCAGAGAAGGCCGGCTTTGAGCATTTCATGATAAAGGAGATCCACGAGCAGCCCAAGGCTGTGGCAGACACCATCCATTCTGTGATGAAGAAGGGCAGGATCGATTTGAGCGACATCGGTCTGTCTGAGGACAAGATGAAGGCGATCCGGCAGATCTACATGGTGGCTTGTGGCTCCGCATGGCATGTGGGTATGGCGACCCAGTATGTGATCGAGGATCTGGCAGACATCCCTGTTCGAGTGGAACTGGCTTCGGAGTTCCGCTACCGAAAGATGCCCTTAGACAAGGATTCCCTTGTGATCGTCATCAGCCAGTCCGGTGAGACGGCAGATACTCTGGCAGCGCTGCGTCTGGCCAAGGAAAGAGGGATCGAGACCCTTGCCGTTGTCAATGTGGTGGGAAGTTCTATTGCAAGAGAAGCTGACTATGTGCTCTACACGCTGGCCGGTCCGGAGATCTCTGTGGCAACTACCAAGGCCTACAGTGCCCAGCTGGTGGCTGTGGATTGTCTGGCAGTACAGCTTGCTTACGTTCGCGGCTGCATTACGGAGGAAAAGTATAACTATTATATCGAACAGCTGTTGACCATTCCCGAAAAGATCAGCCGCACGCTGGAGGATAAGGGTCGCATTCAGTGGTTTGCGGCAAAGTATGCCAACGCCAGAGATGTATTTTTCATCGGCCGTGGTATCGACTATGCAGTGGGCCTGGAGGGAAGCCTGAAACTGAAGGAAGTATCGTATATTCACAGTGAGGCATATGCCGCCGGTGAGTTGAAGCATGGTACCATCAGCCTCATTGAGCCGGGCACTCTTGTGATCGGTATCCTTACCCAGAGCGACTTATATGAGAAGACCATCAGCAATATGGTGGAGTGCAAGGCCCGTGGTGCCTATCTGATGGGACTGACCACTTTTGGCCGCTATGAGACGGAGGATCAGGCGGACTTCACCTTCTATGTCCCAAAGGTGGACGAGCACTTTGAGGACAGCCTTGCAGTGATTCCTCTGCAGCTGCTTGGCTATTATGTCAGCGTGGCAAAGGGTCTGGATGTAGATAAGCCCAGAAACCTTGCAAAAAGCGTTACAGTTGAGTAAGAATCCTGTTAAGTCCGCATTCCGGATCGAATGCGGACTTGTCTTTATGGTGGAAAAAGGATATACTGTCTGCGAGAGAGGTTGACGGAGAATGGAAAAGAATCGAAAAGCATTTACCGGGTGTGTTGTCTGGGCAGGGATCATCCTGCTCTATTTAGCGACCTTTCGCCTCCACCTGAACACGCCGTTTATGATGGATGACCTTTGGTATGGAACCAATCTGGCTACAGGGCAGCCATTGCAGGGACTGATGGATGTGCTGCAGGGACAGTTCTGGCATTTCATGAACTGGGGCGGCAGATGCGTCACCCACGCGATATTGCAATTGACCATCCTGTCCGGGGAGTTTGCTGCGGACCTGATGAATCTGGCGATGACGGTTCTTTTGTCTCTGGTGGTCTGCAAAATGGCTGATGCCCGGAGACCGGAATGGTTTTTGACCTGCTCTGTGATGATCTTTGCCTGCAATGCCAATATGCGTATGAGTATGTTCTGGCAGGCGGGTGTGGTAAACTATGTGTATTCCACCACCTGGATCCTGCTGTTTCTGGGGCAGTATCTGGTCCTTTTGCAGGATAACGGGAGGAAAGAGATCAAGGGTCGAAGCCTGTGGATGCCTATCCTTGGGCTGATGACAGGCTGGAGCAATGAAAATATGGGTCCCGCCGTCATGGTGGCGGCTGCGGGGATTACGCTGTATCTGTGGAAGTGGAAGCAGGAACGCCCCAAATGCTGGATGATAGAAGGAATTGTGGGTTCTTTTCTGGGAAGCCTGTTGGTGATTCTGGCTCCCGGCAACTTTAGCCGGGCGTCTACCATTGAGTCCTCCGGGCTGGGTGAAGTTTTGTATCGGCAGTTTCAGTCCATGCTGACTGCCACAGCCTCTTACCTGTTCCCGGTGCTTATCATTACCCTGGTGGTCTGGTTTGTCTATCGGTTTTACTGCCTGGAACGTCTGGATGCCTCACAGATCTGTCTGGTGATCGTCGCAGTACTGGCCCATGGCGCCATGGCCATTTCCCCCCATTATCCGGATCGCGCCACCTTCGGAATCATGGTGGTGTGTGTGCTGCTGACCCTGTCCATGCTGGTGAAGATCTGCAGAAAGTTTTCGAAAGCCGGTGTCTGGATCGGGCTGACCGTTCTTGCACTATGGTTGAGAAGCATTTATCTGATGTTTGAAATTAGTCTGTCATTTTAGGAGGGTATATGACTGTAGCGACATGTAAAAAATATGTCCCGGAGGTCTTGACGGTGGGATATGCTTCTCTGGGAGTCTGTTATCTCTTAAACCTGATCACCGGAGACAGTATGTTCACCAATGGCCTTGGAAGTATTCCGATCCTGGCAGTTCTCGTTCTGGCGCTCCGGTACTGGAGGAGGGATCTGTCCGGTATCGAATCCAAAAAGCAGCTTAAGAGGAGAATTGCCTTTGTCCTTGTGACCGGTTTTTTGCTGGGAATGGCCTTTGTGATGGGCTATCAATTGCGTCTCTATGAGATGACCTCTCTGGGAGTGAAGGGGAAGCTGTGGATCCTGGTGATCTCCGGAGGTCTGAGCCTTGCCTTTGCTCCCATGGTGAATCTGTTCTATGCCTGTTTGGATCGTTTCGAGGGTGGAAGATGGCAGACTACCTGCGGGGAACGGTGGATCAGGAGAAGCTTTCCGGTTACTTTTCTTGTGATTTATCTCTGTTGGATTCCTGCTTTTCTGGCTTATTATCCGGCGATTATGTCTTATGATTTTCACAGACAGTGTATCGAGGCAGTGAGAGGCTTTGCTTTTTTCAATTCCTATCAGCCCATTGCCCATACCTTCCTGATCTGGGCGGCATTGCAGCTTGGAAATGCCGTGGGATCCGCAGAGATCGGCATGGCAGTTCTTTCTCTGTTTCAGATGGCCGTGCTGGATCTGGCCATGGCCGCCTGCTGTCATCTGATCGCCAGGCTGACCGGAAGAAAATGGCCGGTGGTGGTGACTGCCGGTGTGTTCGCCCTTCTGCCGATTCACGCAGTGCTTTCCCTGAGCATGACCAAGGATATTCTGTTTACGGCCTTTTTCGTGTTGTTCCTCTGTCTGTTTATGGAGCGTCGATTCTTAAGACAAAAGAATGCTGAGGGGAATGCAGCCCGGATCGTTCTGCTGGATGCAGGGATGGTCCTGACGGGGATCCTTTGCATCTTCTTTCGAAACAACGCGGTGTACGCGATTCTGGTATTTACTTTTTTTGCAGTGCTGTGGAGCAAACGCCAGAGAGTGGAACTGTTGGTGCTTTGCCTGGTAGTCGTGTTTGCCGGCAGCTGGCTGAAGGAAGAGATTCGGCTGGCGATGGGAGCCGGTGAGGGAAGCAAGGTGGAGATGTTCAGTGTGCCACTGATGCAGGTGGCGCGAGCTGCGAAGAATCACCGGGACGAGCTTACCACGGAGCAGTGGTATCTGTGCGATTCCATCGTACCGGAGTATGCCTGGGAGTATTATTATATGCCCATAGCGGATGGAATCAAGAACAACGTTGCAGTGACGACTTATGATGCGTGGAAGAACGATCTTCCCCAGATGTTCTCCGACTGGCTGAAGCTGGGAATGGCCTTCCCCAATGACTATATCGATGCGTTTCTGGGGCTGACCTCAGGATACTGGTTTCCGGACGATGTGAGCCATTCCGAGATGCTTGGCTATGGAAAAGATACGGATTGGGGGCTGCTCTATACCTTCAATGTCTCCAAGAATGATTGGTTTGACGGGGTGGAATCCACAAGCTTCCTGCCAGGTGTCAGGAAGCTTTACAGCGACGTGGTAAATGGCAATACCTATTACAACTGGCCGGTGGTGTCTGCATTGTTTAAGCCTGCCACCTATTGCTGGATCTTGTTTTTGACCATGATGGGTCTGTTGTATGTGAGAAAATATCGTAAGCTGGTGGTATGCATGCTCCCCTTCTGGTATCTGATGACCCTGCTGTTGGGTCCTACGGCGCTGGCCCGGTATGCTTACCCGCTGTACGTGTTGGGACCTGTATTGATTGCCTGGCTGTTCGCCAAGGCGGATTGGAATGTAGACACAGATGAGTGTGAAGCAAAAGAAAATTGTTAACTGGATAGAACTTTTGATGCTCTTCATTGCTCTGGGGCTGTATCTTGCGGCAGCACATGACATGCAGACGGCCAAGGGGATCGGACTGTACTTGGGCATGGAGCTTGGAACAGATCGAAAGGTCTGGGATCTGGTGGCTGACGGCGTCCGACTGTTGGGACTGATGCTTTGCGTGATGCTTCCGGCTCTATGGCTGAAAAAGTGGGACTTGGGATGTATGTTTCGAATCACGGTGATGGAGCTTGCGCTGTTGCCGGTGTTTGATGAGGCAACCTTTCTCCACTTTCTGTTGGACGACAGCGTCTCCCGATTTCAGGTGACGCTTAACAGAGCGTCTCTGGTGCTTTCGGTGCAGAAACTGATGGAACCTATTGGAATCATTCTGCCCTTATTGTTTTTGTTGTGTATGGCGGCTTCCGTGAAGGGCAATGACAGGACTTCTCTTCTTGGAAGACGGAGAACCGTGGCGGTGCTTGTGCTGTCAGCGGTTTTGCTGCTCATCGATGTTGTGATGCGGGGGCTTTCCTTCGCTGCCTCCTTTCTCCTCTGTTACATTCCGGTGTGTTTGATCTGTGGGAAGGCGGAGGAATTCTTTGCAGATGATGGCAAGACGCAGATGGCCTCCTTCGCACTGTATGGGCTGCTCTGGCTGAGAGTGGTGTACCGTATGATGTTTGTTCTGGAATCCTTTTGACGTTTGATCTGCGAAACAAGAACGACCCATTCCGGGGTTGATTTGTCGTACCGTAAGGGAAATGGTACGCTGAATGGAAGAAAAGCAGCATACAGCAGGGGAAAGGGCTCCCCGATGCTGCAGAAAACGAGGATATCATGAAGGTTTTATGGCTCTGTAATGTGATGATACCTATACTTGCCGGAGAATTTGGACTGGAAGCCTCCAACAAGGAAGGCTGGGTCATGGGTCTGGCAGACCGGCTGTTGGAGCATCAGGGGGAAAACAAAATAGAGTTGGCCATTGCCTGTCCCGCTCCCGGGGAACTGTTTTCCGGAGAGCAGACGGTGCTTACAAGAGAATGCACCTATCACGGCAGGAGGCTGAACGGATACTGTTTCCGGGAGGATACGGTTCACCCGGAGGTGTATGACGAGGCGCTTGAAGAGCGGATGCGGGAGATACTGCAGGCATGGCAGCCGGATGTGGTGCACTGCTTTGGAACAGAGTTTCCTCACACCCTTGCGATGTGCAGAGTGATGCCGGATAAAAAACGTCTCCTGCTTGGTATCCAGGGGCTTGTCAGTGTGTGCGCCCGGGCTTACTATGCCGATCTGCCGGAAGAGGTGATCCGGCACAACTCCTTCCGGGATGCTTTGAAAAAGGATGGTCTCCGGCAACAGCAGGAGAAGTTTTTGCGTCGGGGAGAGATGGAGCGGGAAGCGGTGTCCCTGGCAAAGCATGTTACCGGCAGAACCTGTCTGGATCGTTACTATACAAAAAAATGGAATCCGGATGCAGTCTACTTCAAGATGAACGAGACCCTTCGGCATCCATTTTATGAGGTGGTCTGGGACGAGAGGAAGTGCAAGCCTTACTCGATTTTTTTCAGTCAGGGAGATTATCCCCTGAAGGGACTGCACTATCTGTTGGAGGCAATGCCCCGGATCTTAGCGGAGTATCCTGACGCTGAAGTCTTAGTGGCGGGTAATTCTCTGGTGGGGTATTCCACGCTGAAGGAGAAGCTGAAGATCTCCGGCTATGGACAGTATCTGCGGCGCCTGATCAGACAGAACCATTTGGAAGGGAAAGTGAAGTTTCTGGGTAAACTGGACTGTGAGCAGATGAGGGCACAGTACCTGAGAAGTTCGCTGTTCCTATGCGGTTCCTCTATGGAAAATTCTCCCAATTCCCTGGGGGAGGCCATGCTTCTTGGAATGCCCTGTATCAGTGCCGATGTGGGAGGCGTTCCGGATGTGTTTACCCCGGGTGTGGACGGAATCGGGTACCGGGGATTCCGTGATCCGGACATCGACTTTTACGCCCTTGAAAGGGGAGAAGCCTCGGAAACGAGCCGGGTGCGGGAGGGGAATACCGAACTTTCTGCTCAGGCATCCCGGCTGGCAGATGCAGTGCTTTCCATGTGGGGGGAGTCCCGGGAAAAGCTGGCATTCTATTGCGGAAACGCCAGAAACCATGCCCTTGCCAACCACGACGGAGATCGCAACTTTGCCAGACTGCTGGAGATCTATGGGCAGATAACAGGAGGGGAGGAGTAGGAAGTTGAGAGCGACCTGTGTTTTTGTTTCCAATTATCTGAATCATCATCAGATACCCTTCTGCAATGCCATGTACCGGCTGCTGAAGGAACAGTTTCTCTTCATCCAGACACAAGCCATGGAGGAAGAGCGGATCCGTATGGGGTGGAACCAGAACCTGGATTACCCCTACCTGAAAAAATATTATGAGCAGCCGGAGGAATGCCGGGACATCATCGAACAAGCCAAGCTGGTCCTGTTCGGCGGCTGCGAGGACGAGCGTTATATCGAAAAGCGTCTGGAGCAGGAAAAGCCGGTGGTGCGCATCTGTGAGCGAATGTACAAGACCGGTCAGTGGAAGGCAGTTTCTCCCAGAGGCTTGCGCAAGAAGTGTCATGATCACACCAGATATCGAAAGAAGCCGGTGTATCTGCTGTGCGCAGGAGCTTATGTGGCCTCTGACTATTCTCTTGTGAGAGCTTATCCCGGCAAAATGTATCGCTGGGGGTATTTCCCGGAGTTTGTGCCTGCAAAAATAGATGAGCTGTTGGCGGAGAAAGGGTATCTTCCCCAGGGACAGTCTGCCCGGGAGAAGCTTCCCTACATTCTGTGGGCTGCCAGAATGATCGACTGGAAGCATCCGGAGCTGGCACTTTTGACTGCACGCTATCTGAAGGATCAGGGTTTGACCTTTCGGATGGACCTGATCGGCGGCGGGGAGATGAGAGAACAGCTGGAAGAACTGCGAAGGAAATACGGACTGGAGGACTGTGTGGGATTTCTGGGCTTTTTGACACCGCCAAAGGTGCGGGAAGTAATGAAGAAGGCGGATATTTTTCTCTTTACCAGTGACAGACAGGAGGGGTGGGGGGCCGTGGCCAATGAGGCAATGAACAGTGGCTGCGCCCTGGTGGCAGATCATATGATCGGTGCAGTCCCCTATCTGGTGAAACACGGAGAGAATGGTCTGGTCTATCGGACCGGCAGAACAGAAGAAATGTTTTCTGAAGTAGAACGGCTGGTGTCAGACAGAGCGCTTTGCAGACGTCTGGGGCGAAATGCCTATGAGA
The DNA here is from genome assembly GCA_051880235.1 of Acetatifactor sp. Classification (GTDB taxonomy): domain Bacteria; phylum Bacillota; class Clostridia; order Lachnospirales; family Lachnospiraceae; genus Acetatifactor. The sequence goes on along the minus strand of JBJENO010000003.1, from coordinate 61,408 downwards.
CCATCGCCACGACTTGGAATGCAGAGAATGCTGCAGTGGAATTGCTTCGACTCTGTCTGGAACAAAAGCTCCTGGCGAAGGAGGATATGGAAAGTCTGCCGGAAGAAAATTCCGCAAAGGCATCGGATGGCCCATGTACGTTTGCCCCTGTGATCAGTGAGAGAAAGATGTACAGGCTTTTGACAGGGAAAGGATGATGCAGATGAAGAAGGAATTGATCAGTGTGATTGTGCCGGTATACAATGTGCGGGAATATCTGACCAGATGTGTCAGATCTCTTCAGGCGCAGACTTATGAGAATCTGGAGATCATCCTTGTGGATGACGGGTCCACCGATGGAACGGGAGAGCTTTGCGATGCACTGGCAAAAGAAGACGGAAGAATTCGCGTCTTTCACAAGCAAAACGGCGGCTCCTCTTCCGCACGGAATCTGGGGATCTACAGGGCAACAGGAGAGTATCTGGGTTTTGTGGACAGTGACGATTATGTGGATGAGGATATGTATGAAAAGCTCTATCAGGGCATCTGTACTTATCAGACCAAGGCTTCCCAGATCGGGAGAGATGAGATCACTCCTCAGGGAGAGGTGCTGCCGGATATCTGTATTCCCCCTAAGACGCCGGAAAGGATCGCCGCTTCCGATTTCCTGAGAGAATTGTTGCTGCACAGAGGGGACTGCTCCTTTTGTACCAAATTGTTTCGAAGAGAGGTTTTTCAGAGGGAAAGCTTTCCTGCAATGGAGATTCCCGGGGTGGGTGAAGTGCCGGAATACTTCCCCAACGGTCTGTTGAATGAGGACTTCCATCTGCTGATCCGCCTGCTGCCGGGGCTTCGGGAAATCGTTTCCTTACCCGGACACGCCTATCATGTGTTCTACCGTGTGGGCAGCAATTCCAGAAAGGAAAGCAGGGAGCATTTTTCCAGAGTGTTTGGAGATTGCGTGGACAATGCGGATCTGGTGGCGGAGATCGTGGACAAACAGTACCCCAAGCTTCGTGACGTGGCCTTTCGTTTCGGTGTTTTCCAGAGACTGGAGTATCTCCTCCACATCCCCATCAGCCGGATGACTGCGGACAACCGACAATACAGAGAAATCGTGGGTTTCCTTCGCCGCAACCTGGTTCGCGGCTGGAAGAACCCGTATCTGACCCGCAAAAACAAGCTTTACCATACCCTGTTTGCAATCGCCCCGAAAACGCTTCGGAGAGTGCACCGGCTGACGATGAAACTTAGGGGGATTCGGTGAGAAGATACATTTCCGCAATGAAATGATGACAGAGTGTTCCCGCCACCCGGGTGTGTGTTTGCTGCAGACCGTCGGAAAAACGTCGGTACTTAGCGCGTGTCTTTTACGCGCTTACGTACCGCTACGCTTTTCCCGAGCGAAAGCGTGTCTGCAGGCAAATATACCCCGGGTGGTGGGAACACTTCGGGCGGGACTTACAGTTTCGAACACATCTACAGAAAGTCTTAAGGGTTTCTAAGAAACCTTTAAGGCTTTCTTAATTTGCCTTTTTGTAGGTACTATGATACAATGCTGTCAGGAATAGAGCTTGAACTTTGGAGGCAGATGATGAAAGAATCTTTGGCAATGATGGGCGGAAGCCCTGTGAGAGAGCATAAAATTTCCTACGGAAGACAGTGGATCGACGAGGAGGATGTGAAGGCTGTTTCGGAGACCCTTCTGGGAGACTATCTGACTTGTGGTCCGAAGGTAGAGGAACTGGAGAAAAGGCTTTGTGAATTTACGGGTGCAAAGCATGCTGTCGCGGTGAGCAATGGCACGGCAGCACTGCATTGTGCCTGTATTGCCGCAGGGATCGGGCCGGGAGACGAGGTGATCACTACGCCCATCACCTTTGCGGCCAGCGCCAACTGTGCGCTGTACTGTGGTGCAACTCCCGTTTTCGCCGATATCAGGAAGGAGACCTACAATATCGATCCTGACAGTATCCGGGCGCATATCACTTCCAGAACAAAGGCGATCGTGGCGGTAGACTTTACCGGTCAGGCGGTGGAGGCTGACGAGATCCGTCAGATCTGTGATGAGTATGGACTGATCTTCATTGAGGATGGGGCCCACTCTATTGCCACCACCTACAAGGGCAGGCAGGTGGGATCCTTTGCGGATATGACTACCTTCAGCTTCCATCCGGTGAAGACTATTACCGGCGGAGAGGGCGGAGCGATTCTGACCAATGATGATGACCTATATCGCAAGCTGGTGCTTGCCCATTCCCATGGGATCACCAAGGATCCGGAACTGATGGAAGAGGCACCCCATGAAGGTCCCTGGTATTATGAGCAGGTCAGCCTGGGATACAACTATCGGCTGACAGATATTCAGGCATCCCTGCTGCTGAGTCAGATGAAGAAGCTTCCCATGTTCCGGGATCGAAGAAAGGCCATCGTTGCCCGATATGATGAGGCCTTTTCCAAGATGCCTGAGATCATCGTACAGAAGGAGATCCCCGAATCAGATACCTGCAGACATCTGTATATCATTCGTCTGAACCTGGACAGACTGCGCTGTACCAGACGGGAATTCTTCGATGCCATGAGTGCTGAGAATGTCCAGTGTCAGATCCATTACATTCCGGTCTATTGGTTTCCTCATTACAAGCGTCTGGGCTATGAACCGGGGCTGTGTCCTGTGGCAGAGGAAGTTTACAAAGGCATTATGAGCATTCCCCTGTATCCGAAGCTGACGGATGAGGACGTGGAGGATGTGATCCATGCAGTGAAGAAGGTAGTGGAATACTATCGGACTGAGGAATAGTTCGCGGACAAAAGGCAGCGTCTGCCTGTGTGGGAATAGGAGCCCGAAAGATGGCATATAACGTGATAGACGGAGGTAGCATAGCATGTGTGGAATCGTAGGTTATGTAGGAGAAAAGCAGGCAGCCCCTATTCTGTTGGACGGCCTTGCGAAGCTGGAGTATCGGGGCTATGACTCTGCCGGTATTGCGGTGCGTGACGGAGACGGAGAGCCTAAGATCGTAAAAGCCAAGGGACGACTGCAGATTCTGGCGGAAAAGACAGATGACGGAAATTCCGTGATGGGAACCTGCGGAATCGGTCACACCCGTTGGGCGACCCACGGGGAGCCTTCCGAGGGAAATGCCCATCCTCACTGCAGTGACGATGGAAATGTGGTGGGTGTGCATAATGGCATTATTGAGTCCTACAAGGAGATCAAGGAAAAGCTCATCCGCAAGGGGTATTCCTTTTACTCTCAGACCGATACAGAGGTGTTGGTCAAATACATTGACTATTATTACAAAAAATACCAGATGGGACCTATCGATGCCATCGCCAAGACAATGGTGCGCATCCGCGGTTCCTATGCACTGGCAGTGATGTTCAAGGATTATCCGGGAGAAATCTTTGTTGCCCGCAAGGACAGTCCCATGATTCTCGGTGTGGAGGACGGGGAATCCTATATTGCCTCAGATGTGCCCGCCATCTTAAAATACACCAGAAATGTCTACTATATCGACAATATGGAGATGGCCAGATTGTCCGCAGGCAGAATCGCTTTCTACAATTTGGATGGCGATGAGATCACCAAGGAAGCCACCCGGATCAAGTGGGATGCTGAGGCGGCAGAGAAGGGCGGCTTTGAGCATTTCATGATGAAGGAGATCCATGAGCAGCCCAGGGCGATAAGGAATACCCTGAATTCCGCCATCGTGGGAGAGCGGGAACGTACCATCGATCTGAGCGGGATAGGCTTATCTGATGAAGAGATCCGCGAAATCGACACCGTACATATCGTGGCCTGCGGCTCTGCTTACCATGCCGGTGTGGTGACACAGTATGTTTGTGAGGATCTTGCCAGAATTCGGGTCCTGGTAGACCTTGCCTCTGAGTTTCGCTATCGCAAGCCGATCCTCGGCGGTAATGATCTGGTGATCCTGATCAGTCAGTCCGGTGAGACGGCGGATACGCTGGCTGCTCTTCGGGAGGCGAAGGCACAGGGAATTCGGACGCTTGCGATCGTCAATGTGGTAGGCAGCTCCATTGCCCGTGAAGCCGACAGCGTATTTTATACGCTGGCCGGTCCCGAGATTGCAGTTGCTACCACAAAGGCATACAGTGCCCAGCTGGTTGCAGGGTACCTGTTGGCAGTTCAGTTTGCAAAGGTGCGGGGTACCATTTCGGAGGACTACTATGCAGAACTGATTGCAGAGCTGGAATCTCTTCCTGAGAAGGTTGAGAAGCTGATGGAAAATAAGGAGCGGCTCCAGTGGTTTGCCTCCAAGCTGGCCAATCGGAAGGATGTGTTCTTTCTGGGCAGAGGGATCGATTACGCCATCAGTCTGGAGGGCAGCCTGAAGATGAAGGAGATCTCCTATATCCACAGTGAGGCTTATGCAGCCGGTGAGTTGAAGCATGGAACAATCAGTCTGATTGAAGAGGGAACGCTGGTGATCGGTATTCTCACCCAGGACAGTCTGTATGAGAAGATGGTGAGCAATCTTGTGGAGGTGAAGAGCCGTGGAGCGTATCTGTGTGGAATTACCGATTACGGAAATTACACCATTGAGGATACGGTGGACTTTACCACATATCTTCCCAAGATCGATGATCACTTTGCGGCTAGTCTGGCGGTGATTCCGCTGCAGCTGTTAGGGTATTATGTGAGCGTGGCCAGAGGCCTGGACGTTGACAAGCCGAGAAATCTGGCAAAGAGCGTTACCGTCGAATAGTTTCAATTCTATTATTGCCCTATCGTAAAAAATGGAGTATAATCATAACTATGAAGAGAATATGTATTGGTGTACTTGCCTGCCTGGCAGTGATACTGTTTTTGGCGGGAGCGGTGATCCTGCTTAGGGATGCGGAGCATGATGAGGTGATCAGAAGGCCGGAGAGTACCGAGGTTTGGAATGTGGAGTCCGGGCAAGACGATGCGTCCGAAGATTCCGTGACGGAGGATAGGGAGGAGACCGAAAGCGGAGAGGAAGTTGCGTCGGAGACAGATTCTGACATTCCGTCTGAGAGCAGCAGTGAGGAAGCAGGACCTTTGCTTGTGACTGTGGCGGAGGAACCTATCGAGAATCCCTATCTGGAATACTTTGACAAAAATGAGGATATGGCGGCATGGCTGCTCGTACCTGACACGAAGATCGATGAGCCTGTGATGTGGACCCCCGGGGATGAGAATTATTATCTGAATCGCAATTTCCAGAAGAAGAGTGACAAGAACGGTTGTCTCATTCTGGATACCGACAGCTGTCTGGACCCCATCACCACCAACCAGATCATCCATGGCCATAATATGAAATCCGGCAGGATGTTTGGCACGCTGATGAAGTACGAGGATCCCGAATATGCCAAGGAGCATCCGTATATTTATCTGTATGAAAAGGATATCTGCCGCAAATATGAGGTGATGGCGGTGTTCCGGTCTCAGGTCTACAAAAAGACCGATACCGTGTTTAAATTCTATCAATTCTTCCAGGCAGATACGCCCGAGGAACTGGAGGATTTCACCTCCAATGTGAAGAAGCTGTCTCTGTATGATACCGGTGTGGAACCGCAGTTCGGAGACCGATTTATCACCCTCTCGACCTGTGCCTACCATGTGACCAACGGACGGTTTGTTGTGGTGGCCAGAGAGTGTGAGAATCTGATGTATCTTGAGCCGGAGAATCCGGCTGAAAGATAAACTAGTTTGGCGGGGGGATAACTTTCTGCCGGTCTGTGAGAACAGACAGAAGGGAGACAAAATGAAGATGATGAAGAAACTGATGACAAGTGTGTTTTGCCTTGCGGCTGTACTTATGACCTTTATCGGATTGGGTACGACAGCCAAGGCAGCAGAACCTACCACCTATTATGTGGCTTACGTGTCTACGTTGGGTGAGTATCGCTATTACAACCAGGCCTGGGACGGAAACGCCGAGGTACATCATTTGTCCATTAATAATCTGGAGTTTGATATGAAGGATGGGGACAATCTTGTGGTGTACACCACCTCTCTCAAGTTTGAGAAGACGATCGACAAGAAGCTGGGTGAACTGACAATTGCCGGCTACGGTACCGCAGTTCTGACAGCAAAGAGTTTTGATAAGGTCTTCGTGATCAAGAATACCACCGTAGCAGTCAATGGCGATGTAACGGATGCATATGTCTATGATAACGGTATTGCAAACTTCAACAACAATGTTGGTACCCTGCACCTGATCGAGGATGCCCAGAAGACACAGAATGTATATGTACTCGGCACGGTTGACTGCGTATCCGAGAGCAAGACCGGAAACACTGCTACCAACGACTACTATGCATTTAAAAAGGGTGCCTGCGTGATCAAGAACGGTGGGATGTATGCACTGGACGGCACCTACTCCAGAGATCCCGGTGCTGTGAACAAGCCTCAGACCGAGACCGGCAAGACCAATAAGCCCGCTGCCGGCAGCAGCGACCTGGACGATGTGCCCAAGACCGGTGATGAGAGTGTCAGCGTCGGTATTTATCTGATCCTGATGTCCGTTGTATGTGCGGCAGGATGCGTTGTAATGCGCAGGAAGAGAGCATAGACTCTTTACTTTGGGGTGAATGAATGAGAAGAAAAGTGGCAGTATTTGCCAATGGCTGGAGTGACAATTATTTGCAGGAAATGGCTGGCGGTATGGGGCGCTATGCCCAGAAGGCAGATGTTGATCTGTTCCTGTTTGTCAATTTCTCCGGATGCCCATTGCCGAATACAGAGAATAAGAGGGAGTTCAACATCCTTACGCTTCCCAATATGGAGGATTTTGATGGGGTACTCCTGCTGACCAGCACCTTCAATTTTATGGAGGAGATAGAGTATCTGCACCGGAAAGTCTTAGACTCCGGTGTGCCAGCTATCTCAGTGGATTACGAGCTGGACGGCATTGATATGATCGGAACGGACAATTTTTCCGGTATGTATGAGTTGGTCAGTCATCTGATTGAAAAACATGGAGCCAGAAATCTGCTTTATATCGGCGGTATTGAGAATCACAAGGAGAACCTTGCCCGTCAGGAGGCATTTCTGAGGGCCGCTAAAGATCGGGGGATCCCGGTGGATGAGGGAGATCTGATCTATGGCGAGTGGTCCGAAATGGGAGCCTACTCCAGTTTGGATACATGGATTACCGGTTCCGGCAGAATTCCGGATGCCATCGTCTGTGCCAACGATATTATGGCTCTCGGCGTCTGCAAATGGCTGAAGAATCACGGCTACAGTGTGCCGGAGGATGTTCTTGTGACCGGTTATGACTGTGTCAGAAAGGGTCAGATAAGCAGACCGATTTTGACCAGCGTAGATCGGGACTGGCAGATATTGGGGTTTCATGCCCTTCAGCTTTTGATGCAGAAGATCAAAGGCTTTGAGATGGAGCATAAGACCATACTCACCAACAGACCGGCCTACAGACAAAGCTGTGGGTGTCTTGTAGATGAGGTTGTCCTTCGTGAACTGATCGAGAATTTAAAACAGGAGAGCACCTCCTATGTGGAACTGTTGGATGTAGACAGTCATTTCCGACATATCTACAAGCAACTTCGGAAGGTGGAAACATCCGAGCAGATCAGCAAAGCATTGTCAGACTTCTTAAAGAGTGACCATTCGATGGAGGGAGACAGAGTGATGATCTGTCTGCATCCGGATTTCTTTACTGCAGGAAACGAGCTCAGCAGAATGTTGGAGGAAGGGTATCCCGAGGAGATGGATATTGTCTGTTCTCTTTACAATGGTCTTCCCAGGGTACACAGGCAGGGAAATTGCAGAAAAGCGATCTTCCACACTGCCAGAGAATCTGAGAAGCCGGGTATTTATCTTCTCGTGCCGCTGCATGGGGATGACAAGAATTACGGGTTTGCGATGTTGAGCCAGAACCGAACTATCTTCAGCGACAGGATGCTGTATATTTGGACCAGGCATATGAATCAGTCTTTGGAACAGGTTCGTTCGAATGTGAAGATCATGGAGCTTACCCAGAGACTCTCCGATCTGTCCATGAAGGACGGTTTGACCGGAACCTACAACCGACTGGGCTGTGAGAAGGTGTTATATCCCTTCCTCAGAGAGTGTCAGGAGAGAGGCGGTCAGGGAATCGTCATGATCGTGGATATCGACTGCATGAAGAAGATCAACGATTCCTTCGGACATACCAGCGGAGATCAGGCCATTATGCTTTTGGCAGAGGCACTTCGCAGCGGATTGCCGGAAGACTTCTATATCGCCAGATACGGAGGAGATGAATTCTTCGTGGCAGGTGAAATGAAGGAGGAAATGACCCGGGATGAACTATCCGAACGTGTGATGCAGCGGTTGGATGAATTGGCGTCCATCCATCAGGTCCCGTATACCTTGAAGGCGAGTCTTGGCGCAGTAGTGTTAGAACAGGGCGAGAGCTTCGATCTGGTCGAGACAGTTCAGCGTGCAGACGATATGATGTATCACTATAAAAAGGAACACCACATGGTTTTCTTCTAAAAAAATAATCTTTGTTGTGTGAAGGGTGAGAAGGAAAAAGCTTCTCGCCCTTTTTGTTTCGTACATTTTCTGAAAAGAAAAAAAGAAAATCTTAAGGATTTTTTACTTGTACCTATGGTGATTTGTACAGTATAATACTGAATCGTTGATAGGGTTATGTACGAGATACTGTATGGAGATAGAGAATGAGACATTCAGACAATAAATTGCTTTTTTGCATCATGATCAGCGCCGGCTGTATTTTTATCGTTGCCATATTGGCAGCAAAGCTGTTCAGACAGGACGATATCAGCCCTGCAGAGGCGAAGCCTTCTATAGAATCCGCTGTTCCTACGGAGGAAAGCTCTGCAGAGAGCTCGGAGGACAGCGTGGAACCGGAGAGCAGCGAGGATATCAAGCCTGATCGGATGCTTACCGGGGCAGAGGAATTGGATGAAGGAATCGTTGTGGAGGCACCTCGTGAGATGGAGTGGGAGGAGGCAGTCGCACTGTTGGAAGCGCGGAGCAAAGAGGATGAGCGCTATGATCAGGTGTTAGAGCGACTGGAAGAGTATCCCCTGATGCTGGTGATGGATCTGGTGGCAAATCCGGAGATGATTTCCTTCGTATGTGATTATCCCGACGGAGTGGGGCTGGAGGCTGAGATCCGACCCTCCGAGATGGAACAGGATTGTCCTCTTTTTTTGCAGTGGGATAAACGATGGGGGTATCAGAAATATGGGAAGAGCAGCACAATCGCTGTCAGCGGGTGTGGACCTACCGCGTTGGCCATGGTGGCGACGGCGCTGACTCATGAGCCTGTGACCCCTTTGGAAGTAGCGGATTACGCCATGGAGAAGGAGTATTATATTCCCGGTGTAGGTACGATGTGGAGCCTGATGACCACAGGTGCGGCACACTATGGTCTGGATTCGGAACAGATGGAACCGGATGAATACAGCATGAAGAAAATGCTGGATCGGGGTGAGATCCTGATCTGCTCCATGCGTAAGGGTGATTTTACCATCAACGGACATTTTATTGTCATTTACGGATATGATAGCGATGGGTTTCTTGTAAACGATCCCATGTGTATCTACAGAAGCAAGCAGCGTTGGACATTCAAGCAGCTTCGCAAACAATTTAAGGCAATCTGGTCGCTGTGTCCAAAGGGAGAAAAGCCGGAAGAATTCTATCGGATTCCGGAGTCTTCGCAGCCTCAGGAGATAGAGCCTGATCCCGAGAATCCAAGTCCCTCTCAGCCGGAGGTTCCTTCTTTGCCTGCTGTCCCGGGACAGCCTTCCGAGCCTTCACAGCCGGAGATCACTCCTCCGTCGGAGCCGGAGGTCGCTCCACCGTCAGAGCCGGAGGTCACACCACCGTCAGAGCCGGAGGTCACACCACCGTCGGAGTCGGAGGTCACTCCGCCATCAGAGTCGGAGGTCACACCACCGTCAGAGTCGGAGGTCACCCCGCCGTCAGAGTCGGAGATCACCCCTCCATCGGAGCCTGTGACAAGCGGTCCTGTTGAGCAGGAGAACTTCTGATATACTCAGTAGGAGGGCTTCTGCCGAGGCTGCTCAGAGGAAGCTGCTATTTCACAGGAAAGGATAGAGAACATGAAGTGTAATCGATGGAAAGTAGTTACGATAGTCTTTGTCTTGTTGTTTGCGACGATTAGCCTGTCCGGCTGTAAAGAGGAGAAGCCTGTGGGGACGATTCGAATCGGATCTCTGAAAGGGCCCACCTCTCTCGGACTGCTCGCTATGATGCATAGCGAGGAAGTCCCGAACGGGGATGTTTACGAATTTCAGATGGCTGTGTCTGCAGACGAACTGCTTCCTCTGATGGCAAAGGGGGAGCTGGATATCGCGTTGCTCCCCGCAAATGCAGCTGCCAACCTGTATGCCAAGACAGAGGGTGGCATTGCGGTCATTGATATCAACACCCTGGGGGTATTGTATCTGGTGACCGGTGACAAGGAAGTGCATTCCATACAGGATTTGGAGAATCGGACCGTGTACCTGACCGGAAAGGGCACCACACCGGAGGCCTCCCTGCGTTATCTGCTGCAGGAGTATGGTGTGTCGGGATGTACCTTAGAATTTAAGTCAGAACCTACGGAGGTGGCAGCGGCGCTGGCTGTCTGTCCGGAAGGGGTGGGGCTTCTTCCTCAGCCTTATGTGACTGCCGCACTGGCGCAGAATCCGGAACTATGTGTGGTTGAGGACTTAAACGATGCCTGGTGCGCCACAGAAGGCGGAGCCGGCGGCATGGTGACCGGTGTCACGGTGGTGAACAGAACATTTTTGGATCAGTTTCCCCAGGCGGTGGAACGTTTTCTCAGCGCCCACAATGAGAGCGTGAGGTCGGTGAATGCCGATCCGAAGCAGTCCGCTGCATGGGCAGTGGAAGCCGGAATCGTGGCCAAGGAAGCGATTGCCGTGCAGGCGATCCCTGAGTGTAATCTGGTCTGTATCACCGGCGATCAGATGCGGGATGCCCTGTCTGCTTATCTGCAGGTTCTGGCTGATTTTGACAGTAAGCTCATCGGGGGCAGGATGCCCGGAGAGGATTTTTACGCAGATCTGCAGGAAAAGAGGGAACGTTAACAATGAGCGAAAAGTGGAAGACAATTATGCGAAAGGCCTTCATTGCAGCATTCTGGCTGATGCTGTGGTGGGGGCTTTCCCTGTGGATGGACAATGATATTTTGTTGGTTTCTCCGCTGAAAGCGTTTGCCAGACTGATGGAGCTATTGACAGACGGCACAGTGTTTGAGGCTGCGGGCAGGACACTTGGCAGAATTGCTCTTGGATTCTTCGGGGGTTTTGCTGCGGCAACCTTGCTGGCTGTTCTGTCAGCAAAGTATTGCTTGGCAGAGGAACTGCTTTCCCCGATGATCAGCCTTCTGACAGCGGTGCCGGTGGCATCCTTTGCGGTGCTTTTGCTGATCTGGTGGGGACCCTCCTTTTTGGCGGTAGCCATCAGTTTTCTGATCGTGTTTCCTGCAATCTACACTGCCACCCTGCAGGGGATTCACAGTGTGGATGAGAAGATGCTGGAGATGGCGAAGGTTTTCCGGATGCCTCTGTGGAATCGGTTGTTCTATCTCTACAGGCCCGGGGTGAGACCCTTTCTGGTCAGCAGCCTGAAGGTGGCAGTGGGGATGAGCTGGAAGTCCGGCGTGGCGGCGGAACTCATCGGTGTTCCCGCCCATTCGCTGGGAGAGCAGTTGTATCTGTCCAAGGTGTATCTGGACACCGCAGGTGTGTTTGCCTGGACTGCTGTAGTTGTGGTGCTATGCTTTCTGTTTGAAAAGGCAGTACTGTCTGGAATGGAATGCTTTTTTGACTGGCAGCCTGACTGCAGGGCTGTGAACGATCCCGGAAAAATTAGTGGACACCGCAGTACCGATTTTCCCTACAGTGAAACAGGTTCCATCTCAGGGGATGCCGCTGCGGTCGTCATACGGAACCTTCACAAGGAATTTGACGGAAAGACTTTATTCTCTGTAACAGAGTGTACTCTGAAACCGGGGCAGATCTACAGATTAAACGCCCCCTCCGGCTCCGGGAAGACCACCTTCCTTCGTATTTTGGCCGGGTTGGAGCCCTATCGGGGCAGCATCCAACGAAAGACGATGGGAATGACCGATATCGGAGCGGATTCCTCAGAACATTCGGAGATGAATACTCTTCCGCTGTGCAGCATGTGCTTTCAGGAAGACCGCCTTTGTGAGGAAATCTCCGCCGTGAAAAATGTGGCGATGGTGGTGGGCGATGAGAAGCGCGCCAGAGAAGCGTTGGCTCCGGTCCTTTCCGTAGATGATTTGGACAAGCCCTGCAAGCAGTTAAGCGGCGGAATGCGTCGCCGTGTAGCTGTGGTCCGTGCCATGGAGGCTCCCGGGGAGATCGTTTTGCTGGACGAGCCCTACAATGGTCTCGACCCGGAAAACCGCAGGAAGGTGAAGGACTACATTCTATCCGGACAAAGAGGAAGGGTGATCCTGCTTGCCTCCCATGTTCCGGAGGAGAAAAGTGCATTCTAAACTTCGCCCGGGCAGAATCGTATTTTACACATTTCCGAAATGCCACAACTTAATACTTTACAAATTTAACTCGATAAAGTATAATAGTATCAGTTGTTCCCTTCGGGGAGAGAAGAGAGAGGATTTTGAGAATGAAACAGTTGATGCTTGGTAATCAGGCTTTCGCCAGAGGATTGTATGAAGCAGGCTGCTGCGTGGTATCCAGCTATCCCGGAACACCCAGTACCGAGGTGACGGAAGAGGCGGCGAAGTTTGATGACATTTATTGTGAGTGGGCGCCCAATGAGAAGGTAGCGATGGAGGTTGCTTTCGGTGCCTGCCTTGCGGGAAAGAGAAGCTTCTGCGGTATGAAGCACGTTGGCCTGAATGTGGCTGCAGACCCCCTTTATACCTGTTCCTACACCGGTGTGAATGCGGGTATGGTGATCTGTGTTGCGGATGATGCGGGAATGCATTCCTCCCAGAATGAACAGGATTCCAGACATCATGCGATCGCGTCCAAGGTTCCCATGCTGGAGCCCTCCGATTCCCAGGAAGCATATGCTTTTGCAAAGCTTGCCTACGAGATCTCAGAGACCTTTGATACTCCCGTGATCATCAAGATGTGCACCAGAGTGGCACATTCCCAGAGCATCGTGGACACTGCAGAACGTGTGGTGCCCCCTGTGAAGGCTTATGAGAAGAATATTGCAAAGTACGTGATGATGCCCGGCAATGCCATCCGTCGTCATCCCTTCGTGGAGGAGCGTACCAGAAAGCTGATCGCTTACGCGGAAAGCAGCGAACTGAACAGAGTGGAGATGGGAGATACCCGTCTTGGGATTATTACTTCCTCCACCAGTTATCAGTATGTGAAAGAAGTATTCGGCGATACCGCCTGCATCTTAAAGCTTGGCATGATCAATCCTTTGCCCGAGAAGCTGATTCTGGATTTCGCTTCCAAGGTGGAGAAGGTTGCCATCGTTGAGGAACTGGATCCCATCATTGAGAACCACTGTAAGGCTCTTGGCCTTGAGGTCACCGGTAAGGATGTGTTCCCCATGGAGGGAGAGTACTCCCAGAATATGATCGCAGAGAAGCTGGAGGGTAAGACTGCAGCCTACTGCAAGCTGGATGAGACTCTGCCTGTGAGACCTCCTGTGATGTGCTCCGGATGTCCTCACAGAGGTCTGTTCTATACGTTGAAGCAGAATAAGGTGACTGTGCTTGGCGATATCGGCTGCTATACCCTTGGTGCAGTAGCCCCTTTGAGTGCAATGGATGTGACATTGTGTATGGGTGCTTCCATCAGCTCCATTCACGGCTTTAACAAGGCATTGGGCGAGGAGAGCCAGGGAAGGACCGTTGCTGTCATCGGTGACTCCACCTTTATGCATTCCGGTATGACCGGTCTGGCAAATATCGCTTACAATCAGAGTAATTCTACGGTCATCATTCTGGACAATTCCATCACCGGTATGACCGGTCACCAGCAGAACCCCACCACAGGATATAACATCAAGGGAGATCCTGCAGGTAAGATCAATCTGGAAGAGTTATGTCATGCACTGGGATTCAACCGTGTCACTGTGGTCGACCCTTATGATCTGGCAGAATGTGACAGAGTGCTGAAGGAAGAGCTGGCAGCGCAGGAGCCCTCCGTGATCATCAGCAGACGTCCCTGCGTCCTGTTAAAATATGTGAAGCCGAAGAAGCCTCTGAAGGTTCTGTGTGACAAATGCGTAGGATGTAAATCCTGTATGAGACTGGGCTGTCCCGCCATCAGCATGAAGAATGGCAAGGCTGCCATCGATACCACTCTCTGCGTGGGATGCGGTGTTTGTAAGCAGCTGTGCAGACTGGGTGCACTGGAGTCTCAGGAATAAGCGGAGCGGGAAAGTTTTCCTGTGAAACAGGTTGATTGCCTTGGTGCTCTGACAAAGCACCGAAGGCCGGAATGGAGGATTTATGAATACGAAAAATATAATGATCGTCGGCGTGGGCGGACAGGGTTCTCTGCTTGCCAGCAAGCTTTTGGGATATCTGCTTTTGCAGGAAGGATATGATGTGAAGGTATCCGAGGTGCATGGTATGAGCCAGCGCGGCGGAAGCGTTGTTACATATGTGCGTTTTGGGGAGAAGGTTTATTCCCCTATTATTGATAAGGGTGAGGCTGATTTTATCGTTTCCTTCGAGGAATTGGAGGCAGCCAGATATGTGGAGTACCTGAAGAAGGATGGTCGTATTGTGACCAATACCCAGCAGATCGATCCTATGCCTGTCATCACGGGAGCTGCAGAGTATCCCACCGATCTGATCAGTAAGATCGAGAAGTTGGGAATTGCTGTAGATGCCATGGACTGTCTGTCTCTGGCAGAGGAAGCAGGATCTGCAAAGGCGGTCAATATCGTGCTGATGGGAAGACTGTCCAAGTATTTCGACATAGCCCCTGAAAAGTGGGATCAGGCCTTGGAGGCATGTGTGCCCGCCAAGTTCCTGGAGTTGAATCGGAAGGCCTTTGCGCTGGGACGGGAAGCTTAAAAGCGAAGCCGTCAACAGATTGCACCGGGGCGGAATTCCTTTCATTGTGGCTGTTTGGACGCCTCGGCTTTGAGGTGGGACCGAGCAGTATTCTGAATGATCTTACGACCGAATCTGTATTGGGGATTGGGTCTTTGGATAAATTTTTACACAATAGGAGAGAAACAATGAAGAATTATTTCCAACCAGAAATCGAGACAATGCCTGTGGAACAGCTGAAGGCATTGCAGAGTGAGAGACTTGTAGAGCAGGTAAAGTTCGTCTACGACAACGTAGAATTTTACCGCGGCAAAATGGATGAGGCCGGCGTGAAGCCTGAAGACATCAAGAGCGTCGACGACCTGTACAAGCTCCCCTTTATCACGAAGGATGACTTGAGAGACCAGTATCCTTACGGCCTGTTGGGCGTACCTCTTTCAGAGTGTGTACGTATCCAGTCCACCAGTGGTACCACCGGCAGAAGAGTGGTTGCTTTCTACACCCAGAATGATATCGATATCTGGGAAGAGTGCTGTGCGAGAGCGATCGTTGCTGCAGGCGGAACCAAGGATGATGTTGTTCATGTATGCTACGGCTACGGTCTGTTCACAGGCGGCCCCGGATTAAACGGCGGTTCTCATAAGGTTGGATGTCTGACTTTGCCTATGTCCTCCGGCAACACCGACAGACAGCTGCAGTTTATGGAGGATCTTGGCTCCACCATTCTCTGCTGTACCCCTTCCTATGCCGCAAACCTGGGCGAGACCATCAAGGCGAGAGGCTTAAAGGACAAGATCAAGCTGAAGGCAGGTATCTTCGGTGCAGAGCCCTGGACCGAGGAGATGAGACACAACATCGAGAATACCCTTGGAATCAAGGCTTACGATATCTACGGTCTGACCGAGATCTCCGGCCCCGGTGTTTCCTACGAGTGTGAAGCACAGGCCGGCATGCATATCGCTGAGGATCACTTTGTACCTGAGATCATCAATCCCAAGACCGGCGAAGTGCTTCCTGAGGGCGAGGTCGGTGAGCTGGTATTCACCTGTATCACCAAGAAGGCATTCCCTCTGCTCCGTTATCGTACCAGAGATCTCTGCTACCTGACCAGAGAGGCATGTCCTTGCGGACGTACCCACATCCGTATGCACAAGCCTATGGGCAGAAGCGACGATATGATGGTAGTTAAGGGCGTCAATGTATGGCCTTCTCAGATCGAGGCAGTTCTGCTGCAGCAGGGCTTCGAGGCGAACTACCAGATCGTAGTTGACCGTATTGGCAACAACGATACCATCGAGGTACAGGTGGAGATGACCCCTGAGATGGCTGCTGCCGATGTACCTGTAGCAGACAGAGAGAAGAAGGTGGTTGCAGGACTGAAGTCTATGCTCGGCATCAAGGTTGATGTCAAGGTGGTAGAGCCCAACACCATCGCAAGAAGCGAAGGCAAGGCTGTCAGAGTTGTAGATAAGAGAAATCTGTACTGCTAATACCGGGCAATATACCATACCCTGACTTCGGGTGGCGGAAGCGTCGAGGAGATCAGTATTGCTAAGTTGAGAACTACATGTAAGGAGTGCCCTTTTGGAAGAAAAGGGTGCTCCTTTTTTCCGGTCCGGAGGAATTTCGTTGATTTTTCATGCAATTCGCAATAGACTTGAGAACAGATCAGGTGAATGGGAGGAGATTATGAGCATTACCTACAGAGAAGAGAGACTGACTGCAACTGAATATATCGATTTTCTGAAGAGGACGAATCTGGGGTCCCAGTACCCAAAAGAAAGATTCCGGGAGCGAATTGAGCGCTTGGTGAAAAATGTGTCCATCAGCCTTGTGGCCAGGGACGATGAGAGAGGAATCGTGGGAGTTCTGTTCGGACTGACTGACTTTGCTTATTGGCTGTATGTCACGGATCTGGGAGTGGACAGAGAATACGAAGGACAGGGGATTGGCAGGACACTTATGAAGAAGGCCCACGAAATCGCAGGAGGTGAGAAAGATATCGCCGTCTATCTCATCGCCAACGAAGATGCAATTCCTTTTTATGAGAAGCTGGGGATGAAGCTTGCGGATGATGTGATGCAGTACAACAAGATCGAGTGGACCGAATTTACGGTGGAGTAGAGAAAGATTTTCAAATTACGAAAACCGGGATTCCTCTCGGTAGAAATGTCGCCGGAGGAATCCATTTTGTCATTGTTTTCTTTTTGCGATTACAGCTTCAGCAGTCTCTTTGCGTTCTCGCCCAGGATCATTTTCTTCTCATCGGCGGTGAGGGGCAGAGCAGTTAGCTGCTGAACATAGTCCTTCTGGTCCTGCCAGGGGGAGTCGGTGCCGAAGAGGATCCTGTCTGCGCCGTGTTTGCGCACGATGCGGACAAACAGGTCGTCGTCCAAGGTGCAGTCGCCGTAGGGAGTCTTCGGAGCGTCCTTGTAGGGGTGGATCGTACCGATGGTAAAGGCGGTGTCCATATAGATGGGTGCACCGGCCAGATCGCTTTCCACCTGCTCCCAATTGCCCCAGTTGCCCATGTGGGCCATGATCAGACCCTCCGGATGGACGGTGTTCACTACTTTTAAGATATGCTCGACAGAAGAATAATTGTGGTCGTAGATGCCGATGTCGATGCCGCCGTGGACGATGGTAAGCAAGCCCTCGTTGGAGGCTGCATCCACGATGCGCATCATCTCCGGGGCATCAAAGTCGATCTGTTGGTACGCCGGGTGCAGCTTGATGCCTTTGATTCCGGCGGCCCGCAGGCGCTTCATCTCAGCTTTGTAATCCTCAAAGAGAGGGTGCATTCCGGCGAAGGGAAGGATCCCCATTGCCAGATCGGACTCCAGGTAATCGATCTGTTTGTCGTTGATACTTCGCACCTTATCCGGGTTGGTCACTGCAGGCAGGGTGACAGAGTAGTCTACACCGGCCTTCTGCATAGAGGCAGACAGGCCTTCTGCGGTGCCGTCCGTATTGGGATTCACACAGGCAGCAGTGGCAAGCTTGTCCACAGTCTTTGCCGCGATAGCGGAAGGAAAAATATGGGAATGGATATCGATAATCATTCGGTTGCTCCTTTGAAATGAGTGTCATTTTGGGCAAGTGGATGTTTTCCGGCCCAAACCGTTTAATAGCATACCACTTTTTGAAGAGATAGGAAAGAGGAAAAGAGAAGAATTGTGTATCAATTTTCCTTTTGCTTTGCTTGACTTTTGCATAGGGATATGATAGTGTAAGTGTAACACTTTAATGCGTTAAATACATAAAGAACTGAGAGGAATAGATGTAAAATGCCGGTTACAGATTTATTGGAAAGAAATCATAAGCTGTACGGTGATGAGGTGGCTCTGATCGAGCTGAACCCTACCGTGCAGGACACGAAGCGCAAGACCTGGAAGGAATATGATCTGGTACAACAGACTTCCATGGAGCCCTACAGACGGGAGATCACCTGGAGTATCTTCGACGAGAAGGCGAATCGTGTGGCCAACATGCTGATTGATAGGGGTGTGCAGAAGGGAGACAGAGTAGCCATCCTGATGTTCAACTGTTTAGAGTGGCTGCCGATCTATTTCGGTATCCTGAAGACCGGGGCCATCGCAGTACCCTTCAACTTCAGATTTGATGCCAAGGAGATTCAGTACTGTGCGGATCTGGCAGAGGTACAGGTGCTGTTCTTCGGACCGGAGTTTATCGGTCGTATCGAGTCCATCGAGGAGGAACTGAGCAAGGGCCGCCTGCTGATCTACGTAGGAGACGGATGTCCCACTTTTGCTGAGAGTTATCGGGAACTGGTAGCAGACTGCTCCAGTAAGGCACCTCTCGTTCGTCTGGAGGAAGAAGACGATGCGGCGATTTATTTCTCTTCCGGAACCACAGGTTTTCCGAAGGCGATTCTGCATAATCATGAGAGCCTGACACAGGCGGCGCAGATGGAGCAGAAGCATCACCTGACCGGCAGAGACGACGTGTTCCTCTGCATCCCGCCTCTGTACCACACCGGTGCCAAGTTCCACTGGATGGGAAGCCTCTGTGCGGGAAGCAAGGCAGTTCTTCTGAAGGGAACCAGCCCGGAGATCATTTTGGATACCATCTCCAAGGAACACTGTACCATCGTGTGGCTTCTGGTACCCTGGGCGCAGGATATTCTGGCCAGCCTGGATAGAGGAGATCTGAAGCTTGAAGATTACAACCTGGATCAGTGGAGACTGATGCACATCGGCGCACAGCCTGTTCCGCCTTCTCTGATCAAGCATTGGAAGGAATATTTCCCGAATCATCTGTACGATACCAACTATGGTCTGTCTGAGTCAACCGGCCCCGGCTGCGTGCATCTGGGCGTGGAGAACATTCACAAGGTGGGTGCCATCGGTGTTCCCGGCTATCGCTGGAAGTGCAAGATCGTGGATGAGAATGGCGTAGAAGTAAAGCAGGGGGATGTGGGAGAACTCCTGGTAAAGGGTCCCGGCGTGATGACCTGCTACTACAATGACCCTGTTGCAACGGCAGCAACCCTGAAGGACGGGTGGCTTTGCACCGGAGATATGGCCATGCAGGATGAGGATGGCTTCTATTTCCTGGTAGATCGTAAGAAGGACGTGATCGTCAGCGGCGGTGAGAATATCTACCCTGTTCAGATCGAGAACTTCCTAAGCGCCTACGAGAAGGTAATGGATGTGGCGGTGATCGGACTTCCCGATGCCCGCCTTGGTGAGATCACCGGCGCCATCATCTCCGTCAAGGAAGGTATGACCTGTACCGAGGAAGAGATCATGGAGTACTGCAATGAGCTTCCCAGATACAAGAGACCCAAGAAGATCATCTTCGCAGAGGTTCCCAGAAATGCCACCGGTAAGATCGAGAAGCCTGCCCTTCGCAAGAAGTACGGCGCCGACAGACTGGTAGAACAGCAGAATAAGGGCTGATATAGATTGAGAAAAAAAGAAGTCCCGCAGGTGTTTGTTTAACCTGCGGGACTTCTTTTCCTTCTGAGAAGGAGAGATTAATCAAGTGCCTGTTTCTTGGCAACCTCCACCTTTTCCTCGAAGCAGGTGAACATATTGTCCACACTCCTTTTCTCGGGCTTCTTGGTGAAGAGACTTACGATAGGAACGATGATCAGACCGCCTACCATAGCGATCACACCGGAGTTGATGGAAGACTTGAAGATGTAGGAGAGGAAGGTACCCCATCCGGAGATATCCACCTTACCCAAGGTAACGATCAACTGGATGATTGCCATTGCACAGCCCCATACGTAGCAGACTGCAACGGAAGCCTTGGTGATGCCCTTCCAGTACAGACCGTAGAGGAAAGGAGCTAAGAATGCACCTGCCAGAGCACCCCATGAAACACCCATCATCTGCGCGATGAAGGTGACCTGAGGATTGGCATCCTTGAAGATGGCGATGACTGCAGATACCAGGATAAAGAATACGATGAAGATTCTCATGATGAATACCTGCTTCTTATCGGTCATTTCCTTCTTCATGGAAGGCTTGATCACGTCCAGAGTAAAGGTGGAGCTGGATGTCAATACTAGGGAAGACAGTGTTGACATGGAAGCGGAGAGCACCAGTACGATCACGATGGCGATCAGGATCGGTGACAGAGTGGACAGCATGGAAGGAATGATGGTGTCAAACAGAGGAGCACCGGTCGCCTCGTTGTACTTGATCTTGTCAGCGTAAAGTCTGCCGAAGCCACCCAGGAAGTAGCATCCGCCGGCTACGATGATAGCGAAGATGGTGGAGATCACGGTTCCCTTATGGATATCCTTTTCGCTCTTAATGGCATAGAACTTACCTACCATCTGAGGCAGTCCCCAGGTACCAAGGGAGGTAAGAATTACTACGAAGAGCAGTGCCAGAGGATCGGGACCGAAGAAGGAAGTGAACGCACCGCCGGTCCATCCTTCGGCAGGGACAGCGGAAAGGGCCTGTGTTGCTTTCAGGAGACCGCCGTTGTCGGAAATCACTGCACCGATGACAGCGCAGATACCGAACAGCATGATGATACCCTGGATAAAGTCGTTGATGGCGGTAGCCATATAGCCGCCGAAGATCACGTACACACCGGTGAGGACGGCCATTACTGCGATCACTACCCAGTAGGGAAGGTCGAATACAAGACTGAACAGACTGGAGAGACCGTTGTACAGAGATGCGGTGTAGGGAATCAGGAAGATGAATACGATAACGGAAGCTGCAACCTTGAGTGCGGTAGAGTCGAATCTCTTGCCGAAGAAGTCGGGCATTGTCTTGGCATCCAGCTTCTGGGTCAAAATACGGGTCCTTCTTCCTAAGATATTCCAGGCCAGCAGGGAGCCGATGAAGGCATTTCCCAAACCTGCCCAGGTGGAAGCCAGACCGTATTTCCAACCAAACTGTCCGGCGTAACCTACGAAGATTACTGCCGAGAAATAGGAGGTACCGAAGGCGAAAGCGGTAAGCCAGGGACCTACACTACGTCCGCCCAGCACGAAACCGTTTACATCGGTTGCGTGTTTTCT
Source organism: Acetatifactor sp. (assembly GCA_051880235.1). Classification (GTDB taxonomy): domain Bacteria; phylum Bacillota; class Clostridia; order Lachnospirales; family Lachnospiraceae; genus Acetatifactor. The sequence goes on along the minus strand of JBJENO010000003.1, from coordinate 39,901 downwards.
TGTGTAGAATCCAACGCCGATCATTACGGCGAAGAAGATCACAAGAAGGATAGAACACATTACTACTGTCATTTTCTTTTTCTCCTTTACTTTTTTTCGCTTCCGGATTCCTAAGCAAGCATCTCGGAGGATTCTGAGGTTTATTGCTTAAAAGCGTTGAAGCGTTAAAGTGCTAAAGATAATTTATCATAATGTCAGGTATATTGTCAATATACCGCCCACGGAAAATACGAAAAAAACATTTGTATTTTAATGAGGACTGTGCTATAATCTTAAAATGACTGTGACTGTGTCTCTAATTGTGAACGAAATAGTAGTAGATACGGTAATAATAAGGAGGAATACAGTAATGAGTGTACAGGTAGAAAAAATGGAACACAATATGGCAAAGCTTACCATTGAAGTTTCCGCAGAAGAGCTGGAGAAGGCAATCGAAGGCGCTTATCATAAGAATAAGAATAAAATCAACATTCCCGGTTTCCGCAAGGGCAAGGCTCCCCGTAAGATGATCGAGAAGATGTATGGCGCAGCTGTTTTCTACGAAGATGCTGCCAACGCTATCATTCCTGACGCATATGAGAAGGAAGTAAGCACTCTGGATCTGGAGATCGTTTCCAGACCTGTCATCGATGTGGTTCAGATCGAGTCCGGCAAGCCTTTCATCTTCACTGCAGAGGTTGCAGTAAAGCCTGAGGTTACCCTTGGCAAGTACAACGGTGTGAAGATCGATAAGATCGACGTGGAAGTTACCGATGAGGAAGTGGAAGCAGAGATCAAGAGGGAGAGAGAGAAGGATTCCAGAACGGTTGAAGTTACCGACAGAGCAGTTCAGAACGGAGACATCGCTACCCTTGATTTCGAAGGATTTGTTGACGGTGTTGCATTTGAAGGCGGCAAGGGTACAGACTATCCCCTGACCATCGGATCCGGTTCCTTCATCCCCGGCTTCGAGGAGAAGCTGATCGGCGCCGAGATCGGCAAAGAGGTTGACGTTGAGGTTACTTTCCCCGTTGACTATCACGCTGAGGAGCTTGCCGGCAAGCCTGCAGTATTTAAGTGTACTGTGAAGAAGCTTCAGGAGAAGCAGATTCCTGAGTTGGACGAGGATTTCGCAAACAATAAGGATTGCGATACCGTAGAAGAGTATGTTGCCAGTGTCAGAACCTCTCTTGAGGAGCGCAAGGCTTCCGATGCCAAGTTCGCAAGAGAAGAGGCTGTTGTGGATGCGATCATCGCTGACGCTCAGATGGACATCCCTGCACCCATGGTGGAGTATCAGCAGAACCAGATGATCCAGGAGTACGCTCAGAGACTGCAGTCTCAGGGAATCTCCATGGAGCAGTACATGCAGTTCACCGGTCTGAATCCTCAGACTCTGATGGAGCAGGTGAAGCCTCAGGCGATGAGAAGAATCCAGTCCAGACTTTGCCTGGAGGCAATTGTTGCTGCTGAGAATATCGTGGCTACCGAGGAAGATTTCGATGCTGAGGCAGCTGTTATGGCCGAGACCTACCAGATGGAGGTAGAGAAGGTAAAGGAGCTGCTGGGTGAGGAAGGCAAGAAGGCTGTGATGACAGATATCTGCATCAAGAAGGCAGTTGATTTTGCTGTAGCGAATGCAAAGGAAGTAAAGCCCAAGAAGTCCTCCAAGAAGGCTGAGGATGCTGAGACTGAGGAATAATCTTTCAGGTTCTTAAGTAACGGTTCGATAAGGTTGCATCTTGCAGGGAAGTGAGGTGCAACCTTAAAATTTTATTAAATACAAAGCATCTTTGTTGAAAAATCCGGTCGATTGGGATAATATGGATGCAGTGGTTTTTTGACAGAAAAGCATTTTGGAAAGAACAGGAGGATATTGCTATGAGTTTAGTACCTTATGTCATTGAACAGACCAGTAAGGGTGAGAGATCCTATGATATTTATTCCAGACTTTTGAAGGACAGAATTATTTTCCTGGGTGAGGAAGTGAACGATGTGTCCGCAAGCATTGTAGTGGCACAGCTTTTGTTCCTGGAGGCAGAAGATCCTGAGAAGGATATTCATCTGTACATCAACAGCCCCGGAGGTTCTATCTCCGCAGGTATGGCGATCTATGATACCATGCAGTATATCAAGTGTGATGTCTCTACCGTATGCATCGGTATGGCTGCAAGCATGGGCGCGTTCCTGCTTGCCGGCGGCGCCAAGGGCAAGAGATTTGCACTTCCCAATGCAGAAGTGATGATCCACCAGCCTTTGGGAGGCACACAGGGTCAGGCTACTGAGATCGAGATCGCTGCCAGACACATCTTGAAGACCAAGGAGAAAATGAACCGCATGCTGGCGGAGAACTGCGGCAAGCCCTATGAGACCGTATGTGCTGACACAGAGCGTGACAACTGGCTTTCTGCCGAGGAGGCAAAGGAGTACGGCCTTATCGATATGGTAATCGCCTCTCACGTATAAAGTAACGACTAGGAGTAATAGAAAATGGCACCTAAAATGAACGGAAATGATGTGAGATGTTCCTTCTGCAATAAGAGCCAGAAGCAGGTTCGCAAGCTGATTGCAGGTCCCGGCGGCGTCTACATCTGCGACGAGTGTATTGACATCTGCTCTGACATTATTGAGGAGGAACTGGAGGATGAGATCTCCCAGGAAAACCCTCATCCGGAGATCAATCTGCTGAAACCCAGAGAGATTAAGGCTTTTCTGGATGACTATGTGGTAGGTCAGGAAGAGGCGAAAAAAGTTCTCTCCGTAGCAGTGTACAACCACTATAAGCGCGTCACTGCACCCAAGGATCTGGATGACGTTGAACTTCAGAAGAGTAATATCATCATGGTGGGACCTACCGGTTCCGGTAAGACCTACCTGGCACAGACTCTTGCCAAGATTATCAATGTTCCCTTTGCGATTGCAGACGCCACAACGCTCACCGAGGCAGGCTACGTAGGTGAGGATGTGGAGAATATTCTGCTGAAGCTGATCCAGGCAGCAGACTATGATGTGGAGCGTGCCCAGTACGGTATCGTCTATATCGACGAGATCGACAAGATCACCAAGAAGGGCGAGAATGTGTCCATTACCAGAGATGTATCCGGTGAGGGCGTTCAGCAGGCACTCTTGAAGATCGTGGAGGGCACGGTTGCAAGTGTTCCCCCTCAGGGCGGCAGAAAGCACCCCCATCAGGAGCTGATTCAGATCGACACCACCAACATTCTCTTTATCTGCGGCGGAGCTTTTGACGGACTGGAGAAGATCGTGGAGGCCAGACTGGACCGCAAGGCCATCGGTTTCAACACGGAGGTCTCTCAGAAGACTACCAAGGAGATCAGTGATCTGCTTCAGGAGGTGACACCTCAGGATCTGGTGAAGTTTGGACTGATCCCCGAGTTTGTGGGACGTGTACCCATCAATGTCTCTCTACGCGGCCTGGACAAGGAGGCTTTGATCCGTATTCTCACAGAGCCCAAGAATGCACTCGTTAAGCAGTACAAGAAGCTGTTTGATATGGACGATGTGGAGCTGACCTTTGATGAGGAGGCAGTGGAGGCAGTGGCAGCCAGAGCCTTTGAGAGAAAGACCGGCGCCAGAGGACTGCGCTCCATTCTTGAGTCTGTGCTCATGGATACGATGTACAACATTCCTTCCGATGAGTCCATCGAGGAATGTGTCATTACCAGACAGGTTGTGGACGGAGAGCAGGACCCGGTGATCGTTCACAGAGGGGAAAAGAAGTAAGAAACGGCAGTCGGAATGTACCGGGACTGTTTTTTGGAGCGTCGTGGGAAACGGCGCTCTTCTGTTATTGAAAGGAGACGACGAGGAATGGTGATCAAAAACGTGAGTTTGGAGATCGTATGCGGGATCACAAGCAAGCTTCCTAAGACGACCCATCCCGAAGTGGCATTTGCGGGCAAGAGCAATGTGGGAAAATCTTCCCTGATCAACGCCCTGATGAACCGGAAAGCGCTGGCCAGAACCAGCGCCCAGCCCGGGAAGACCCAGACTATCAACTACTACAATGTGAATGACGGGATCTATTTTGTGGATCTTCCGGGCTATGGATATGCCAAGGCAAGTGAGGAGATCAAGGCAAAGTGGGGTAAGATGATCGAGGACTATCTGCACCAGTCAAAACAGCTTCGGAAAGTGTTTCTTCTGATCGATATTCGCCATGCCCCCGGTGAGAATGATCGGATCATGTACGAATGGATCCTGAAAAACGGATATGAACCCATTATCATCGCCACGAAATTGGACAAGATCAACCGCAGCCAGGTTCAGAAACAGCTGAAGCTGATTCGTACCACCCTGCAGGTGAAGGAAGGAACGATTCTGATTCCTTTTTCGGCTGAGACCAAGCAGGGCAGAGAGGAGATCTATGAGATTCTCGATCAGGTGATAGAGGAGGGCTTATGAGAAAATACGTAAAAGCTGTAGTGAATCTGCTGATTGCACTGGTGGTATTGCTGCTTACCATCTTTCTTGCACCAAGGCTGATCTTCTTTTTTATGCCCTTTGTAGTGGGTTGGCTCATTGCATTGATCGCCAGTCCGCTGGTTGCCTTCTTTGAGCAGAAGCTGAAGGTGCGGAGACAGTTCGGCGGTGTCTTGGTGATCGTAACAGTTCTCGCTTTGGTCGTGTTTCTCCTCTACCTGGGCGGCGCTTTTCTGGTGGATCAGGCAAGCAATCTGATCGAGAATGTTCCCGAAATGTGGGACAGCTTCAAAGGGGATCTGGCGGAGATGGCCACGGTGATCGACAGTCATCTGGCAAAGCTTCCCGGGACACATAAGTGGAGCCTGAATGAGCTGGGAACCCAGCTGGGGGATGCATTGACCGGTATCTTTGGCAAGATCAGTACGCCTACCATTGAAGCGGCAGGCAATTTTGCCAAATCTCTGCCATCCATCTTTATCGGAGTGATCATGGCCCTTCTGTCCTCCTATCTGTTTGTGGCGGACAGAAAAAATATAAACGAGTGGTTTGCCGGACACACCCCTGCAATGATACAGTTGAAATACAAGACGATACGCGGAAGTCTGGTCAAGTGTGTGGGCGGCTATTTCAAGGCCCAGTTCAAGATAGAGATCTGGATTTTTTTGCTGATCGCCGTCGGTCTGGCAGTACTGCATGTCCAGTCCTTTGTGCTGATCGCCATCGGAATTGCTTTTCTGGATTTCCTGCCCTTCTTTGGAAGCGGAGCGGTATTGCTTCCCTGGGCAGTGGTGCGGATCTTTACCGGTGATTACCGCATCGCCATCGGACTGCTGATCATCTGGGGAGCCGGTCAGCTGGTGCGACAACTGATCCAGCCGAAGATCGTGGGGGACTCCATGGGCGTGAAACCCCTTCCCACCCTGCTCTTGCTGTTCATCGGTTACAAGCTGGGAAGTGTGATCGGTATGATCCTGGCCGTGCCCATCGGCCTGGTACTGTACTCTATGTATGAGGACGGAGCTTTTCAGACCACCCAGGACAGTATCAGCATTCTGGTGACAGGACTGAATAAGTTTAGACGGATCGAGCCGGAGGATCTGGAAGAGGTGGAGGAATTCCGCAGGGAGAATTTAAAGGCAGCGGAAAAGCTGCGTGAGAAATAAGAGCCCCGAGTCTCTGTTCGGAGTTTCATCAAATCAATTGAAAGGCAGGTTGTGAATATAACAACCTGTCTTTGTTTTTCATTGTCTTTTTTTGGAAGCAAGTGTAAGTTTACCGTAAAAACATCGTCTATATAGGTGAGAGGAGGTATAGATCACATGGCCATGGGAGATACCGAAATCATAGAGTTGTTTTGGAATAGGGATGAAAGAGCAATTGAGGCGACTGCGGAGAAATACGAGAACTATTGCAGTTCCATCGCTGTCAACATTCTGGGGAATTGGGAAGATGCCGAAGAATGCGTCAGTGATACATATTTAAAAGCCTGGAATTGCATTCCGCCTAACAGACCGTTGGCGCTTAGAATCTTTTTGGGAAAGATCACCAGAAATCTGGCCTTTGATCGATACAAGAAGAGAAACACCGTAAAAAGAGGCGACGGAATCACAGCAATGGTTCTGGAGGAGCTTGCGGAGTGCGTCCCGGGCGGTGAGGAACCGGAAGAAGCGTTTGACCGTAAGGAGCTGATACAGGCCATCAATTCTTTTCTGGGTTCCTTATCTTCGGAAAAGTGTGCACTCTTTGTGAGGAGATACTGGTATGCAGAAAGCATAACAGAGATCGCACACAGATACGGTATGAGTGAAAATAAAGTGTCTGTCAGTTTAAACCGTATTCGCAAAAAGCTTTATGCATACCTATTGGAAGGGGGATTTGTGGAGTGAACAGAGAAGAATTGTTTGAGGCACTGGGACAAGTGGATGAGACTTTCTTGGAATTGGCTGACACCTATCAGCCGAGAAAGAATCGTTTTGTCATGGCAAAGGGTTTGACAGCAGCTGCTTGTCTCGTGCTGACTATTGGAGGTATCAGTCTGGTATCCGGCCTGCAGGAGGAACCCTCCCGGGAGAGGGAAGCAATACACTTGGATGAAGGGGAGGGCACCGGCGAGAATAGTGTGTCTTCTCCTCAGAACGAGGATCTGGCGAAGGAGGGCATCGGGCAGCAGATCACAGGAGGAGAAGGACAGGGACCGGGAGGAGAAGCTCCGGTTCCGGGAGGTGCCAACAAGGTGTCGTTTGCAGGTGATAACGAGGCAGAGAAGGAGCAGTCCAGAGAAGCAACCGAGGAACAGTCCAAGGAGGCAGCCAATGTGGAAAATGACCGTCCTGAGAACCTGATGAAGGAAGAAGCAACGAAAGAATCGATGTCGGTGAGTTCCTCCAATCAGGATATGCCTGTCTCAGGGGAGCCGTCTGAAACCGGTGCACTGACTCCTTACGAGGCGGTCTGGGGAGGCAGCTTCCTGGACGAGAACGGTCATTGGGTGGTCTGGCTGACAGAGAATACTCCTGAGAATCAGAGATTGGTCTTTGAACGGAATCCAAGTCTGTCTGAGGCCACTACCACCTTTCGCACGGCCGACTTTTCCCTTGCTTACCTGACGGGACTGTTGGCTGATATCAGTGAGGGGATGGGCAACGGCAAGCTCCCCTTCGTCAGCACGGCAGCAGTGATGGAGCAATCAAACCGCGTTGAGGTGAGAATGACAACCGATGACGCTGACAAAGTGGCGAAAATTCTGTCCTTTGATTCCATCGGAGGAGCGATTGAGATCAAGTACAGTGTTGGCGATCAGGTGAAGAATCAGATAGAAAGGAAGGACCCGAAAAAAGATTAGAAATCTTTCCGGTTATGAAACTTTTTTGATGCATTTCTCGTCTATATATATAGCGAGGAAGAAAACCAAGCGGTTGCGCCAGCAACCATTTGGTTTTACCCGAGCGTATACGCTATAAACACATAAGCCGCGAAGCGGCGGCTCTGCGAAGCAGAGGGTGTTTATGAGTAAGAGGAAGAAAACCATGCGGCTGCTTTATGTTGCTTTTACATATAGGGGAGGTTAATACTATGGGAGGAATCTTGATCTACAACAATCGGTTGGAATTGGCAAAGAAGATGGGCCCGCTGATTGCCACAGAAGGCATGCATCTGCTCGTGGCGCAGAATAACGAAGAGTTGAAAGAAAAATTGCAGGACAGATCGCTGACCTTGTTGCTTTTGGATATTGAACTGGATGATAAGGGCTGGGACAAGGGAATCCGGATGATCGGAAAGCTTCGAAAGGATACCAACATCCCGCTGATCGTTATTTCCGGGCAGACCGCAGAGACCGCAAAAATTATGGCGCTGGAGGCCGGAGCCGACGATTATGTGACGGAGGATTGCAACCCCTTGGTGCTGTTGGCCCGCATCAAGTCTCAGCTGCGCAGATATTATCAGCTTGCGGGAATTGCACAGAAAAAAACGGAGAGTGTCTTCCGCGTGGGAAATCTGATCATCAATGACGATCAGCGCACTGTGGACGTAGAGGGCAGAAACGTGCGTCTGACACCCATTGAGTACAGAATTCTTCGCCTGTTGGTACAGCAGCAGGGCAAGGTGCTTTCCAACAGCGAGATCTACGAGAAAATCTGGAACATGCAGTATCTGGGCACGGACAATACCATCGCAGTACATATCCGTCACATCCGGGAGAAGATCGAGGACAATCCCAGAAATCCCAAGTATCTGAAGGTGGTATGGGGAACCGGCTATACGGTCTCATATGCATAGACTATAGATAAAACAGGACAATCTGTGTCGTAAACCATTCTGCAGCAAACTAAAAAAAGGTTATTGGAAGAAGGGATCTATTCCGATGAGTAAAATATTCTTGTCGGGATAGGTCCTTTTTGTTGTAAATCTGTATTTTTGGTCGATAAATCCTCTTTTTTGCACTTTACAGACCTGCAAAGTGCTGTTTCTTTCGTTGACGGATACGCACAAATACTTTATTATGGTAGAGAAGTAAACAAAGAAAACGAGGAATTATTATGGAGACTAAGAAAAAAGGAATTACCGGAAGTACATTTAAGATGGTGGCGATCATTACGATGTTGATCGATCATATCGCGGCAGTGGTGCTGACCAGAATACTGATCGGTCGCGGATTGATGGATATTATGAATGATGAGGCGGCTATCACAGCATTTTTTTCTGACAACTGGGCACTGTATTTTGGAATGTTTGCGATGAGACTGATCGGCAGACTCGGATTTCCGATCTTTTGCTATCTCTTGGTGGAGGGGTTCTATCACACAAGAAATGTATGGAAATATGCATCGCGGCTTGGCATTTTCGCCTTGATCTCGGAGATTCCTTTTAACCTTGCATTGAACGGCTCTCTGAGTGACTGGAATCATCAGAATGTATTCTTCACGCTGGCCATTGGTCTGCTTGTTTTGATTGGGCTGAAGACTACCGAAGATTTTGCGAAGAAGCTTCTCGCGACCAAGTCCAGAGCCTTCGTGTTGACGATACAGGCGGCGGCAAATGTTCTCATCATGGTGGCAGGTTACCTTCTTGCAGATTTTCTGAAGACTGACTATGCAGGAATGGGCGTGATGACCATCGTAGTGATGTATCTGGTGAGAAGAGTCGGTAAGTTTGCGGATAGCAGAAAGAACAGAGTACTTGCGATGGGCGCAGGCTGTCTGCTGCTTACAGTGATGAGCTTTATCGAGATCACTGCCTTTTTCGCATTGATTCCCGCAGCACTGTACAACAATGAGCGGGGCTGGAAGATGAAATATTTCTTCTACGCCTTCTATCCGGTCCATCTGTTCCTGCTTTGGTTGATTTGTTATTTCATGGGAATGGGCGGTATAGCGGCAGTTTAGTCAGTTTTTTGTTGCAGGATGCTTTCCGGAAGCAATCCGGCCTGAAAATGATAGAGAAAGTATAAAGGGGAGAAAAGAAATGTTGGAAGTAGTAAATGTCACAAAAAAATATGGAAAGACCCTGGCGGCGGACAATGTGTCCTTTGTGGTGCCGCAGGGAAAGGTAGGAATTCTGTTGGGACCCAACGGAGCCGGCAAATCCACCATTATCAAGAGTATTGCGGGACTTTTGAAATATCAGGGCTTAGTTCTGATCGATGGAAATGATTCCAGAACCGTCGCTGCGAAGAAGGTGTTTGCGTATGTGCCCGAGATGCCTTTTATGTATGAGGCTTTGACGGTGAGAGAGCATGTGGAATTTATCCTGAAAGCCTATGGAACTGAGGCATCAGAGGAAGAGATTCGGGAACTGTTTGACCGCTTTGAACTGACGGATAAGCAGGATAAGCTGGGAAATGAGCTGTCCAAGGGTATGATGCAGAAGGTCAGCATCTGTTGTGCCCTGGTGACCAAGCCGAAGGTTCTTCTCCTGGATGAGCCTATGGTCGGTTTGGATCCGGCCGCAATTAAGGAACTGAAGAAGGTGGTTGCAGAGCTTCGAGAGAAGGGCTGTACCATCCTGATCAGCACCCATATGCTGGAGATGGTTCGCGAATTATGGGATGTGACTTTCGTGATGGATAAAGGGCATATCCTGGGCTGTTATGACAGGGAGAAGCAGGAGAATGAAGACCTGGAGGCATTGTTCTTCAGTGTGACGGAAAAGGAAGCGGCTGCTTTGGCAGAGGAGGCGTAAACGATGGAAGCAATATGGTTTTTATACTATCGAACCTTTGTCAATAAGCTGAAAAAGGCTCTTCACAAACCGGTTACTTACGTTTATATCGCATTTGTGCTGTTCTATATTCTGATGGTGCCGTTTTCAATCAAGGTGCTGGCGATGCAGGCTGGAGCGGCCAATCCCGGCGGTATGGCGGCAGTGCTGACCATGTTGGCGATTTGGATGATCCCCGCCAATCTGGTGGCATATGCGAAGCGGAAGGGGATGATTTACAGGGAGTCAGATATCCATTTCCTGTTTCCCTCACCGATCACCCCAAAGAAGGTGCTGTTGTATGGCTATGCAAGGGGATTGTTTGGAAAATTACTGATCCTGCTGTTTGGCGTATGCCTGGGCGGGATCGCTTTCCACATCAGCTGGTGGAGACTTGTGTTGTATGCGATCTTCAGTTTTGTGGTGGAAACCTTTATGGAAGGCTGCCTGATGATGATTTTCTACGGCAATGAGAGATTGACGGAGCGTCAGGAGAAGCTGTTTGTTGTCGTTGCATACGGAATCAGTGTGCTGCTGGTGCTCTTTGGCGTCTATACATACGTGACAGAGGGCACAGGGCTGGCTGCTGTGTTCACCTATCTGCAAAGCGACCTGATCAAGCTGGTGCCGATCATCGGCTGGTATGCGTCGGTAGTGCATCTGCTTTTCCTTCCTCCTACGGTGATGTCTGTTGTGGGAACGATCTGCTACGCGGTGTTTACACTGGTGGTATTTCTCATCGCCTGGAAGCTGAAATGTACCGGCGAGTTCTATGAGGATGCCATGAAATTTGCGGATGACTATGAAGAGGTTCTTCAGAAGCAGAAGAGTGGTGACCGTACGGCAATGGTGATCGGTAAGAAGACCAAGTACGGCAAAGTGGAAAAGCAAAACTGGAACGGAACCGGCGCCAAAGCACTTTATCTGCGCCAGATGCTGGAGTACAGAAAGACCAGATTCCTCTTCTTTGATCTGAACACATTGCTGCATCTGATCGTAGGAATCGGCATTGCGGCTTTCGTGTTGTTCGAGGGTGAGACGGCGGATACGACAGCCTTCTATATTCCGGGTGTCGCCGCCTATATGATGTTCATTTTCTCCGGATTTATCGGAAAATGGTCCAAGGAGCTGCTGTCTCCCTATACCTACCTGATTCCGGACTCTCCGTTTCGTAAGCTGTACTATGTCACGTTGATTCCGAATCTGAAAAACCTGATTCAGGCAGTGCTGGTCACCATTCCGGGAGCGATCGTGATTGGAATGTCTCCCCTGACCACCCTGCTGTGCATTGTCACCTGTACTGCCATGGCCTCCAACAGACTGTATGCGTATACAGTTGGTGAGATTGCGGTGGGAAATGTGCTGGGCAATTTCGGAAAGCAGATGTTCCAGATGTTTTTGCAGATGATCGTCATTCTGTTGGGAGTGGGCGGAGCATTCCTGGGATATTTTCTGGGTGGTGTCACCTTAGCATTTCTGCTGATGGCCTTTGCTTTTCTCATGGCAGATGCGATCTTCATGGTGCTGTCTACCTTAAACTTCTTCCGGTTGGAAGTAAATTAAGAAGATGCGCAATCCCAGGGAAAAGTCGAAGCCGAAAAAGAATTCGTTTTAGAAACAAAAAAGACAAGGGAAGTACCGGCAGCGGACTTCCCTTGTCTTTTTCAAAATAAAGTTTTTTATGCAAGCAGGTGTTCCACAAGGATCTTCAGACCCATCAATATCAGGATCACACCTCCTGTGATCTCGGCCTTGGCCTTATACTTCAGTCCGAAAACATTGCCGATCTTTACTCCCGCGATAGAGAGTACGAAGGTAGTTACGCCGATAAAGGTGACAGCGGGAATGATCTGCACCTGCAGAAAAGCATAGGTAACGCCCACAGCCAATGCGTCGATACTGGTGGCTACAGCCAGCAGAAACATGATTTTCACACCGATGGAATCATTTGCTTCCTCGTCTTCATCGGAGAGCGCCTCCTTGATCATGTTGGCACCGATCAGAGATAACAGTACGAAAGCGATCCAGTGGTCGATACCGGTTACATAGGACTCGAAGCGGGTGCCGAGCAGGTAACCGATGGTGGGCATGAGGGCCTGAAATCCACCGAACCAGAGGCCGATGACGAGGGCTTTCTTCATGGAAAGCTTCTTCATTGCCAGCCCTTTACAGATAGAAACAGCGAAGGCGTCCATGGATAATCCTACAGCAGTGATAAAAAGTGTCAGTAAACTCATGAGAGTCTCCCTTCTAAATGTGAATTGGAAAAAGAGCATCGGGATCATCCCGATGCTCTTTCATTTTGATTTCGACAGCAATTAAGCTACTACAGTAACGTTGGTTGCACGAACCTTGCTGGTGTTCTGAGGATCGCACTCGGTATCGAAAGTAACCTTCTGGCCTTCCTCAAGAGACTTGTAACCCTCAGCGTTGATAGCGGAGAAGTGTACGAATACCTCCTGACCGTTCTCATCGTTGGTGATGAAACCGTAGCCCTTCTGTGCATTGAACCATTTAACTGTACCCTTGTTCATTGTGGTACCTCCTTAAAAAATAAAATGTTGATTCCAAAACGTAGGACAAAAAAATCACATATTTTTGTAAATCATCATCAAAGTCCGGTAATGACTTACAAAAATATGTGAGATCAATGACTTTCATTCTGAATACGCTTGTAGTATAGCACTTCCTTTTCAAAATTGTCAACTTTTTTTTGATGATTTTCCAACATAATATCTCCCGAAAAACAGAACTGTTCTGAGCACTATCCTCGTTTGAAAGCAATCTTTTCAGGAAAGAATACTGGTAGTCGATCCATTGATGGATCTGACGGGAAGGAGTCGTGAAATGACAGAAAATTGGATCTGGATATTGGCCATAGCGATGGCACTTGTGACGGGATATCTGTTTGGGAGAACCACCTCATTGGCAGAGGAGACCGGAGGAGAGGAATCTCCCATCCGAAAGGGAATACGGGATAAAGAATGGGAGAAAAAACATGGCTTTCAGGTGGTGGACTCTCCGGTAGCCGGTACGGTGGTAACGGAGGAAGAGGATGATACTGTCATCACCATCCGTCCAAGGGACAATAAAATCTTTGCACCTACTGCAGGGAAGGTGCTGAAAATCTTTCCGGTAGGGAATCAATTCCTGTTTGAGACGGAATTTGGTGCAGAGCTGACCATTCAGGTGGGCGATACCTGTGACGATATGCTGGGAGTGATGTATCGCCCCAGAGTGGTGAATCATGAGATCGTACCGGAGGGCAAGCTTCTCCTGGAGTTTGACAGGGAGGGGCTGGAAGAACAGGGGATCGAACCAACGGTGAAGCTGAAGGTCTCGCTGGAGGAGGGGCAGGCGAAGGAACTCTTTGTGGAGGATGGGGTCAAATTGTCCAGAGGCGAAGAACTATTCTGCATCTATGAGAACACTGCCAAATAAATTCGAATTATGGATAGTTTAGCATTTGTTTATAATTTCTTTATTGAATTTCAAAGGAAAAGTGTTATATTGGTTATAGAACAAAGAAACAAAAGGGGGTTATGTGTATGGATATCAAGAAATTTACACAGAAGTCCATTGAGGCGGTTCAGGGTTGTGAGCGTTTGGCTTACGAATACGGCAACCAGGAGATCGAGCAGGAGCATCTGCTGTACAGTCTGCTCACGCTGGAGGATAGCCTGATCCTGAAGCTGATAGAGAAGATGGAGATCAACAAGGAGCACTTTCTGGATCGCGTCCGCACCGCGCTGGAGAAGCGGACCAAGGTGCAGGGCGGTCAGATCTATTTCGGCGAGAAGCTGAACAAGGCTTTAGTGAATGCAGAGAATGAGTCTAAGGCTATGGGGGATGAGTATGTTTCTGTGGAGCATCTGTTCCTGTCTATGATGCGGGATCCCAACCGGGAGGTCGCGTCTATTTTCCGGGAGTATGGAATCAACAGGGAGCGGTTCCTGCAGGCATTGTCCTCTGTCCGGGGCAATCAGCGTGTGACCAGCGATAATCCGGAGGCGACTTATGATACACTGGAGAAATACGGACAGGAGCTGGTGGAGAAGGCCAGAAGGCAGAAGCTGGATCCTGTCATCGGCCGTGACAGTGAGATTCGAAATATCATTCGGATCCTGTCCCGAAAGACCAAGAACAATCCGGTGCTCATCGGTGAACCCGGCGTGGGTAAAACTGCGGTGGTCGAAGGGCTGGCACAGCGTATCGTCCGTGGAGATGTGCCTCAGGCACTGAAAGACAAGAAGATCTTTGCGCTGGATATGGGCGCTCTGGTAGCAGGCGCCAAGTATCGCGGTGAATTCGAGGAGCGTCTGAAGGCTGTGCTGGAGGATGTGAAGAAGAGTGACGGACAGATCATCCTCTTCATCGATGAGCTGCACACGATCGTGGGAGCAGGAAAGACAGACGGTGCGCTGGATGCGGGCAATATGCTAAAGCCTATGCTGGCTCGCGGCGAGCTGCACTGTATCGGCGCTACCACGCTGGATGAGTACAGACAGTACATCGAGAAGGATGCTGCCCTGGAGCGTCGTTTCCAGCCTGTGATGGTGGAGGAGCCTACCGTGGAGGATACCATCTCTATCCTGCGTGGCTTGAAGGAGCGGTACGAGGTCTATCACGGTGTGAAGATCATGGACAACGCATTGGTCAGTGCGGCGGTATTGGCGAACCGTTATATTACGGACCGTTTCCTTCCCGATAAAGCCATTGACCTGGTGGATGAGGCCTGCGCCCTGATCAAGACAGAGATGGATTCCATGCCCACAGAGCTGGATGAACTCCAGCGGAAGATCATGCAGATGGAGATCGAGGAGACTGCGCTGAAAAAAGAGGACGACCGCTTGAGCAAGGAGCGTCTGGAGACATTGCAGAAGGAACTGGCGGAGCTGCGGGAGGACTTTTCCGGTAAGAAAGCCCAGTGGGACAATGAGAAGGCGTCCGTGGAGAAGCTTTCCGGGCTTCGTGAGAAGATCGATGAGGTCAACAAGCAGATCCAGCTGGCACAGCGGGAAGGCAATCTGGAGAAGGCGGCGGAGTTGAGTTATGGTACGTTGCCTGCCCTGAAAAAAGAATTGGAGCAGTTGGAACAGGTCAGTGCCAAGGGCTTATCCCTGGTGCATGAGAAGGTTTCTGAGGATGAGATCACCAGAATCGTTGCCAGATGGACCGGGATTCCTGTGGCGAAGCTGACCGAGAGTGAGCGCAGCAAGACATTGCATCTGGATGAGATCCTGCATCAGCGTGTGATGGGTCAGGACGAAGGCGTGACCAAGGTCTCCGAGGCCATCATGCGTTCCAAGGCCGGCATCAAGGATCCCACCAAACCCATCGGTTCCTTCCTGTTCCTGGGGCCTACCGGTGTTGGTAAGACAGAACTTGCGAAATCTCTGGCGGCAGCCCTGTTTGACGATGAGAACAATATGGTGCGTATCGATATGAGCGAGTATATGGAGAAGTACTCTGTCTCCAGACTGATCGGAGCTCCTCCCGGATACGTGGGATATGAGGAGGGCGGTCAGCTCACCGAGGCAGTCCGCAGAAAACCTTACAGTGTGGTACTCTTTGATGAGATCGAAAAGGCACACCCGGATGTGTTCAACGTTCTGCTTCAGGTATTGGATGACGGTCGTATCACCGACTCTCAGGGCAGAACCGTAGATTTCAAGAATACGATTCTGATCATGACCTCCAACATCGGTGCACAGTATCTGCTGGACGGCATTCAGGATAACGGAGAGATCTCCGCTTCCGCAGAGAATGCGGTGATGGGTGAACTGCGCACCCACTTCAGACCGGAGTTTCTGAACCGTCTGGACGAGACGATTCTCTTCAAACCGTTGACGAAGGAGAATATTGGTGGTATTGTTCACTTGATTATTGCTGATCTGAACAAGCGTCTTGCGGACAGAGATCTGAAACTGGAACTGACAGACGATGCACTGGCATTCATCGTGGATAATGCTTACGACCCTGTCTATGGAGCGAGACCTTTGAAGCGTTTCATCCAGAAGCACGTTGAGACACTGACGGCGAAGCTGATTCTGGAAGGAAAGGCCCAGCCCAATGATGTCATCCGGATCGATGTGCGGGACGGAGCGCTGTGTGCCGGGATCAATGATAAGTAAACTTACGTTAAAGGAGAAGAGTGATGTTACCTCAGGACCCTGTGATGCTGTTGAGTGCAGTGAATATGAAGCTGCGGGACAGATACCGTTCTTTGGAGGATCTGTGTGAGGATCTCGATGTGAGCAGCGAAGATATCTGTGAGAAGCTGTCAGCCATCGATTACCACTACGATGCCTCTCGCAATCAATTTGTATAGTGCAGGAAAAGCCCCCGGGAGACCGGGGGCTTTGTCGTGTCGGGGAGGGTACCGCTACAGAGCGATTCACACCGAGTCCAGCCGCTTTCTTGCGGTAGTGTGGAAAAATAGAAGATGACAAGAAACAGAGGGTGAGTGTATAATGAGTGGGAAGAGATCTTCGATCATACCTGATGGACGAAATCTGAAGACTGAGATCATCATTGGAAAGGAGCAGACCATGATATTCATATTATCAGGGGCATCCCATTCAGGGAAGACTGTATTGGCGCAGAAAATGCTGGAAAGATACGGATATCCGTATCTTTCCATGGATCATCTGAAGATGGGGCTGATCAGAAGCGGGCATACGAAGCTGACACCGGAGGATGATGGAGAGATGGTGGAGTTTTTGTGGCCTATCGTCAGGGAGATGATTAAGACTGCCATCGAGAATGAGCAGAATCTGATCGTGGAGGGTTGTTATGTTCCCTTCGATTGGGAGGAGGATTTCGACGAAGCATATCGGAAGGAGATTCGGTACATCTGTCTGATTCTGTCGGAAGCATATATTCAGAGGCACATGGAGGAGATCAAGACCCATGCCAATGATGTGGAACGAAGATTGGATGATTCCTATTGCAGTGAAGAGTTGCTGATCCGGGATAATACGTATTACCTGAAGAAGTGCAGAGAATACAGGCAGCCTTTCATCTTAGTGGAGGATACGTACGATATTTCGGCAGAGAAGGTTCTGACAGCACTTCAGGAAAATTAGTATCATGAGAGAAAACATAACCGACCGAGGATCTTGTTAAGGAGCAATTTATTTATGGAAGAGAGTAGAAAGAAAACAGTACAGGAATCCCTGGTGGAGACCGTTCATATTATCAGACCCACTGATCTGAACAGTGCAGGGCGTCTCTACGGTGGAGCACTGATGAGCTGGATCGATGAGGTGGCGGCACTGGTCGCAAAACGGCACAGCCAGATGAATGTCACTACCGCATCAGTGGACAATCTGAAGTTCCTGCGGGGTGCATTTATGAAGGATGTGGTGGTGATCCGGGGAAAACTGGTGTACGTGGGGAATTCCTCTATGGAGATCAAGGTGGAGACCTATGTGGAGCATCTGAACGGGGAACGGGAACTCGTGAATCGGGCGTTTCTCACCTGCGTCGGTCTGGATGCCGCCGGGAAACCCAGTAAGGTGCCGGAGCTTGTATTGGAGACGGAAGAAGAGCGGGAGGAATGGCAGCAGGCTAAGGCGCGAAAGGAACGGAGATGTCAGTGTTTTTATTAGGATAGTGTGGACGGTTCGGCGCTTCCTTTGCCCGCTCGTCCCATGATGGAGGTTTCGGATGCAGAACAGAATTCTTCTGATGAATGATTTGCCGGGAATCGGCAAGGCGGCACTGAATATGATGATACCGATCCTGGTGCAGATGGGGGCGGAACCGGTGTGTCTGCCCACTGCGATTCTCTCTAATACCTTGAATTTCGGTGAGGCAGCGATTCTGGATACTACAGAGTATCTGGAGCGGGCGGCAGAGAAATGGAAAGAGCTTGGGACGGGCTTTGACGGTGTGGTGACGGGCTTTATACTTCATGAGAGGCAGGCAGAGTGGATCGCTGACTTTTGTAAGAAGCAAAGGGAGCAGGGGGCGGTCATCTTCTGTGATCCTATCCTGGGCGACCACGGTAAGCTTTACCGAGGTATCACCCAGTCCCGTGTGGAATGCATGAAGCGCATTGTGCGGGAGTCCCGGTATGTATTGCCCAACTACACAGAGGCCTGTTATCTCACAGGGAGACCCTGTTCTCCGGACCCTTGCGAATGGGAGATCTGGAACGTGATACAGGATCTGATGGATCTGGGAGCACGATCCGTGATTCTCAAGAGTGTCTATGGGGAAGGACATCACCGGGTCTATTGCTACGATGCAGGGACGGATCAGCGGTTTACCTGCCCTTATGAGGCATTGCCGGTGAATTACTTCGGGACAGGAGATGCCTTTGCCGCATTGTTTGCGGGAAAGCTCTTGGAGGGAGAGAATATGGAGAGCAGTGTGCGGTATGCAGTGGATACGGTGAGAGCGATGATCGAGCGAAATATCCGGCTGGGTCACACCGGTTTTCTGGCCGAGCCCTGTCTGGATCTGATTTAGAAGGGATTTTTTTTCGGCAATCTGCGGTATGCTAATAGAGAAGCTGAGATAGTAAGCAGCATCAGACCAATGGAGGAACACAAATGATCGAGACAAGAATCATCGATGAGGCACACAGCGGGGATATTCTGTTGCCCAATGAGCCCTTTGAACTGTGGGGGAGAATGATACCCTTCTACAGGGAAGAAAAGTGGGGATATACCATTGAGGAAAAGAGACCTGAGGAGATCACCACCATGTGTTTCCCGGATGAACAGTATGATTTCCGGGCCATGAGCGAGAATACCACCTTTATCGGGGCTTATGACGGTGAAAAGTGTATCGGTCTGGCTCTGATGCAGGAGGGATTTTTCAAATATTTCTACCTCTATGACCTGAAGGTGAACCGTGGGTATCGAAGACAGGGCGTATCGGGCCTGTTGATGCAGACAGCAATGGAGCTGGCATTGCAGAAAGGGTATCGCGGCATTTATACCATCGGTCAGGACAACAATCTCTCCGCCTGTCTGTTCTATATCAGGAACGGTTTTCGAATCGGAGGATTGGACACCGATGTGTACAAGGGAACCAATCAGGAGGGCAAGGCGGATATTATTTTCTATAAGGATGGAGAGGCTGTGAAGTAAGTAAATCCCTTCAGAAAGGACCGGATAGGATGAGGAAAGGAATGCGATGCCAGGTCTGTACAGGCTGCGGACTCTGTCCGGGTGTATCCCGGGGCACACAACAGAATAGAGAATTTGAGGTTCTGGCGGATGGCTGTATGGAGGCTGTCATGACAGATGGTGGGGAAAACAATCAGACCTATGTGGCGGCGGCAGACATCGGCACCACAACCATTGCCATGGTGCTTAGAGACAATACCGGCAGGGAGGTGGATCGGTTTCTTTCTGTGAATCCGCAGAGACAGTACGGTGCAGATGTGATCTCCCGCATCCAGAAGGCAGAAAACAGTTCCAACGCAGAGCATATGCGGCAGCAGGTACTGGGAGTGCTCTCGGAGGGTCTTGCCAGATTCCGAAAGCAATGTGAAAACAGTCCCTTACTGCTTGTCGTTGCGGCCAATACCACAGAAACCTATCTGCTGATGGGCTGGGATCCTGCAGAGCTGGGGCGGGCTCCTTTTTTGGTGCGTCACAGGGAGGCGGTGCGGGCTACTCTTCTGGGGGTGGATACGTACATCCTGCCCAGACTGTCTGCCTTTGTGGGAGGAGATATCGTGGCAGGAATTGTGGCCGCAGGAATCACCGAGGAAGCGCAGATGACCCTTTTTATCGATTTGGGGACCAACGGGGAGATGGTGCTGGGCAACAGGGAGGGGATGCTGGCCTGTGCCACCGCAGCAGGACCCGCCTTCGAGGGGGGAGCCAATGTGGCGGTCTGGGGAGCGGACATGGTCTCCGCTCTGGCGGAGCTAAGGAGAAACCGGTTAGTGGACGAGACCGGTCTTTTGGCGGAGAAGTACTTTCAAAGCGGCGTTCGGGTAGGAAATGTACTGGTACGGCAGGAAGCTGTGAGAGCCCTGCAGCTTGCCAAGGGGGCAATTGCGGCAGGCATCGATACGCTGACGGACCGGATGGGAGTGGATACGAGTCAGATCCATCGGATCATTCTTGCAGGAGGCTTTGGGTACTATCTGAAGCCTGCGGACGCGGTTGCCATCGGACTTTTGCCGGCTTCGTTGGAGGACCGGACCATAGCAGGGGGAAACACCTCTCTGCTGGGGGCGGGAATGACGGCGTATTTTCTTCTGAACAGGGGTGAGGAGGCACTGCAGAAGAAGTGGGAAGCCTTGTCCGGAACCTGTCGCTGCATCAACCTTGCGGCAGAGCCTTCCTTTGAGGAACGCTATCTGGGGCATCTGGCATTGGAACCCTATCGATAGGTGCATTCATAACGGAAGGGAATCGGTCATATATTGCAGGGAGATTTACAAAGGGTGCAGGTGAAGCAATATGAGAAAGGTGAGAGCAGCTATCCTGGCGGCGGATCTGATACTGGGAGGGCTGCTTTTGTTGTGCAGCCTGGGGAGGAGGCAGATGGTACAGACCTGGGCCGATGTGGGGACAGAGGAGGGAAAAAAGGTGGCCATCACCTTTGACGACGGACCTCATCCGGTTTGTACCGCCAAACTGTTGCAGGGGCTTTCGGAACGCGGCGTGAAGGCTACTTTTTTTGTCACCGGAGAGCGTGCGGAGCAGAATCCAAAGATCATTCAGAGGATGCAGGAGGAGGGCCATCTGATCGGCAACCACACCTATTCTCATCTGCAGCTGACAGCAGGCAACAGAGAACAGTTCAAGAGGGAACTGGTCAAGACCAATGAAGTCATTCAAAAAATTACCGGATCCACCGTTGAGTATGTGCGGCCACCCTATGGCTGCTGGGATAAGACCCTGGAGAAGGAGCTGTCTATGCTGCCGGTTCTCTGGACGGTGGACCCGAAGGATTGGTGCTGCCAGGATGCGGGGAAGGTTGCAAAGAGGATCCTGCAAAAGGTTCAGGACGGCGATATCATTTTGCTCCATGACTCTTTTGATACCTCAGTAGAAGCGGCACTTACGGTGATCGATACCTTATCGGAGGAGGGCTTTCATTTTGTGACGGTGGAAGAAATCCTTCTGGATTAGTGGAAAAAGAAGAGAAACTGTGTTATACTCATCCTTAGTAACCATTGAGGCTGTGCCCATTGGAATTGGTGTTTTCTAAGAAGCTTGACAGAAAGGCATAGGTGTGTAATGCAGTATAGAGGGGACAGATACGGACAGAAGATCTCCCTGTTGGGATACGGGTGCATGCGTTTTACCAGAAAAGGGACTGCCATTGATATCGATAAGGCCGAGCAGGAGGTCATGGAGGCCATAAAGGGCGGTGTAAACTATTTTGACACGGCCTACATCTACCCCGGCAGTGAGGTGGCATTGGGGGAGATCCTCGCCAGGAATCATTGCAGAGAACAGGTATATATCGCGGATAAACTGCCTCAGTACCTGATGAAATCCAAGGAGGGTATAGAGAAGTGTTTTCAGGAGCAGTGTAAGCGACTGCAGACAGACTATATCGATTACTATCTGATGCATATGCTCACCGATGCCGGTTCCTGGGAGAAGCTGGTGCGGCTTGGCATTCAGGACTGGGTCGAAGAAAAAAAGAAAAGCGGTCAGATCCGAAACATCGGTTTTTCCTTTCACGGCAACACCGGTATCTTTCTGGAGATATTGGAAGCCTATGACTGGGATTTCTGCCAGATCCAGTACAACTATCTGGACGAGCACAGCCAGGCGGGACGGAAAGGGTTAGAGGCGGCACAGGCGAAGGGCATTCCTGTGATCATTATGGAGCCTCTGCGTGGAGGAAAACTGGTGGATCTTCTGCCGGAGACAGCGAAGCGGGCCATCGCAGAGTATCCGGTGAAGAGGACTCCTGCGGAGTGGGCATTCCGGTGGCTGTATGACCAGCCAGGTGTGACCTGTGTATTGTCCGGTATGAACTCTATGGAGATGGTGCAGGAAAACCTCCGGGTGGCAGACAGTTCTTTTCCCAATCAGTTCACGGAAGAAGATTTTGCACTGATCAACAGAGTGAAAGAGGAGATCGCAAAGGTTACCAAGGTGGGCTGTACCGGCTGCGGTTACTGTATGCCCTGTCCCAAGGGGGTGGACATCCCTGCCACGTTCCGCTGTTATAATGAGATCTATACAGAGGGGAAACGGTCAGCCCGCAAGGAGTACTTGCAGGTGACTGCACTTCGCAAGATCCCCGGCAGTGCATCCAACTGTATCCAGTGTGGAAAGTGTGAGATGCATTGCCCTCAGCATATCCGGATCCGGGAGGAACTTCGGAATGCCTCCGGAGAGTTGGAAACCTTTTTCTACAGATTTTCAAGGTTTTTTGTGAAGCTTTTGAAGCTTTGGTAACAGTACTCCATCACTATATTACGGAAAGGCACGGTAATCACATGAAGGAAATCACAGAGAGGCTGACAGAGGACAGAATGCAGTTTGCGGTACTCATCGATTCGGACAATGTCAGTTCCAAATATGCGGCCACTATTTTCGAAGAACTGGATAAGTATGGCCTTTCAACCTATCGGCGAATCTACGGAAACTGGTCCAAGGGTAACGGCTGGAATGAGTCCCTGCTCCTGGATTATTCGATCCTGCCGGTGCAGCAGTTTTCTTATACCAGTGGGAAGAATGCCACGGATATGGCCATGGTGATCGATGCCATGGATATTCTGTACCGCGGGAAGGTTCAGGGCTTTTGTCTGGTCACCAGTGACAGTGATTTCACCCGTCTGGCGGTGAGACTCCGGGAAGAGAATATGTTTGTGCTTGGTATGGGGGAGTCGAAAACCCCTCAGGCATTGACCAGAGCCTGCAATCGATTTATTCATTTGAATCTGGTGGCGGAACAGAACAAGTCTTCCGGTGTGTCAGATACGGATGTGGCAGAGGAGACCAATGTCACGACGCTGCGGGAGATCAAGGAGTTTATCTACGCATTGTTGAGTGAGAACGGCGGACAGGTAGACCTGGCGCAGATCGGGAATCGTCTGAATGACCGCTTCTCAGACTTTGATGTGAGAAATTATGGGTATACGAAGTTAAGCACCATGGTTGGTGAGGAGTGTAAGGAGCTGTGTGTCCTGAAGGAGAGCAATCAGCAGCTGGTCAGCCGTAAGAATACCCTGTCCAAAGAGGAACTGGAGAAGGAGATCGAGCGACTGATCCGAAAGAACGGAGGTACCATTGACAACCTTTCCACCTTAAATGACGAACTGCACAAGAAATACAAGCATCTGGATCTTAAGCAGTTTGGGTACAGCAGGATCTCCAGCTTTTTGCGCAGTATGAAGACTGTGAAGGTGACCGAGAACACCGTGTCACTGAAGAAGGAGTAAGATACTTATGGATTTGTTTGAATATATGCGTTCCGCAAATATGGAGAAGGAATCTCCTCTGGCGGCCAGAATGCGCCCCAGAACCCTGGACGAGGTAGTGGGGCAGCAGCATATTATCGGGAAGGATAAATTGCTGTATCGTGCCATCAAGGCGGACAAGATCAGTTCCGTGATCTTCTACGGACCGCCCGGCACGGGAAAGACCACGCTGGCCAAGGTAATCGCCAACACTACCAGCGCTGAGTTTACCCAGATCAACGCCACCGTGGCAGGGAAAAAGGATATGGAGGAGGTCATAGAAAAGGCCAAGGATCTGCAGGGAATGTACGGCAGGAAGACCATCCTCTTCATCGATGAGATCCATCGCTTCAATAAGAGTCAGCAGGACTACCTGTTGCCTTTTGTGGAGGATGGCACGATTATTCTGATCGGAGCAACCACAGAGAATCCCTATTTCGAGGTGAACGGAGCGCTGATCTCCAGGTCTATCATCTTTGAATTGAAGCCTATCTGTCAGGAGGATATCAAGGAACTGTTAAAGGTTGCCGTGACGGACACGGAGCGTGGAATGGGATCCTTCGGAGCAGTGATCGATGAGGATGCATTGGATTTTCTGGCAGACTTGTCCGGCGGAGATGCCAGACATGCGCTGAATGCACTGGAGCTTGGCATTATGACCACGCAGAGAGCTCAGGACGGCAGGATCCATATTACGCTGGAGGTAGCCCAGGAATGTATCCAGAAGCGTGCGGTACGGTACGATAAAAACGGAGACAATCATTATGATACGATCTCTGCGTTTATCAAGTCCATGCGGGGTTCCGATCCGGATGCTGCAGTTTACTATCTGGCACGGATGTTATATGCAGGAGAACAGGTAGCCTTTGTGGCCAGAAGAATTATGATCTGTGCGGCAGAGGATGTGGGAAATGCGGATCCCATGGCGTTAGTGGTGGCTACCAATGCCTCTCTGGCGGTAGAACGGATCGGTATGCCGGAGGCTCAGATCATTTTGGCTCAGGCAGCAGCCTATGTTGCCTGCGCACCGAAGAGCAACGCGGCCTGCGAAGCCATCGGTGCCGCTATGCAGGAGGTGGAGCGGACAGGAAACCTTCCCATCCCCACACATCTGCAGGACGCACATTACAAAGGAGCAGCGAAATTGGGACACGGAACAGGATATAAATATGCCCATGATTATCCCAATCATTATGTGGAGCAGCAGTATCTGCCCTACGAGTTGAGCGGGAGAGAGTTTTATCAGCCATCCGGCAACGGATATGAAGTCAAGATCAGAGAACATATGAAAAGAATCCGGGAGGAAGCCCGGATTCAGGAGAATGCAGATCAAAACAACTGATCGATCAGGTACTGATAGATCTCTTCGTTTTTCTTCTGCCAGTTGTCACAGATATTACTTGCCAATTCCATGGTTGGGACCGAGAGAGTGAGATCGATGAGATTGCACTCTCTTTCTTTTGCCAGCAAATGGGCATGATACTCGCCGGAGGTCGTCTTGTAATAGTCTGCCACAATGGAAACCTCGTTGCGCATGGCATACTCGTTGTCTCGAAAGAAATTCGTGATGTCCTGCTTGATGGCATCACTGATCCTGTTCTCAAAGAAGTGGAGCGTTTCCAGTCCTTCCTCGGTAATGGACAGATGTGTTCTGTTTCGGATGGTCTCGGTGGTAATCAGATTTGCCTCTGCCAGTTCACTGATCACGGATTGCAGTGTGATGAAATTGGTGTAATCCTTTCCTAAAATAAAATCACTGATCTGAGCGGTGGTGATGGGAAAGGAAGCAAGATTGATCATGTAAAGAATGATCAGCTTGTATAAGGTCAATGGATCCTGCAGCATAGATTCCTCCTAAAGACAACTGCCCCGCTGATAGAGACAGCCCTGTGTGATAGCCTGCTCACGCAGTCTTGCGTGGAGCGAGTTCAATACGTTTCGTTTGTTTAAGCTCCAGATAGGCGCGAGGAGCAGATGTTTGGGTCCGTCTCCGGTAACGCGGTGCACGACGATCTTGGGAGAGAGCATTCCCAGACATTTCGTCAGGATATCCAGATAGGTGTCCCGGTCAAGCACTTGGAAGGCCCCGCTTTGATAGTCCTTTGCCAGGTCCGTGCCCGTCAGTACATGCAGCAGCTGCAGCTTGATGCCAAAGGGTGAGATCTCATTGACATAGGAGATGGTCTCGTACATGGCATCGGCTGATTCGCCGGGCAGCCCCAGGATGGTGTGGACGATCACCGGAATGGACAGTGCCTTCAGGTTACGGACAGCAGTTTCAAAGCATGGCAGATCAAATCCGCGCCGAATATAGTCTGCTGTGGCAGGATGAATGGTCTGCAGTCCCAGTTCCACCCAGAGGAATTTGTCCGGAAAAGCATCCCTGCACCGGGCCAGCAAAGCCAACACGTCAGACGGCAGACAGTCCGGCCTTGTAGCGATGGAAATACCGCATACCTTTTCGCAGGAGAGTGCCTCCGTAAAGATCTGCTCCAGATAGGCGACAGGAGCGTAGGTGTTGGTGTAGGCCTGAAAGTAGGCGATAAAACAGGGCTCTTCCAGGGAAGGCATTTTACGGGCAATCTTTTGGATCCCCTCATCCAGCTGGGAGGAAATGTCTCCGCAGGTGACAGCAGTAGCAAAGTCTCCGCTTCCTCCTGCACTGCAGAAGATACAGCCCCGAGTGTCCAATGACCCGTCCCGGTTGGGACAGGTCATGTGAGCATTCAGGGCTATTTTATAGCATTTATGAGAAAAATGATTCTTACACCAGGCATCCAGTGAGTAATATGGTTTGCCGTGCCAATTTACCTGAGACATAACGACACCTTTTCCGAACGAAGGTACTATTTGATGTGGGACTTCACTGCTTCAGCCACCAGTTCTGCAACCTTGGGATTGAAGGCTTCTGGCATGATGTTGTCCTCATTCAATTCCTCCTCAGGTACCAGACCGGCGATGGCGATGGCTGCGGCCAGCTTCATCTCTTCTGTGATCTGTGTGGCACGACCCTCCAGCGCACCCTTAAAGATGCCGGGGAAGGCAACCACATTGTTGACCTGATTGGGGAAGTCACTGCGACCGGTTCCCACAACCCTTGCACCGGCAGCCTTGGCAACATCGGGCATGATCTCGGGAACGGGATTTGCCATGGCGAAGAGGATCGCATCCTTGTTCATGGAAGCAACCATCTCGGGACTGACGATGCCCGGAGCGGAAACACCGACAAAGATGTCTGCACCCTTCATGGCGTCAGCCAGAGTACCGGTCTCATTCTGCAGATTGGTTACTTCAGTCATCTTCTTCTGCATCCAGTTCAATCCTTCCGTATCCTTGGACACGATACCGACCTTGTCGCACATCACAATATTGGGGAAACCGTAGGTGAGCAGCAGCTTGGTGATTGCAACACCGGCACTGCCTGCGCCGTTGACCACGATCTTACAGTCCTCTTTTTTCTTGCCTACAACCTTCAGAGCATTGATGATACCGGCCAGCACAACGATAGCCGTGCCGTGCTGATCATCGTGGAATACGGGAATATCCAGGGTAGCCTTCAGACGCTCCTCGATCTCAAAACATCTGGGAGCGGAGATATCCTCCAGGTTAATGCCCCCAAAGCCCGGAGCCAGCCAGGTGACAGCCTTGATGATCTCCTCGGTATCCTGGGTGTCCAGACAGATGGGCACTGCATTGACTCCGCCGAATTCCTTGAACAGGACAGCCTTCCCCTCCATGACGGGCATTGCTGCGTGAGGCCCGATATTTCCCAGACCTAAGACCGCACTGCCGTCGGAGACAACTGCTACCGTGTTGGCCTTCATGGTGTAAGTATAGGCAGCCTCTTTGTTCTGAGCAATCACCTTACAGGGCTCTGCAACACCGGGCGTATATGCGATGGCAAGATCCTCTCTGGACTTGACAGGAGTCTTGGATACGGTCTCCAGCTTGCCGTTCCATTTTTCATGCATCATAAGTGCTTTTTCATTGGTCGTCATAAAGTTACCTCTTTTCCTGATTGGTTTTTACGAACATTCTTCCTTATCATATAACACATTATTCGGTACTGCAAGTGTTAGTTTGCCGAAAAGAACAATCGATTCTTATTGCTTTTTCGGTGTATTTAGGCTATAATAAACTGGCAAATGGTTCATTTTCACATCCGAAGCATTTCTTAATATAACTACCCACACACAATATAGTTTCATAAAGGATCCGAAAAGGGAGGATATTATGCGCGAAAAGTATAGTACTTTATCGATGGCGCAATTGCGTGAATTGGCAAAGGTGCGAGGCATCAAAGGGATTTTTTCCATGCACAAGGAAGAATTGGTGGATGCTCTTGTGGCAGAAGAGGAGGAATTCAGAAAACAGGAGAAGTCTGAACCCTCAAAGCCTGTAGAGGAAAAGCCGGTCCGGGAGAGTGCCCCTGCAGAACAGAAACCGGAACCGGAGAAGACACAGGAGAGACCGGCGGACAGGCCTGCCGTGCCCAGACCGGTAAGGAACAATGAAATATATGATGAGAAGACCTTCCCCAAGGAACTGGACAGCGGGGAAGAGGCCTGCGGTATTTTTGAGCAGGTGGAGGGATATGGTTTCATCCGCTGTGCCAACTTTATGCCGGGCGAAAATGATGTGTATGTGGCCCCCAGCCAGGTCCGCAAGTTCGGACTGAAGACCGGTGATATCTTACGCGGCAACAAGCGGGTAAAGACCCAGCAGGAGAAATTTGCGGCGCTGTTATATATCAAGACGATCAACGGTTATTCTACAGAGGAAGCCGTAAAGCGCGGTTCCTTTGATGAGATGACCCCTGTTTTCCCGGATGAGCGAATTAAATTGGAGTGCCCCGGCTGCAGTATTGCCATGCGCGTAACCGATCTGATCAGTCCTGTGGGTAAGGGACAGAGAGGAATGATTGTTTCTCCGCCTAAGGCCGGTAAGACTACTTTGCTGAAGGAAGTGGCGAAGTCGATCCTTCATTCCAATCCCAAGATGCACATGCTGATTCTTCTGATCGACGAGAGACCGGAGGAGGTAACGGACATCAAGGAGGCCATCATCGGTGAGAATGTGGAGGTCATCTATTCCACCTTTGATGAATTGCCGGAGCATCATAAGAGAGTGTCTGAGATGGTCATCGAGCGCGCCAAGAGACTGGTAGAGCATAAGGAGGATGTGGTGATCCTGTTGGACAGCATCACCAGACTTACCAGAGCCTACAATATGGTGGTGCCCTCCAGCGGACGTACCCTTTCCGGAGGTCTGGACCCTGCAGCCCTTCATATGCCCAAGAAGTTTTTTGGTGCGGCGAGAAATATGCGTGAAGGCGGAAGCCTGACGATTCTTGCAACTGCACTGGTGGACACCGGAAGCAAAATGGACGACGTGGTCTACGAGGAATTCAAAGGTACAGGCAATATGGAGATGGTGCTGGATCGGAAGCTTTCCGAGAAACGGATCTTCCCCGCCATCGATCTCGCCAAGTCCGGAACCAGAAGAGAAGACCTGCTGCTTTCCCCGGATGAACTGGAGGCAATCAATGTGATGAGACGATCCCTGAACGGTTTGAAATCTGAAGAGGCAACGGACCGGATCCTGGACCTTTTCGCCAAGACAAAGAACAATACAGAGTTCGTGCAGATGGTGAAGAAAAACCGCTTTATATAATATTCTTATTTTGGATTGTGTTCCCGACAAGATCTGTATGTCTGTTGCAGACTGTAGCAAGACGTCGGTACTTAGGCCCTGTGCTGTAGGGCCTTATGTACCGCTACGTCGAGGTCCAAGCGAAAGCGTGTCTGCAATCAGACATGCGGATCTTAAGGCGTGGAACACAATTCTGAAACGACGGCACATATTTTTAAAAAATATGAAAATAATTGTTGCATACCGGGAAGTCCTGTGATATGATAATAGCGCTGTTTGTGGTTCCATAAGCAGTGCGGATGAGAACAAAATAAAACTACTTATTATAGAGAGGTGAAAGAGATGAAAGAGGGAATCCATCCTAATTACTACCAGGCAACTGTAACCTGCAACTGCGGTAACACTTTTGTAACAGGCTCCACCAAGCCTGAGATCCACGTAGAAGTTTGCTCTAAGTGCCATTCATTCTACACTGGTCAGCAGAAGGTAGCCAGAGCTGACGGACGTATTGAGAAGTTTAATAGAAAGTACGGCGTTAAATAAGTTTCGCATGTTTTTTTGCGAGAGTTTGGCAGCTAAAGTTATGAAAGGTTGAGGTGGAATGATCTCAACCTTTTTTCAGTGTATCGCCGGATGGATGCGGCGATATGAAGGAGTGGAACGAAAATTGACTGAAAAATGTAATTGCAGGAGAGAAAAGGTATACTCCGGTATCGGCGGTCAGGCCGTTCTGGAAGGAATCATGATGAAGAACAGCGAGAAGTACGCTGTGGCTGTGAGAAAACCGGACGGAGAGATCGAACTGATGAAGGAGGAGTACAAGAATTCGGATCTGATGAACAGGCTTTCCGGGATCCCTTTTGTCAGAGGCGTGTTCAACTTCGTGGACTCTCTGCGGCTGGGCATGAAGTGCCTGAATTTCTCCGCTTCCTTTTATGAGGATGAGGAGGAGACGCAGATGAGTGAGAGCAAGGAAAAGCTTGTGAACACTCTGGTAACGGTGGTTTCCTTTGCGTTGGCAATCGGGATTTTCATCGTGCTGCCCTATTTTCTTTCCTCTTTCTTTCAAAAACTGATCACCAATTCCACAGTCATTGTTCTGCTGGAAGGCGTGATTCGCATTGGTATTTTCCTGGGATACGTTTCCCTGATCAGCCTTTTGGAGGATATCCGCAGACTGTACCAGTATCACGGGGCAGAACATAAATGTATCAATTGCCTGGAACGCGGAAAGCCTCTGACGGTAGAGAATGTGAAGGAAAGCTCCAGACTGCATAAGCGATGCGGTACCAGTTTTATCTTTTTTGTCATGCTGGTCAGTATCGTGCTGTTTTTCTTTATCCGAGTGGACAATGTACTGATGAAGGTTGGACTGCGTTTGCTGCTGCTTCCTGTTGTGGCGGGAATTTCTTACGAGATCATCCGACTGGCAGGGCGAAGCGAGAATGTGCTTGTGAAGATCATTTCTGCTCCCGGCATGCTGATCCAGCGCATGACCACCAAAGAGCCGGATGAGAAGATGATCGAAGTAGCCATTGCTGCTGTGGAGGCAGTGTTTGACTGGCGTCATTTCCTGCAGGAGACCTTCGGAATCGTCTGTGAGGATCAGCCTGCGAAGGAAGAAAATATGGAGGCGTCTTCCGGCGGGAAGGCAGACGAATCGGATCTATGAACTATCGGGAATGTTTTGAAAAGGGAAAAGGAGCCTTAGCGGGTGCCGGAATAGAGGAAGCTGTGCTGGATGCCAGACTGCTTTTGGAGCATATCTGCGGTACTGATCGAAATACCCTTCTGGTACATGGCGACAGAGTGGTGACCCCGGAGGAGGAGAAGCAGTATTTTGATGCCATCGCATCGAGAAGTGCGCGAATTCCTCTGCAGCAGATCACCGGGCAGCAGGAGTTTATGGGTCTTAACTTTCGGGTGAACAGAAATGTTCTGATTCCCAGGCAGGATACGGAAGTGCTTGTGGAGGAGGTTCTGAAGCATACCCACGATGGCATGCAGATCCTGGATATGTGCACCGGTTCCGGCTGCATTCTGATCAGTATCCTGCATTATACCAACGATTGTGAAGGCCTGGGCGTGGACGTATCTTCCCCGGCACTGAAAGTGGCAGAAGAGAACGCGGAGCGACTTCTATCCGGTCAGGATGGAGTGTCGGTGCGATTTCTGCAGAGTGATCTGTTTGAAGCGGTGGACGGGAAGTATGATATCGTGGTATCCAATCCACCCTATATCAGAAGCGCCGTGGTAGATACCCTGATGCCCGAGGTAAAAGACTATGAGCCCCGGATCGCCCTGGACGGCGAGGAGGATGGTCTGGTCTTCTACAGAAGGATCGTTTCCGACTGCAAAAAAAACCTGAAGAAGGGCGGAATGCTTTTCTTTGAGATCGGCTATGATCAGGCAGAGGCTGTAAAAGGCATGATGGAACAGGCAGGCTTTTTAGAGGTGACAGTGAAAAAAGATTTCGGGGGACTGGACAGAGTGGTGTTCGGAACCCTTGGATTTGGAGCCCTGTAGAGGATGACAGGGAGATAGAAAGGCAAGGTAAGGCTATGTTTGACAAGTTAGAGGATTTGTTGATTCGTTTTGAGGAGATCATGGGGGAACTGAATGAGCCCACTGTGACAAACAACCAGGAACGCTTCCGCAGTCTGATGAAGGAGCAGAGTGACCTGACTCCCATCGTGGAAGCCTATAAAGAGTACAAGGTCTGCAAGCAGGACATTGAGGATTCCCTGGTGATGCTGGAGGACGAGAAGGACGAAGAGATGCGCGAGATGATCAAGGAGACATTGAGCGACAGCAAGAAGCGGGTGGAGGAGCTGGAGCAGGAGATGAAGATCCTGCTGCTGCCCAAGGACCCTAACGATGAGAAGAACGTTATCGTGGAGATCCGTGCAGGTGCCGGCGGTGACGAGGCTGCTCTGTTTGCGGCGGAGATCTATCGTATGTATGTACATTATGCCGAGGGCAGACGCTGGAAGGTTGAGACACTGAACGTGGATGAGATCGGAATCGGCGGAATGAAGGAAGTACAGTTTATGATCACCGGTCAGGGTGCCTATTCCGTGATGAAGTACGAGAGCGGCGTACATCGCGTACAGCGTGTGCCGGAGACGGAGAGCGGCGGACGGATCCATACCTCTACCATCTCTGTGGCAGTGATGCCTGAGGTGGATGAGGATATCGATATTAAGATCGAGGAAAAGGACATCCGGATCGATGTCATGCGTGCATCCGGCAACGGTGGTCAGTGCGTCAACACTACCGACTCTGCGGTTCGTCTGACTCACTATCCCACGGGAATCGTAGTATACAGCCAGACGGAGAAGTCTCAGCTGCAGAACAAGGCCAAGGCGTTCGCGCTGTTGAAGGCAAAATTGTACGATATCGAACAGCAGCAACGTCATGATGCGGAGGCTGAACTGCGTAAGAGTCAGATCGGTACCGGAGATCGCTCCGAGAAAATCCGTACCTATAACTTCCCGCAGGGACGCGTGACAGATCATCGTATCGGTCTCACACTCTACAAGCTGGATAAGGTGATGAACGGCGATATCCAGGAGATCATCGATGCCTGTATCGCAGCGGACCAGTCCGCGAAGCTGGCAAAGATGAACGAATAATTCGGAAAGAGGAGACACAGGGATGAAACAACTGAAGAAGATTTGCAAGGAAATATTTATTGACGGCTTGAGTGGAATGGCAACCGGTCTTTTTGCCACACTGATCATCGGAACGATCATTCAGCAGGTGGGAAAGCTGATTCCGGGAACGGTAGGAGAACTGCTCTTTCTGATGGGAAAGGCTGCGGGAGTGATCACCGGCGCGGGCATCGGTGTGGGAGTTGCAGCCAGACTGAAGGCCAGTCCTCTGACCTGTGTTTCTGCGGCTGCATCCGGTATGATCGGTGCCTTCGCAAGTAAGATCATTGCAGGCACCATGCTGGTGGACGGCACCATTGTGCTGGCCGGGGTGGGAGAACCCTTGGGTGCGTTCCTGGCTGTCATTGTCACTGTTTATGTGGGCCGCCTGGTATCCGGCAAGACCAAGGTAGATATTCTGGTCACCCCCTTTGCCTGTATCGTATCCGGCGGTGCCATCGGTCTCCTAGTGGGCCCCGGCATCTCTCAGTTTATGACCTGGCTTGGCTCCATCATCAACTGGGGAACCGAGCAGGCACCTTTCCTGATGGGTATTGTAGTGTCTGTACTGATGGGAATCATTCTGACGCTGCCCATCAGTTCTGCAGCCCTGGGTATTATTTTGGGACTGAACGGAATTGCTGCTGGCGCCGCAACCGTTGGCTGTTGTGCGAATATGATCGGCTTTGCTGTGGCAAGCTATAGAGAGAATAAAGTAAACGGTCTTCTTGCCCAGGGACTGGGAACCAGTATGCTGCAGATCGGCAATATCGTGAAGAAGCCTGTCATCTGGCTGCCTGCAATCGTTGCCTCCGCTGTGCTTGGTCCTGTTTCCACCTGCATCCTGGGTATGACCAACAATGCTACCGGTTCCGGAATGGGAACGGCCGGCCTGGTAGGTCAGATCAATGCCTATCAGACCATGGTGGCTGGCGGCGTGGCGCCGGGAGTCGTGTTGGCTGAGATTCTCGTGATGCATGTGGTTGCCCCGGCAATCATTGCCTTAGGTGTATCTGAACTGATGAGAAAATACGGCTGGATCAAGGCCGGAGATATGAAGCTGGATGTCTGATCATCCATGAAATGTGTTCCTTGTATCGGCGAGGGGCACATTTTTGATGGAAGAAGGAGAAGAAAGAATATGTTAAAGAAATTACTGATCTGTATGTTGACGGTTGGCCTGGTCGTTGCGGCGGCAGGCTGCGGAAGTTCAAGGAAGAGAGGGTACCTGAGAGCAGCACCATCACCGGTGAATCAGCCGGTGCAGAGGCCTCCGATCAGGCATCTGCCGGGGCGGAATCAGCTGCATCCAAGTCGGATGAGCAGACGGTTGTCTATCAGGGCGAACAGTTGACCGGCAAGCATCATGTGGAGATCACCATCAAGGATTACGGTACCATCGCAGTTGAGCTGGATGCCGACAATGCACCTATCTCTGTCACCAACTTTGTGAAGCTTGCCGAGGAAGGCTTTTATGACGGCTTGACCTTCCACCGCATTATCACCGGGTTTATGATTCAGGGCGGTGATCCCAACGGCAACGGCACCGGCGGTTCCAAGGAGACGATCAAGGGAGAGTTCTCCGCAAACGGAGTGGACAATCCGTTAAAGCATACCAGAGGAGCGATCTCCATGGCCCGTTCGTCCAAACCGGACAGCGCAAGCTCTCAGTTCTTTATCATGCATCAGGATGCGCAGCATCTGGACGGACAGTATGCCTGCTTTGGCTATGTGACTGAAGGGATCGATGTGGTGGACGCCATCTGTGATGCAGTACAGGTGGAGGACAGAAACGGTACGGTTCTTCCGAAGAACCAGCCGGTGATCGAGAACATCAAGGTCCTCGATTAAAAAACACTTTACATTTCGGAAGAAAAGGACTAAAATACACACATGAAATCAGTTCCTGCAATAGAGAAAGCGTTGAAGAGAACAGTAAGTATTCGAAGCGTCGCAGAGAGAACCGCCCGTATGGAGCTGCAAGCGGTTTGTCAGGACGGATACCGAAGACCATCTCGGAGTGACCCCTAATCGGGTACGGAGGCTCCCGTTACGAGCAAATGAAGTGGCAGAGTTGTTTTTCTGCAATGAGGGTGGAACCGCGTAATTCATACGTCCCTTGCAATTTGATTGCAAGGGACGTTTCTTTTTGTAACAGTCTGTCAATTAAGAAAGGAGAACAACATGAAGATTACATTGAAGGATGGCTCTGTAAAGGAATATGCAGAGAGCAAAAGTATTTATGAGATCGCACTGGACATCAGTGAAGGTCTTGCCCGTGCGGCCTGCTGTGCAAAGGTAAACGGGGAGGTCGCTGATCTGAGAACAGTAGTAAGCGAGGACTGCGAACTGCAGATCTGCACCGCATCCGACCCGGAAGGCCTCTCTACCATTCGCCATACTGCCTCTCATGTGCTTGCCGAGGCTGTGAAGAACCTGTTCCCCGATGCGAAGCTGACCATCGGCCCCAGCATCGACAACGGTTTCTATTATGATTTTGACCACGCTTCCTTTTCCAGAGAGGACCTGGACAAATTGGAGGCAGAGATGAAGAAGATCATCAAGAAGGGGGCGAAGCTGGAAAAGTTTACCCTTTCCAGAGATGAGGCTGTCAAGTTCATGACCGAAAAAAATGAGCCCTACAAGGTGGAGCTGATCGAGGCGCTCCCTGCGGACGCGGAGATCTCTTTCTACAGTCAGGGGGATTTTGTGGACCTCTGTGCAGGCCCTCACCTGATGAGCACCAAGGGAATCAAGGCATTCAAACTGACCTCTTCCTCCATGGCTTACTGGCATGGTGATTCCAGCAAGGCCCAGCTGCAGCGTATTTACGGCACAGCATTCAACAAGAAGGAAGAGCTGGAAGAGTATCTTGCTTACTGGGAGAACGTGAAGAATCGTGACCACAATAAACTGGGACGTGAGCTGGAACTGTTTACCACAGTGGATGTGATCGGACAGGGCCTGCCGCTTCTGATGCCCAAGGGAGCGAAGATCATCCAGACCATGCAGAGATGGATTGAGGATCTGGAGGATAATGAGTGGGGCTATATGCGCACCAAGACTCCTCTGATGGCAAAGAGCGACCTGTACAAGATCTCCGGTCACTGGGATCATTACAAGGAAGGTATGTTCGTGTTCGGCGATGAGGAGAAGGACAAGGAAGTCTATGCACTTCGTCCCATGACCTGTCCTTTCCAGTATTATGTATACAAGGCAAGCCAGAAGTCCTATCGTGATCTTCCCTGCCGTTACAGCGAGACCTCTACGCTGTTCCGCAATGAGGATTCCGGCGAGATGCATGGATTGACCCGTGTTCGCCAGTTCACCATCTCCGAGGGACACCTGATCGTAAGACCTGACCAGATGGTGGAAGAGTTTAAGGGCTGCCTTGCGCTTGCAAAGCATTGCCTGGAGACTTTGGGTGTGATGGAGGATGTAACCTTCCGTCTCTCCAAGTGGGATCCCAACAATCGTGAGAAGTATATCGGTGAGCCTGAGGTCTGGGAGGAGACCCAGGGCCATATCAGAGATATCCTGACTGAGCTGAACATTCCGTTCTACGAGGCGGAGGGCGAGGCTGCATTCTATGGCCCTAAGGTAGATATCAATGCGAAGAATGTATACGGCAAAGAGGATACCATGATCACCGTTCAGTGGGATGCTCTGCTGGCAGAACAGTTCGATATGTATTACATCGATCAGAACGGTGACAAGGTTCGTCCTTACATCATCCACAGAACCTCTATGGGCTGCTACGAGAGAACTCTCGCATGGCTGACCGAGAAGTATGAGGGAAAATTCCCTACATGGCTTTGCCCTGAGCAGGTTCGTGTACTTCCTATCTCCGAGAAATATGCAGACTATGCCAATGAGGTGGCAAAGGAACTGAAGAAGAACGGCATCCGGGTAACGGTAGATGTAAGAAGCGAGAAGATCGGTTATAAGATCCGTGAGACCAGACTGGCGAAGGTTCCCTATATGCTGGTAGTCGGACAGAAGGAAGAGGAGGAGAAGAAGGTTTCCGTGAGAAGCCGCTTCCTGGGCGATGAGGGTCAGAAGGACCTGGCTGAGTTTATTTCTGCTGTCTGTGAGGAGATCCGCACCAAGGAGATCCGCAAGGAAATGGTACAGGAAGAGAAATAATAGATATTTCATTTATTTCATGAAATCGGATTTGAAATCTGCCGTATATTTTTTCTGAAATTCACCCACACTACAAACAGGTCTGTTTGACGCTACCTGAGGACAGACCTGTGACGAGTGGTAGCGGAATGGAGGAAAGATATGGCAGATTTAAAATGTGGAGCAGAGAACTGTACCTACAACCAGAACCATCTGTGTTGTAAGGGGGACATCTGTGTGGGCGGTAAGAACGCCTCCTGCAGTGACGAGACATGCTGTGAGAGCTTTATGGTGAGAAAGGATGAGAATTCCTACAAGAATTCCACCTGTCATGCCACCAATACCATCAGCATCGACTGTGAGGCAGAAAAGTGCATGTACAATTCCAACTATAAGTGCAAGGCTTCCCATGTGGACATTAGAGGGTGTCACGCCTGCGATTGCAGGGAGACAGCCTGCGATACGTTCCAGGAGGCATAAGCGGTCATCAGCAAACCTTTACAGTGCAGATGCAGAAATGCCGGAGGCAGCTGCATCTGCCTGTGAAAAGGAATGAAAAAATAATCCGGAATTTAGAAAATAAAGTATTGACAGAACAATTTAGATATGTTATCCTATACGAGTGTGTGAGAACACATAAGTAACAAGCAGAGTATCCACTCTCACCTTACAGCAATCGGGCTCGTAAGTGTTCACATTTTTTCATATTCGTCTGGTTTGCAGAGTATGGGATGGAGAGTCAGTGGATAGTTATGCTATTCACTTTTTTTATGCTTTTATCATATGGAGGGTACAACCATTAGCGATTTAATGATTAACGAACAGATCAGAGACAAAGAGATTCGTCTGATCGGCGAGAACGGCGAACAGCTTGGTATTATGTCCGCTAGAGAAGCATTGAAAATTGCCGAGGAGGCAGAGCTTGATCTTGTGAAGATCGCACCTACTGCAAAACCGCCTGTCTGCAAGATTGTTGATTACAGCAAGTACAAGTATGAGCAGCTTCGCAGAGAGAAGGAAGCGAAGAAGAAGCAGAAGACCGTTGAGATCAAGGAGATTCGACTGACTCCCAATATCGACACCAACGATCTGAACACGAAGATGAACTCCGCCAGAAAGTTTATCACCAAGGGAGACAGGGTGAAGGTTACCCTTCGTTTCCGTGGCCGTGAGATGGCTCACATGAGCGCAAGCAAACATATCTTGGATGATTTCGCCGAGAACCTGTCCGATATCGCTACCGTTGAGAAGGCTCCCAAGGTAGAGGGCAGAAGTATGACAATGTTTTTAACTGTTAAGCGCTAGTTCGCAATAGTTAAAATATAGACTAATTGTAATTTAGGAGGATGATGTTATGCCAAAAATGAAGACAAGCAGATCTGCTGCAAAGCGTTTTAAGCTTACAGGAACCGGTAAGCTGAAGAGAAATAAGGCTTATAAGCGCCATATCTTGACCAAGAAGACTACTAAGACTAAGCGTAATCTTAGAAAGCCTGCTATGACCGATGCAACAAATGTAAAGAATATGAAGAAGATTTTGCCCTATTTATAAGTCTGGTGAGGAGGAGTTTGAAACATGGCAAGAATTAAAGGCGGCATGAATGCCAAGAAGAAGCACAATAGAGTATTAAAGCTTGCAAAGGGTTACAGAGGAGCCAGAAGCAACCAGTACAGAACCGCGAAGCAGGCAGTTATGAGAGCACTTACCAGTTCTTATGCTGGCAGAAAAGAGAGAAAGCGTCAGTTCAGACAGCTGTGGATCGCTCGTATCAACGCAGCAGCAAGAATGAACGGCCTTTCCTACAGCAAGTTTATGTACGGCCTGAAGCTGGCAGGTGTTGACATGAACAGAAAGATGCTGGCTGATCTGGCTGTTAACGATGCAGAGGGCTTCAAGACTCTTGCAGAGGTAGCTAAGGCTAAGCTTGCCTAAGCTGATCACAGTGTGAAAACCAATGCGCAGTACGCTTTGTATTCTTAGCGTGACTGCGCTTTGTTATGCGTTTTCTTCCGTGGACGATCCCGGAATAGAGAGAACAAAGAGTGGATAGACTTGGTGTAAAGGGTAGAGACAAATGCTGATTTTTTTCGATATAGACGGAACGATGATCGACGAGGAGACGAAGGCGGTGCCGGAGAGTGCCATAGAGGCGGTTCGAAAGGCCAGAGAGAATGGTCATGTGTGTGTCATCAATACAGGCAGGTCGAAGAAGCTGGTGGATATCTGCGGTCAGTGGCTGAATGCCTTTGACGGATTTCTTTGTGGCTGCGGAACACAGATCCTGATGCATGGCAGGGAACTTCTCCATCAGTCATTTACCGTGGAGGAGGGAGAACGGATCATCCGTGCTCTTCGGAATCAACGGATCGATGCCGTATTGGAAGGTGCCTTTGACAATTTCATTGAGAGAAAGGGTCAGATCTTTCATCAGTGCTTTGCGGAGTATGTTACCTTATTTGAAAAATTCCGGTATAAATCCTACGAGGAAGCGCCCGGCGCCTTTGACAAGTTTTATGCCTATGCCGGTACAAGAGAGTGTATGGACCGATTCCTGGAAGAGGTGGGTGTAAAGCTGGATGTGGTAGATCGCAAGAAAGGCTATTTCGAGATCATGCCGGCAGGTTATTCCAAGGCCAGCGGTATGCGTTTGCTGGCCGAAAAGCTCGGGATTCCCATGGAAGAGACAGTGGCCATCGGGGACAGCAGTAACGATATCCCCATGATAGAGTGCGCAGCCGTCGGAATCGCCATGGGCAATGCAACGAGCGATGTGAAGGAGATCTCAGACTATGTCACCACTTCCGTGATGGAGGATGGAATTTGGAATGCCCTTGACTGGCTTGGCGCTATTTGACGAGATCTATCGTGAAAAAAAGATAAAAAAATAAATTTACAGTGTCAAGCATTTTTGAAAATGTCCCAAAATAATTCAAACATTAGCCCCGGCAT
>JBJENO010000002.1:0-32179 GCA_051880235.1 Acetatifactor sp. | reverse complement strand
AGATTCAGGGTACAGTTATCAGTTCAGATACTGTTCCGTGAATAATTCAGGTTTATCATTTATATAAAACCCAAAATGTATGTGGTAACGATAATATTATACTCCATCATTGTAACTATAGCTAGTATTATTTTATTTTTTGTATCTCTAGAATTATTTATTCCACTTCATACAAAATAATTAGAATATTATAAATTGAAAGAGCCAGCTGATATTATCAATCACAGCTGGCTCTAATGCTTACTATTCAGTTTTGACTTCGAATGTCCTTAACATCAAAATGGTGAATCTCGCCCTTGCGTCTTCAAATTAATCTACATGGATTACATCACCTTCTGCGAGAGCAATTCCGATTAATTTAAAGACCTAACATTTCTGCGGTGGGTGTCCCTATGTTGAGATATAAATAAAATTATTGCAAAGCATCTCCAAATAACTTATCTACCAATAAATTCAATTTTATCTCTGATTAATAACCAGATAATACGTTTTTAAAGTCTTCATACATTTTAAAAGTAAATTTTAAAATTTGTTCCAAATCCTCATATGTTCCAAAAATCGGTTTTTTTATTCTGTAACTGCTATCAATCAGTCTTCTTGAATAGGTACCCCAAGGTGCCCCAAGAAGCAGTTCACCATCCTCTCTGACTACCCAAACTAAATCAACCATTCCACCTTGTAGAATAATATGAACTCCTAATGTAAACTTTTCAACTTGTTCTTCCCTAATCTTATAAAACTTTTCTTTACTATCAAATAGCGGAGAATATCCCAAATTTTTAATTATCTCCATAACTTCTTCACCATCAATATATACTAATCGACTTTTTGAAGGTGTTCTTTCTGCATTAAATTTATTTGACACCTCTTCATATCTCTTAATAAAATTTATTTCAGTTAACGCTTCTTTGATTTTAGAATTTAATTCTATCATTGTACTTCCTCCGTAAACCTTAAAATCACATCATATTCAGATGCAATTTTTTCATAATAATCAATATTACTTAAATTAGCATTACTCGCTGGTATCTCTAATATATACTGTCCTCTCAGTTCTTGTCCATCAAGTTCTGGATATGCATTAGATCTTATCTTTGTTCCTTCGGAATATTTAGATGAAAACTCTGACAAATATCTCCTATATGTTTCTTCACTAATCTTATCCAAATCTGTTGCTTTTCTAGAAATTATCTCTCCAGCATCTGGGTCATATGAATCTAATCTTTTGCCATTTTCTAGATATATTTCATGATAATCATAAATATCTGCTTCTCGCACTGTTTTATTGAAATTATTTCCTCTTGCAACAGGTGATTCTTTAGTCCAATATTCACTCGCCTGCTTCCATTCTAATCTATCCTTAGGCGTCTGTCCTTTACTTATCTTTCTCTTTATGTAAGCTTGATAGTTATTTTCTAAAGTATCATCAATAAACTTTCCCGTATCATCTAATAGATTAGCCTTACTACCACTCTCTGCCTCATCTTCCTCTTCCTTCTTCTCCCGATTCTCATTCAGCTTGGCAATCCATTGTTCTCGAGTCCATCCGCTGGTGTCCTCAGCAGCACGTACTTCGCCAACCTCTTCCTTGCCATAGAGTGCTACCATTTCTGTTCCCAGTTCGCCATATAAATACAGATAGCTCTCTATTTTCGCCTGCCACATCTGCATGGTCCAGCCTTCAGTATCTTCGATTATGTCCACATAAGATACCATCATTGGACCATAAATAACGATCATTACATTCTTTATGTATTCTTCATCCGGGGTTTCTTCCGGTGTCTCCTCTTCACCGGCTACCTCTTCGATTTCTTCCCGATGCTGATACAGCCATATCTGGTACTCCCAGTCCTGTTCAGTCCATCCGCTGGTGTCCACATCGGCGCAGACTGCATCTATCGTTTCCTGACCGTACTTTGCCACCATCTGTGCCTTCAGTTCTTCTGCTGTAGGAGTTGCCGGTTCTTCCGGAGTATTAGGATCTGCTGCTCCTCCACCCGCACCTCCTCCTGCAGGAGGCTCAGCAGGCTTGACGTTTGAAGCTACGGGGTGATCGCCGGCCAACCATGCTCTGGCACGGGTTTCTTTGCACATGTTGACTTTTAAGTCCAGCCAGTCAAACATCTGGCTCAGTTCCACCGTGTAATACACCACGAGGTGGATTTCATCCGGATGTTCCTTGGTAAAAATAGTGGACATGTTAAAGTTCATGCCGTCAATTCCATCCACGATGCCCAATTGTTCTAACGCTTTGTCCGCCTCATCCTTATTGCTGCCAAAGTGTTTCAGGAGTAATCCCTTCGCCAGGGGAGCCGCCAGTACATGGGACTTCGCAAGTTCAAGACCCTCATTCCCTGCCACAGCCACAAGGCTCTTCATATACAGAACCGGGTTGTTATAGACATCCATGAACTTGGTGTTCATGTCATTCAGTTTGGTATCGATATTGGTAAAACTGGCATCTACATTGGTGAGTGCATTATTCAGATCTTGGATGTCGATGTTGCCGCTTGACAGTCTGTCACCAAGCCCCGCTCCCTCGGCCAGAGTAGTATCCACCGCTCCGCTCATCGCCGTATACAGATCGCCTACAGACGTCGCAATCGTATTGAGATTCGCCTCGCCTTCTGCTCCGATCGCCTGAATCTCCTGCCCGAACTTCTGCAGACCGCTGGCCTTGTAAAAATAGGAATACTGGGTCAGTTCCTTTGTCACGGTGTCCATGGCATTGGAAATCAACATCTGCGCCCTGCAATAATTCGTCACATTCAATATCGTGAAAATGACGAACAGAAAACCAACAAATGCTATTACCGCCTCCACAGTTGCTGATCCGCGGCTATCCTTCTCTTTGTTTTTCCCCCACAAATGTATCATATCATCTTAACCTTCTTTTAGCAAAGGGCTTCTCTCGTAATGAGAGAAACCCTAGACCATAACCTTGTATCATAGTAACGTTTATTGTTCTTGTGCTGCTTTTTCCCGCTTTCTCTGATACTTTTTCACCGAATCTCCATCAATTTGAATGGACTCTCCCATCTTCAAAGCGTAAGCTTCAATAGTTCCCTCCGAAAGCGGCTCCATAGAAGGAGTATTAATGGAATCATCGCAAACAATCCAGAAAATATAACAGTTCTCTGCAACAGTCAGGTCTGCTGCATAGGCAACAAATGGAATTGAGAACTCCTCTCCATCCTTTTTATAGGTATGCTTTCCGGTATATTTAATTACAGGCAGATCCATTCCGGCAAAATCAATTCCCTTTGCGTGAATGGTTGTTTCTTCAGAAGTCTCCGTCATAAAGGCAAAATCAGTGTAACTGTCATCCCGATATTCTTCCATTCTACTCACGGCAAGCCCGCCATATGCTTCAAAAGCTTTCTCTAGCGAATCCACCGGTTCATTATTCAGTGCCTCGCCCACCATAATTAACGAGGGATCCATCTGATAAGCAAAGTTTGACCTCGTAGTAGGTAATAAAGCAGGAAACTGAATTATATAGTCTATCTTACAATCCTTATACTTTTGTCTCGCACTATCATCTGCATACACACCCTTCCAGTTTGGCAACTCCATCTCCACCTCTTGAGACTCCTTCGTTTCCTCCTGCTTCTCCGACTTACTCTCTTCCCGACTGCTTTCTACAATAGTGCTACTCTCTTTCTGTCCTTCTTGTCCTGCTTTTCCGCAGGCAGTGAGAGAAGCAATCAGTACCAATCCAACCAACATTCCAATTCTGTTTATTTTCATCTTTCCTATCCTTATCCTTTCTCTAATATCCGCCTAAGCCATGATACTGCAGGGTCGATACCCCCTTTATCTGGGTATCCGCATCCACCGCAGGATCCAGCACCAGACGGTTGAAGAAATCCATCTTCATGAATAACATGTCAGTCTTAACCGAAGTACCTACCGTGACATAAGTGCATGCCTCCGAAAGCTTAAATTGATCCCCTTTGTTATGAGTAAACACCAGCTGTCCTGTCTCG
This sequence comes from Acetatifactor sp., assembly GCA_051880235.1. GTDB lineage: Bacteria > Bacillota > Clostridia > Lachnospirales > Lachnospiraceae > Acetatifactor. The sequence goes on along the minus strand of JBJENO010000002.1, from coordinate 28,190 downwards.
CCATTCCCTGTGGCATGACTCATGTTAAGCTGTATCAGGTCTCCTACCCTCTGTAATACCGGTTCATCCTTGACGCAAATGGACGCAAACAGCATCAGCATCAGATAATCCCGATATCCAAACTTCAGCATGGTAGACACACTTTTATCTGTAGGTTTAGCCTTTCCAAGGTTCGTACCGGAACCGGAGAGATACTTGTCGGAGAAGCCATTCAGTGCTTCAACCACTTCGCCCTTTACCTTTTCCACCAGTTCTTCCGTTATCTCCTCCGCCTTAGCATTGGTCCATTCGGTGACGGAGGTGGAGATCTTATCCTTAACTTCAGTGATGCTACCTTTGACAACCGACTCCGCACTCTTTATTGTTTCATCGATGGCCTTTTGAGCCGTATTGATAACCTCAAACCTTACTTTTGTCATACAGCCATTGATGGTGGATACCACATCCACATAGGCACCATTTGCCTGGGTAAAGGCATCATCAATCTTGGATTGAATCAAGTCTTTCATATCATCCATTATTGTTTTATATCCGAATTCGCCTTCTGGTATAAACTGCATTACAGCAACGACAACCGGGTTATCCTTGTTGGCGTCCGATATCTCCTGAACCTTTGCATCTACTCTGCTTTCAGCGGTTGCAAACAATTCATCAATCTTGGCCGTCACCTCAGCCTGAGCATTGTCCGCGAATTCTGTGATCTGCAGCTGATTCAGGGCACTCTCCACCTCTGCTACAACCTGGGTGTATACCGAATCCACAATCTCCTGCGCCTTTGCCTTAGCAGCATTATCCAGTGTGTCTCCTAAATCCGTCACCGCATCATTCATAGTATCCGCAGTGGCGTCCAGAACCTTGTTTATACCAGTATTTACTGCCTCTGTCGCATTCTTCACCGCATCGGTAATTGCACTGCTCGCCACACCCTGAATCGCCTGAGAGGTCAGATTCATGGCCCCCCTCACACTGAGATTCCAGGTATCCTTTGATTTTATGACTACGATGGATAACCCTTTGCTCATGGCATCCAGATCGATCGCCGATTCACCAGCCGCAAGCGCAAGCTGGAGTACTACTTGTACCACCTGATAGGGAACAAAACCAAGGGTTGCCGCCTGCACTGCAAGTCCAGCTGCTCTGGTTGTGTTTCGAATTTCACTATCCGTAAAAGCAAAAATGCAGTTGAACCCAAATCTGATTGCATATATGCTTCCCTTTGTATATGTGACATTCTTCTTCGGAGAGGCATTGCCAAACATGAGGTACTCTATTTCGGCACCATACATATAGTTGTTGGCTCCGCAGATGGAATAATTACTCAAGGTCTTCGTTTTTCCTTTATACTTGGATAATGCGGGGTTTGTCCCGAGTGTCATAACTTCAGGATAAGTTTTATAGCCCTCTCCCTTGACACACTGCTCCTGCACCATTGTATTATAAGAAAAGTTCTCAAAAATATAGTCCAAGAGATATGCGTTCTCCATACCTGTCTCCAATATTTTCCCCACATTTCCAAGAATTTTATCTAACTCTGAATTCTGATCATTAAGGCTATTACTTGCATTCACCTTTTTATCATCATTTGTCATCTTTACACTGGAAGTGTTACCATTCTTTGTTTCAGCATTTTTAGAAGGGAGTTCGCTATTATTGATTGTGATTCCTTCATATGTATATCCATAAGCGTTATTTCCATTGGCATCCTTCTCTGCCTCACCGCTGATAGCACTCTCTCCGCTCTTGTCTTCCTTCATATCATTCTTAAGACTCTCATATTCCCCTTCTGGATCCGCCGGAGTGCCATCTTCATTTGTCTCTTGCAGCAATTTCTTTTCTTTTGGATAGTTTTCGTTCAGATACTTCAGAAAATGGAGCGGGACAATTCCCCTTTCCACGAAGGTTAATCTGTCTAACTCTAAATCCTGAGTTATCGTTGTAGTATACAATAAATCAAATTTCTGCGAAGCAACTTCCTTTGTAACCAAACTTGGTAATGAATCCTTGACCGTAGTTGGAACAGCATCCTTCATATCCTGCTGATTCTGCATCTGGTCGATACGTTTTGTACCATATTTGTACAAATCGGCATTGGTCAGTGTGATAAATAATGTTTCATACTCCTCGCATACCACATTTACATAGTCCTGCAAGCTTTTTAAAGTCTCCAAATTATACTGATTCTCTGTTGCTTTGATATCCGCATTGTTCTGTTCGCTAAAACTATCCGTGCTATTCTCTGTGGCATATTTGTTATTTGCGGCCTGCCATTTTCCTACATTATCGGAATAGGTTTCTATTGCTAATTTAAGATCGCTCAGTACAACACCAATTTCATTTAGTTTACTGATAATAGCCTCGAGATTACCGGTAATCTTCCCAAACTGATTCGAAATAGCTTTCAGGTCTCTCTCTATTTTCAGCCTTGCAATCGTCTGAAACTCCGCATAAATCTCCAGATCCTGCTGGTAGGTACGCGTCAGTGGCTTAAATCTGGACAAAAGATTCTGATAATCAGCAACACCACTTGTCTTTTCTGCTTCCAAGGTTTCCAATTCTCTGGTCAACCGATGAAATATCTCGGTAGCCTCTATCACTTCTTGCTCCTTTTGGGAACGTTGTGCCTCCATCGACTGAAGTTCGCGTTGGGTCTTTTTGTTATTCAGACAATATACATAAGTCGCATACTTCTCATCATAAACTGCTTGGGCTGCATCTTTTGTAGAAACAGCCGTATCATAGGTAGCCTTTGCATCATTATATACTTCAGTGGCACTATCATATGCTGTCTTCGCAGTGTCTCTCGTTGTCTTCAAAGCTTGATAAGCAGAAGATGTGGGTGGAGCCATACATGCATCAAGGGCGGCCTGTGCTGCATCATAAACGCCTTTTGCCGTATCCATCGCCGTCTCTGCCGTATCCTTCGCTGTCTCTGCCGTCGTTACCGCTGCCTTTGCAGCGTTCAGAGCAGCCTCTGCAATGTTTTTCTCAGCCTCAGCCTGAGAGAAACGATTTGTTGCATCTCTGGCAATATTCAGCCTTTCTGTAATGGAATTAAATTCGGCAGTTACACGTTGTAGAATTCTTTCAGCTTCTTCTTTTTCAGCTTTTTTATCGTCAATCATCTCATCAAGATGTTTCTGATACTTCTCCTCGTACTGATCAAGCGAATACAGCTTCTCTAAAACATCCTTCACTTGCTGATACTTTATCGGAGCTGTTTCTTCGTTCAACAGAAACGCTTCAAATGTGATAAATGCATCCACAGCAGATTCTTCATTTTCAAAATCATTTTTGTCCACATTCATCAACAGACGCTTCATATAATCGGCAGCACAATAATCTGTTACAAGCTTCAGATATACTCCGCCATCAGCCTCTTCCTTAAGCAACTCCGCAATGATTGCATTCCGTCCATTCTTCATCGCATCATAATCGTTAGTCACCAGGGAATCTGCAGAGATTCCACAGTCATCGGTATCAAGAGAGTTGTCATCCTTGATAAAAAAATTATTGGCATTGAAACTCTTTTTGGACAGATAATAGCTGGAAATATCCGGTGCTTTTACAAAAAAGATTAGGTTCAGCTGGTTCAAATACTCCAGATTTTCTCCCCACTCCTTCTTGTATTTGTCCACCTGACTTCCATAATTCAAAACCTTTACAATCCCTGTATCGCTAGATGAAGATATTCCTTTAACTGCTTTATCTGAAGAAGTACCATCTAATTTCGTTCCTTCATCCATTTCCAAAACCATCTCATCAAATTCGCGAATCAGATCAATCGATGCCCTGCATCCTTCCGTGACAGGCTGCAAACTCTCCTGTGCTTCCACCTGTGCCTTTACCACTTTCGTCTGTTCTTTTACTGCTGTAAATGCTTTTATGGAATCAAAAATGCTAAGACCAACATTTACAGGTGCTCTGTATTTCATATAATCTACAATCTGTTTGCGAAGAATATCAGGATTATCCAATCCACTTCCGGAGACTTTCTCCACCTTGAAATCGTTCAACACTTCCATATCCATGAAATTGCTGACATCCACGGAATTGGTTCCCGATATCCAGCCTTTGAAATCTCCCATCAGGCTTTGTACATAGCTTTCCGCACCAGCTTCATCGGTTACACCATAAGAAACAAGTGTATCCTCAAAGTATTCCTTAATATTTGCTTCAATAACAGCCGGATCATCCTGGGACACAGCAAACAGACCATACACATCCTTCAATATGGTATCATAATTTGCCAGCATTGAATTGACAGCCAGATCCCCCGCACTGGAAACCATAGATTTAGCCATATTTACACGGCTGGCATCTACAATAATTCCGGATAACACCATGGTCGGCAGCAATATAATAACCAATAAAAGAGAGATAGAGCCCTGTATCCTACGTTTTATACGATATCTCATACCTTATGCTGTCCCCCTTCCATTAATTCTTTATTTCCAAAAACTTTTTCACTTTTGTTGCCATATCGCCAATTTTGGCGCCAATCTTTGCAAACCTGTTACCGGTTTTGCTATCGATTGCCACCGCAGTATCAATAATCAGATCCACATTTCGAATAAATTCATCCGGATCGTTTACTGCCGTCTTGGAGGATACTGTATACTCGTACTCTGTAGGCAGCCCAATTGCCCCGAACACCTTCGGCAACGGATATTTTGCAGTGATGCTTACCTCGACATCCTGATACACGACATAATTGGTAATCTTGATCTTAATGTCCTCCGTATCGATCACACGTCCAGGACGCTGTGTCTTCTGAATAATTCCATCCAACTCTGTTTGCACCGCAGACTGTATCTGACCGGTATTCAATTTGAAATATCTGTAGGGCATAATATTATTCCCCACTCCTTCAAAAGCTTCTTTTCCATAATCGGAACCTGTAACTACTGTGTCTAATTCTCCGGCTTGATGTCCAACCTTCCCCAATATATTGACATAATTAGGATCACTGATGCACTTTGCCGCATAAATCGTAGCCCGCTTTGCCGCGGCGTCTAAGGTGGTGCGATCCATCATAATGAAAGCCGCAAAAATCATATAATAAATTACAAAAAAGACAACGGGCAATACGATTACATTCTCCACCAGACTGTTCGCCCGTTCTTCTCGTATCCTTTTCATCCATTTCTTGTACATAAGACCCCCAAAGGACCAATTGCCCAGCTACTTGCGTAGCCGGGCAACGCATGTTGACTCAGTTAATTCCAAGTTGTTGCAACATCAGACTGACTGGTAGATTCCGTACCATTCACGATCAACTGATTCCAAATGTTCTTCACAAGACCAATCAGCTTATCCTTAAATGCAAACGCAAGAATCATTACAATACCGATAATAATCAGGGTTGCAACCAACTCAGCACCTCCTGCCTGCTCCTTTACAAGACGGTTGTAGTAATAACCAACCTTTGCCCTGCAATAAAAATACGCATTGTCAAGCATTCTCATATCAATACTCCTCCTCTCTTGAATAATCTATCCTTACATTCCTATCTTGGATAAGACAGGAACAAGAATCATAATAAAAATACCAATCAGTATCATGCCCAGTGGAATCATCAGTTTATTAGCCGCAGCTTCCCCCTGTCTTCTGACGATGTGCTTCTTTTCCTCCCAACACACAGCCGACTCCTTCTTCAGAAAATCTGCAACATCCTTGGGGCCCTTGATTATATTTTGTATTAGCATGGAAATAAATTTCTTAACAAAGGGAACACCGCATCGATTTCCAAAGTTAATGTAGGCATCCACCTCAGAGGTTCCGTTTTCCATTTCATCAACCGCATTTCTCATCTCGTCATACAGAGTACCCTGTCCTGTCGCAGCAATTGTTTGCCAGGCTTCTCTTGTAATCATGCCTGCATTGAATAACAATGCCATCTTTGAAACTACATTACAAAAATCCTTTGTAATAATCTCTTCTCTCTCTTTGATAATGTCTGTGATTTTTGAATCAGAATATGCCCACAGTACGACAGCAGCGATCAATCCAAAAACCATCATAACTGGAGTTTTAAAAAGTGGACCCAACAGAGGCGCGATTACAATACAAAAGCTTGCATAGGTCACTTTCTCTGCCATATTTACACGGTAATAATACTCTGCGTATTGTTCTCCGTAGACAATCTGCGCCTGAGCTTTTCTCTTTCTATCTAATGGGGAATCATATGAGTAATTCAATATCTCCAAAAGCTGAAAACCCACCCCATAGAAATCCTTGAAAAGATACTTCTTTCTCTCTAAAGGATCGATCATAGACTTGTGTCTGGAACTTCCCACAAACAGTAAAACCACCCATATGAACATCATAATAAAATAAATAACAATACAAACAGAATCCAGCATGATCATTTCTCCTACAGCTTAATATCAAGAATTTTCCTGCTTACCAAATATGCCACTGCAAAAATGACAAGTGCGATGGTCACAGATATGACTCCGGTAGGCGTAGACAGGTCGATCATATCTCCTCCCATGGCCTTCATTGCGACGATAAAAACAACAGGCATGACAAGCATGATATTCTGTTCATTTTTCTGGCCGGCTACCATCGTCTCCAACTCCATCTGAATCTCAATTTTGTCACCTATGATTGCGGCTGTATTTTTAATAACCTCCTGTATGTTTGCTCCTTTTTTGTAGCAGGTTGCAAATACATTCGCAAAACTCTCCACATCATCCAATCCACTTCGTTCCGCAAAGTTCATGAGCAGATTCTCGATTTGAATATTATTGTTCAATCCAAGGCCAATGCACCTTATTTCATTAACAATATAAGAATCAGTTGAATACTGAACAGCCAAATCAGACTCCGCAGACAAAAAAGCATCTGTAACATTTTTTCCTGCTCCGACAGAAGTCGAAAGAGCATCCAAAAGGCCTCGAAACTGCGTCAATAATTGTTTTTGCCTTTTATCGATTATCTGGTTTCTCCTCATAGGGATAAAGATGAATCCTGTTACAATTCCGGTGATGCAGGATGCTACGATACTCTCCAAAAAAATATACATTACTACAGCTCCGGCTACCGCTCCAATCAGGAACCAACCTATCTTCTCCAAAACGGTAGGATTATAGACGGAATAGTCCAAGGCATCGCCGACCAAGGGTTTTATAATCTCCTTTTCCTCTTTCTTCTTTCCTGCCATTGCAAGTCACCTCAAATCCTCTCTTTTATACCTGCCAGCTGCAGTTTAAACACATTCTTCATCTCGTTTTCTGTCCGTTTCAGAGAACCGGATACCTTCTCCAGTGTACTGTTCTCGTCCTCCTCAAATACATATAGTGGATTCAGAATGATCTTTCCGTCTTCATACCCCAACACCTCACAGATTTCCATCGTCTTTCTGGACTTATCACGAAGTCTGGAGAGGTGAATAATGATATCCAGTGCAGAGGCAATCTGCTGACGAATCGCTTCCAACGGAAGTCCGTTAGCCCCTTGCAAGACCATGGTCTCCAGTCGGCTCAGCATATCCTGTGTCGAATTGGCATGTCCGGTGGAAAGAGAACCGTCATGTCCGGTGTTCATCGCCTGAAGCATATCGAGAGCTTCCCCTCCTCGAACCTCGCCGACTACGATTCTCTCAGGTCTCATTCGAAGGGATGACTTGATTAAATCTCTGATCGTAATCTCACCCGCCCCGGATGCATTTGCATTTCTCGTCTCCATGCGAACCAGATTCTCTACTCCCTCGATTTGAAGCTCGGCGGAGTCCTCGATGGTAATAACACGCTCATCCTTGGGGATGTAGTTGGACAAAGCATTCAGGAAGGTAGTCTTTCCGGAACCGGTACCACCGCAAATGAAAATGTTGTATTTTGCTTTTACCAGCAGTTCCAGCTTGTCAGCGATTTCCTGCGTAATAGAGCCATATCGAATCAGTTTCTCAATGGTCATAGGATCTTTAGAGAATTTACGGATCGTAACGGTAGGACCGCACAACGCAATGGGCGGAAGAACTACGTTTACACGAGAGCCATCAGGCAATCTGGTATCGCAGATGGGATTCGCCTGATTGACCTCTCTTCCCGCCAGTCCAACGATTCTCTGAATGATGTCCTCTAACCTTCGCTGACTCTCAAACTGTCTGTCTAGCTTTGTCACCCGTCCGTTCTGTTCAATAAATACATTTTCCGGACCATTGATCATAACCTCTGTAATGGTGTCGTCGCTGATGATCGTATCCAACAATCCAAAACCACGGATAGAACTGTACACCTGCTCCACGATGGCAATTCTCTGTTGAATGGAGATGTACTGTCCCTGGAAAAACTGGTTCTCGGCGATTTCCTCCACCTTTTCCTGAAGCTGTTCGTTCGTCAGCTCACTCAATGGAAGATTCATGGAAACATATTTTTTGATCTCTGCGACAAGCTTTTGCTCCGCTTCAAAAGTCATGATTCGTCCCCCTTATAAAAGCTTATCCAATACGGCAAGCTGTGCCAGCTGCTGAATCAACTGGCGCGTATCGTATCCCTCAAATCTCTTGATACCACCCAACTCATTGATCTGTTCTATATTCAGAGTCGTCGATGTCTTACTGCTGAATCTGTTGTATAGCAGAGAGCACCTGGACATCAGATTCCAGTCATTCATTTCCTCCAGAATCGCAATTGAATCAATGACTCTCGTCAGCTTTTCATTGGAGGTAGAAGATCCATCGTTGACCAGCACAATACGATTGCACTGTCTGAGTACCTGCACTTCCTCCTTCGCCAACGAAAAATCCATATCCAAAATGATGTATTCATAGTCACCACTATCTCGAATAAGGTTGAGAAGTTCAACGCATTCTGCTGCCTTCAGTTCCGCCATATCCAATGCTTTCAAAGCAGACGAGTAGAAAAATACGCCTGACTCATCCTTCTTAACAAGGCTCTCCAGTTTCAACAACAGGTTGCCTCTCTTGCTCTTGATGGCGTAGATGATATCACCAAAATTACCGTTTCCTTCCGCTTGAAAGAACACATCTGCACTTCCAAACTGCTCCAAATTCAAATAGAGCACTTTCTTGCCCATATTTCCAAATCTGACTGCGCACGCCGCAGCCACTGTTGAACTGCCGGTACCTCCGGAGGCAGAGAGGAAAGAAATGATCTTGGCAGAGCCACCATTTCCGGTGTGCGCCACGGTGGTTTGCTCCGCTTTCTCAGAATACAGACTAATAATCTGCTTATAGATCAAATCCACTCTCTGAAATTTATATAAAACTCCTTGATTTCGAAAGGACTCAATATCCACCGCCTCAACCAAGTATGCAAAACTGCACTTTGGAGGAACCCGATCCATATCAACCTCAAACACAGAGGAAGCCAGAAAGACGTCAATTCTGCTCTGCGCCAGGGAACTGTATGCTACCTCCTCATCAGTAAAGGAATAAGTCTCAAGCTTATCAACAAATTTCGTGCTGAATACTGAAACTAACCGATTCAGATAAGAAATGTCTTTTTCGAGAATGGCAACTTTTATTTTCATAGTAATAGTCCTTTCCCAGTGGCAAAAAAATGAAAATATTATTTTATCATGATATAGCTGATAGCCACATTATACAACCTTTTTGTTTCTTTGGCTAGTATTTTATGCGCTTTTTCGTACTGAAAATACATTTCTGTATCCAAAACTGTTCTTTTTGATACAGCATGATTTCCAGTTGTATCTACAGATAGTTCTTTTTTGTAGCTGTCAGCTATATAAATAAAACAACTGTAACTGTTATTGAAATTTGAAATGATGGGAGATGATGAACAATGAATTCACAAGAGATGGGAATGAGAATCAAACAATGCCGCAAAACACAAAATATGACACAGGAAGTTCTTGCCGAGAAAATAGATATTTCGGCCCATTATCTGTATGAAGTAGAACGTGGAATGAAATCTGTTTCCGTCTCCATTCTTGCCGATTTGGCCGAAACATTGAACACTTCTACAGATTATTTGATTTTTGGAGAACAGGGAACACACAACCTTGAGATCAGAAAAGACGAATTATATGAAGTGACCAAGTCCTTATCTCCGGCCGTTCGCGATGATATTGCACGGATTCTTCAAATTATTCTTCCTTATCTTATAAAGTAAAGCGTTAGAAAAGGAGATACACACCTTACCGGTGCATATCTCCTTTTTTTGCTGATAAAATCTTTATCGGCAGAGCCATGTGGTCGAGGTTTCAACCCTATTCATAAATCGGCTCGAAATCATCCTTGTCGTGTCCGCACAGAGGACAGGTGAAGTCTGCCGGAAGTTCACTGCCTTCATACACATAATTGCAGATCTTACATCTCCAGCCCACAATCTTCTTTTCCTTCTTCACTTCCTGTGGCTTGGGCTTTACATTGGCCTGGTAATCCGCATAGGTCAGGGGAGCATGGTCATTTAACAGCTTCGCATCCACTACCTCTGCGATAAACAGGGTGTGGCTGCCAAGGTCTGTGCTCTCCAGCACCTTGCAGCTGATCACAGCGGTAGTCTGCCATGCCAGATAGGGCACACCGTTCTCATCTGTGGGAAGGGTCAGTCCATCGAACTTGTCCACATCTCTTCCGGACTGGAAGCCGAAGTGCTTGATGGTCTGGAAGGTACAGGTATTGTCCAGAAGGCTCAGTGCGAAGATACCGCTCTCCTTGATCAGGTCGCAGGTGTAATTGGTGTTCAGCACCGAAATAGCCACTCTGGTGGGTGAGTTTGCCACCTGAATACAGGTGTTTGTGATACAGCCGTTCACCTTGTCGCCGGCCTTGGTGGTTAAGAGAAACACACCGTAAGTCAATTGATATAATGCTTTTTTGTCCATTCTTTCTTTCCTCCTGTTTTTACTCTAATTTGTAAGGTGGCTGCATCTGTTTAGTATCCTACCGTGTCCAGATACTTCATATAATTTACCACCATGAGTGCAATCTTAAAGGTCAGCGCATCGTCAAAATTACGAAGATCCAGCCCGGTGCTCTTCTGCAGCTTCTCAATGCGGTACACCAGCGTATTCCTGTGTACAAAGAGCTGTCTGGAGGTCTCGGATACGTTCAGATTGTTCTCGAAAAACTTGTTGATGGTCGTCAGCGTCTCCTCGTCCAGATCATCCGGTACATTGTCGCCGAAAATCTCTTCGATAAAGATCTTGCACAGGTTTACCGGCAGCTGGTAGATCAGTCGGCCGATTCCCAATTCGCTGTAGGAGCAGACCGTTCTCTCGATATAAAAGATCTTGCCCACATCCATGGCCATCTTGGCTTCCTTATAAGACTTGGAGATATCCTTCAGTTCCCCTACAATATTGCCGAAGGAAACGCGGACATTCACCATTGCCTCTGCATTCATCATAGAGACGATCATCTCGGCAATTGCCTTCAACTCTTCCTGTCCGTCGGAGGGCTCCAGTGCCTTCATCAGAACCACATTGCTCTCATCCACTGAGGTGATATAATCTCCTGCCTGCGTGGAGAACATCCCCCGCATGATCTCCGTCACGATCTCATCGTGCTCCGGACCCGTCTCAACCAGGAAAATTGCTCGGGGCTTGGCAAGCTCGATATGAAGCTTTTTCGCCTTGTTATGGATGTCCATCAGAAGCAGATTGTCCAACAGGAGGTTTTGCAGGAAATTATTCTTGTCATAGCGCTCCTTATAGGCAATAGACAGATTGCGGATCTGACTGACTGCAATTTTCCCTACCATATAGGCATCGTCTTCGTTGCCCTTTGCCAACAAGACGAACAGAAGCTCTCCCTCATCCCAGACCTTCAAAAGGTGGGACTGTCCGATCACCTGACTGTCCGCGGGAGACTGTATGAAGCTTTGCAGGATATTTCTGTCGATCTCTCTCTGCTCCATAGTAGTTGCCAGGAGATTGCATCCTCCATCGTAGACGCTAAGATCCACTCTCGTAATGCTCTTTAATTCATCAATGCTGGTCTGAATGGTCTGATTTGATATCATAGTCTTGTACCTTTCTCAAGTTGAGTTTCATTCCAATCTATCATCAGAAATAACTATACAACTACACCTCTTCTCCATCATCATACCGAATTTTCCTCGCTTTCGCAAGCGTTCTCACGGAATTATTTCCTCAAACGCGCAATATTTCATACAATTTTTATACTTCATTCTTTTCACACAGGCAGGGCTCTGCCCCTGCCTTCCCCCGGACGAAGGGCTCTGCCCCTGCCTTAAGAGGCGCAGTTCCTGACAGAAAAACCTTGCGAGGCTTTCGTCGTGAGGTTTGCACTGCCAGCCTCCACCGAGGGCAGGGGCAGAGCCGAAAAAAGGCGCACCCGAAAGGGTGCGCCTCTGATGTACAAGGATGATAGACTAGTTGGTAATGATCTGCTCGGTTTCCTTATCGAATACATGGATCTTCTCAAGATCGAATGTAAACTTGATGGTGTCGCCGGGTCTAGCAGTGGTACGAGAATCAACTCTTGCAGTGATAGGGAAGTCTGCAAGATCAAGATACAGATAAACTTCTGCACCAAGCAGCTCGTATACTCTTACGGTAGACTCGAAGGAAACAGGAGATGCGGAAATGATCATCTCGGAATCATCAACGTCCTCAGGACGGATACCGAAGGTAACGATCTTTCCATCATAACCACCCTCGATTACCTTCTTGGACTTAGCGGGAGGAAGAGGAATTTCCTTGTTAGCGATGCAAAGCTTAGCAACGTCGCCGTCAACCTTAACAGTTGCATCAAGGAAGTTCATCTGAGGAGATCCCATGAATCCTGCTACGAACAGGTTAGCGGGCTTCTCATACAGATTCTGAGGAGTATCAACCTGCTGGATGATACCATCCTTCATAACTACGATTCTGGTACCCAGAGTCATAGCCTCGGTCTGGTCATGTGTTACGTAGATGATGGTGGTGCCAAGTCTCTGATGAAGCTTAGCGATCTCAATTCTCATCTGTACACGCAGCTTAGCATCCAGGTTGGACAGAGGCTCGTCCATCAGGAATACCTTAGGATTACGAACGATAGCACGACCCATAGCTACACGCTGTCTCTGACCACCGGACAGAGCCTTGGGCTTACGATCAAGAAGGGGAGTCAAGTCAAGGATCTTAGCAGCATCCTTAACCATCTTATCGATCTGATCCTTGGGAACCTTTCTCAGCTTCAGACCGAATGCCATATTGTCATATACAGACATATGAGGATACAGAGCGTAGTTCTGGAATACCATTGCGATATCACGGTCCTTAGGCTCTACATCGTTAACCACTCTGTCACCGATCTTCAGTTCACCGGAAGAGATATCCTCCAGACCTGCGATCATACGAAGGGTTGTAGACTTACCGCATCCGGAAGGTCCAACGAAGATGATGAACTCCTGATCTGCGATCTCAAGGTTAAAGTTCTTAACAGCCTCGAAGCCGTTAGGATATACCTTGCAAATGTTTTTCAAAGATAAACTTGCCATTGGTTAAATTCTCCTTTCATTCTAAAGCCGTATCCCATAGAATCTGCGCACAAACTCCCACGGCTCGTATGATGATAGTATACAAAATTTTTTTCTTTTGCGCCATACCACTATTTCACAAAGATTTTACGTTTGATTGTATGATTTGCTTATTTTCTCGGTAGCATTTGCGTGTTCCTGTCATGTTGCCCAAAACAAACTTGTTTTCTTAGTCAACATTTACAACTCTACTCCTGAGCGTCCTTCTTCGCCAGCGCCGGATCCAGTTCATCCCGGAAAATCCTCTCATCCTCTTCGCCTTCCGTCTCCACTTCTTCCGGAGCATTTGCCTCGTTGATGCGATCCTCCAGCTTCTGGAAGAATTTGTTGTAGAGCTTTGCGCTGATCCACGCAGGTACGGAAACACCGAACATAAATACAAGCGGCATCAATTGGAATACGTAAATCGTGATAATGATCGGAATCAGATACACAATGATCATCAGGATCGTCTTCGGAAACTGCACCAGACTTAAGATCAGTGCATTCTTGATCGTCTTCATGATGGTATTGTCAAATTTTGCCAGCACGGGGAACAGGTACATGGAGGTAAACAGTACCATAATGGCAGCCACCATAACTGCGACCTGAATCACGCCGTTTACCTCGGTCTCCGAATGGGTAAACACATAGAAATCAATGCCGAGAACCGTCACAACCGCTAACAGGATGATCCAGATGATGGTGGCCTGTTTGAAGTTTTCCTTGAAGGACTTGAAGAAGCCCTTGGTGATATAACACTCCTCGTCCCGCACGATCTTCAGCGCCATGTAGTTCATGGCCGTCAAAGCTGCTCCTGCGGTCACAACCGGCAGGCACAGGAAAATGGTCAGAATGTTCAGCCACATCAGGTCTGCCATTTTGCTCAAAGCCTGCATCAGCGGGCTGTCAATGTTAAATAGTTTCATAGCGTATCTTCCTTTCTTCTGTTGGATCACAAATTTTTCTGCATATCTGTCACCCGGATGCCTCCGTACTCCCGTTCCTCTCCCAGGCAGTAAAACCCGTGTTTTTTATAGAAATCCACCGCTCCGGGTGCGGCCATGACCGTCATGATATATCTCTGTTCTTCGTTCTTCAGATACTCGGTGAGTTTCTGAAGAAGTCTGCTGCCGATTCCCTGTCTCCAGTGACATTTCTCCACAAAAAGCAGGGAAAGTCTGGTCTCAAACCGAAGGGATGCAACCCCTACCGGTACGCCGTCACGCACTGCCAGGAGAACAGGGTACTGACCTTTCAGAAACATTTCGTAAAGTTCCCTGCTTCGGATAAATTCAGAGAACAGACGGATCCCTTCTTCAGTGTACTCCTTCGCCTCAGAGACCAAAAAGGTACGCCACACAAGTTCCACAGCGGCATTCCAGTCCTCTTTTCCGGCCCATTTGATCGTTACCCCCTCAAGATCACGCTTTTTCATCGCATCTTACTCCCCCTGTTTCGGAGAAGAGAAGGCGTTCTGCTCCATCCAGTCCAGGAGATCCGCATACACCTCTTCTCGGTTTGTCTCATTCAGAATCTCATGTCTTGCCCCGGGATACAGCTTCAGGGTCAGCCGCTTCATACCTGCCTTCTCCAGGCTCTCGTAGGCCGACCTGACGCCTTTGCCGTAGTCACCCACCGGATCCGCATCTCCGGAGGCAAAAAGCACCGGCAGTTCCTTGGGAATCCTCGCCAGATTATTCGGCTGATATAATCGGGAGATCAACTGAAACATCGCCGAAAACCCATTCAGCGTGAAGACAAATCCACAGAGAGGATCCTGCAGATACTCGTCCACCAGGTCCTCCTCTCTGGTCAGCCAGTCATAGGCGGTGCGAGGGTTTTGGATCTGTTTGTTATAGTTACCGAAAATAAGGCGGTCCAACAGTCTTGCCACATGTCCGGGGCCAAAGACCATCTGCTGCATTGCCGCAATGGTCTTGGAAAGAAAAAGCTCCATCCGGGAGGGCATACCGGTTCCCAACAGCACGGCAGCGGAAATTCCGGTTCCGTATCTGCACAGATAATTGCGCACGATAAAGGAGCCCAAGCTATGTCCTATCAAAAGATAGGGCACCCCGGGATACAATTCCTGTGTCATTTTCTTCAGTCTGTGTTCATCCCGCACAAGCACCGTGGCCGGGTCCTGTCTGCAGAAGTACCCGAAGGTCATTCCTTCCGCTACACTCTCGCCGTGTCCCATATGATCATCACCGGTGACCACAAAGCCATGCTCCGTCAGATACCGGGAAAAAGGGTCATATCTTTCGAAGTACTCCGACATACCGTGTACGATCTGTACCACTCCCCGTATCGAAACGCCCTCATCGGGCAGATACCGGATCGCATGCAGCTTGGTCTCACCGTCACGTGAGTCAAATGAAAATGCTTCCTTCCTCATAAAAGCCTCTATTCTTCTCGTTATCAGGTTCACTTCTCTGTGTTCCAGTATAAACATATTCCGGGGAAAAAGAAACTCTTTTCCCCGGTATTTAAGAAAAGTTTTCGATTTAGCAGATCTCAGCACCGGCAGGCATTGCCTTTTCAGGTGTCATCAGCGCCAGATTTCCTTCTGCATCTTCTGCACAGAGCAGCATACCCTCTGAGAGAACCCCTGCCAGCTTTGCAGGCTTTAAGTTCACAAGAACCATCACCTTCTTGCCCACCATCTCCTCAGGTGTGTAGTGTGCCTTGATTCCGGATACGATCTGCTTCACACTGCTGCCGATCTTCACCTGGCTGCAGAGCAGCTTCTTGGACTTAGGCACTGCCTCGCAGGCAATGATCTCACCCACCTGGAACTGCAGCTTTGCAAAGTCATCGTAAGTGATCTCTTCCTTTGGCTCAATGTCGATGACAGGCTCTTCCTCCCCTGCAGGCTCCTCCTTCACACCCGAAGCAGCGATCATGTTCTGACGGATCTCCTCCTCTTTCTCGGCAACAGCTTTCAGATCCAATCTTGCAAACAGGATCTGGGGAGTCTCCGTGACTTTCTTACCGCTCTCATAGAGACCGAAGGTTTCCAGCTGATCAAAGTCACGCAAGGGTGCATTCAGCTGGTCCGCAATCTTCTCTGCGGTCTCAGGCATAAATGGCTCCAACAGGGAAGCGCCGATGAGGATGCCTTCTACCAGATTGTACAGCACAGTGGAAAGTCTGTCAGACTTCGCCTCATCCTTCGCCAAGGCCCAGGGCTCCGTCTCATCGATATATTTGTTGCAGCGCTTGAAGATACCGAAGATCTCGGTCAGCGCATCTGCAACCTTCAGGGCAGCCATCTTGTCAGCAACCTTTGCATAGGTACCGGTGACAACAGCCTTCAGATCCTCATCCACCGCCTCGGAAGCCTCTTTGTCAGCCACCACGCCGCCAAAGTACTTGTTTGTCATAGCAATGGTACGGTTCACCAGGTTGCCCAGCGTGTTTGCCAGATCGGAATTGGTTCTCTCTGCCAAAAGTTCCCAGGTGATGGTTCCGTCGTTATCGAAGGGCATCTCATGCAGCACGTAGTAACGAACCGCATCCACGCCGAAGAAGTTCACCAGATCATCTGCGTAAACAACGTTTCCTCTGGACTTGCTCATCTTGTCGGTGCCGGTGAGCAGCCAGGGATGACCGAACACCTGCTTGGGCAGAGGCTCACCAAGCGCCATCAGGAAAATAGGCCAATAAATAGTATGGAAACGAATAATATCCTTACCGATCAGATGGAGGTCAGCGGGCCAAAGCTTTTTGTACTGTTCGCTGCTGTTACCGTCTGCATCATAGCCAATACCGGTGATGTAGTTGGTCAGCGCATCCAGCCATACATACACCACATGTCTGTCATCAAAATCTACAGGGATTCCCCACTTAAAGGAGGTTCTGGATACACACAGATCCTGCAGACCGGGAAGCAGGAAGTTGTTCATCATCTCATTCTTTCGGGAAACGGGCTGGATGAACTCGGGATGCTCGTTGATATGCTTGATCAGCTTATCCGCATATTTGCTCATTCTGAAGAAGTATGCCTCCTCCTTGGCAGGCTTGACCTCTCTGCCGCAGTCGGGACACTTGCCGTCTACCAGCTGGCTCTCTGTCCAGAAGGATTCACAGGGGGTACAGTATAAGCCCTCATAGGCTCCCTTGTAGATATCCCCCTGGTCGTACAGCTTTCTGAAGATCTTCTGCACCTGTTTCTCATGATATTCATCGGTGGTACGGATGAACTTGTCATAGGAAATGTTGAGCAGATCGCACAGCTGTCTGATCACGCCTGCAACCTTGTCTACATACTCCTTTGGAGTCACCCCTGCCTCCTGTGCCTTCAGCTCGATCTTCTGTCCATGCTCATCGGTTCCTGTCTGGAAGAATACGTCGTATCCTTCCTTTCTCTTAAAACGTGCGATGCTGTCTGCCAAAACGATCTCATAATTGTTGCCGATATGAGGTTTCCCGGAGGTATACGCAATGGCAGTTGTCAAATAGTAAGGTCCTTTGTTTTTCATTTTTCTGCTCCTTTCTCTCATAAGAAAAGCCCGTCTTCCTGCAGTCTCTCCTGCAAGAAGACGAGCCGTTAACTCGTGGTACCACTTCTCTTCGTCTGTCTCTCACGAAAACAGACCTCTTCGGGTCAATAACCCTATCCGCTATAACAGGCGAAACCTGTCGCAGCCTTACCCTACGGCTCGGTGCGCTGCTCAGAAGCCATCTTCCATTTGTCTGTTCCGGATTCCTCTCAGCCTTCAGAATCCTCTCTGTACGGTTCATTACAAATGTACTCTCTTCGTCATTGCTTTTCTTTTTATGATAAACGAAAGTCTATCACTTATTCCTACTTCTGTCAATACTATCTCATCTGTTCCAGAAAACGCTTCACATTTCCCTCGATGTCATCCCTGAACACGGCGGAGCCGGCTACGATCACATTGGCTCCTGCCTCTAACGCCATGGAGACATTCTCCGGGGTAATGCCGCCATCCACCTCTATATCAAAGTTCAGATGGCACTCATCGGCAAGCCTGCGAAGCTCGGTCACCTTATCCAGACAGCTGACGATCATCTTCTGTCCGCCATAGCCCGGCTCGACTGTCATCACCAGAACCATATCAATCATTTCCAGGTAAGGCTCTATCGCAGAAACCGGTGTGCCGGGATTGATGGTGATCGCAGCCTTCTTACCCAGCGAATGAATTTTGCGAATGGTTCCTTCCGGATCCCCGGTGGCTTCAATATGAAAATTGATCAGATCTGCACCGCTCTCCGCAAAGCGTTCTATCATCCGTTCCGGTCTGTCGATCATCAGATGCACATCGAAGAACAGATCCGAAGCCTTCCGGATCGAACGAATCACCGGCATACCAAAGGAGATGGTGGGCACAAACTGTCCGTCCATCACATCAATATGAAGATATCTGGCCCCGGCCTTGCTCACTGCCTCGATCTGTTCTCCCAGCTTCGCGAAATCGGCCGCCAATATGGATGGTGATAAAATATTCATTACGGAAACCCTCGTTTACTCGCTCAGATTCTCAAAAACTAGATGAACTCCTTCACAGACTTGTATACGCCCTCTGCGTCCAAACCATACTTTGCAACCAGAGCTGCCGCAGAGCCGGACTCACCAAAGCAGTCCTGCATACCCAGCTTCTTCACGGGTGTGGGAAGCTTCTCGGACAGGCAGTCACATACTGCGCTTCCCAGACCGCCGATGACGGAATGCTCTTCCACGGTGACAACCTTGCCGGTCTTCTTCGCGCTGGCGATCACAAGCTCCTCATCCAGAGGCTTGATGGTGCAGATGCTCACTACCTCTGCATCGATACCGTCAGCAGCAAGCTTCTGTGCTGCACCCAGTGCAGAGTCTACACAGATACCGGTTGCGATGATAGTAACGTCCTTACCCTCGCGAACTACGGTACCCTTACCGATCTCAAACTTATAGTCAGGCTTGTCATTGATCACAGGTACTGCCGCACGGCCGAATCTGATGTAAACGGGTCCTTCGTACTCCAGCGCTGCGCGAACGGCTGCCTTTGCCTCGACATCGTCTGCAGGGCACATAACTACCATGCCGGGGATGGTTCTCATCAGGGCCAGATCCTCGTTACACTGGTGGGTAGCACCGTCCTCACCTACGGTAATACCTGCATGGGTAGCACCGATCTTCACATTCAGATGAGGGTATCCGATGGAGTTGCGAACCTGCTCATAGGCACGGCCTGCTGCAAACATTGCAAAGGAACTTACGAAGGGGATCTTTCCGGTCAGGGAAAGACCCGCTGCAATACCCATCATGTTACACTCTGCGATACCGCAATCGATATGACGATCGGGATAGGCTTTCTTGAAAATACCGGTCTTGGTAGCTGCTGCAAGGTCAGCGTCCAAAACAACGAGATTAGGGAACTCTTCTGCCAAATCTTTCAGTGCATTACCGTAGCTTTCACGGGTTGCAATCTTCTTTACGTCTGCCATTATTTGTCACCTGCTTTCTCTAATTCTTCACCGATCTTCTGAAGATCTTCCATAGCTTGTGCATACTGCTCATCATTGGGAGCCGCACCGTGCCATGCTACATTGTTCTCCATGAAGGAAACGCCCTTACCCTTTGTGCTCTTCGCAACAATACAGGTGGGCTGACCCTTGGTAGCTTTCGCCTCGGCAAAAGCAGCGCGAAGGGCATCGAAATCATGTGCATCCACATTGATCACATGGAAGTTGAAGGCCTCAAACTTCTTGTCGATAGGATAAGGAGAACATACCTCGCTGATGGCACCATCGATCTGAAGATTATTGTTATCAACGATGACTACCAGATTGTCCAGCTTGCGATGAGCAGCGAACATTGCCGCCTCCCAAACCTGACCTTCCTGGATCTCACCGTCACCAAGCAGGGTGTATACACGGAAGTCCTTGCCGCCAAGCTTCGCACCCAAAGCCATGCCTACTGCTGCGGAGATACCCTGTCCCAGGGAACCGGAGGACATATCCACGCCGGGGATATGAATGCAGGGATGTCCCTGAAGATAAGAGCCCAGCTTACGAAGGGTGGTCAGATCCTCCACAGGGAAGAAGCCTCTGTGTGCCAGAGCGGAATACAGTCCGGGAGCAGTGTGTCCCTTGGACAATACGAAGCGATCTCTGTCCTCTTTGTCAGGATCAGCGGGATCGATATTCATCTCTTCAAAATACAGGTAGGTAAAAATATCAGCTGCGGAAAGAGATCCGCCGGGATGACCTGCCTTTGCACTGTGAACTGCGGTGACAATGCCTTTACGCACTTCATTCGCCTGCTTTTGCAGTTCTAAATTGTTCATCGTTTCCTCCATTCTGTCGCCCCCATATGACGACCACTGTTCTATCTTTTTTATACTAGCACAGAACCTGATTTTCGTCCAGTATTTTTCAGCGAAAAGGGCTCTTGTGCACGAGCACATTCGACTGTTCTACTTCTGTCCGTAATAGGCGTTTGCGCCGTGTTTTCTATAGTAATGCTTGTCCTGTAATTCCTGCGGTGCAGGCTGGATCCGGGGGTTGATGGTCTCTGCACGATATGCCATCTTTGCCACCTCTTCCAGGACCACCGCGTTGTGAACCGCTTCCCTGGCATCCTTGCCCCAGGCGAAGGGACCATGGTTCTTGCACAGCACTGCAGGCACTGCAACAGGGTCTTTGCCGAGGCGCTTGAACTCCTCCACGATCAGAATACCGGTGTTTTTCTCGTAAGCCTCCTCGATCTCCTCCTTGGTCAGACATCTGACGCAGGGAACCTCGCCGTAGATATAGTCTGCATGAGTGGTACCGTAGCAGGGGATGGAACGGCCTGCCTGTGCCCAGCTGGTCGCATAGGATGAATGGGTATGTACCACGCCGCCGATCTCAGGAAATGCCTTGTACAGTTCTGCATGGGTGGCGGTATCGGAGGAAGGATTGTATCTGCCCTCTACCTTATTGCAGTTCAAGTCTACCACTACCATGTCATCAGGGGTCAGCTTGTCATATTCCACACCGCTGGGCTTGATGACAAACAGTCCGCTCTCTCTGTCGATGGCGCTCACATTTCCCCAGGTGAAGGTCACCAGACCGTACTTGGGAAGGTCCATGTTGGCCTCATACACCAATTTCTTTAATTCTTCTAACATGATTGCTCCTTTCAGGCAGCTTTAGGATGCCTCGATTTTATTAATTTTATCCAAAATTTCACACACAATCCTGTGCAGAATGCAGCAATGACAGTGCCTTCTCTGGTACCCTTGATGCTTCCTCCGAAGAGCAGCAGGGAGAGAAGCACCGACAGAAGCACGCAGGACACATCAAAAAAGATTTTCACCGTGCCGAATTCCCATTTCCGGGTGTCGGAAACCGCCTTCACGAAGGCTTCCCCGGAATTCATGATCACATTGGCTGTAACAGTCAGGGCGATACCCAATCCCAAGATCACCGTTCCCAAGGTGACGCAGAGCAGTCTGGCAGGGTAGGCCTCTGCAGGAAAAAACCGCATCATCCAGCTACCGAAGTCGGTAAAGCAGCCGAACAGAAAGGACAACGGAATCTGTAACAGCTGGTAGAGTCGAAACTTCCTGCGCAGGATAACGATCTGCCCCAGAATCAGAATGCAGTTCCACACGATCAGCCAGTTTCCCAGCGTCAGAATCGGAAACCGAATGCTCAATATATTTGCCACGGAAGAGACCGGCGACACGCCCAGTTCTCCCTTCTTTGTCACCGCTACTCCCACACCGGAGAGAAACAATCCCACCAGAAATAAAACGCAGCGTAAGAAAAATTTTCTGTCTCTTTTCAAACCATCACACTCCCGGCGATAGCAGATCGCTCTCTCCATAGTATTTGAGTCCCCGGGGACGGTACTAGTTCAGTCCTTCCACTGCTGCCTTCTCTGCGATCAGTGTGCTCTTGTATCTTGCGACATAAGCGTCGAAGCCTGCTACATCCTCGGCCTTGGGTGCAATGGTGGTTCCGGTCTGACCCGCGAAGATACGATTGCTTAAGTACTCGGGCAGCGTCTCGCCGTCACCCTTCTCCTGCATAAATGCAGCCAGCACAGCCATACCCCAGGCACCGCCTTCGCTGGCAGTGTCCATAACGGTTACGGGGGAGTTGAAGGCTGCTGCCATCAGCTGCTGACCCACAACGGGCGTCTTGAACAGTCCGCCGTGTCCCATCAGGGCATCGACCTTCACATTCTCTTCCTTCAACAGGATATCGTTGCCGATCTTCAAGGTAGCCATCGCGCTGTACAGATTGCTTCTCATGAAGTTTGCCAGGCTGAACTTGGCATCGGGCGTACGAACAAACATGGGGCGACCGGCATTCAGACCCGTCACAGGCTCGCCGGAAAAATAGTTGTAGGAGATCAGTCCGCCGCAATCGGTGTCGGCGGTAAGTGCCTCGCGGTACAGCGTGCCGTACAGATCGTTCTTGTCGATCTTCATGCCAAACTTCTCTGCAAACTCATCAAACAGATTGACCCAGGCATTCAGGTCAGAGGTACAGTTGTTGCAGTGTACCATTGCCACAGGATATCCGTCGGGAGTGGTCACCATGTCGATCTCCTCATGTACCTTGGAGAGTGCCTTCTCGGTCACTACCATGGAGAAGATGGAGGTACCTGCGGAGATATTTCCGGTGCGGACCTTTACCGCATTGGTTGCCACCATACCGGTCCCCGCGTCACCCTCGGGAGGACACATAGGGATGCCGGCCTTTAAGCAGCCGCTGGGATCCAAAAGCTTGGCACCTGCCTCGGTCAACACGCCTGCCTTTTCACCGGCTACCAGCACCTTGGGCAGGATCTCTGCAAGCTTCCAGCCAAAGCCTCTGGGAGCAATCAGTTCATCGAACTGCGCCAGCATCTTCTGATCATAGTCAAAAATCGTGGAATCGATGGGGAACATACCGGATGCCTCACCGATACCCAGCACCTTCTCACCGGACAGCATCCAGTGAATATAACCGGCCAGGGTGGTAAAGAAGGTGATATCCTTCACATGCTCCTCGCCGGAAAGAATTGCCTGGTACAGATGGGCGATACTCCATCTCTGAGGAATATTAAAGTTGAACAGGGGGGTCAGCTCCTTGCAGGCTTCTTCCGTCATGGTGTTTCTCCAGGTGCGGAAGGGAACCAACAGATCTCCCGCCTCGTTAAATGCCATATAGCCGTGCATCATGCCGGAAAATCCGATGCTGCCGATGGTGGTCAGCGCCTCACCGTACTTTGCCGAAACATCCGAGGTTAAGCTTCTGTAACAGCCCTGCAGGCCATTCCAGATATCCTCCAGACTGTAGGTCCAGATATTGTTTTCCAGACGATTCTCCCAATCATGGGTTCCCATTGCGATGGGCTGATGGCTCTCATCCACCAACACCGCTTTGATTCTGGTAGAACCAAACTCGATTCCCAGGGCGGTGCGCCCTTCTCTGATTGCGTTTTTGATTGCTTCGCTCATGTTTTTTCCTCCAAATTACCCTTTTTCAAAGCCTCCTCACAGGCCGAAACATACAGATGTACGATTTCAGTATAGGACACCTTCCGCGTTTCCGTCAATGCCTCCCGTGCCTTTTTCTTCTCAGATATTGCCAAGATTTCCCTGTTCTCATAACCATCCTGTCCCATCACATATACTACTAAAAAGCTCTCCCGGAGTTACTTTGAAAACACGATCCCCCATTCTCAAAAAAATCCTTCCTGCACTGGTCGGTGCCATCCTTCTGATGACTCTGGTCTTACTGATTCTCTGTCTGAAAGATACCCGTTCCTTCCGCTCTCTCACCCACCGGGTCTTTGTGGAAGAATTGTCTGACAGCACCCTGAACATGCACTATACCATCGCCCATCCTGAAAGTTTTCTCCCGGACGGATACCGGGTATTGCTGCCGGGATATCATAGGCAGCAGGCCGATGCAAACCGATTGGGCACTGAGAATCTCCTAGCCAGCTTATCCTCCCTTCACCCGGACCGCATGCCGCTTCGGGATGCCCGATTTCACAGACAGTTATCCCGTTATCTGGAGCAGACCCTTGCCCTGAACGGTTTCCCCTACTACAGTGAACCGCTGGCTCCCTCCTCCGGCGCCCAGTCTCAGCTCCCGATTCTCTTGGCGGAGTATACGTTCCGCACCAGGCAGGACGTGGAGGATTACCTTGCCCTTTTGGAGCAGACCGATGCATACTTTTCCTCCCTCCTGTGCTACGAACGGGAAAAGGCACGGGAAGGACTCCTCCTTCCCGCCTCCTCTCTGGAGAAGGTATGCCTCCAGTGTGACACCATTCTGACGCTCTCCGACTTAAAAACAGGCAGGCACTTTCTACAGACCACTTTTTCGGAACGACTCGAGCCTCTGGAGAACTCCGGTGACATCACCTCTGAAGAGGCCGCCCGTTACATAGACCAAAACAACCGGCTCCTGCTGGAGGTACTGTTGCCGGCGTACTGTTCGCTGCGGGAGGGTCTGGAAGAACTGTGCTGTTCTGACCGACCCCTCACGGGTCTCGGCGCTTTCCCGGAAGGAAAAGCCTATTACAAGGCTCTGCTTGTCTCCGAGACCGGCTCCTACCGCTCCATCCCAGAGATCGAGACCTTGCTCTTAGGCAGGCTGGAAACGGAGTACCGGACTCTGCGAAAACTACTATTGGAGGAACCTTCGGCAGCTGCCCTCTATCTCGAGGAAGAGGCTCCCTCCTTCCCGCTCACTACTACCGCGGAAATGATCGCTGACTTAAAGCAAAGGATGTCCTCAGACTTTCCTGCCATTCCCGGCGATCCCCCGGGGGTCACCGTCAAACCCGTGCAGGAAAGTCTGGAAGCCTACTGCGCCCCCGCCTTTTATCTGACCTCCCCCCTGGACGATACCGACTCCAACGTGATCTACATCAATGGCCGGAAGACCCCAAAGGGACTGGAGCTTTACACGACCCTCGCCCACGAGGGTTTCCCGGGACATCTCTACCAACATGTCTATGCCAACCGCAGGATGCTGGCGGAAGATGACGCCCCGTTGGGTGCACTCCTCTGGTACGGCGGGTATCTGGAGGGCTGGGCACTGTACACCGAATTTCTGTCCTTTGATTATGCATCGCAGCTTTACCGGGAGGCAGGCCGTGAAGATGCGGCCATTCTGACCCAAATAGAAAAGCATAACCGCAGTATGCAGCTATGCCTTTATTCTCTGTTGGATCTGAAAATTCATTATGAAAATAAGCAAGCAGCGGACATTGCCCCGCTCCTGTCAAAATATGGTATCACGGACAGCCGACACCACACCGCCATCTTCCACTACATTGCAGAAGACCCCTGCAACTACCCCAAGTACTATCTGGGCTACCTGGAGATTCTCTCCCTGCAGGACACCGCAAAGGCGCTTTGGCAGGAAGCCTATTCCGACCTTGCGTTCCACACCTTTCTGTTAAACAACGGACCTGCGGATTTCCTCACGCTGCAGGAACGCCTGGCACAGGAGCCTTAAGTCCGCTTCCCTTCGGGGTCCTCCAGCATAGACTCCAGATACCCTCTGTCCCAGAGAAGAATGTTCAGCTTCTTCGCCGCCTCCACCGCCGGCTGGGTAAAGTATTGATTTGTCATCACCGCTCCCACCATGCGGTCATAGTAATCTCTGCCTGCATAGGCCTGCATGATGGCAGCAACGCCCACAGGAGCCGCATAGCATTTGCACTGAATTCCATAGGTGATTCCGTCCTTTTCTGCCAGAATATCGATGCCGAAATCGCCGCTTCCCTTTGTGACGATAACCTCCCGGAAGCCGCAGTTTGTCAATAGATCCGCACAATAATATTCAAAGTCATGTCCCTCCAACGAATCCATGTCGCCGGGATGCTTCCGGCGGCGAAGTAGCAGGATCAGGACAACCGAACAGACCACGATCAGTCCGATCATCATAAGAATAATCCACTGGTTTACCATAGGGGAATTATAACACAGGCTTTCTCTCCGGGCAACCAGGGTTTCACTTCCCGATAGCGTAAACTGCAATCAGCCGCAGAAGGCTCTTGCCCTTTTCCTCACCGACACAGGAATCCGGCAAGAAAGTAACTTACCACCGTGCCCGCCGCCGTGGCCAGCATTGCCCCTGCCAGGGTAAATCTGGTCTTTGTCACCCGGGCGGCAAGAAAGTAGACGCTCATGGTATAGAAAACAGTCTCCGTACAGCTCATCAGGATAGAGGTGAACAGGCCGGGAAAGGAGTCCGGGCCGAAGGTCTCGAACACATCAAACACCAGACCGGTGGCGGCGGAGGAGGAGAACAGCTTGACCACCAGAAGAGGCAGGAGGCTTGCCGGCAGCGAAAGGGGCTTGGTCAGAGGGCTCAGCACTCCCTCCAGGCCTTCAAACAGTCCGCTGGCGCGGAGCATGGAGACGGCCACCATCAGCCCCACCAGCGTGGGCACCAGCTTCACCACGATCTGAAGCCCCTCCTCCGCCCCATCCAAAAAGGCTTCGTAGACATTTTCCTTTTTCAAATACCCATATCCTACCACCAGCAGGATAATCAGCGGAATGGTCAGATCTGAGACGTAGGCTAACACTCTGCTCATCCTTCCTCCCTCCTCTCCTTCCACTTACAGTACAGCACCGCCGTTAGGGTGCTGACAGATGTAGCCAGAACAGCCGGAGCAATGATGGCAGATGGGTTTGCACTGCCGAATTTGCTCCGATAGGCGATCATATTCACCGGAATCAATTGCAGAGAAGAGATATTCAGGATCAGGAATACACACATCTCGGTGCTGGCATAGCGCACGCCGCTTCCTTCCCCCGCATATCCTCTGCTGCCTCTCTCCTGCTCCAGCTGTGCCAGAGCCTCCATTGCCTTCAGCCCTGCCGGCGTACATGCCCACCCCAGTCCTAAAATATTCGCCGTCACATTCACCGCAATATACTCCAAGGCAGGGTGTCCGGAGGGGATTTTCGGAAAAAGAAATCGTAAGACCGGCAGCAGCATCCGTGTGATACCGGAGATGATCCCGCTCCTCTTGGCGATCTCCATCAATCCCATCCAGAGCCCTACCACTCCCGCCATAGTAATGCAGAGGCTTACGGCGGCCTCCGCTCCGGATAACGCTCCCTGCGTCACTGCTCCCAGTCTTCCCGTAAAGGCCCCGTACACTACCGACACCAGAATCATCACAGCCCAAATACCATTTAACAACAGCGTGTCCTCACGGCTTTTTTTCAATATATTCTTCCGGACTCCGAAATATGACAAAAGAGAGTGTTTCGTCGATGGAGACGAATCACTCTCTTAGCATAGACAAAATTTCACTTTAACGCTGTTATTACATCTTATTTTTCATAAATACTCTTTGTTTATACGCTCTAACCTTTGCACCATAGCGGGTTGACATTATTAATCCGCAAAAAAGCATTCCTACAGATGCCCCCTGCGCAAAATCCATAGCGTGTCGAATAATATGATTATCCAAATATATTCCTGTATCTTTCAATGACATATATGTCACCATCAATATTAACGCAATTGAATTGCATATCCTTACACGCTTATTTATTTTTTCTGCCTCTGTACTTGTATAATCCACTGCCTGTAATACTGTTTCTTTGATTTCATTATTCATATTCTCGCTTTTCCTTTCACCATTAAGAATTTCTCGAAGATCAACTTCATAATAATCTGATATTTCAATTAAAATATCTAAATCAGGCATATTATTTCCCTCTTGTGTCAAGTAGTTGACAACATTTTTCTTAAACTTTTTCATCCTTT
>JBJENO010000001.1:0-32388 GCA_051880235.1 Acetatifactor sp. | reverse complement strand
TACCGGGCGGATTCGGGACTTTAACCCGTTAGAAACGTGCGCCGCTAGGCGCACCTGAAGAAGAAACTAAATCCCGATTTAGTTTCTTGTCACCACATACACCTGAAAAAATTTCTTCCCAAGCCTCTGGAATTCCGAACTAATCTTCAAGAGAGCCTGCTATCTTCCGTCATATATTCGGTCAAAAAGTTCTGCGCATTCCACAGTATCACTGTGGGGAACTACTTTGCTTTCGATTTTCGATGCGCGAATACATTCCATTACTTCGCATATCTCATAGACAAATCCGTTCTTCGTCATCTGATCAACATAATGTTCCAGAATATTTCCTCCTCTGTCATATAAGAAAGCTTCGTTCGCAAAGTGTGCGTGAGGAATCACGATCTTCCCCTCTGTTCCGGAAATAACCAGCTTTTCCTCCAACATGGAAACGCAGCTCGATAAAAGAACAGCTACTTTATCTCTGTATTTCAGACAGATATGATTCATGTTATCAATACCGGTCTCATCCCACAGTGCAACGATATCCGTATGAATAACATCATGACCAAGAAACCAAGTGGCGAGCTCATAATTATATACTGTCAGGTCAAAGGCTGCTCCACCCCCAAGCTTTGGATCAAAATTACGCCTATTTATTTCTTTATCGAAAGCACAGCCTGCTGCTGATGTCAGGCAATTCACCTCCCCAATCCTTCCCTGGGCTATCCAATTTTTTGCTGTCTCATTTGCCGGAAGGAATCTGCTCCACATAGCCTCCATAGCAAAAACCTGATTCTTTTCGGACTCTTCAAATATCTCTCTTGCATCCGCACTGTTCATAAACATTGCTTTTTCACACAAAACAGGTGCTTTATATTTCATACAGAGTTTCGACAAGGAATAGTGGGAATCCGGCGTAGTGGCAATATATACACAATCCGGTTTTTCTTGTTGAAGCATTTCTTCATAACTGTCGTAAGCTTTGCCTATATTCCATCTGGCAGAAAAATTCTCTGCACGTTCCATGGATTTACTGGCAACTGCAACCACCTCACAGCCACTGATGTATTTCACCGCATCACAAAATTTTCCTGCGATATTCCCTGCACCCATAATTGCAAATCGGAATTTCATTTTCCTCCTCCTGATCTTCTTTCCCTTTCCGGAAAATACGATTTGTTCCTAGCCTTTACAATAGCGTTACCTGATGATTTGATACTATCTCATTGACCGCCTGTTTTCAATGATTTATACTATAATAAAATTGATGGATTCTATGATGAATTTTCTCAGTTTCCATGATTTGGAGGAAATATGTATGGACGAAATTGATTATATCGGATATAGCGCTGTACACCCAAAGGACTTTGTCTATGATGTGCCAAACGGTCTGCCGGGCTATCTGCTGTTACTCATCTCCTCCCCGGCGGAATTCCTTCTGGAGGATAAAATCGTACGTGTTCCTGCCAATTCTGCAATTCTGTACACTCCCGGATACAGAATCTATTACCGTTCGGCCGGAGAAGAATACCGGAACGACTGGATTCGCTTCCGCTCCGACCATTCCTTCGTAGAGCAATTTCCGCTCCGAAATGTCCCCTTTTCTGTCACAGACCCGGAATACTGCCATCAGCTGTTCAGGCTGCTGACCTGGGAATCCTCCTTCTCCTCCACAGACAGCGAGGCGAACATCACTCACCTGCTGCGCGTATTGTTCTCTAAGCTCCGCGAGAGTACCCTGAATGACTCAGCAAACGTTCATACCCACGAACTGATTGCTCTGCACAAGAAAATCTACAACAATCCTCAGCTTCCCTGGAATGTGAACCGGATGGCGGAAGAACTCCATCTGAGTGCCAGCCATGTCCAGACGCTGTATCGGAGACAATTCGGTTCTTCCTGTATGGATGATGTCATCGAGGGGCGTCTTCGCCGTGCCCAGGATCTACTGAAATGTACAGAATATTCCGTACGGGATATTGCCGAGAAGTGCGGTTACAATAACGTAGAGCACTTCTGTCGCCAGTTCCGACAGCATTACAGCTGCTCACCGAGCCAATACCGCAAAATTGCTCTCCGGGAGAAAACAGAAACCCCTCCCTCCCACTACACTCTGGGTGGAAGGGAATTCACCGGATCAAAACCATGACCCGGGAATCGGTCTGCTCCTTGTAAATGAATCCGACAGCAGGCGTAGTTTTGGCCTCCTGCTGTTGACAGCACCTGACAACTTCTGTATATTTACATTGAAGAAATATTCTCTCTACATTTGATGCGCAGAAAGGGCCGTTTTTACGGCAGAACAGTTTATATGAATTCCACAACCTATTCCGTACCGACCGTATTCGGTCGAATCCAAAACAAGCAGACCCCGGTGACCGTAGAAGTTCCGGGCTCCAAAAGTATCACCAACAGAGCCCTCCTCCTTGCCACTCTGGCGGAGGGAACCTCGACTCTGACAGGAGTTCTCTTCTCCGATGATTCCAGACATTTCCTACAGTGCATCGAAGACTTAGGCTTTGATACGAAGGTTGACGAGGAGAAAAAAACCATTACCGTCACCGGGCTGGGCGGTGTCGTTCCTCAGAAAGAAGCGACCCTGGATGTGGGAAGTGCGGGCACAGCTGCCAGATTTCTCACCGCATACTTGGGTGTAGCAAACGGTACCTATCACATGACCTCCTCTCCCCAGATGCAGAAGCGCCCTATGGCACCATTGCTCCACTCTCTGGAGGAGCTGGGATGTGCGATCACATATGATGACACGGAAGCCTGGATCGGACATTTCCCCTTCACTCTGCAGAGTAACGGTTTCGGGAAGCATGAGATTACGATAAACATTGACTCCAGCAGTCAGTTTATGAGTGCCCTGCTGATCGCCTCCTGTCTGTCGGAAGAGGATTTCACCATCACCATGGAGGGCTCCCACGGTCTTGCCTATGTGGAGATGACCGTGCGTATGATGGAACAGTTTGGCGTCACGGCGACGCCCCTATACTACTGTAACGGCAATGGGGAGAACCACGACTGTATTGGCTGTGTAAACAGCACGAGACCCTATGCTTACCGCACTGCAGCAGGCCAGACCTATACTGCCGGGGAATATGCAGTGGAACCGGATGTTTCCGCCGCCTGCTACTTCTATGCCTGCAGTCCTCTGCTGGGCATCCCGGTTTTGGTAAAGGGCGTGTTCAAGGATTCTCTTCAGGGCGACGTGGCCTTTTTAGACATTCTGGTGCAGATGGGGTGTTCTATGACAGAAACCGAGGAAGGCTTACTGGTGAAGCCTCCTACAGACGGTGTATTCCGCGGTGTGACAGTAGATATGTCCGCCTGCTCCGATCAGGCCATCACCCTGGCTGCCATCGCCCCTTTTGCAAGCTCCCCCACTACCATCACCGGCATCGGTCATATCCGACTGCAGGAGAGCGATCGCCTCACAGCCATCTCCACCGAGCTTACCGGACTGGGCATACGCAATGAGACGACGGCGGATTCCATCACCATCTGGCCCGGCACACCAAAGCCCGGAACCGTGGACACCTACGAGGATCATCGCATGGCCATGGGCTTTGCGCTGATCGGACTTCGCAGTGAAGGTATTGTGATCAAGGATCCCTCCTGTTGCCGGAAGACCTTCGAGAATTATTTTGAGGTGTTAGAGGAAATGATCCGAGAATTAACAACCTACCAATAGACAGAAAGAAACAGGTACTTTATGAGATATCAAATCAGACATGCACTGGTACAATACGGTGCAGACACCATATTGGAGGACGTGAACTTTGAGATTCACGACCATGAGAAAATAGCTGTGGTGGGCAGAAACGGCTGCGGAAAGACCACCCTATTAAAGCTGATCACCGGAGAGATCACCATGAGCAATCCCGACAGCGACGAGGAATGCGGTATCACCATGGCAGGGAAACAGCGCATCGGGTATCTTCGTCAGGTCAGCTTCACGGAAGGCGATACCACCGTTGAGGAGGAGATCAAGAAGACCTTCGAGCCCATCTTTCAATGCGAAAAGAGAATGCAGGAGGTGGAGGAAGCATTAAAGACAGACACCTCGCAGGCACTGTTCAACGAATATGACCGCCTGCAGCGTCAGATGGAGGCTCTTCGCGGGTACACCTGGCGTCAGGATATGGAGATGATGTTCCAAAGCTTTGGGTTTCCCCTGGAGGACTTACAGCGCCCCATCAGCAGTTTTTCCGGCGGACAGCAGACCAAGGTGGCCTTCATCAAGCTGCTGCTCTCCCGCCCCGACATCATGCTCCTGGACGAGCCCACCAACCATCTGGACCTTCCCACCATCGAATGGCTGGAGGACTATCTGAAAAACTACGATCAGGCCGTAGTCATCGTCTCCCACGACCGAATGTTTTTGGATCGGATCATCGATGTGACCTACGAGATCGAATATCATCGCATCAAGCGATACCCCGGCAACTACTCTGCCTTTATGAAGCGCAAGGAGGAGAACCTCCTCAAACAGGAAAAGGATTACGAGGAGCAGCAAAAGGAGATCAAACGCCTCACCGAGTGGATCGAGAAGTGGAAGAACACTCCCACCAAGGTAGCCGCTACTCACTCCAAGCGCATGGCTCTGGAGCATATGGTACTGGTGGAAAAGCCCCGTCGTTTCGATGTGAAGACCTTCAAGGCCCTCTTCACCCCCAGACTGGAGAGCTGGACCGACGTGCTGCTTACAAAGAATCTGAAGATCGGGTATGACCGGGAACTGAGCCAGGTGACGATGACACTGCGGAAAAAAGACCGTCTGGCCATCATCGGAGAAAACGGCAAGGGCAAGTCCACCTTGCTTAAGACACTGGTGGGGATCCTGGAGCCTTTGGGCGGCACCTTCACCTTCGGCAACAACGTGGAATGGGGTTATTTCGACCAGCAGAAGGCGGTAGTGAACGATGCGGACCCGGAGCAGACGGTTCTGGACAATTTCTGGGAGGAATATCCCACGATGCTTCGTGAACAGGTGCGCAGCGCACTGGGCAGCTTTCTCTTCTCTCAGGAAGAAGTGGAGAAGAAGATGGGACAGCTCTCCGGAGGAGAGAAGGTCCGGCTGGCACTGTGTAAAATGTTCCAGACCAAGCCCAATCTTCTCATTCTGGACGAGCCCACCAACCACATGGATATTCTGGGGAAAGAGGCGTTGGAACAGATGCTCGCCGCCTTTGAAGGCACTGTGCTGTTCGTGTCCCACGACCGATACTTTATCAAGCAGGTAGCCACCGGCATTCTGGAATTTGAGAACGACAAGGTGACCCAGTACAATTGTACTTACGAGGAATATCTGTATGAGAAGGGCAAGCGACAGGCCGCTACCGCTTCCGCCGCTGCAAAGACTCCGGCACAGCCAAAGAAAAATGATACCCCCACTCTGGAGGATGTTTTCGATAAGAAGACCTACTATAACCCGGGCAAGATCAAGTCCCGTCTGTTAAAGCAGATCGAAAAGTATGAAGAACAGTTAGCGGCAAGCGAAGAAAAGGCCGCAGCGCTGAAGCTTCAGCTCTGCGACCCTGATCTTGGTACCGATTATCAGAAGTTGATGGAACTCCAAAATGCCTACGATGCAGAGGAGCATACCCAGGAAACGCTGTTGGAGCGTCTCATGGAGGCGGAGATGGAGCTCGAGGAACTCAACGAGGGAACCCCTTCCGATCAGTCGTAATCCACGCTCATCATACAAAGTCCTAAAGCCGGTGCCGTTGGCCCGGCTTTTTGTCTGTCCGGATTGTCCAGGACAGCCGCAACCTGTTCCACCGTCATTCGTCCAAACCCAACCTCCAGCAAAGTGCCCACCAGAATCCGCACCATATTCTGCAGAAATCCGTTGCCGTGGAAGGTAAAGGTAAGATAGTCCCCCTCCCGTTTGATCTCAATGCGATCCACATTGCGGACGGTTGATTTTTTCATTCTGGGATTCATGCAGAAATTTCGGAAATCATGCTCACCCTTCAGTATTTCAGCTGCCTGCCGCATTCTCTCCGTATCCGGCTTCTCCGGAAGCCGATAACAAAACTTTCTGTCAAACACAGACTTCACTTCTCCGTCATAGCAGGTATAACAGTAAGTCTTGCCGATGGCATTGTATCTGGCATGAAATCTGGGGGAAGCCTCCTTCACCGCAAGCACCGCAATATCATCGGGAAGATAACGGTTCAGATAATCCCGAATCTCCTGACAGGAGGATTCCGTCTCCAGAAAAACGTTGGCTGCCATTCCTCTGGCATGCACACCCGCATCTGTTCTGCCGGCACCGATCACCTCAACCGGCCGGTCTGTCATAACGGACAGCACACTCTCCAGCTTTCCCTGAACAGTCATCTGACCCGGCTGTCTCTGCCAGCCGTAATATCTGCTTCCATCGTATTGAATGATCAATTTATAATTTTTCACGGGCACCTCTCTTGTTTCTGATCCTCCACCAGGCATTTTTTCTTCCAGATGCCGGAGGCATATCGGAGAAGACATACAACAGCTGTGGTACACCAGGTGGCACCGGTGGTCACCCAGATTCCCCAGAACCCCAGCAGAGGAATGGAAGTCAATATATTGGAATAGATCACACGACACAATACCTCTACCACACCGTTGATCATGGCAAAACCGGTATCGCCGCAGCCGTTTAAAATCGCTCTGGGCACATAGATCATACCCAGACCAAAGTAGCAAAGACTGGTAATGCGCAAAGCAACCTTGCCGATGGCGATGACCTCAGCCTCCTTGACAAAGACACCGACAATGGGCTCCCCAAACAGATAGGCAATGGGAACGAACATCATGCTGAAGACAAGCACCAGCAGCACTGACTGGCGGAAGCCCTTCTTCACTCTGTCGATCTGCCTTGCGCCCATATTCTGGCCGGCGTAGGTAGTCAGCGCTGCACTCAGGGAAGAGTAGGGCTGTTGGATGATCTGTTCAATACGGGTAATGATGGTAGCTGCCGCCATCACCGTCCCGCCGAAGCTGTTGATGACACCCTGGAGCACGATACAGGATACCGCGATCATGGAAAACTGGAAGGCAATGGGCACGCCCAGCCGGAAGGATTTCTCGATCAAAAACCTCCTGGGACGAAGCTCCTCTCTCGTCAGCTTGAAGTATTCCACACGCTTCAGGGCGTAAACAAGGGCCGTCAGAGCACAGGTTGCCTGAGAGATCACCGTTGCCAGTGCCACGCCGAATACTCCCCATCCAAGGTTCAGAACGAACAGCAGATCCAAGCCCACATTCACCAGACTGGAAAGGATCAGAAAATACAGCGGTGTCCTGGAATCACCCAAAGCTCTCAAAATAGCGGCGATGCCATTATACAGTGCAATAAAAATCATACCCGAGCAGGTCGTGATCATATAGGTGGCGGAATCCGGCAAAATATTCTCCGGCGTCTCCATCCAGCGAAGAAGAGGTCTTGCAAGGGTAATACCCAGCACACTGGCCACCAGAGATACTGCTGTCAGCACATAGCAGGCATTTCCGATGGTAGCCTTAATGCTCCTCTCATCTCCCGCACCAAAATACTGGGATACCAATATTCCGATACCGGTGGCGATACCATTTCCCAGTGAAAAGAACAGGAAATTCACCGAGCCGCAGGTTCCGACGGCAGCAATGGCATCAGCACCCACAAAATTCCCTACGATCAGGGAGTCCACCATATTATACAGCTGTTGAAAAACATTTCCGATCAATAGCGGTACTGCAAAGATCAGGATGTGCACCATGGGTGAACCGGTCGTCATGTCTCTTACTTTTGTCTTCTGATTCATCATAATCCTCTTATATCACAAAACGTGCCTTTCTGTAAATCCTAAAGCCCTTTCGGAAATAGGACATTTCTCTCATGCCATGCCACAGTATACTCTTATTTTTACTTTACACTACCAATTCTTTGTCAAATATTGCCCATTTTTTGTCAGACTGAGGCAAAAGGCATTGACTATTCCCATTTGTTTCATTATTTTGGTAGTATATGATACACAAATGAGGACAAAATGTAATGAATAAACCGAATTTAGAAGACAAAAAATTCCCACAGACCATCAATATAATTCCTGAGGAGAATCTTCCCATAAATTTTAACCTGCACTGGCATAAATTTGTGGAGATCATCTCTTTCCCCGAGGCAAAAGGCTCAGCACATCCGGTGATCGCGGTGAATCAGAAAAATTACACACTTTCTCCCGGGGACCTTCTGCTGATCTGGCCCGGTGAACCTCACGAAGTCATCAACAATCCCGAAAAACAGCTTCTAGGATTTCAGTTTCCGATTTTTCTGTTTAACGAGATTCCCGATTTTGCTCCCTACCTGAATATGCTGCGCACCTACCGCCATGTGCAGGCAGCGGAGGAACCGGCCTTGTCCCAGACACTGATCTCCTATCTCAGGCATATGAAGGAGATCCATTCTTCGGACACCCCCTTCCCCACTGTGGAGATGGTGATCTGTCTGTATGAAATGTTTATGGAATTGAGCCGCTATGTGGAGACAAAGGTCAGTCCCATGGCAGACCTGGCGCTGGAGAAGATCGATCTGGCATGCAGATACATTCAGGAGAACTGCACTGCAGGGGATATTTCCCTGGATACGGTTGCAAAGTACATCGGTTTCAGCCCCTGCTACTTTTCCCGTCTCTTCAAACAGACCACCCATTACAGCTTCGTAGATTATCTGAATCTGCAGCGGGTCAAGCAGGCCCAGGCGCTGCTCAACGATTCCTCCCTCAATGTGACGGAGATCTCCTATCAGGCAGGCTTCAAGAGCATCTCCACCTTTAATCGGGTGTTCCGTCAGTGCAGAGGCTGTTCCCCCAGCGAATACAGAAAGTACTATTCCGAGGAAGGAAAATAGAACTCCGGACAACGTAAAGCATTTAAATAAAAAACCGATGGAACAGGAAAATGCCTCCACAGATGCTTTTCCCGTCCATCGGTTTTCTAATATATTGGGGCTCGTCCCTTCGCGTCCTTACGCCTCACACTTCTGAAGCAGTTCCTCCCACCGCTTGTCGGTCTCCTTCTGGAAGGCCTCCAGGAGATGCTCATTGCCTTTCTGGAACAGATGCTTGAATCTGCCCTGCTTTACCAGGAAATCCTCCAAGGGAAGCTTCCTCTTCGGCTTGTAATTTAAGATCCACTTGCCCTCCACCACCTCAAACAGAGGCCAATAACAGGTTTCTACTGCAAGGCGGCAGATCTCCATGATATCAGCGGTGTCATACTTCCAGCCTCTGGGGCAGGGAGCGCAGATGTTCAAAAACGCAGGTCCGGGTGTGTAGATCGCTCTCTCACTCTTCACATACAGATCCTTCATGTTGCC
Organism: Acetatifactor sp.; assembly: GCA_051880235.1. GTDB lineage: Bacteria > Bacillota > Clostridia > Lachnospirales > Lachnospiraceae > Acetatifactor. Next base: position 23,060 of record JBJENO010000001.1, on the reverse strand, counting down.
AATGAAGGTGGTCTGAGCCACATAAGGGATATTGTGTGCTGCCATGATCACAGCCAGATCCTTACGCATCTGGGGTTTTCCGTCGGATGCCTTACCGCTGGGTGTCGTGGTGGTATCTGCATACATAGGAGTTGCAGAAGAACGCTGTACACCGGTATTCATATAGGCACCGTTGTCATAGCACACATATACCATGTCATGTCCGCGCTCCATGGCACCGGACAGAGACTGCAGACCGATGTCGTAGGTACCGCCGTCACCGCCGAAGGTGATAAACTTGTAGTCGGAAGAGATCTTTCCCTTCTTCTTTAACACGTGAAATGCGGTCTCCACGCCGGAAAGAGTGGCGCCTGCATTTTCAAATGCACTGTGGATATAGCTGTCCTCATAGGCAGTATAGGGATACATGTAAGTAGATACCTCCAGACAGCCGGTGGCATTGCCGATGACAGCCTTGTCTCCGGGATGCAGTGCCTTCAAGACATTGCGAACTGCGATGGTACCGCCGCAGCCTGCACACATTCTATGTCCGGGAGCCAAACGATCCGGTCTCTCCTGAATCTCTCTGAAATTAAATTTCTGCTGTTCCATGATTCGTTCCTCCTCCCTTATACTTCTCTCAGACCCAGATACGGGTACTGGCTAAAGGTTCGCTTGCCTGCTGCCATCTCCTGCAGCCAGCCAAACACCTCTTCCATGTCGCTCACTCTCACATCACGTCCGGACAAGCCGTACATCACGTTGACCACCTCTGCGGTCACCTTCTCGTGGAACAGAGCGCTGGTCAATTCTGCGCCCAAGGGTCCGCCATTGCCACTGTAGCTCTCGGAACGATCCATAATGGCAATAGCCTTACAATGCTTCAGTGCCTTCGCCATCTCCTCGCCGGGGAAGGGGCGGAAGACTCTGACCTTCAGAAGACCGACCTTTTCACCCTCTGCCCGCAGCTTGTCCACTGCATCCTTGGCAGTACCGCAGACGGAGCCGATGGCAACCACTGCATACTCTGCGTCTTCCAGTTTGTATTCCTCGAAGAAACCGTACTTCTGTCCGGTGACCTCCTCAAATTCCTTTGCCACATCCAAGATGACCTGCTTCGCACGAACCATGGCCTCCGCCTGAGCCTTCTTCGCCTCCATACAGTAGTTGGATACCGCATAAGGCCCTACTGCCATGGACTCATCCTCCTTTAACAGATAATGCTCCGGCTCATACTCGCCAACAAACTTTTTGATGGGCTCGTCCTCCCACAGCGTGATATTCTCTACCGCATGGCTGGTGATAAATCCATCCTGACAGATCATCACAGGAAGGTGTACGTCCTTGTGCTCCGCAATCCGGTGTGCCTGCAGGAAGTTGTCGTAGACCTCCTGATTATTCTCTGCGTAGATCTGGATCCACCCGGAATCTCTGGCACCCATACTGTCGGAGTGCTCTGCATTGATGTTCAAAGGGCCTGTCAGACCTCTGTTCACCAGTGCCATCACAATGGGCAGTCTGCTGGAGGCTGCCACATACAGCACCTCCCACATCAGTGCCAGACCACAGGAGGAGGTAGCGGTGATCGCTCTTGCTCCTGCTGCAGAGGCGCCCATGGTGGCACTCATGGCACTGTGCTCACTCTCTACGGGAATAAATTCGGTGTCGATCTCCCCATTTGCGATCATAGATGCCACAAACTGAGGGATCTCGGTAGAAGGGGTAATGGGGAACGCCGGCATCACATCGGGATTGATCTGCTTGATTGCGTGGGCAACCGCTTCGTTGCCGGACATACGTGTCTTGATAGCCATTTATTTGCCCTCCTTCATCGTAATCGCACCAAAAGGACATGCCTTGGCACAGATGCCGCAGCCCTTACAGTGATCATAGTCAAACTCTTCTCTTGCGTTGTTCTTTACCACAATACAACTATCGGGGCAATAGGGAACACAGAGCAGACATTGCTTACATTTCTCCCAATTCATCACCGGCGTCTGGGTTCTCCACTCACCGGTCTCAAACTGTCTGGAAGTGGCAGGTTCATAGATCTGCAATCCTTCCGTCAGATCCTGCCAGGGTGTTTTCTCATTGATTTCAGATGCTTTTAACATAGTTCGTACCTATCCTTTCGCTCCTTTTTCCGGAGCTTACCGTCAATAAAGGGATCTTCATCCCCAAGTCAAATCTCATCACTTCACGCAGACAACCTGCTCCAGTGCAAGCTTCAAAGCCTTCAGATTGCCATCCAGAACTTCCGGCTTTCTGGCAAATTTATGCTGCAGGGAAGTCTCCATCTCCCGCAGGAACTCATAAATCTCCATCACGGACGAGATCTTGACCATAGCAGCCAACATCGGCGTGTTGGGGAAATATTTTCCAAGGGTGGCCATGCTCACCTCATAAGCATTGATCAGGTAAACCTTACCCTCGTAACCGTTCAACAAAGGCAATATCTCCTCTGCACTCTTCTGGGTATTGATCAGGATCGCTCCGTCCTTCTTCAGACCTGCAGTCACGTCGACAGAGTGAAGCAGTGTATCATCTACCACCGCCACGAAATCGGGCTCATAGATATTGGAATGCACTCTGATCTCGCTGTCACTGATTCGGTCATAAGCCGTAATGGGCGCTCCCATTCTCTCCGGACCGTACTCCGGGAAGCCCTGCACATGCTTTCCGGCCTGGAAAGCAACATCGGCGAGAAGCAGTGCAGCTGTTTTCGCACCCTGACCGCCCCGGCCGTGCCATCTGATTTCAGTTAAGTGTCTCATCTTTTTCCTCCTCAATTTAAGAAAGGTCTCCGCCCGCGTAAACGGGCAGAGACCTAATAAAATTCCCTCATTATCCATTTACGACATACCATCATATGCGTCCTCTGTCACGGGAGAAACCCGTCGGCATCTACTCACAAAACCGCTTTCGTGCCGCTACTCAGGAGGGATCTTCCTTTTACTCTACTCGCACCGCTTCTCAGCTGCCGCGGCTCTCTGTGCCTTTTGATGTAAAAGTACTGTCTCCATCACAGTATTTCATAGACCAGTTTTACTTTATTATATTGACGTATCACAGTATTGTCAACAGGATTTTTTAATTTTTGTGGAAAAGGGACGCGGCACTTATTCCATGAATGACTCAATCACGTAGACCACCTCATCCACGTGGCGGATTGCTTCCTCCTTCGGATAGTACAGATAGAGCATGCAGACGATTCCCTTTTCATCCGGGACAAACACAAATTCCAGACGATACTGCACCTTTCCCTGCTTCGGGTAGGTCGTATTGCAATAGTGGTAGACATTCCCATTCGTGTCCTTCACCTCAGTAATCTTGATCTTGTCAACCTGATCCTTACAGATGTTGTCCTTGATGATTGCTTCCTCGATATTCATAATCGTACTGTCCGAGGGATTCTTCGGGGGATCCTTCAGATACCTTCCATTGTCGAAGTAGAAAATGTAGAAGATCTCCGGATACTCCACCTGCTGAGGCGACACTGCATTGAGGAAATACTGATAACCCTTCACGCCATTATTCGTCAGCGGTGCCACCACATACTGACTATCCCAGGACTCCGGTATGGAATACTGGATCCGCCCATCCGTAGTCAAATCAGAGATTTGTTTCCCCTGATAAACTGTTCCATTGCGATCGGAATAGAGGTGCTTCTGCAGCCCGGTCTCCCCCTTTGTGATAGACTTCGCATTGATCTGATAGGAGTCATCCCTGAAGCCCTTTACTTCCAACTGCCCATACACAGTGATGATGTCGCCGACTTCAAGAGATTGAACGGTGGATATCAGTTCCTCTGAGGAGCAGTCGATGATTGCTGCAGCATCCTGCTGTGGATCATACAGCTTTAGTTCTTTTCCCTTAGAACCCACAGAGTCTGCCCGGATTTCTCCGATGACCGCCACAAACCGATCGTCATATTCCGTTTTGAAGCCATTCTTATTCAATCCCTGCATACTGGACAATGTGGCAATCGATTCCGAATAATACAGAATATTCGACTCGATCCCAGATTTCAGTCTGGCATTGACTCCTACTGCATACACTACAGCCGACAGAGCAAATCCCAACAGTATTGTTCCGAAAAGTGCAATTCGTTTCTTTCCCATTGATTCACCACCTAATCCACACAGCTCTCGGTGAAGAGCCGCTTTGCTTCCCGCAAGGAACGCAAAACCTTCTTGTAGGTCTCTGCTTCCGCATAATCATCCACCAGGACAAATTTGCAGTTTTCATTCTCTTTTCTGCAAATGTACTCGTTGACGCTGGAGAAATACGGACACTCTACTCCATCCACAAGAAAGGTCTCGTCGCAGACAACGATCTCTATCTGCGTCTTCTCCTCTTTGGAAGGAATGGAAGGCTTGTCCTCTTCAGAATCCCCCGGTTTTGATGTGCCGGATTGATTTTCCAGTTGAAACGCTTCTTTTGCATTCCCGATGGACGTCCCTACCGATCCACTCAAATCAATAAATGGTTCACTTGCATTGATCAGCACAGGCTTATAGAACGAAAAGCCGGTGAGCAATAGAAGACAAAATGCCAAAATAAATGCCAGATATTTCTTAATTCGTACTCTCTGTTCCATCTTCCGTTGTAAAGTTTACTCCTTTTTTCGTACACAGATCGATCACCCGGTGCCAGAATGCTGTGGAAGAATAATCATCCAGAATCCGAATGGGAAGATTCTCCTCCACATGCTTATCAATATATTCTTCCAGTGCCTCCATGTCGATCTTCCTGCTGTCCACCCAGATCTCATCGCTGCTTAGTATGACACAATCCTTCGGCATACTGACCTCTCCCTCTGCAGAAGGAAGTGCTGACGAAGCCAGCTGCTCCTCTAAATTACCGTCCCCGTCCAGCCCCGGATTCCCTGCCGGCGACTTTTTCATCAGATATGCAATCATAAAAGGAACTGAAACAATCAGCACCAGAAGGAGCAGAAAGTAAACCCACTTCGGCATCTTACCTATGCTTCGGTGAAACATCGGAAGCAAAGGCTTGACCATACCAATGATCACAAGAATGACCACGACGAGAAATATTCCAATCAATATCTTACTCATCCACTTTCTCCGTAACTTGCTTCAAATAGATGTTGTCATATGTAGAACTCAGCTCGTCAAACAGACTCTTGATCTTTTGTTCATCCCGATAAAGCATCTTCGAACTCAAAACGGAGTAGATCATGGGAACATCCGGATTGGCACTCAGACACTGCTCAATCGCAGTCTTACATTCCGCCCAGACCGTATCCCCGTTGCTGGGATTCAGGGAAAGCTTCTTCTCCTGATCATTGATGACCAAATATACCGTTCTGTACTTTCTGTTGGACGGTTGATAATCCGCACAAATGGTGATCACGTTTATGTAATCGTTCAAATTGTGATAAGTTTCCAGCTGCTCCTGAATGGTGATCGCCTGAGAGTCCAGAGCCTCCAATTGATCCTTCGCCTCTGCTTCGATTCGCTGCGCCTCCTCCAGCTTCTCCGACGCATCATCTCCATGCTGAGTCTGTACCGTCAATACAACAATCAGCATGATAAAGAGAACATCCAACAGAGGAGTAAGGTCGATCACAAACTGTCCCACAGACCGCTTCTTTCTCAGTCTCATAGACACCCCTCCTACCGAGAACCCGTCTCGTTTTCAGAAAAATGCTTGTCGCGAAGCATGTTGTAGCTCTGCTCATAGGTCTCAAAATACAGCTGCATCCTGTTTACGGTGGGACTCACCACAAAAGCATCAATACACTTAAACACAATGGCTGCCACGAGCCCCCAAAAGGTTGTCCACATGGAAGTGGCCATTGCAGCTCTCATCTGCTCCACATCGCCTAACTGCTTGATCAAGCCTGCAACTGTACCCAGGATACCGAGCAGAGGAAACACGGGAATGAGCTGCTCTATAGACGCATAGCGAATTTCTATTTTATTGAAGCGTTCCAGGTACTCCAATACCTCTCCCCAGGTTTCCGGATCAATGATCTTCTTAATGCCGCCGGGGGTATAGTCCTTTTTGACCCTGTGCCCGCTTTTCATCTCGTTATCAAGCGTTCTAATCTCCCTGAAAACATATGTAAAACCCAGAGCTGTTAAAACTGAAGCCACACCAATGATTACGTAGATACTACTTCCGATAACGTTTGCAATCGCTTCCATACCCTCTATCCTCTCTTTCCTCATCCCTCTTTGGGATGACTGATTCCTCGATTCTTCCGCACCGGTGCAATCAATACCTTTCCGGTACCTGTGTACACATTCACAAAACCTTCGCCGGATACTGCGGAGCCAATCAGGGTACTGGTGGCCTTCTCCACCGTAAATTCCAGATCCGGCGACCAGGCAATTGCCATATTGCCGTCGATCTTCAGCACATCATCATCCAGTTTTACTTCTACCAGCTCGTCGATAGGCACCGGACTCTCCAGTGCCACAACGCCGTCCCCGTACAAAACCGTATTGAATATTCCTTCATTTCCGAGCACCAGAGAAGAAAGATTCTTTCTGGCCTCCACCTTCAGAGTAATGCTGTCCTCACAGGCCAAAAACATACCATCCTCTATGACGATTCCGGATTCCCACTCCCTCAGATCCTCCAGGAGAATGTGATGATAGGTGGGTTCCAGAACCACCTTGCCGGACCCCGTAAAATGCGGCTTAACGGCAGTTTCGTTGGTGACAACACTTCCCGCCAGTTTTCTGACCAAGTCTCTCATGCCGGATAATCCGGTGTCTGCCGAGATGTCTCCCATCATCATCTGCATCATTCCGCGCTGCATGATAACTCCATTTTCGTAGGTGACATCGACCACCAATTGCCTTTTTCGCACATCCATTTTCGAAGCAAAGTACGATAATTGCGCATCCTTCGGATCAACCGACAGATCCTTCTCATACTCTATCACAGAGAATGGACCCTTGCTCACTATCACCCGTTTTGCCCTTGAGGGTTCACAAATATTTGTTGTAATCATTTTGCCTCCTCGCAAGACATATTTATGAAAATATTATACATTAGCAGAAGGCTATCTTCAATAAAAACTACTGTGAATCATCGCCCTGCACCCACAGGCTTCCATTCACCGGATAGAAATTGTCTCCGATGAACATTTTCCCTCTAACAACTTTTTGTTTCCGCAAAAGTCGCACGAGACTGTAATACATCGATGATATTACAAATCTCAACTAATACTCTCATATTGTATGCAACCTTTCTTCTCGTGCTTCTTCCAGAGTTATGTCATTTGAAAGAACACCAAACAACGACTTAGCAATATCTACTCTGTCCTGATATGGATTAGACAATTTAGCAACAACCTTTCCATTAAGGGTAATAAAAATATCCTCTGTTTCTGCAAGCTTAAGATATTTGCCAAGATTAAGTTCTAGTTCAGTTGCGGTAATAGACATATCCTAATCCCCTCTTGAGCACAATCCTCTTTGCATAGCTAATATCTTGCCGATGACTTATGAAAACCAAAACCATATGGGAATGCGGTATTACAAGTTATATCTTCTCGAACCTAACACTTTCTCAATGCTCTATTGTTCCTCAGTCATTCTGTTGTGTGTTGTCGTGCTTCCTTGATCCAGTATTTGAATTCCCAACGCAGCGGCGGGTACTCATGGATTTTAGATCGCAACTCATTTTGGTATGTTTCGTATTGCCCGGTATAGTCATCCCATCTGCTCCAAGGAATTTTGGGGCGAGAGATTCCAAGTTCCTTCTGAGCAGCATCAAATACATAGTTGTCCAGAGGTACATGGAGAAATCCAAATATGCCATCGAAGGTGCATTCTCCAAGCATATACAAATACTTTATCATCATATTTAGCCATTTCTGGGACTGCCCATAGTAGAATTCAATGTTGCAGTCTCGGTATAGAGAACGAATCGCCGTACACTGGTCGTAGTGCCAAGCATCATAGTCTGCTTGGTTTGTTATTCTGCTGGGCGACAAAAGTCGAATTTCTTTTTCAAGAAGAGCAATGACGGAAGAGCGAAGTTCATTCCTTTTTTCTTCTGCCATTCCATTGAAACGGATCGTCCGATTCATATCCAGGTATGCTCTCTTACCGGCGGCTTCATAAGTATTGGTGACCACTCCGAAATAAATCACCTTCAGAAAGTCAAGGGCATCCGTATCAACTGTGGTGTATGTAATCTCCGTATTCATGCAGTGTTCCTCTCTGCGAATCGATGCCGCTTAACAACGAACATCTGTGGTAATGGGTACCCAACTTGCTCTAATATGTACACTATTTTGCTTTCAGTAATGCTTCCAACACTTTTTTACATCAGGTTCATCACCTAGTTCTTTCAAAACAGCCTTTTATTAGTCGATAATTCTTGATTGTAAAGTCTCGTAATGCCCTTACTTTTTCACCATTTTCACCAAGTCTGAAGCAGCATCAACAACCTTCTTTGCGTTTTTAATAAGTTGTTTACCCTCTTTAATAGCTTTAGGTGCTGCAACAACCGCTGCACCCACGGCGCCAGCAGCCGCCACTGCTTTTCCTCCAACCTTTTTTGCAGCTTCTTTCTTTTCAGCACGGCGTTGTTCTTTCTCAGCGATACAACTAATACAATATCTTTCCTTTCCATTCTCCATTGGCTTCCAGCACTCAGCGCAGACATAGCTTAGCATTTTCCCGCATTTCGTACAATATTCATCATCCTTCTGATAACGTATCTTCTTATACGCTATGCAATCCGGATCAATACATCCCTTAAATACTTTCATTTTTTTCTCTCCCTTTGGTTGCTCCTTTATTCTCAATATAAATGACCGAAGCAGGATTCATCAACTGCTTTACTGCATCGCTTACTTCTAGCTGTAACTCAGCACGTTTTTTCCATGTTCCTTCAATTTTTCTCTGTTCACTAGCATCGCATTGCGAAAGCATTTCTGCATTGCTCACGATAGTGCCTTCAATAAAGCGCTTATACTCTTGCAAAACCGAAGCCATTGCTTTGACTTCCCCTTGTAAACAGTAAATTGCAGTCTTCATAATCGTAGCTTGATGAATAGCCATAAACCCACGATTAATACCTTCAATCTTCTCATTGATCAGAGTGTACTTCTGTTTCTTGTTTCGATCATACTCCTTGTGTGCCAGATATAAAATATCAGTCTGCAAAGATAGCGTCAGCTGGAAAATGGCATCAGATAACGCCTTCAGAGATTGTGCAATTAATTGTTTTTGCAAGGATTCATCTGTGACATTTTGAGCCTCGAGAAATAAAGTGACCCCACTGTAGAATAACCCCAATCTATCATTCTGCTGACCGGCTATAACTTCCTTGACATTCATATCGATTTCCTGTATTTGCTCAGAAATCATCTCTAACGATTGCTGAATCGCTTTCAGCTGAAGTGCATTTTGAATTTCCAGTTCACTTGGTCCATCCAAATATGCTTGCTCCTTAATGGCCAGTTTGTTTCCATATCGTCCATTCTCTTTAATTTGTGCAACCATATGTCCCTTTTCAAAGGCAAGCTTTACAGAGCCATCCATATAGTCCTGAATCATTTCATCAGAAGCATCAACTTCAAGACGCAATTTTTCTTCTCCTACGCTTGGAATAGTAAATATCCCTGATTGATGTACTGCATCTCGATAAATGCGCTCTGTAAGCTGTTGTGCTTCAGTGAATTTAATGTTGAAGGCCTCTTGCAACAGTCTCGCAGGGAGAGATTCATCATACGGCGATAATGCTAAAGTATCTAAAAAGTCAATTTCCATCTCTTAGCCCTCCCATCTTATGATACTTAACCCATGATGTCATCTATCGTGTATCCAAAATAATACCATTTTGTCAGGCGGAGTCGTAGACTCTATCCTCACAATTTTTGCTTATGAGGAACCGGTTTCCTCATAGCATCGGAAATATTGGTTTACGAAAGTATAGTAAACTGCTTGCGTTTTGCCGGTGCCAGCAACCCTCGTTTCTTATACTTAACACCTCGATCATATATAATTCAGATTCCGCGGCCAATTTCCTTGTCAAAAGCAAGATAGTATATGAGAAGTTTACAATAAAAGAGCCCATATGCACTGCGAATCATACATTAAATAATTTCCGGACATCTGCAAAAACAGTTTTAGCGTATGCAAATAGAATGTTTCGATTTACATTAAACCACATTGGATGGACAAATTGGAGGTAGATAATATTGTTCTTAATAAAATACTGTGCACCGGAAGGAAAAGTGTGTAGTTCATCGCCTTTTACGCCATATATCTCTTTGGCATAATCAAATGTTCCTCCACAAATTACAAGATCAGGAATAATACATTCTTCGATTTCTTTACGAGTGATATGACCATATCTTGTTGCAGCATCAAGTATTTTATCATGATTGCTACTTCCACCGCCTGCAGTTTTTTTGATGTTTACGATAGCTACTTCTAACAGATTCCGCTGTAATTTCTTTGTTGCGAAATTGCCATATTCATCAATACAATCTACATAATTAGCGTTGGGATTGCGTAATGCTTCAATCCATAAACAAACATTAGGCCATGTCTTGTACATGGAGTCTTTACTGGCCTGATGTTTGGTATCTTCCATAAAGTCTATCCAATCTTTACTCATGTGAGGGTCATTCACCTCTTTGAGCAAAAAGAGGGTTTTCACATTGGTTTTGATAAAAGTTTCCTCATCTACAACACCATCAAATGCGATGGGTTTATCATCAAAGAATTGACGGTTTTTTTCAAGCAGTTCTGCGACCGCACGATTTATATTGTTCACAAGATTTCTCCTATTAATTGTATGATTAAGATGCTAACGTACGAAATATACTGTACCCATAACAGCGGACACACGAATGAGTGTAGTACCTGTTTACACAATACTTATCCCCTCCCGTAGACACTATTCCAGGGTGATCCTTTTCAACTGTATAATTTCTAATCACATACGTTTCTGGTCCCAGGTCCCCAACGCTTTCAGCACTATATCACTTCAAAGGGAACATACTTCATATGAACTTCTTTACTATCTGTTTTCTTAAGGATTGCGGCAGCTAACCACGACCAATATCCCACGTAAATATCCCCTTTCGCTTCATGTGTCTCATACCAGGAGAAGTCCTTACAAGAAGGATACCATTTGTTCTCCATGTAGTCAGCGAAGTCTAAAATAGAAGCACTACGAATAATGTACTGTCTGAAAAAGCCATAGAATTCTTCATATCGCAAAAAAGAAAGGGAAGCCTTATTACCGGTTCTCAAATACTCTGTTAAGCCATCCTCAAACTCATCAATCCTAATATCTTCATCTATTTTTCTATCAAAAAGAATAGAAAACGAGAGAACGTCAACATAATCATTATAGCTGCTTATCCCAACCTGACTGACAGTGTCCAAGTATTCACTCACGAGCTCAGCGATCTCTTCTTTTTTTCTTCCGGCAGAATACATGAGATGAATCATATTTTTCTGAAACCCTGCGATGACCTCAAGGCAATATCTCCGTTGTTCTGTTTGAGAATCATCCAGTTTTTTGAATGCCTCTTCAAACTTATTAATGCGCTCTTGGGTAAATCGAATACATTCTTCAAAATAGAAATCATCCCTTAAATAGTCTCTACACATCTATTCTCACATCCTTTTCCACAACATTTGCATCTTTATCAAGCTTGTCAAAAGTCACATTTCCGTCCCGAGAGGTATGTACCAAATAACTTTCCACGTTTTCCGGATGGAGGATTTTCTCCATCCGGATCTCATCTGCTTTTTCCGGACCGACAGCTTTATCCAATCTAGCGTCGATATATTTTTCACACATTTGTTTTCCGTCCAATGTGTCTCCCAGCTTGCTGGATCCATATTTGGCCTCAGCAATGATAAATTTGGGGTGCCCCTTCTCGTTACAGTAAACTCCATCCAGTCCTTGCGGAGGACGTGTAATCTGCCCTATTTCAGTGACCATATTCGAGGATATTCGATCATATCCTTCTTTTCTGAGAGCCTGGTCCATCTTCATCTCACCATAATTTCCTACTTCATGGGAATCATCTTTATCAAACTCTTTCTCGCCACTCTCAATAGCTTTTATTTCTTTTTCCTGCAACTTTACTTTGTCATCATAATTCTCAATATTTTCTTGCCGTGGTTCAAGACCATTCTGTTCTTTCAAAGCTTGCTCTCCACGACTTTCCAGCTGTATCCTCTTTTCGATATCAACAAAATCTTTTTGCGGCTCACTGTTCGGAATATTTACATCTATTCTCTTCCTAATGTCAACTTTGCCATCGGTTGATCCCTGCTTTATCTCTGAATCAACCTCGGGAACCCTTGTTGTGATCTCGCTGGCCATTATCGAAATCCTCCTCTTAGAATCCAGTTTTCTAAAGAATCTCTATTACTGGTTTCGTTAATCATGTAATATGTAATGGATCCTTGAACGATATCTCTTCTAACCTGATCATCTATAATATATCGGAGCAGGATGTCATTTGCCTCTCTGGTCCATTCCGTGACATCAGCCTCATTGATATATGCATCCTTAATACGTTTTGTAAGTTCAGGGAAAAGACTGTGCATGATCGGTGCTATCGCCTTCATATTCGGCTCTGCTGGTGGATTATCGAGCATTCGAATAACGCTGACGATCGTTGAAGCTGACACACCCAATCTCTTCATCCGAACGGAGATGTCCTCTTGCGTGATTTCTTTTCCAAGCTTCATCCCTGTACTTAACAAGCTGGCAATATAGATACGTTCGGGATAATCATCTATAGTCCCTTCCCTTTGAACATTGTCATACTCAAACAATTCCTCAGTCGAATCTATCTTATCAACCTTACAAAGAACGGGCTGTATCCATTCACTTTGATAAACTGCAGCTACGCCGCGAGGCAACTTTGCAAGTTCATCAATCTGGTGATCATTCAGCCCTGCTGCTTTACCAACAAGGACTCTATCGTCAAGATCTGGCAATCTCATGATTATCTTTGTATTTGTGTTTCTAATAGCCGCCATATCCAACAATCCGGGTGCCTGATCAGCAATGATAAATCCTTCACCGTATGTTCTCATCTCAGCAATCGCATTCGAAATCATTTCAACACTCTTACCCAGCAGATTTGCACCGTCTACGCTCTGTTCGGTTGATGTTCTCTTTAAGAGATTATGTGCCTCCTCAAGAACAGTAATATGACGGAGCGGAGCATTCATAACCGTTCCACTCATGCGATACTCTTGAAGTTTTAAAACAAGCACGCCCATGAGGAGCGACTTCGTTTCAGAAGAGCCTACTCTGCTAAGGTCAACGATCACATTCTGATCAAAGAGTTGTTCAGAGGGTATCTCATCGCTTTGAAAAATAAGTCCATTAATTCCATTCGTCAGAGAAGTCAACCTCGTCAGTAAGGATCCCTTATATGCCCCCTTATTCTCGGTATCATATTCGCTGTTGTCAATAATCATCCTAATGTTCTTCGCCACATCTTCAAAAGTAGGATACAAGTCTTCTCCAAATGGATTTTCAGAAGTTCCAAGATCCCAACCGCAATCCTCGTATGATTTCTCTATTGCGTTCTTAAGGACTGCAGGCATAGCGGCATACATTGGCCAGCACACATTGAAAATTTCAACCAGTCTGTCAAGATGCTCCAGAACATGAATGTACGACGGGAAACTAAATGGATTGATTCTAAGCAAAGGCATCAATTTCGGATTGGTACCATAAACCGAAATCTGCGGATCATTTCCAAACAAATGCTTATACTCGCCTTTCGCCGGCTCAATGACTAGGAACTTTCCCCCATTTCTCCATACTTCCTCTATGATTTTGCACACAGTATTACTCTTTCCAGAACCTGTGCTGCCGGTAACAAATGTATGAGAGGCCAGAGAATTCATAGAGAGATCTACCTTTGCAGCCTCAACTTTGTGCATATGGAACACATTGCCCAAGCGAATTTCGCTGTCCCAGCTATCGCCAATGCAATCAAATGTTGATACATTTCTTCCAAACTCAGCGCACTCAAAAACAGGCAAACCGGCAATAGACTTTCTTGGGAAATTCAAAGAGTATGCCAACTCTTTCCCTGACAGTGCAGCAGTTGCAGTGACAGCAGCCGGATACACAAAAAAAGTTCGATCTCTATCAGTAATTCTCGGATTTAATCCAAACTGAGGATGTCTTAAATCCATCAAATACTCACAGATTTGTGATGCTTTTCCCTTCTCGAGATCATTTCTCCAAAGATTAACTGCACAATCCGACATATAGGAATCATCTCCTTGTGTGAGGGCAAGGTAGGAATGCGCAACATTGTTTGCAACATCGAAGTCATCGCTGACTACATACGCTGCAAAATCCCACATACCAAGAGCAGTTCCTGTTTCATACCTCTTCATCTGTTCCTTCAGCACTTCCAGAGCATGTATGATCTCAAAGTTGGCAAAATTCTGAGTAATGCCTTCGTCTTTTCCGATTGTAGCCGTCACACTGGAGGATCTGGCGAAATTTGCTCCCGCATTGGCACCAAAGTTAGTGCTGTTTGCAGTTCCAACAGCCTTGGCAATTCCGCTTGAAATTGCCCTGCCCGTACTGCTGGTTAATGCGCGTCCTACCGAACTGGTAACAGCGGTACCTGCAGTTTTAGCGATAGCGGTACCAACTCCCTGAGCAGTGGAATGACCAGTCATAGCTGAGATCGCATATGAACTCATTGTTCCCTTTGTTGCAGTGTCCACCTGCGAAGTACCTGCTGCAATGGCCTTTGAAAGGTTGGTTGTTCTACCGGTAGCAAGGCTCTCACTTAATCCCAGTGTAGCATCAACATGAGCAGATATACCAAACGTTTCATTAGCACTAACTCCGCTGCCCGGAACACCTAGCGTAGCACCCATTTGAGTGGATGAATTAACACCCGAGCCAGTTGTGACACTCTGATTACTTCCCAATGTTGCAGTAATATTAGTTCCTTCTCCAACGGTATCCGTAATCGACCTATTCGTCCCAAGAGCAACAGCAGTACTTTCGTTCTGGCCTACTGTATCAGTGGCAGTGTTGCTAATACTATCTGTAATCGTCTCATTCTTTGATGCAGTCTCTGTCACTCCTTGATTTTTTGATTCAGCCTCCGACGAAGTATCTGTCTGTGCGCTCCCTGACTGTTTCGTATCGGTATTACTTGTTGTCAGTGATTCGTTTACACCCTTCTGTACTCCGGCACTTACTCCAATATTTACCCCTATGGTGGCTGTTCCGGTTTGTGAATCAGTTTGTGTATACCGATAGCTTGTAGACCATTGTGCATAAGGAACCAACCCAGAATATATTCGTGAAAGCTCCTGCTTACGTTCTTCAACATCATTCACCGGAGTTGCAAGGAGAATAATTGTGTATTCCTCCTTCGACTCTTTGGGAACGATACCATCCAAAAGCTTTTCGATAGTCTGACTGATAAATTTCTCTGATTTTTCAGTCGGAACATTGGAAGCAATTGCAACAGAACTATTCTTGATTTTAGAAAGACAGGGAATGCGTCCCACGCCTGGTGTACCCTGTCCATCTATACCGATTTCCGCACCGGGAAAATTACCTCGAATTGCGGCCGCAATTCTATCTGCGAAACTATTAATATCATAATTGTCCGAAGCGTTCAACGTGTTAATAACCGCCAAATATACATTTGTCTTTGTCCTGACACGGTTAAAAACAAGGGCAATATTACAGTTCTCATTTGACAGAACAGCATACACATTGACCAACTTCTCGAGGCTATTCTCTTCCTTGTCCGTAACCCATTTTGTGATATTAAAAAATCTTATGTTGTGACCGGAATCGAAATCTCTTCCATATTCAGCCGAAGGCTGCACAGGGATGTATAACTGCCTGATCTGCGAGAGATAGGAGTTAAAAATCGTCACTCCGTTCTCTGCCATCAATCTGGCAGTGAGTTCAACCGCCTGAGGATCCTTTGCCGGATCCGGCATTTCTGACATATATTGATCTTTTAATGCCTGTACTTTCGCTAGCTGTGCAGGGCTTAGCTGTGATAATGCAGAAACCCCATCTCCCGCTTTCTGTCCTGCTTTCACGACCCAATTTTTTACGATTCCCATTCCTTTTCCCCCAATACCTGCTGACTATACCTATCTTGTCTTCCAATTCATCAGGTTCTCTATCTGATTCACATATTCTGTAAGTCTTCCTTGGCGATTCTCCAGATCAACAATCTTCTCTGTGTCGCTTTGGATCTCTTTGACAAGCTTTATCAACATCGGACTCATTTCCTGAAGGTGTTCACATAAATGAGCAAACAATTCATCGCTCCAAGTCACAAAAGCGTTCCTGTGACCATAACTGATTTGCAAATAAGTCCTATCCACATAATCATTCAGCTTTGTATTGAATGTTGTTCCAAGTTTTGTGAGGTTAAGCTTATAAGTTTCTCCGAATTTGAAGGAACCAAATGAGAAAAAGAACTTATCAAAATCTTCTCTCAGAAATATCGTATCTGTAGAATTTTCCAAAGGCACCTCCTGGTAGGTGGAAATTGCTTCCAACAACTCATTCTTCTTCGCTTCCAGAAGTGAGTCTTCCTCGGTAATGATTGAAAGAAGTTGGGCGCGCATCTCTGCTGCACATTGCTGCCAATACTCCATTGAGCGCTTATTCAGCATTTGATTGGCGCTTGCAATTGCATTCGAAAACCTACACTTCACCTCTTCAAACAATTCGTCGGCGGCAGTCTTGTCAACCTCATGGTCTACCTCCGCAAGATTTATACCGTCCTGCTTATTTCCCAATAGCTTCTCCCAGAACGATACCTGTGTTTTCTCTGCTTCCAGTTTTTTGTCAAGGTATCCTGTTTCTCCCCTTGTTTTCTCAGTAAACTTCTCTTCCAGGAATTGAAGTTCAACCATGGATATACCATGCGTAGCTTCTATCTTTGCCTTCCTCTTATCTTCATCAAAGATTCTTGTGAATTCCGCTTTCATCGACTCAATTGTATCTTCGATCCTTAACTGTAATGCCTTTGTATCCTGCTGAAGCTGCGCATCACGCTGTTCTTTCAATGCTTCCCGGTTCACCCTTGCGGCATCAATCGTAAGTCTGGTATGCTCGAGAACCCTTCTCAAAAAGCATTGTGACTGCTGACACTTATTATATGCAGAGTAATTGGTAGCGAACAGCTCTATTGCTTTTTCCAGCCAATACAGACCACTGTTTGCATACACCAGATTACTGCATTCTGCAGATATCTCTTCTGCTTTTGCTTTCATCTGCCCAGGCAAAATGTCATATTTGTACAGCTGTGTGTAGAATCTGCCCTTAGGTTCAGAGAAATTCATACGCTCAGTCATATAGATTCTTGCATAATTATCGTCTACAAAATCACCATTGTTTTCAATTTTTGCGCCGAGTCCCATAATCGAAGAAACATAATAGATACCAAACGCATACATTTTTCTGGGAATAGCTTGTCTGAGAATGTCCTCCATCTGTTCTTTCTCGAATCCACCTTTTGGAAGCTTTGCCTTATCTGCTTTATTCACCACAATCATTGTAAATCTGGAATCCACCAGTTCCTCGTACTTTCGAATCTCGTCATAGAGTTTAATATTATCTTCCGTATCAAGTGTATCACTTGTGGCAACAAAGATAGGTATGCCATTCGTTAGGTTTCTCATCGCATTCATCAAGACTTCCTTGTGCTTCTCATTGGAGGCAGAATTAGAGCCGGGCGTATCAAACAATATGTATTTATTTGAGGAATCCTTGAGAATGCCATCCTCATCATAGGGCACTTCCAGTTCAATTAAGTCAGATACACGTTCCTGCTCTTCGCAGCCATTCTCGTCGACTCCATAACGATTAATGAATGCCAAAGCAGCACCTACACGCACCGGAACTCTCTCGCCCTTACTCTCTTCAAGAGATTGACGAATTCCATCAACCAGAGGATTATTCAGCAATTCTGTCTGAATTCGGTCTATCTCGTCAAAGAGTACTTGGATCGGTTTTCCATCATAGGAAAGACATATGAATGCTCTGTTCTGATCTTCCGATTTGGTAATTTTATATACTTTTGCAGTAATCGGCTCATCGCCACTTGGAAGGATCTCATTGCCAATGAGGGCATTAATGAACGAGGATTTTCCTGAACTCACATTACCAAATACACAGATTGGAATCATCTCACTTGCTGCTTCGGAATAGCGATCCAAGTCGGCCTGAACCTGACTCTTGTCCTCAACACTTCCTTCAATGAGTTCCCTTAATCCACCGAAGATGCCGCTTACCTCATCAATAATGTCTCTTGCGTTGTTCAGATAATAATCATCTGGATGGCAGATGATTTTCTCCTTATATTCTTCGGATTCACATATAAGAGCCAGTTCCTGGTAGTCATCAGAAGTACCGGTAAATGTCAAATCAATCCTTTCCGAGTTTGCATAATAGGCACATAACAATTCATCCACAATTTTCTTCACTTTAAAAGGAAAAAAACCCGTCGTAAATTCTTCACCAACAAGTTTACTCGACGAACTGGTCTCTGGCGTAACCTTAACCCAACACTCGCCATTCCAGCGATGATATGAGATTTCTTTCAAATACGGGTTGCAAACAATCTTTACTCTTGTCATAAAATAATCCTCCCAATCTCATTTGTAAAAAAATGCATTAATACTTCGTCAGCTTCCGGTCATGATACTTTCCGGAAAACACATTGAACAAGGCACCCTTAACCTTTCATCAGAGTTCTATATCAGATAACCAAATTTCTTCATTATTCTGGTTTTGAGCTTGAAATTTAGCTTCTCATCTACGATTCGTTCTCCCCTCAAAAAAAGCACCGTCATTGCTGACAAGTGCTTCGAAAAGTGGTAACTGGCTGCCATTTTACAGGTCCTGTAGTTTTGCGTCATAATCTTTCGAATATTTTGCCATTAACACAATATCAGTATATACATTTATGCAAAAAAAGTCAATTTATATTACAACGTTCTATGTAATAATGACAATATCTTTTCCTATCCCTCGGGACCGGTTACCTTATATCCATGCTTCTCCAGTACAGCGATAATCTCCGATGTAATATTGTCACTGTCGAGTTTGGGATGCACCTCTTCATTTGTCACATAGCGGTACAGAAGTTCAACCGGAACATCAAATGTTTCAGCCAGATTATACGACATTTATGGTACTAGGTACCCAACTTGCATCCGATTTCAAATTATCCTTCAGCTCTCATATTGAGTTGCACTAGGATCTTATTTTCTTATCTTCGTATGCTCAAGTCCACTCTTCTTCCTAACTGGGCTAAGTAAAGAAATGAATAGTCGCTTTTCTCATTGTAAATATTTTAATGAAATCGGCTTCAATTCAACATAGTTTCCTTCTTCATTGAAACCCACAACATTTGCTTCTATGTGGAATCTCATAGATTGCGCTACACTATCGCTCCCTGTTACATGCATATCATAGTATGATACATTCGTGAATCCAAACAAGGGGCCATATACTCTTCCCTTGTCATCTGTATTTGCAAGACATATATCAAATCTTGTTTTATATGTCTCGTGTTGCATAACGATTGCAACCTCTCCATCAAACTCGATTGACTTGTCCCGCAATACAGCAACGTATTTCTTTATTGTTTCGGTATCGGTTTGATCTGTCATTTCCATCATCTTCGCAAATGTTTCGCTATTATCAACATTAATGACCTCATTCTCCACCCTGATGTTCTCCTTCAATTCCTCTGATACGGAGTAATCAATCTCCTGTCTCTGTTCCGTACTTTCAGCCATGCTTTCTGATTCAGAATTTTTAACTGGTTTATTGGGATCATCCTCTTCTCTCATATGATAGGTAATCACGATAGGAACATCCTTCTTATAAACCTTTCCTCTTGTATAATCAGTTGTTCCGTCAATGGATACACTAGCCACCGATCCCTCAGAAGTGATTCCCCAATAAATATCGTACAAAATTGCTGTAGAAATATTTGTAAATCCTGCTTCTTCCAGTTGCTTTTGCACCGATAGATAATTTTCAAAGACGAATGAACTTGCAGAAGCGGGCACAATCGCCTCATCTTCTCCCGCGACCCCATAATCCACATACTCTTTCAAATCAACTTGAATTGAATCTTCGTTGCAGGTAAGTTTATACTTTGCCTCGACATCACCGCAGACTGTAAAATCTATCGCTCTCTCTGGACTAGTATATCCTTTCTTCTTAAAGGTTAAAGTGTTTTTTCCTTCTCTGAGTCTTAGTTCTAAGTCAGCATCTTCTCCGTGGGATAAGGTTCTAATCACACTTCCATCGTGAATTATTTCAACTCCATATCTGTTAAAAAAGATATTTGTAGAAAATGCTATATGTACTTTCACATCATATTTCCTGTATGGCAAATGTAAGGTTACTTTAATCTTGCTATCTACACCTGCGGAATCTGCTTCAGTGAAATTAGCACTTCCATTTACTGTTACTTCTGTAATGAAATCTTCCGTTGTTGTATCTGGATCTAGATCTTCTATTTCCTTCGTTTCGAAGTCAACAAACCCAGCATTTTGAAACAAGGAGATTATCTCTTCTTGTGAAACACTTTTTGCATCACTATATGAAATAGGAATATCAACACGCTTCAGGTCAAGATACCTTATCTCGATTATTTCATCTCGTCGGGCAAGCTGGTCCTTCACAAATGCGGTGTTTCCATTAACTGAAATACTCTCAACATTATTTCTTTTTTCTATCTCGGATAGTTCCAAAGCATACACTGGAACCAAGTCTATCTTCTCAAAACCAGCCCCTTTAAACTGTTCTTTAAGCTCATCATACTTCATCACCAGACACTCATCTGGCGAAACAGGAATCGCAATCTTCTGTTCCTCGCTGATTACTTGAACTTCCTTGTCATTTGTTTCTCTACCAAAAATGCACAGGATATCCAAACAACTAAGCAAAACAATACACATCAGGAACAAATATTTCGTCCAGGTTTTATCAATCAAAACTACTTTCTTATGAACCAAGAAGGAGAAAATAATCAAAACAAATAACCCTAATGAAATTACAGTTGCCAAAATATCATGCAGAAATACAGCTATCAAAAACAAAATAGCAGATAAACTTGACAAAACAAGCATAACCTTTGTAAACATACAAAGGGTTCTCCACTTTGATGCAATCAAAGAAGACATTTTCTTACAAGAACCATTCTCAACACTAGAGAAATCCCTCTCTTCCCCGTTTTTCTTATTCATAGGCTCTACCTCTCATTACAAAATGATATTTTGACCACCTGAGACGCCCCTTTTGTCACGCTAGGAGTAGTCAGCGTCACAAAATATGCTGAAAAATAGGACACTCATCATGACAAATAATCGCTAAACAGGATGGAAAGTACCTGGTTCAATAAACTCCAAAAAAAATTATTAATGAGCCTTCACAAAATTCATTCGTTCTTCCAACCTTACACTTCCCCTCCTGAAAAAAGCACCGTCATTGCTGACAAGTGCTTCGAAAAGTGGTAACTGGCTGCCATTTTACAGGTCCTGTAGTTTTGCGTCATAATCTTTCGAATATTTTGCCATTAACACAATATCAGTATATACATTTATGCAAAAAAAGTCAATTTATATTACAACGTTCTATGTAATAATGACAATATCTTTTCCTATCCCTCGGGACCGGTTACCTTATATCCATGCTTCTCCAGTACAGCGATAATCTCCGATGTAATATTGTCACTGTCGAGTTTGGGATGCACCTCTTCATTTGTAACATACCGGTACAGCAGTTCAACCGGAACATCAAATGTTTCAGCCAGATTATACAGATTATTGCGGTCCGGAACACCGCCATCGGTCTCCCACTTGCCGATTGCAGATTTTGATACGTGCATCTTTACCGCTAATTGTTCCTGAGTCAAATGCAATCTTTTTCTTTTCGTTGCAATGAATCGCCCCAGACTCTTCAAGTCTTCCATGACACTAATCTCCTTAGGTATCTCACCATTAATATTAGTAAACTTAGTGTCTTAGTTCAAATTACTTTTTGATTACGCAGCGTAAGCAAAAAGTGTGATTTTTAGAAGTCGGACATCTTTCTATAGAACAATATCCCCACCATAAAGGTGCGATTACTCGAAAAAGGCGCGGAGATGTTGGTCTCCACGCCTTTTTGATTCATATGTTCCCGCCCCTTTAAGGGCGTAGCTTTCCAAATGCTATCAGTTTTCCTTTATCTCCGTTCCCACAGCCTTTTTGATCACGAACAGTGTTGCCACCATCAGCACAATACCGATGGGCAGGCAGATCCATGCAGAACGTACAAAGCCCGCAATGATGTAGGTGACAAAGGATACTGCCGCCACGGTGATGGCGTAGGGAAGCTGGGTGGACACATGGTTCACATGGTCGGACTGAGCGCCGGCACTTGCCATAATGGTGGTGTCGGAAATCGGGGAGCAATGGTCACCGCATACCGCACCGGCCATGCAGGCAGAGATTGCAATGATCATCAGATTGCTGTCGGTATGGGAGAATGCCTCCACAACGATGGGAATCAGAATACCGAAGGTTCCCCAGCTGGTACCGGTTGCAAATGCCAGGAAGCACCCTACCAGGAAGATCACTGCAGGCATCAGGCTCATCAGACCGGAGGCATTGCTCTTTACCATCTCAGCCACAAATTCCTTTGCGCCCAGGCTATCCGTCATTGCCTTCAACGTCCATGCGAAGGTCAGGATCAGGATCGCAGGAACCATCGCCTTGAAGCCCTCCGGGATGCACTCCATACACTTCTTGAAGGACAGCACACGGCGTACCAGGTACAGGATCACAGTGAGCACCAGGCCAACCACACTGCCCATGGCCAGACCAACGGAAGCGTCACAGTTGGAGAATGCCTCCGCAAAACCTGCTCCCTCAAAGAAGCCGCCGGTATAGATCATACCGATGACACAGCAGATGATCAGACAAATAATGGGGATCAGCAGGTCGATGACCTTACCCTTGGATTCTACAGACTCTCCTGTATCTGCCACTCTCTCGCCGGAGGAGAACAGATCTCCTGTCAGT